>CAMVRM010000027.1 GCA_947169885.1 uncultured Ruminococcus sp.
CAGCATGAACAGCTCACGCCACACAAAAAAAGCAGGGTCAACATCAAACTATAAATAAGCAGATTTGACAATTTGCACAAAAGTGAATCTTTGGACTGCTTTTGATATGCCGCTTCATTTGTATATTTTAACAAAGCCGCTCATTTATAGCAATGAAAGAAAAAGCCCGGACTGCATCATGCTTTCCGGGCTGTGACCTCAACTTTCTATCTGCTTGCCTAAAAACATAGCCGCCGCTCTTGTGAGCATAACGTGGTTTTCATCAGCTTCTCTTCCGTCCTCATCGGAGACAAAAGCGACAGCGCCTGCAACGTCTCCCGAGGAGATTATGGGCGTGACTGCAAGAGCGCTGTTATTCACACCCTCGATAGGTTTTAGTGATCTGCCGCCTGCCGAACGGAAGCTGTCACGGTTTTCGAGCAGTTCTTCGAGCGCCGCCGATATACGCCGTTCACGAAACTCACGCTTGTGCGAGCCTGCCGCCGCAACAACATGGTCACGGTCAAAAATGACCGCAGGCGCACCGCCCAGCTTTGCGATGACCTCAGCCGCCTGTTCGGCGTTTTCAAGTTCACCCATAGCGCTATATTTTCTGAACACCACTTCGCCGTCAGCGCTTGTGAATATTTCAAGCGGGTCGCCCTCCCGTATCCTCATAGTGCGGCGTATCTCTTTCGGTATGACCACACGTCCGAGGTCATCTATGCGTCTTACAATTCCTGTTGCTTTCATTTCGCTTACCTCCGAAAATTTCTTTTGCAGGAATAGTTTGCGCAGGATATGACAAATTATTCATTGGAAGGAGTTTTCGCTATAAAAAAATCCGCTGAAAAGAAAAAAACTCCCGGAAACACTTTCAGGGCGTTTCCGAGAGCTTATTTGGTGTCGCTCTTAAGCAGTTCAGAAGCTGATACCGTTATTCTGTATTAATACAGATAAACATACTGCGGAAGTGTTGCAATCTTGTCACCGCTTGCGATGCCTTTTTTGTAATAATCATCATAGCTATATTGAGGGTCGCCTTCTTTATACCTGTAAATTTCGCCATATGCATTGCCGAGATACGCATATTCAAATCTTGTGTTCATGTCATCCGGAGAGAACACAAGATTTGCACTGCAAGTTGCCTGACCATGCGTATGTACATATGCAACGAGATCACCTTCAGCATTACAAATTGTATCCCAGCCTTCGCCCAAGTCTCCGTCCTCATTTGTTCTGACAGGTCCATACACTACTTCAGTGATTTTATACTTGTTTCCGACCTTAGCAATGCTGGTGCCATACTCTCTGTTCTCGCAGACCGATATGCCATTGTACGCAATTATAAAATCTTTTGCTGCTTCATCCATCGTGGAATACAGATGACCCGAGTTAACCCTATCTCTTGCTGCTTTGCTTTCCTCCTTAGGATTGTTTTTGCTGCACCAGCGCTGTTGATTATTACTTTTGCGTGTGAGTCTCAGAATGCCGTCATTACCGAGCGAAAGCTTGTAATCTGCAAACGGACGAATGCCTGTTCTGGTATACCAAATTGCCTTAGATTTCTCGCTATAAACTACAAGGTTTCCGTCCTGCTGTAACGCAAGGAATGCACCGGAATTTCCAGCTGTATATGTGTGCCAAACTACAACTCTGCCGATTGGCGAATTATAATAAACTACGAAATTGCCGTCATACTGCATGATAGCATAATACTTGCCGTCCGGTGAAGTCAGCTTCTGACCAGCACTCAGCACAGTGTTATTTTTTGCAGTACAGCTGATCTCACTGCCCTTATTGCTATTGGTTACGTTCATCTTTTTCAGTGATACAAGGTCTGCTATACTTATTCTTCCGTCACCGTTTATATCGGCATTACCGCGATTGATGTTCACATTCTCTTTCTTAAAATAACGTTCCAGTAAAGTTACGTCAGTATTATCGACTTTGTTGTCATTGTTGAGATCACCAAGAAAATTGCTCGCAGATGCTGTCAGGCTTGTAGCAGATGCTGTAAATAATGTTACCACAGCCAAAGCGGAAGCCATTTTTTTCTTAAAATTTGTCATAGTTTTTGCTCCTTTTTTTCCTTTGTCTTATATTTTATAGCCTTAAACTCATAAAATCAGACAATACTTTAAGGCAGTTTTCCGCACAATAGCCGTGCGGTAATGCCCCAAAACAACTTGATCAAGTTTTTTGCAATATGTAGTATATCATAAAGTCACATTAAAGTCAATAGTTCGACATACACAATGTCAGAATCATTCCACATTTATATACGTTATATATCATATAATAACCAGACATATAATTTAAAGCATATTTGTCAGTTATGTACGGTCATACATCTCCTGCTCTTCATTCGTCAGCCACACTTCGATGTAGCCCTTATTCTGATTGTTATATATTTCCAATGAATAAGCCCCCTTCTCTACTTTTATCTTTAACTCTTTGGGTGATCTTATTCATTGTTAACTTGTACTTCCTATCAATTTGATCCTTTCATAAAATGTAGGCACTTTCGGTCAACCCTGATAATGACTGTCACAGGGCAGGCAAACCGCAGAGGTGGCAAACTCCGCGAATGACCGGAGCGCCCATAACTAATTGCTTACGTTTACATATTCAGTTGTAATAATATTCTGTTGTAAATATTCAGTTGTAAGATATTCAATTGTAGCAATTAATTTGAGTGCAGGCGGCAAGACTGCACTTTCATATTTTTATGTTTTGGATTCCTCGGAACGAGTTCCCTCGGGCATACTGTCAAGCTCCTCCGGATTTATTGTGTAGTAATCATCGTCGTTTTCGCTTTCCGAAGCTGTTGAGATTTCATCAGAAATATCATCTCTATCCGAGTCAGCCGATTCATTGTCATTTTTGGAACCCTTTTTGCTATCCGAGAAAAGCGTATTGTGATCTTTTTTCAGCTGTTCAAAACGGGCGGCATCCTCAGCTTCTATCTTTCTGACACGCTCTTCTTCCATACGCTTGAGCGTGATGACTGCGCCCTTGTTGCGGTCAGCGTCCATGATCTTCTTGAACCACTCTTCCAGCTCTTGCTCCGTAATATTGTTCCCGAAATAAGGCATTGCGACCTCAAACAGCTTTTCCTTCAAACCATCGGTCCTCAACTTCTCGCGACGTTCCAGTTCGTCAAGTGTCTCCTGAAGTCTTTTGCGCGTTTCCTTCATGCTGAGGTCATTCTTCGCGATCTTGCGCAGGCAAAGGTCACGTCTGTTCTTTAGATCCTCCGTTTCTATTTTTCTGGGCATAGATTTTTCCTTTCATATTTTTATAGTTTGGTTGTCGGCAGGCTGTTCCGTTTTCGGAAACAGCTGAAAGTAATGCATAATAATCACCCCATTAAATGTTTCAGACCTTACCGTCTGTGTTTCTTCTTTGCGGAGTTTTACTTGTCATATAATTGGGATTTACAAAAAGTTTACAGTATATGTTTTTTTTTTTTTTTTGATGCTAAAATTTAACACATGGCTGTTGAAAGTGTTGAAAGGCGGCAGAGTAAATGACAATATCTGAAGCAAAATGTAATTGGAACATATCTTATAAAACACTATGTGAATATTTGGAACGCGGTTTTATACCGGGGGTAAAAATTGTCGATGGAATAATAATAATTCCCGATAATATCAAAATACTTGTTCCCGCTCTGAATGCAACAATAACAAGCGATAACGTTGTTAAATACATACTAAAAGCATTGAATGAATTTCTCTATATCGACTATCATATTTTATTGATACATCCCGAGCAGTTTGAAGCTATTATGAAACGAACAGAACAAAATGGATACATTTATAAAATCTCTGAATCTGCCGATTACAAGTCTACAATCGGATTTGCAATTACCGAGAAGGGATTAAAAAGAATGAAATCAAGAAACTTCGGACTTGGAAATCTCGGCTTCAAATTGGGATTCGGTTATAAGGCGGTTTATGGAGAAATATGTGGGAATATCAGTAGGAGAGATAACTGATAAAAATAATATATATTATATAAACAGGTTAACCTACTGAAATAAGGAGAATATTTTTTATGAATACTAATACACAAACAGATGAGACAAACACAAATGATAATAAGAAGTCAAACTCATTATACAAAGCCTCGATTATAGCTTCTGTAGTATTATTTATTACGAATATTGTTTTTGTATACAAGCAATTAAATACGGAATATAGCGGTTATGCTGCGCATACAGAAGTAAAATATCCATTCTACATACCTTGGTTTCCTGTTTTATCACTTGTAGTAGTTTCTGTAATATTGATAATTAGTTATATAAAAGACTCAGATGATGATTGCGACAATAGTATAAAATTTCAAAACATGAGTAAAACCATTTTAAAATATGCTATTTTATTTTTCGTTACGCTTTTACTGATTTTTATTTCCAAATGTGAAGGAGATTATAAATGTAATATTTATTCAAATTATGCATATAATGGTTCTTCTTTTGTTCACTATTCTGTCGAAGAAGAATATGAGAGTGGTATAATGTCCGATGAAGAATATGAGCAGTACCGACGGCAGTTACCGCGTAGCCGTTTTTATACTTTTAAAAAATTTGTATCGGTATATTGTTCGCCATTAATAATGATAATTATACTTGGAATTCTTTTTCCTTATTATATGTACCCATGGAAAATAGCACAAAACAATAAACATAAACAACAAAATGCTATCGGAATTATAACCTATTTATTTGGAACCACTGTGATAATTTGGATAGGAATGCTTGTTTGGGCTAACTCAGAGACTGAAAAAAATAGCAACAGCAGTTCGTATGTAAATTCGACAACAGATAAGATCAAAGAATTAAACTCTATGAAAGAAGCGGGTTTAATTTCAGATGAAGAATTTGAAGCAAAACGCAAGGAATTGATTGATAAAATGTGATTATTATATGCCGTACAGAAATGTGCGGCATTTTTGTTTTTATCGTAGGGCATACAGTTAACCGACACGATATTCAGCCCGCCCCTCGTTTTCTTCGGGTCGCAAATATGCCTCAAGCTGCGGTTCGGCGTAACGTGGATATTTTTCGTTTTAATATAAGGCAAAGGCGGGCATACTCCTCTCGCATTTGGTCATAGTCTTCGGCGTAGATGTTGTTTATCGTGTTTGCTTTTCGGGCAAGCTGATTCAGATTATTACCGATAAGGCTTAACTGACGGGATAATTCTGTAAACTCAAAAATCTCCTGTGGTGCATAATTATCACTAAGCGACATCTTGACAATGTACCTTGTGGTAGACAGATTCATCTTCTCAGCTTTCGCTTTCACGATCTCCCACTCGTCGTCCTTGAACAGAACTTCCTTCCTCTGTCCTTTGCGCTTGTACTTCTTTTTCTGCTTTTGTACCTGTTCTTCCAATAAGCGTTCCTCCTTCGTTTTTAGGGGTCTGGGTGCTCCCAACGAGCTGCTGTTCGCAGTCTGACGAAAGTCAGAATGCGCCGTCCGACAGCAGTCGGGCGGAACAGTGGGAATCTGTACGTACAGATTCTACGGCTCGCTAGTAATAGCCGAATTTTTCCATATGCATATTTTCATTCATCGCCCGTATGGGCTGCTAACAATCCTCTCGGGCTCGCCTTCGTTACTCCGAAGGTACAAAAGTCGAAAAATGTACCTGTCCGATCAGCCCAAAATATCAAGTGTTCTGGTACAAAATCGGATTTTCGTTCCGAAGGCGGTTTCCCCGTTTTGGATTATTTCAAGCATTTTTATTCCCTAACTACGTTCTACGTCTGCAAATTTTATTCACCTCTTTGTACCCTGTTCCGGAACAGTCGTTTCATGAGTTCAATTTAATTATAGCACGGTCTTGACAAGAATGTAATAGTTTTGTACAATAATTATTAGAACTACAATTATTGCAAGAATTTATTGAAATCCTTATTGTCCAAAATCGGGAGGAACGAAAATGAAAAAAGAATACTACGCATATACGCCCTTAGAGGTCTATCAGGCGATAAGATCGAACCGCCACGACATCGCTTTTGACGGTTTTCCGAACAAGGTATACTTCGATGAAAGCGAGCATATCGCCAATATTCACGTCAGCACGAGGTACGAAGTTGAGGATAACACGCCCCTGGATGAAGGAGAAGAACGCGAACCCACTAAGCCCGTTGACGAGCTTGACATCATAAATGCAAAGGGCGACTATGTTTATCGGGACGGTTTTACTCTGAGAACGCGGAATGACAGCGCATCCAACTGGAAGCTGAACCCGTTTACGGGACTTGATGTTTCGTTTTACGTCGGCGAGGGTATCCTCGACTTTTGCTACACCGACTTTACCAAAGAGCAGGACGGGATTCTGCTTTTTGGTGAATTACTCAGCAACAGTTTCAGGCATGAGGACATAGTTCACAACCGAGAGGAAGTATATGAGGTTGAAAAAGAAAAGATGGAAAAGACGTTCATGACCTTGTCGGATTATCTCTATCAGTCGGTTTACAGCAGTATCTTCCCGCCGTACATCGCCAAATTCACAAAGGACACCGTTCCAACGTTTATCAAATACATCACCGAAGTTCAGAAAGAGATGATGCGGCGCATTGAGTTCGTTTTTGATGACGAGTTCTACCCCGATGAGTTGTCGAAATTCCTGCCCTGCGAGCGGTATTCTCTTTACGCCGACATTTACGGTACGCCGCTTTCGTTCAATCGTGATGAACGGTTTACAATGCTCGGCAATTTCAGCGCCCGTCAGCTGACACACGGCAACATTGATCCCGCGGAGATCGTCCAGCGGCTCACAAGTCATGTACCGACAGACGAACAAAGCCCGCTTGAAAAAGCGCTGGGGCTCAAAGCGGGCAAGGTTCAACTATTCTATCATGTTCCGAGATTCATGGCGGTAGAGTACAGCGTCAGTACAATTCATGATATGTTGGAACTAGAATTTACGAAGATGCTGGAGTACGGTACACGACTGCACAAATGCAAGATCTGCGAGCGGTATTTCATCGTCAAGGGCAACTACATTTCCGATTTCTGCAACCGTATCCGCAAAGGGCAGACGCGCACCTGTCAGCAGATAGGCGCACAAAAGAAGTATGACGAAAAGCTCAAAACGGACGACGCAACTGCGCTGTTCCGAAAGTATTACAAGCGTTATTACGCTCGCACGAAGGTCAATCAGATAAAACCCGATAAGTTTAAGGAATGGAATTACAAGGCTTGTGAGATGAGGGATAGGTGTCAGAATGGGGAGATCACAGCGCAGGAGTTTGAAGAGTGGCTGTTCGGAAGTTTTAAGAATCGGAAGAAGAAAGAATAATTGATTTTAGAAAACCAGTCATTTTTCTCGCAATCAATTATATATTATTTCCTATATGATCCATCAGCTCTTGAGTAATATAAGATTAATAAGGCTCTATAAAAATATTACCCATACCATCCATCAGATAACGGTTGCTGTTACTGTAATTGTTCTTAATGTTATCAGTAAGGGTCTGGCAGAACTCCTCATAGCTGCCGCAGCCGAGTTTATCTTCGAGCATGAGCCAGTTATCTCCGGTCTCAAGGGCATTCGGGATATTCTGCCTGGTGAGCTGATATACCCGCTGTTTTTCAAACGGGCTTATTTCGGGCGAGGCTGAAAAGATACCGCTGCGGATATGTGAAAGAAAAAGTTTATCCTCAGAAATATCAATGAGAAGGCTCTCATGCTCTTTTAACGGACTCACAAATCCTCCCGTAAGAAAAGAGCTGTGAAGCTGATAGTATTTCAGTATCCTTGCATGGTAAAACGCCAGCAGGCTTAGCATCTCCATCAGAAAACCGCTGTTTGCTTCGTTCTTGACCGTCTCGTCACGCAGCCTGATCAGGAATGCATACGAATCATTTAAGTATGTCCTTGCATCGTCCAGCTTTCTATAACGGTCACTGTCTGAGTAAATGGAATATGAATATGTGATTTCAAAGAATTCGAGCAGATGGATTGCCCTTTGCTGGAGTGAGTTGAACTGCTGCTTCAGTTCAGCCATTGTAGTGCTGTTCAGCTGATCGAGGATCATATCTATCCTTGTGCTGATATTATTGAGCTTTTTATTGGTCATATAAAAACCGCCCACAGTTACCGCACAGTTGAGTACACCGACTGCAAGACACGCTCCTGAAAGCATCTGTACGCTGTTCAGGGTCTTCATCATAGCCTGACTGTTTGAAAGCATTGTATCCAGCTTTCCATCCATTTGGCTGAGGGTCTCAGACATATCTCCGACCATATCAGTAAGGTTGTCCAGCTTTTTATTTGCCTGTTTTACGCCCTTCTGAATAAATGCGCACTGAACATTGCCGACTAATGACGAGACAACGTTTATCCCTCCCATGATCGGGTCAACTGCGATTTCGCCGGCTTTTGAGAGCAGAGTTTTTGCTGCCTGCTTTGAAAGGTTTTTCACGGCGATATTCACAGCACTTTCTTTTACGGGCACAGCAAGTGCCTTGATCGTGCCGTCCAATAATCTGACACCACCGCTCGATATAAACGCTTCGCCCGCATTCACGAGCTCCATCGCCTCTTTTGGCACCATAAAAAGCATTGGTACAGAACCTGACATAATTTATACCTCCCATAATTTTGCCTGCTTTGCAGTGTAGTATGTTGAAGATAGAGCCTTAAAGAAATATAGCTCACGAGCTGCTGCCGCATAATGCTTGTTTCGAGACCAGAAATTGTCAGAAAACTTGCAATACTTTGTAAAAAATCTTAAAAATTTAGTATATTGTTTTGCATCTTCGAGATCATTATCATTTAATGATTTCATCCATCTGTTTGCTTTGGTGAAAAAAATTATTTCAGAAGGTTTAGGGATAAACATAAATAAGCTGTTATCACATAGCTTTCTGCTCAGTTCTTTGAAATTATAATACTTTTCTATTGCATCAAGATCGGGCTCGTCAACTATCAGCCGAACTGTACTTGTCTCATCTGTAAGCGCAACAGAGTTCATGATAGTAAGCATATTGAACATTACTGTAAACAGTATCTCCATATCGAGAGAGCCGCCGGCTAATGAATTGTATAGTTTTAACGTAGCATCGTAGAATTCTTTTAGTTCCGGGTCAACAGTTCTGTTCAAAAACAGCTTATCTTCTCTGATAAAGAATTTCACACAAAAACAGAGATATTTGCCATTTTTATAATCTTCTGTCTCAGGAGTATATATTTTTTCTAGTTTTATATATATATCCTCGAATGAATGTCGGTATTCTTCAAAGATTTTTTCAAATTCATCATTTTCAGACCGTCTGAGTTCATCAATAATTGTTTTATCTATCAAACAATTATATAGATTGTCGCAAGTCTGAAACACGTTGTCACAATCAAAACAAGAATTCTCAAATCCGGTTTCTCCGCCGTTTGCGATATATATATCATCATAGAGATACCTGCAATAAGGGCATTCATATTTTTTGTCGGACATACTGTCACTTCCTTTGTTTTCTCTGTATAGTCTCGATAACCTTGCTCGGAGTATTTGCTTATATATTTAGTATATATTATAGAACTTGGTTTGTCAATAGTTGTTTAATATTTTCTTGGAAATCAGCAGAAAATATAGATTTTGCACAAAATGACAATTCTTAGAGTGACTGTCGATTTCCGTTTAAATACAATCTTTTTTCAGAAATCGAGTATCCGGCTACTAAAAGTTACGCTAAACGTCATATTTGTTATGTACAATCAGTCATTATAACGAACAAGAAGGTTAAATTGTGCCAACATTTTATTCACGTTCAGAAAACAAGAATGGAGAAAAAACTCTGTGGAAACACCTTGTCTTGTTATTTGTCAGGTATTCTTCCCAACTTTCATGCAAGCACCTCATCCTCTGTCCTCAGCACACAGTCATCATCATTTCCACCGAACAATTCTCAACCGGAATACCAGACACTCTTGCTGTCTATTACTGCAAAGCTGTTCCTCAATTTGTTTTTGACAGTATGATTTATCTCGTGAATGTTTAACAGGCATTTGATTCTGGTATTGTATGTGCTGTCTGATTTTTTGTAATGACAGCTAAGTCAACACCTTTAGGATGCAGTTCCTCCGCTGTTCCTATATACTTATTCATTCGCACTCTTGTGAGCAACTCTCTTTATCGTCAGATTATGACTTTATCTTTTATTTCACGCACGATAATTAATTGAGCCATTCATGCCTTATCATATATTGTGCGAGGATTTACAAATATTCAAAATACGTAATTTTATTATGATTTTATTAGAATTTTCGCGATTTTATTAGACTGGATAGTATTTTATCGGATTTTTTTCTTGACAAATTCTAATAAAATGTGTATAATAATATTAAGGAGGCGATCATAATGCTTGAAAATGAACTTATTTCCTTGATACAAAAGATACAGACTATCCGCAGCGAAACCAATAACATTGAGATAAAAGCAGCAAATAAGGGCTGTCCCAAGATCAGGGATACTCTATCTTCCTTTTCAAATCTATCGGGCGGAGGCGTGATAATCTTCGGTGTTGATGAAAATGATGACTTTAATATCTGCGGTGTGTATGATGTTGCCGATCTGATGAAAAAAGTCGAAGCGCAGTGCGTGGAAATGACTCCTGTGATCAGACCGCTGTTTACCATTGCTTCAATTGATGGTAGAACCGTCATGTCTGCGGAAATTCAAGAAATAGACAATGCAGATAAGCCTTGCTTTTACAGCGGAGTGGGCAGAATTAAAGGCTCGTATATCCGCTCGGGAGATGCTGACAGACTTATGACCGAATACGAAGTGTACAGCTTTGAGGCGTTCAGGAAAAAGATACAAGACGAGCTTCGCACTTCCGAAAGAGCACTCCCGAAAGATATGCACACCAAAGCATTTGATCTGTATCTTGATCTGCTGAAAAGTAAAAAGCCTAACCTTGCCGAGCTTCCCGATGAAGACTTATGCCGTTTGCAAGGTTTCACCGAAGAAGGCAAGCCGACACTTGCGGGGCTCATGCTGTTTTCAAGCTATCCTCAGGCATTCTTTCCGCAGTTGAGCATTACAGCTGTTTCCATTCCCGGAACAGAAATAAGCAGCACCGGAAATGTCGGAGAGAGGTTCATAGATAATAAGCGGCTTGACGGCACGCTCGTTCAAATGCTCAACGACTCACTCACCTTCGTGAGAAAAAACATGAAGGTCGCAACGATAATCGACCCCAACACTGGCAAGCGCACAGACAAGACCGAATACCCCGTTATAGCGATAAGAGAGCTTATCCTCAACGCGCTTATCCACCGCGATTACAGCATACACACCGATTCCGCACCTATAACCATACGAATGTATAGCGACCGATTTGAAATAGAAAATCCCGGCGGTCTTTACGGAAGAATGACTCTTGACAGGCTTGGCAAAGTATCCGCAGACACAAGAAATCCGGCCATAGCGAACGCTATGGAGATTCTTGGAGAAACAGAGAACCGTTACAGCGGGATACCTACTATTATTCATGCGATGGAAGAATATGGTCTGCCCGCACCAAAGTTTGAGAGCGACAGGGGTGTTTTCAAGGTCACTCTTTATAATCGTTCCGAAACAAAGACAGCTCTCGATCCGCACGAAGATAAAATACTCACTTTCTGTAAAACGCCTCGCAGCCGAACCGAAATAGAGCAGCTTTTCAAGGGCAGAATGACAATCGCTTATGTTATGGAAAAATATATCAAGCCCATGACAGAGCAAGGACTGCTTGGAATGACAATTCCCGACAAGCCAAAAAGCAAGTATCAAAAATACTATACTATCTAATAATCAACGCCATGCAGGAGCCTCCCTGCATGGCGTCTTTTTATACCTTTATATGTAATCTCTCCGCAATATCCCTCATAGCGTTATAGAACGCATACTCCGGTGTCAATGTTGTCTGCAGCGGGTCGCCCTCCCGTATCCTCATAGTGCGGCGTATCTCTTTAGGTATGACCACACGTCCGAGGTCATCTATGCGTCTTACTATACCTGTTGCTTTCATGTGTTTTTTCCTCCCAAAAAAATCTTTTGCAGGAATAGTTTGCGCAGGAAGTGACAAAATATTCATGACGAACACGATCGTTTAAGAGCCGCACCTCGAGATGTGTAACTTAGAACCTGTCTTCGCAAGACACGTACAGCGTCTTTATTATATCACAGTTATTATGATAGATCAATCCGGATTTTCGGGGTTTATGATAAGAAAAAACTTATGTGAGAGGATGGTCTGTGCCGTCCTTTTCTTTTTGCAGTATCTGCAATAAATGGTTCAAGATGCAAATTACGTTCAGGGATTTTTTGGACAAACCGCACAAATTTAACATACACGTTTTATACATATCAAATAGTTTTTTATCAAAACCCCCATAAACTGCTTACAGAACGAAAAAAATGTGATATAATAAATAAGCGGCAAACGGTAAGGGCAATGTGTCAAGCCCCTGCAAATCAGCTATTTCTTATTTTAAAAAGGAGTTCGATCTTATGAAGTTTATCCACCTTGCCGACCTGCATCTCGGCAGACGGCTTTGCGGTTATCCGCTTATTGAAGACCAGCGTGCCATACTGGAACAGATTTTGAACATCATCGGTGAGGAAAAGCCGCAGGCTGTGCTTATCGCAGGGGACGTTTATGACAAGCTTTCCCCCTCGCCCGAAGCAGTTGCTCTGTTCGACAGCTTTCTGACGGCACTTTCCGAGCAAGGGCTTAGTACATATATCATCGCAGGCAACCACGATTCCGCAGAGCGCATAGCTTTCGGCGCACGCATTCTCGACAAGGGCGGCATTTTCGTGTCCCCCGTTTATGACGGCACAACAGCGCATTTTATCATCGAAGACGAGTTCGGCGAAGTGGGGATATATCTGCTCCCGTTTATAAGAGTTTCAGACGTTCGGCGCTTTTTCCCCGACAGAGATATTCCCGACCTTGAAACAGCGGTGAGCATTGTGATAGAAAATATGAAACTTGACACTTCACGCAGGAATATCATTCTTTCACACCAGTTCGTTTCGGGCGGCTCGACCTGTGATTCCGAACGAAGCGCAGTCGGCGGCACTGACGGCATTTCTGCTGATGTCTATGATGCTTTTGACTACGCCGCACTGGGACATCTTCACGCTCCGCAGGCAGTCGGGAGCGAAAAAGTCCGCTACGGCGGCACACCACTCAAATATTCCGCATCGGAAGCATCGCAGAAAAAGTCTGTTACCGTGTGCGAAATGGGCAGAAAGGGCGAGCCTGTTAAAGTGACATTCAGGGAACTTTCGCCGCTCCACGACCTTAAAGTTCTGCATGACAGCTTTGATGCGCTCATGCAGGGCGGCTCTGATGATTACGTGCAGGCTGTGCTTACGGACGAAGTGCGTATTCCCGATGCGCAGAAGCGGCTGAGGGCGGTCTATAAAAACCTGCTCGGCATCACCTATGAATACGAAAAACAGTTCCGTGACATCGAGATCGACGAAGCTGAGAGCGAAAATTTCAGGAACACTTCACCGCTTGAACTGTTCGAGGATTTCTTCAAACGTGCGAACAACAAGAACATGAGCGAGGAACAGCGCAGTTTCGTGACGGAACTTATCGACAGCATATGGACTGAGGAGGTATAAAAATATGAGACCGCTTAAATTAACGATGCAGGCATTCGGACCGTATATTGAAAAGTGCAGTATAGATTTTTCCGTGTTCGGCAGCAGTGGGCTTTATCTTGTGACGGGCAGCACGGGCGCAGGCAAGACCACCGTATTTGACGCTCTGACCTATGCGCTTTACGGCGAACTGAGCGGTGAGGAACGTCAGCCTTCGATGATGCGCTCAAAGTATGCGCCCCCCGACCTTGAAACATATGTTCTGTTGAAATTTGAATGCAGGGGAAAAATTTACACAATAGAGCGCAGTCCCACTTACGAACGTGCGAGCAAGCGCGGCGGCGGAAACATCGAGGCAAAGGCAAAGTCGAAACTTCTCATGCCTGACGGTAAAATTTACGAAAAAGGCGTGAACGAGATAATCAAAAACGAGATACTTTTTCTTGACCGAAAACAGTTCTGTCAGACGGCTATGATCGCACAGGGCGAATATATGAAACTGCTTTTTGCTAAATCCAACGAGCGTGAAAAACTGCTCAGAACGCTCTTTGGAACTGAAAATTTTGATAAGCTTTGCAGAAAACTGAATGATGAGGTCAAAGCCCTCGGCAGTAAGCGCAAGGATATGAAAAACAACATATCTTCCGATTCAAAATGGATAAAATTCGATGACGATCCGTCATTGGAAAGCAGGGCAAAGGATCACGCAGAAGCCGCAAACACCGAAGCGCTGTGCAGGATAATAACTCAGCTTATAGATCGCGGCAACAGGAACAAGGCTGAAACACAGCGGCAAAAGGACGAAACTTCGGCGGCATATGAAAAGGCAGTCAGCGAACTCAGACACGCTGAGGACTGCGCCAAAAGGCTCGATGAATGCCAAAAAGCTTGCAGTGAACTGACGAAAAAAATAACCGAAACGCAGGATAATATAAAAATATTAAATAAGCAAATCGGTGAAATAGCAGACGAACGTGCGGTGCTTGAACAGGAACAGAGATCACTTTCGGGTGCGGAAGCGGAACTTGTCGGCAAGCGTTCCGAACGTGACATCGCCGAACAGAAGCTTTCCGGTGCAAAGGCTCTTTCCGAAAGCATCACCGAGCTTGAAAATGCCGTGAAAGATGCCGAAACAAAACGCAGTTCCCACAAGGCTCGCACCGATGAAAAGAACAGTCTTGCCGACCAAAAGAGTGCGCTTGAAAATAAGGGTGAAGCGCTCAGAAAACGTGCCGCCGAGCTTGACGGTGAGGGCGAACGAAACACAGCACTGCTCGCCGAAAAAGACCGCACGGAAAAATATATAAAACAGCTTAATGGACTGCTTGCGGACTTGAAGACCTGCACCGAAAAAGAAGCTGAACTTGATCTGGCACAGGCTGATTTCATCAAGAAAGACAAGCAGTATGAAATGCTGAACGAACGTTATGAACAGCTGAACAGGCAGTTTCTTAAAGGTCAGGCAGGCGTGCTGGGCGACCTGCTCCGTGAACAGCCCTCACTTCCCTGCCCCGTCTGCGGTTCGGTGCATCACCCCGACATTGCGCCCCACGATGACGATGTTCCCAACGAAAAGCAGATAAAACAGGCTAAGGACAAGCGTGACAATGCCGACAAGGACCGCACCTCGGCAAGCGAAAAAGCAAGCCGTCTGGATGGAGAATATAAAAACAGCGCTAAAAAACTGAACGAACTTGCCGACGAACTTCTCGGCGCTCACGATGACATAAAACTTTCCGCCGATGCAAAGCTTTCCGACTGCCGTGATGCTCTGAAAAAGCTTGAACAGGACATAGCTTCAAGCGCAAAGCTTATCCTGGAACGCCGTGAAAAGCTTGATGAAGCCGAAAAAATTGATGATGATATACGCCGCCTTGACGAACAGGAAAAGCGTGCCGAAAAGCTTTGCAGTGAAGCGCTTACCGAGGTCAGCACGGCAGAGGGCGTGTGTGCGCAGATGCGCAAAAAACTTTCGGAGGAACTTCTTGAACGTTTCGGTGACGGGGATATTGCATCTGCACGTGACAAGTCGGACAAGCTGAACGCCGATTGCGAAGCGGCACTTGATACAGCAGATGAAGCTGTCGCAGCGGCTGAAAAACTTGTGGAACGTGCGAAAAAGACTGCCGAAAAACTCACCGGTCTTGCACAGCAGGAAAAACAATGCGGCGAAAAACTTTCGTCCGCAAGAGAACTTCTTGCCGCCGACAGCCGTGCAATGCAGGATCGCCGCAAACAGATAGATGATATGCTGTCAGAGCCTGACTTTGACGGCACGGACGAGGCTCTTGAAAAGAAGAAGCTTGCAGTTTCGGAACTCGCCGAAAAAAAGAACAGGCTGGATAAACAGCTTGGGAGCGTCAGCACCCGCATCGCCGACAACAAAAAAGCACTTTCGGCTATTGAAAAAACAGGCAGACAGCTTGCCGAGACCGAACAGCGATATAAAATGGTGAGCGAACTTGAAGCCACTGCATCGGGCAATATAAAGGGTCAGGAAAAGATGACCTTTGAAACTTTTGTCCTGCAAAAAAGCTTTAACGGAATGGTGGAACGTGCGAACCGACTTCTGTTCGACATGACCGACCGCCACTATTCCCTCTCGACTTCCGCCCGTGACACAAAGGCGGCAAAAGTAGGACTTGACCTCATGATCTATGACCACTGGAACAGCAGCGAACGTGATGTCAAAACTCTTTCGGGCGGTGAGTCCTTCCTGGCGGCGCTGTCGCTGGCACTGGGGCTTGCAGAAGAAGTTCAGTCGGCAAACGGCGGCGTTCAGATAGACTCGATGTTCGTGGACGAGGGCTTCGGCACGCTTGACGAGGAATCCCTTGATCTTGTTATGAACGCCCTCGAAGAACTCGCAAATTCGGGTACGTGCAGGCTCATAGGCTTGATAAGCCACGTTGAAGAACTTCAAAGCCGCATAACCAACAAGCTTGTTATAACCAAAACTCCTCACAGCGGAAGCCATATAGAAATAGTTAGCTAAGGCTTACTCGATTTATGGATTTTTAAAGCGAAATTTTATGAAATTTCTGTTAAAGCACTTGAAATCCAAAGCAAATTGTAGTATTATTATAGTGGCAGTATTCGCACTGACCAATTACCGAAAGGAGTATTTATCAATGATTTATTCGCACGAAGTTGAAACAATGTGCCCTATCGCACAGGGCGTTGCTCACGGCGCTGCTCCTATCCCCGAGGAGGCAAAATGGGTCAAGGCTAAGGAGATAAAAGACATCTCCGGCTTTACACACGGCATCGGCTGGTGTGCCCCTCAGCAGGGTACCTGCAAGCTCACCCTTAACGTTAAGGAGGGCGTTATCCAGGAGGCTCTCGTTGAGACTATCGGCTGCTCGGGCATGACTCACTCCGCTGCTATGGCTTCCGAGATACTTCCCGGAAGAACTATCCTTGAAGCACTCAACACCGACCTTGTATGCGATGCTATCAACACCGCTATGAGAGAGCTGTTTTTACAGATAGTATACGGCAGATCGCAGTCCGCATTCTCTGAGGACGGTCTTGTTGTCGGCGCAGGTCTTGAAGACCTCGGCAAGGGACTTCGTTCACAGGTCGGCACAATGTACGGCACTCTCGCAAAGGGTCCCCGCTATCTGGAAATGACCGACGGTTACGTAACAGGTCTTGCTCTTGATGCTGACAACCAGATCATCGGCTATAAGTTCGTGAACTTCGGCAAGATGATGGACTTCATCAAGGCAGGCGACGACGCAAACACAGCATTTGAAAAGGCTCAGGGTCAGTATGGCAGAGTTGCAGATGCTGTTAAGATCGTTGACCCCAGAAAGGAATAAGGAGGGCGAGTTAAAATGGCATTGTTTGAATCTTATGAGAGAAGAGAAAAGCAGATCCTTGCCGTTATCAAGGAATACGGCATAAACTCTATCGAGGAGTGCGCTGACGTTTGCAAGGCAAAGGGTCTTGACATATACAAGCTTGTTGAGGGCATACAGCCTATCTGCTTCGAGAACGCTAAGTGGGCTTACACCGTAGGCTGTGCTATCGCTATCAAGAAGGGCTGCACAAGAGCTGCTGACGCTGCTGCTGCTATCGGCGAGGGTCTTCAGGCTTTCTGTATCCCCGGTTCTGTTGCTGACCAGCGCAAGGTAGGTCTGGGTCACGGCAACTTAGGCAAGATGCTGCTCGAAGAAGATACCGAGTGCTTCGCTTTCCTCGCAGGCCACGAGTCCTTCGCTGCTGCTGAGGGCGCTATCGGTATCGCTGAAAAGGCTAACAAGGTAAGACAGAAGCCCCTGAGAGTTATCCTTAACGGTCTCGGCAAGGATGCTGCTCAGATCATCGCACGTATCAACGGCTTCACTTACGTTGAGACTGAAATGGATTACCACACAGGCGAGGTCAAGGAAGTATTCCGCAAGGCTTACTCCGATGGTCTCCGTGCAAAGGTAAACTGCTACGGCGCTAACGATGTTACCGAAGGCGTTGCTATCATGTGGAAAGAGAATGTTGACGTTTCTATCACAGGAAACTCCACCAACCCCACACGTTTCCAGCACCCCGTTGCAGGTACATACAAGAAAGAGCGCACCGACGCAGGCAAGAAGTACTTCTCTGTTGCATCGGGCGGCGGCACAGGCAGAACTCTCCACCCCGACAACATGGCAGCAGGCCCTGCTTCCTACGGCATGACCGACACCATGGGCAGAATGCACTCTGACGCACAGTTCGCAGGCTCGTCTTCTGTTCCCGCACACGTTGAGATGATGGGACTTATCGGCATGGGCAACAACCCGATGGTCGGTGCTACTGTTGCTTGTGCAGTTGCTGTTGAAGAGGCTATGAAGGGCTAAAATACTCCCTTTTTTCGGCTTATAACAAATCAAAAATCACACACCGCCGTTTTTTCGGGTCTGATACCGCAAAACGGCGGTGTTTTTTTAGCGAAGATTGTGAACAAAATCTTAAATATTGCAAATAAGCTTGATTTTTGCTTTAAAGTGTGATATACTTTGATTTAGTGATTTAAAGCTTAGACTGTTTAAAGCTTAAACTATTTAAAGTGTCAAATTATGGAGATGTTGGAAAATGAAGGAAATATCAAGCTTATTGAACTACCGAGACAGCATAAAAGTCGTTGATGCGACCCTGAGAGACGGCGGACTTGTCAACGATTTTTATTTCGATGACAGATTTGTACATGACCTCTACCTCGCAAATTTAAAGGCAGGCGTGGACTATATGGAGTTCGGCTATAAGGGCGACAAGGAAATGTTCGACCCCGAAAAGTTCGGCAAATGGAAGTTCTGCGATGAGGCTGACCTCAGAGCGATAGTCGGCAATAACGATACCGACCTTAAAATAGCTGTTATGGCAGACGTTGGAAGATGCAACTACAAACAGGATATTATCCCCCGTGACGAAAGCGTTATCGACCTTATCAGAGTTGCAACTTACCTGAACCAGATACCGACCGCTGTCGATATGATCGAGGACGCAAAAAGCAAGGGCTATGAGGTCAGCTGCAATATCATGGCTATCTCCTCCGCTCAGGAGGGCGATGTTCGTGCCGCTCTCGAAATTCTCGGACAGTCCCCCGTTGACGTTATCTATATCGTTGACAGCTTCGGCGCTATGTACCCCGAACAGATGCAGCGCCTTGCCGCTCTATATGTTGAGTACGCCGAAAAATACGGCAAGAAGATCGGTATACACGCTCACAATAATCAGCAGCTCGCTTTTGCTAACACTATTGAGGCTGTCGGTGACGGCGTTGACTGGCTCGATGCGACTTGCGGCGGCATGGGCAGAGGTGCAGGCAACTGCGCAATGGAACTGCTCCTCGGCTTCCTCAAAAATCCTAAGTATAACGTTTACCCGATAATCAAATTCATCGAGGAACACATGAACAAGCTTCGTGATGACGGCGTGGTATGGGGCTATGACCTCCAATACCTTATGACGGGTCTGCTCAATCAGCACCCCAGAACTGCTATCGCTTTCACCAAAGACGGCAGACGTGATTACTCGGAATTTTACAAAGAGATCGTAACTATGGACTAATATCAATTTTTTAAGCGGAGGGAAACTTCCGCTTTTTTGTTTTTTATAAAAAAAATATGCAGTATATCGCCGAAATCGAGAGAAAATCATTACATTTTTTCTAAAAATACTAGACAAACGCTCCAAAATATGCTACAATAATAACGGGTATATCTAAAATCAGCAATATAATATATATATACACAATAAATATTCTGAAAGGAGTGAGGCATTTGAAACTTGATGCCGAAAATGTGATAGTTGTTATCAGCGGTTTTGTGAATATGCTGATACCTGCAATTATATTTCTGTTTCTGAGCGACATTATCTTTCTCTCAAAATACAACGATAAAAAAGACAGACGTTCCAAATGGGAGCGCTGCAAAAAACTTTTGAAGCTTATACCTGTTTCGCCGATAGGACTGTTCCTGATACTGGTAGGCGTGTTGGTCGTGAGCGAGATGCTGCTGAGTTCCGTGCTTAAAGCGCTGAACATAATCGAGTACAAATCCGACTTCACCATTATCCCTGCCCTGACCGAAAAGGGCATAGTCATCGATGCTGAGACATCGGTCGCCGACGGCTCGTCCACCGATGCACTGCTCATGGTCATAGGGCTTGCGTTCCTTGTGGCAGTCCCCGTCACCATGCTGGTCATACGGCGATACTGCAAGATAGTCGGCTGCTCAAAAAACCTGGGCGTGTTCATCTACATGGCTGTGCTTTTCATGTATGTCACAAGCACCCTTATCACACTGCCGATAAATGAAATTAACCCCACCATATCGAACCTCATCTCAATGGGCAGCTTCATCATCATGCTGCTGATATTCTATATGCCCTCGGCGGACAAGATCGAGCTTATGCGTCAGAAAGAGCATTCAGGGCTTCTCGACCAGATAAACACGCTGCCGATAATCAACTTCATTATCCTGCTGATACTGCTTGCGTTTGAGTTCATGCTCGACAAGAACGGTTATCTCGACATGGCGTATTACACGATAATCCTTGCGTTTGCGCTGCTGCTCTATGCGGCTTCGCAGTTATCCTACAACATACTCCTGCGGCACATTGAAGAAAGCAGCAAGATAATCGCACTGTCGAAAGAAACGATCGACTCGCAGGAAGAAGTTACGCTTGCGTTTGCGGAGATCACCGAAGCAAAATCGGGTCAGACAGGCAAACACGTCAAGAGAGTTTCAGAATACAGCCGAGTTATTGCGGAAGCAATGGATCTTGACCCGACGACTGTAAACAACATACGCATTGCCTCAATGATGCACGACATCGGAAAGCTTCTGATACCTCCCGAGGTATTAGAAAAGCCGGGGCGGCTGACTGACGAGGAATTCAAGATCATGAAAGACCATGTTGTCATTGGTGAAAGTCTTTTGCACAATGCACCGGGCGAGATAATGCGCATGGCGAGAGTTATAGCGCAGCAGCATCATGAATGGTGGAACGGCAACGGATACCTTGGCATGAAAGGCGAGGAGATCGAGATACCTGCGAGGATATGTGCTGTTGCGGACGTTTACGATGCGTTAACGAGTGTACGTTCATACAAGAAAGCGTGGACACCCGAAGAAGCGTTTGACATGATAACGAAAGAAGCAGGCACGCATTTTGAGCCGCAGGTAGTATGGGCATTTGCGAAGCATTTTGACGAGATCAAGGAAGTTCAGAACCGTTATCAGGATGACGAAAACACAAACTACCAACACTGAAAACAGATAAAAGATAAGAGATAAAAGATAAGAGATATTTTTAAATAAGAAATAAGAAATAAGAGATAAGAAAGAACTGACGTTAAACCGTACAAAGTCCGCACAAATGAAAAGGGTTCGCCAGAGATTCAAAAGTTTTAGGAAAGAGAGTCCAGAGGGAATAACCCTTTTTCAAAAGGGTTTTCCCTTTGGTGGGAGTTTGAGGGCAAAGTCCTCATTCGCCCCTATGGGGCGATAGAAAGAACAGTCAAAACAAAAGCAGTCCAAAGCGCTCAAATGTAAAGTTCACACCTTAAAAATCGGCATTCCAAAACACACTATCAAAAGCAATCAAACTGAAAGAAAAACTCCATATCGGGTAGAAGCACCAAAATGCCGATTTTTATTTTTCGGGACAGCGAAAGCGTTTCCCGAAAAAAACACAATGTCCCCAAAGGGGACACTCACCAAAGCACAAAACCAAACAAAAAAACAAACAGGAGCGCAAGAACCAAAAAGCGCTCCTGAAATTTTAGTAAGGAAAAAGAATAAGAAAATGAAGAAAAGGATATTTGAGATAATTCAGATAGGCAATAAGGAAGACCTCCCCAGCAGGAGCTTTGATATTTTTATCGTGACGGCGATCGTGCTGAATATCCTGACGCTGTTTATGGAAACGTTTGACGAACTCGAACCGCTCTATGGGGCGTTCTCCGTTATCGAATGGATAACCGTGGCGATATTCTGCGGCGAATATGCGCTCAGGATATGGACGGCTGAATACCTCTACCCCGAACGCACCCCCGCAAAGGCTCGGCTAAGATTTCTCTGCTCCTTTGACGGCGTGGTAGACCTGCTCACCATACTCCCCTTTTTCTACCTGTCGGGTTTCATCGTGTTCAGAATGCTAAGAGTTGTGCGGATACTCCACCTGTTCAGGATAAACGCTCAGTATGATTCTTTCCACGTTATCGTGTCGGTGCTTATCGACAAGAAAAATCAGATACTTTCCTCGCTGTTCATAATCGTTATACTTATGCTCGCTTCTTCGCTGGGAATTTACAGCGCCGAACACAAGGCACAGCCCGAGGTCTTCCGCAACGCTTTCTCGGGGATATGGTGGAGCGTTTCAACACTGCTGACGGTGGGTTACGGCGACATATATCCTATAACAGTGGTAGGAAAAATAATGGCGATATTCATTGCGTTTCTTGGTGTCGGGGCGGTCGCTATCCCGACAGGTATCATCAGCGCAGGCTTCGTGGAACAGTACACACGTCAGCAGCACTCGGAAGATAAGTTCGATGACATAGACGAGGTGGGCGAACTCAGAGCCGACAAACACAGCGGCTTTGTCGGGAAAACGGTCGCTGAGATAGGACAGGAATTCGGGCTGAGCGTGCTTGTTATCCTGCGTGGTGAACTGACCATTGTTGCGCAGGAACAGACGCTTGTTGAGGACGGCGACATTCTTGTTGTCAGAAGCAGGCAGATAGACAAATGACAAAAAACTCCGCCGACAGCATTAGTCAGCGGAGTTTTCTCATCTTTGTTCGTGTGCTGAAAAGCCGAATTACTCAGCCTTGGGCGCACCTACGGGACAGACACCCTCGCAAGAACCGCAGTCGATGCAAGCGGAAGCGTCGATAACGAACTTGCCGTCACCCTCAGAAATTGCGTTTACGGGGCACTGATCTGCGCAAGCGCCGCAGCTGATGCAATCGTCAGAAATCTTATAAGCCATATGTAAAACCTCCTAGGAATAAGTAGAGACTTTTTGTCCCTCTATATAAAAGTATAACAGAAAAACGCACAAAGTCAAGTGTTTTTTGCAAAATGTTACAGTAATTTTAACATCGTTCAACAAATTATTAACAGATGAAGGCTTGTTCATACTTTGTTAGTAAGTCTAAGCTAACTAAAATGGCATATTGCATAATTTTTTCATAAATCGACAGGATTTTTTTAAAAATACGCTTGACAAATCGGTAAAAATATTATATAATAGATTCATACGGTTGACTGTTTTTAGGCAAAGTGACAACTCACTTGAAATTACTTAAAGGAGACTGTAACGATATTCAATTTTTTTATGTAAGGAGCGAACTGTTTTGAAAAGCTATGACAACACAAAGATCAAAAATATTGCAATTGCGGGGCACGCAGGCTCGGGCAAGACCACTCTGACTGAGGCTCTGCTTTACAGCGCAGGCGTTACTGACCGCTTCGGCAAGGTGCTTGAAGGAAACACTGTTTCTGACTACACCGCTGAGGAAATTGCACGCAAATGCTCGGTATATACTTCCCTTTCCTGCTACGAAAAGGACGGCTTTAAAGTTAATCTGCTTGACACCCCCGGACTTATCGACTACGAACAGTCCATGGTCGAGGGCATTTCCGCCTGCGGCTGCTGCATGATAACCGTTTCGGCAAAGTCGGGCGTTAAAGTCGGCACTCACAAGGCTTATAATTACGCTAAGAAAATGAACAAACCGTCTGTCTTTGTTGTTACAAAGCTGGACGATGAAAATGCAAACTTCAACAACGTTCTGACCCAGCTCAAAACCGAGTTCGGTCCTACCGTTTGCCCTGTTGTGTTCCCTGTTGTTGCGGATCACAAGATCGTGTCCTATGTGAACCTTATCGAAATGAAGGCTTACAAATACGAGGACGGCAAGGCTGTTGAGACTGATATGCCGACTGCGGAAGTCAGCGAGAAAATGGAGTACCGCATCGACGGTCTGATCGAGGCTGTTTCCGAGGCGGTCGCTGAGACTGACGAGGAACTTATGGACAAGTTCTTCTCGGGCGAAAGCTTCACTCAGGACGAACTGGTGGACGGTATCCACAAGGGTCTGAATCAGGGCGTTATCACTCCTGTTCTGTGCGTTGCGGCGGCTGATCTGGAAGGCATTGATATGCTCATGAAAGAGATCACTCTGCTTCTTCCTGCGCCTGCCGAAAAGGAGGACAAACCCGGTGTTGACGCTTCGGGCGAACCTGTTGAGATCGCCTGCGAGCCTGATGCTCCCCTTGCGGCTTATGTGTTCAAGACTGTTGCCGATCCGTTCGTCGGAAAGATGAGCTACATCAGAGTTCAGTCGGGCACGCTGAAAAGCAACTCGGAAGTTATCAACGCTGCTACGGGCAATTCCGAGAAGATAGGTAAGCTTTATTTCATGGTCGGCAAGAAGCAGATCGAGACTAACGAAGTCGGCTGCGGCGACATCTGTGCGGCTGTAAAGCTGTCGGCAAACACGGGCGATACGCTGTGTGACCCTGCAAGAGTCGTTGCTTTCGAGAAGCCTACTTTCCCCAAGCCGACTTACAGAGTTGCAGTGAGGGCGGCGGCTCAGAAGGACGAGAGCAAGATCTCGGGCGCTATCGCAAGAATGCTCGAAGAAGATATGTCGCTCAAATACGAGCAGGATCCCGGCACGATGGAAATGATACTTTCGACACTTGGCGGTCTGCATCTTGATTCGGTCATCAGCAAGCTGAAACGTGACTTCGGCGTTGAAGTTGTCACAAGCGTTCCTAAGATCGCTTACAAGGAGACTATCCGCAAGAAAGTCAAGGTACAGGGCAAGCACAAGAAACAGTCGGGCGGTCACGGTCAGTACGGTGACGTTTGGATCGAGTTTGAGCCGTGCATCACTGATGAGCTGATATTTGAGACAAGAGTTGTCGGCGGTGCTGTTCCTAAGAACTTCTTCCCTGCCGTTGAAAAGGGCTTGCAGGAGTGCGTTCAGCACGGCGTTCTCGCAGGCTATCCCGTTGTCGGCTTAAAGGCGATACTTGTGGACGGTTCTTACCACGATGTTGACTCCTCCGAAATGGCGTTCAAGACTGCGGCTTCTATCGCATTCAAGGAAGGTATCCCGAAAGCTGAACCCATGCTTCTTGAACCTGTCGGCAACCTGACAGTTACTGTTCCCGATGACAAGACGGGCGACATAATCGGCGAGATCAACAAGCGCCGTGGCAGAGTTATGGGCATGATCCCCTCCGAGACTGAAAAGGGCATGACTGACGTTACCGCAGAAGTGCCGATCTCCGAGATGAACGACTTCACGCTCACGCTCCGTCAGATGACACAGGGTCAGGGCAGCTTTGATCTGGAAGTTGCACGCTATGACCAGCTCCCTGCTAACCTTGTTACGGCTGTTATTGCGGCTTCTAAGAGCGAATGATGCTTAACTTTTAGCAAGTAAAATCATACCCTTGTTCCGAGACTTAAACTTGGAGCAAGGGTATTTTGTTATTTTATACAATTATTCTTGCGTAATTTTAGTGATATTTACGTATAAAAAATTTTCGAGAAGATGTAATATGATCCGATCGGGTTTCGTCAGTATTTGTAAAGGAGGCGTTTAGCATGAAAAATACAAAATTTTTAAGCGCAATAATGGCAATAACAGTTATGTTCGGAGCGGTGGGCTGCGGCTCGGCTGACAGATCGGAGTCGAACGGCGGAGCATATGACCCCTCGCCGAGATTAAAAAGCGAGGGCACGGCAGCGGCGAGAGAGGAAGCTGCCGCAGATGATGTCGTCAAAGGCGCAGAAGCCGAGGCGGATTTTGAGGGCGAACTCATGACCGAGGAACTCATGACGGCTGACGCTGAAATGGCTGACGGGGACGTTGCGGCTAAGGGAGAAGATGCAGGTGAATTAGCTGACGAACCAGCGGAAAATGGCGAGCCTGAACCCGATCAGCTTCCCGAAGCGGGTCAGCTGACCGCCGCCGAGTGGAACGATAATGCGAACTGGGGTTTCTTCACGAATCTGGTGAACACTCAGCTGATCTCATTCCCGAGCTACGGCATCGACCCGAGGTTCAGAACGGCTGTGACGGTGACGAATGCGGACGGGGCGGCTGTTCCCAACGCTAAGGTCAAGCTGCTGGACGAGAAAGGGAATGTTCTGTGGAGCGCTGTTGCGGACAAAAACGGTGCGGCGTATCTGTTCGGACAGGGCGGCGTGAACGTTGAGGTGACAAGCGGCGACAAAACTCAGACGTTCGAGGTCAAGAGCAGCGGCGGCAACGAGCAGTCGGGCGAGATGTCGGGCAGCAGCGAGGTCACGGCGGTAATGGAGGACTCGGGCAAGCTGTACAAGGAAACGGAGATAATGTTCATCGTGGACACAACGGGTTCTATGGGGGACGAGATGCTGTTTCTGCAAAGCGAGTTCTCGGCGATAACTAAGGCGGTCGGCACGGAGAATATCAAGTATTCGGTCAACTTCTACCGTGACGAGGGTGACGATTATGTTGTCAAGACGAATCCCTTTACAACTGACATTGGCGAACTGCAAAAGCTGATAAATGCCGAAAGTGCTGACGGCGGCGGAGACTTGCCCGAGGCGGTCGCTGAGGCGCTTGACGAGTCGATCGTGAATATGCAGTGGAGCGATGAGACTGTGAAGCTTGCGTTCCTCATTTTCGATGCACCTCCTCACGAAGAGAAAGCGGACATGGTTGCGGCGGCGGCAAAAGCGGCGGCAGAAAAAGGCGTGAGGATAATACCTGTGGTGTCCTCGAATGCGCAGCGTGAGACGGAACTTTTCGGGCGTGCGGCTGCGGCTGTTACGGGCGGAACATATGTTTTCCTGACGGACGATTCGGGCATAGGCGACTCGCATCTTGAACCGATAATCGGCGATTACGAAGTCGAGAAACTGTATGACCTCATCATCAGAGTTATCAACGATTACAGACAATAATTTTTTCAGACAGCAAAACGGATAAAACCGCCCGACTTCCAAAAGAGGTCGGGCGGTTTGATTATCAGAAAGCAAATAAAAGAACCTGCCGATCGCTCAGCAGGCTCTTATTTTATGACCTTATGGTCGGAGTTTCAGTTAGGTTACTGAATTAGTCCTTCTTCTTGGAAACTACCATTGCAGCGCCAGCAAGGAGAACGCCAACTGCGCCGAGTGCAGCAGCACCGGTAGACGGGTTAGTGTCAGTCTTGGCGGTTGTAGTAGTGGAAGTTGTAGCCTTCGAGCTTGAAGAAGCGGAAGAGGAAGAAGAAGATGCAGTCGAAGAAGTGGTAGATGTTGTAGCATCAGCATTAGAGCTGCTGTCGGAAGCTGCTGTCGAAGAAGTAGTATCAACTACGCTGCTGGAATCAGGAACATCTATGCTCTCAAAGCCGAGTGCGATCTCCTTGAGCAGGATATAGGGGCAATCAGCAGACTCTGCGCTGTCGTTCCAACCCATTGCGATAACGTCGATGGTAGAACCAGCGGAGAACGGAGTGTTAACTACTACCTTACCTGTGCCAGCCTCAGCCTTGATAACGTCAGCGTTAAGGATGATGATCTTGTCCTCTTCCTTTTCAGCGTCTTCAACAGTTACGTCCCAGCCGACCTCAGAGCCGCCTACTGCGTAGTAGGTCTTGTTGCCCTCAGCATCGGTAACAACGATCTTGTAGCAGCACCAGTCATTCCAGTATGCAGGATCGTCAGTTGTGCCCATACCCTCGAGAGTAAGAGTTGCAGAAGTGTACTCTACGTCCTCGTCAAGGTCAGTAGGCTCAAAGTGGAAAGGATTGTTGTAGGAGATGCCTTCGCCGATCTCGTATACAACAGAGTTATCCTCCTCAGCAGCTTTATAGTCAACGGTAACTTCGGTAACGTCGATACCGTAAACCTGGAAGCCGAGACCGCCCTCGTCATCAGGGAACTTAGCAGCCTGCTTCTTGAGGAGTGCGATACCGTCAGCGTTCAGAGTGAAAGTAGCTGTCTGCTCCTTGCCGCCTGCGGGATATGCGATGATATAGCCATCATTCTGGAGTACGGGAGTACCAACACTGGAGCCATGCTCTTCCAGTTCCTCAGCAGTGAAGCTGCTCTTGAGGTCGATACCTTCGATAGTATCTCTCTCGCCCTCAGCATAAAGCTTCATCCAACCGGTGTTGTTGGAGAAAGGTCCAGCCAGATAGTAATCATAGCCGTCTTCAAGAGTGTAATTGATAGTGATAGTAGCGCCCTCGCCCTCGGGGATAGCCTCGAATGCGGACAGCGGAACGAAACCGTCACCGCTCCAGTCGCCTGCATAGCCTACGCCTGTGTCAACAGTGTAAGGAAGTTCGATAGCAACAGGGTCAGCCTTAGACTCGGAATCGGTTGCAGACTCAGAATCAGCAGCAGACTCGGAGTCAGTTGCGGACTCGGAATCCTCCTCGCCGTTGTCAACGAGAACGTTCCAGGAGATGTTGCAGCTGTCGCCAACGTTACCTGTGCCGATAACAACGCTTAAATAGTAGATGTCGCTTGTGAAGTTGATGTCATCCAGTCTGAAAGACTTGCCCTTTTCGGTCTGCTTCCAGTAGCTGTCCTCGCCTGTTGTAGCGTCCTTGCCTGTTACCTCAGTGCTGTTGTAACCGATAAGGAAATCTACGTCATCAGCAGTCTCGAACTCGATGCCTACAACGTCCTCGGGAGAAACGTCGCCAAGCAGCTCGTCAACGGGAATAGAAGCCTGTGTCCACCATGCAGAAGCTTCATCTGTGATCTCTACTTTGGTATTACCGGAGTTGCCCACTTCCTCAGCAGCGTAAACGCTGACCATAGAGAACATGGAAGCTGCGATAGCAGCAGCAGAAAGTCCGGCTAAAATCTTAGATGCCTTCATTTTTAAATTCCTCCATTATAAAAGATTTTTGCGAATATACCATAGGGTTATAATCAGTCCCTTGATAATCATGACTATATTATATCACAAGTCTATCATATTTGCAATTGACAATCCTTACAAATCGTAGCAAGCATAACTAACACCTATGAGTTATATTGCACAAAACCTACCCTGTTTATACAACAATATGAAACTATCGGTCAGTTTTTGATTACAATTAGTAACATTTTCCTATATGAAATCTGTGACCGTTTTGTAACTTATTGACCGTTTTTATATCTTTCCGCCATTGCCGAAAGACGTTCAGCAGCCATTTCACGGACAAAGCCCGGAGAGGCTATGTAAGCTCGTTCGCCGAAACCGAACAGCCAGCCCCAGAACGCCGCCGACAGCTGCACCGACACGTCAACGCTCAGATCATCGCCGTTTTCCTGACGGACGGCTATCTTATCGCCGAAGCGGTCAAACACATCATCAAGTATCGACTTATCGAAGCGGATACGAATTTTTTCTTCAAGACCCTCATGGTTTTCGAGGGGAGCTTTGAGTTTGCGTGCTGCTATTTCCTCTTCCTGAGTAAGTCCCTCACGTTTTTTCTCGAGAAGTTCGGGGTCAGAAAGGCGGTCGGCACGCAGGCGGACGATACCGCCGTTATTTTCTTCAAGGCGGCATATTATATAATAGTGATCGTTTTCCCACACGGTCAGGAAAGGCGACACAGCCACACGTCTGCCCTGACGTTTTCTGTCTGCGCCTGTTTCGCCGAGAGTTACTGAAAGCTGTTTATCGGCGAGGACGGCTTCATTCACGGCATCGACTACCGCATAAGTCTGGTCGTTTGAAGATTTGGTGCGGTTCTCGATGTGGATATTGCGCCTGAGTGCAGGGGCTTTGTGTTCGCTGGTCAGACGCTGGATCTTTTTGATAAGTTCGCCCGAGCGCTTTATCGTTAAAAATCTTGATGAAGCGACTGCATCGACCAGGATGCGCAGTTCCTCGGCAGTGAACAATCTTGATGCCATGTAATACGCATTGGAGTGACCGCTCTTGGTGGTGCGTATGTCAAGCCCCGAGTCACAGAGCGTTGCTATGTCATCGTAGATAGTTTTTCGCTCAGCTTTGATGTCCATTTCTTTGAGTATCTCGATAAGCTGATTGCCTGTTATAGCGTGAGATTCGTCGGTACGCTGATTAAAAAGCTGTTCCATTTGCAGCAGTTTTTGTTTTTGTTTTGATACGCCTGCCAAGATCTTATACCTCCCCGTTGGATCTTTTGTCTGTTTTTTCGTACTTTGGCACAACTCTGTGCCTTGTTCCGTCGGGTTCTTCGATAGTCAGCTGCCGCAGATCCGCACGCAGCGAACCTGTTACCGCCGCACGATATTCATTGCGAAGAGTTTCTCGCTCTGACTTTTCCGCATCGGTAAGGTCACGGGTGCGTGAGATCGCAGTCAGTTCCGACAATCTTGAAAGCTTTCTGCTCTCCATGTTTTTTCCCTCATTTCAAATAGTCAAGAAAAACAGCTTCCCTTTTTTTGCGGCACGCAAAACACGCACGAAATGCACATTCTCCAAACGGGCAAACTGTCCGTAATATGCACCGATACGCCGCATGGGTTCTGTTTTTTACACAAGTACTGCGTTATGCTCTGAGCGGAAAAAATCGGACTGTTCGGAAAAGATCAACATATTCCCGAGGATATTTTTATTTAAAGTCCGTAAAATCCCCCTCAAATATAACGTACATATATTATACCACACTTTCGGAGATAATGCAACATTCAAAATGCACAAACTGTCCGTTAATTTTCCCTCAGTTTACACAAAAATCACTCAATCGACGGAGTTTTTCTCTGTTTTTCATCTCAAAATGATACCGCTTTGTAATTTTGGCGTTACCACTTTGTATCATTGTTATTACAAGCCGTAATTTTCATGTAAACGTGCAAAATGTGAACTTCGTTTTGTTCAAGTTCACAAAATTTCTTGAAAAGTATTGACAATCTGAGTTTTGTGGGTATAATAGATTACAGAAAGCAGCAAAACGGCAAACAAATGTGAACTTCAGGAGGTATAATGTGAACAACATGGATATATCAAAGAATACTGTATCGGAACTGTCAAAGGAATACTACGACAGCGCCGACAAACTTGAAAAGCGGCTGCACGAACTTATCGAAAAGTTAAACAGCAGACCTGACCCTGCGGAACTTCCCATGCTGGAAAAGAGGATAAATGTTCTCAATTCCGAGATATGGGAGCTGAGGGACACGGCAGGAAAGCTTATGAAAGCAGGAAGCGAGCCGCCGCTTACTCCAAGTCTTGCGGCGAGGGAAAAGCTGGCGAGAAAGAAAGCTGTTTAAGGAGGAGACATGGCGGTAAACAGGAATAATTTTGCGGTGAAGTTCGCCGAGTGCGGCAACTGCTATGAAGCGGCGGTCTTTGCAGGTGCGGCGAGGGGCATCGAGGCGGCTGTCACGGGGCTGGCACTTCTGACGAACAGTGCGGTCAGAAAGCGCATCTCGGCTGTGAGAAATAAAATGGTGAGCTGTCCTGCCGAGCAGGGTTTAAGGCGCATCGCTTACGGCAGGAACAACGACGCTTTCAGGCTGGCTTTTGCCGAAACGGTCACGGACGAACTTATCGAGCAGAGCGATCTTTACGGAGTTTCAGAAATAAAGGTGAACAAAAACGGCGTGGAGATCAAGTTCCATGACAGAATGAAAGCGTTAGAGTTACTTAATGAGATAGAGAAAGAGAGCCGTGACGAAAACAGCGGCAGAAGTCTGTTTGAAGCGATATACGGAAAAGGAGAGGAGAACATTGAGTGAGCTGCTGAAATTTTCACCGAAGCAGCGGCTGGTTTTCAGGTGGTGGAGCGAACCTGAGACAGGGTATCTTGACGGCATCATATGTGACGGTGCGGTGAGATCGGGCAAAACTATGTGTATGTCGTTTTCGTTCGTGATATGGGCGATGACGCATTTTGACGGGCAGAACTTTGCTTTGTGCGGAAAAACTATCGGGTCGGTGAGGCGCAACATTCTCGGGACGCTCACGGCTATGGCAAAGCAGGCAGGTATGAACGTCTGCGAAAAAGTCACCAAAGGGTACATAGACATAACCTTTGGCGGAAAATGCAACAGGTTCTGGCTGTTCGGCGGAAAGGACGAGAGTTCGGCGGCGCTCATTCAGGGCATGACGCTTGCAGGAGTGTTATTTGACGAATGTGTGCTTATGCCGAGAAGTTTTGTGGAACAGGCGGTGGCAAGGTGTTCGGTGAGGGGTTCAAAGCTGTGGTTCAACTGCAATCCCGAGTCGAGCGCTCACTGGTTCAAGAGGGAGTGGATAGACAAGGCAAGAGAAAAGCGGCTGTTCTATCTGCACTTCACCATGGAGGACAATCCGTCGCTTGCAAAGAAGATGAAAGAAAGATACAGGAGAATGTACAGCGGCGCTTTTTACGAGCGGTTCGTGCTGGGAAAGTGGAGCGATCTTAGCGGACTTATCTATCCGATGTTCAGTGAGAAGATGCACGTTGTTAAGGAACTTCCCGAGAGTTACGAGCGGTTCATAGTCAGCTGTGACTACGGGACGGTCAATCCCTCAAGCTTCGGGCTGTGGGGGTATTCCGGGAACAATTGGTACAGGATAGCGGAGTATTACTTCGACTCGAAAAGAGAGGGGACACAGAGGACTGACGAGGAGCATTATGCAGGATTGGAGCGGCTGTGCGTGGGAAGGAGCATCGAAGCGGTGGTATGCGACCCCTCGGCGGCATCGTTCATCGAGTGCATAAAGCGGCATGGCAAGTTCAAAGTCAAACACGCACGCAACGATGTTGTCAGCGGCATTCGGAGAGTTGCGGACGCTCTTAATTCGGGGAGCATAAAATTCTCGGCATCATGCACCGACTGCATACGTGAGTTCGGGCTTTACAGGTGGGACGACAGCGCCGCCGCAGACAAGCCGCTCAAAGAGAACGACCACGCCATGGACGATGTGAGGTACTTCGTAAGTGAGATACACAGGAACAGCGATGACGGGTTCTTTGTTATGTCGCTGGACAGGAAATAAACACAGATAACAGATGATAGATAAGGTGCGGCTTCGACGTATTGAAAAAAATATGTTCGCAATGGAGTATACTATTAATAATAGCAAAGGAGTGATGCGATACGAAGTTCAGGAAAACACCGCCTGCGTTCAGGGAGATCTCCTCGGGAGCTGAACGCTTTGAGGGTTTTCGGACGGCTTTCGGGACAAGGCGGCTGGAAGAGGGCATCTATGAAGAACTGAGGTGCAAAGTGCCTGTTGTTGATGCGGCTATCACCAAGCTTGTGCGGCTTACGGGCGGTTTCAGGCTGGAATGCGCAGACAAGGGCATCGAGAAAGAACTGAATGATTTCTTCTCGGAACTGCCTGTGAGCATTTCGGGCAAGTCGCTCGACACGTTCACGCAGATGTATCTTGATTCTCTGCTGACTTACGGCAGAGCGCTCGGAGAAATACTTATCAGTCCGAACACGCACGGGATAGCAGGGCTTTACTGTGCGGATTGTACGCAGTTTCGGGTAAGACCCGAGCGTGATGCGAAAGACTTTGAGCTTTTCAGGACAGACGGCGAAAAGGTGAAGATACCCGACAGGAACAGGCTTCTTTACACGGCTCTCAATCCCTCGCCGAAAAATCCTGCCGGCACTTCCCTGCTGAGGGGTCTGCCTGTGTTCGGGGACTTGCTGGCAAGGATATTCATGACTACGGGTCAGAACTTTGACAGGGCAGGAAATGTGAGATATGCTGTTACCTATAAGCCGTCGGGCGAGGGAGATATGCAGTTTGCGAAAGAGCGTGCGCAGGAGATCGCAAGGCAGTGGTCGGAGGGCATGAGCGCTTCGCAGTACGGAGTTGTCAAGGATTTTGTGGCGGTCGGTGATGTTCAGATAAAGGTCATCGGGGCTGACGGAGTTATACTTGACACGGAAGTGCCTGTGAGACAGATACTGGAACAGCTTGTTTCCAAACTGTCGATACCGCCGTTTCTGCTCGGTCTGAGCTGGTCGACTACCGAGCGAATGAGCAGTCAGCAGGCGGACATACTCACCAGCGAGATAGACTATTACAGGCGGTTGATAACGCAGGTGATGAAAAGGATAATAAGGCTTCACTGTGCCATGTGCGGTATTGACGAGGAGGTGGAGATAGCGTGGGACAACGTGAACTTGCAGGACGAGGAGAGCCTTGCAAGGGCGAGACTGCTCAACGCACAGGCGGCAGAGATCGAGGAACGTCTGAAAGGAGGAGACATTGCATGAGTGTCAGCGAAAAGGACATGGAACTTATCAACGGGCTTGCAAGGCGCACGCTCACGGAGGAGGAGGTGTATGTTTTTCCTGTGAAGCTGTGCGACAACATGACTGACAGGGACGGCGAGAGGTTCAGCATCGGGGCGCTTGAAAAGCTGGCTGAGTTGTTCGTGGGCAAGACGGGTATCTTTGACCACGATCCGAAAGGAATGAACCAGACGGCACGAATTTTCTCGGCTGAGGTGACGAGAGAGCCTGAGCGCAGGACAGATTCGGGTGAAGTGTACACGGCGGTCACGGCTAAGGCGTACATGATGAGGACGGCTTCAAACGCCGATCTTATCGCCGAGATAGACGGCGGCATCAAGAAAGAGGTGAGTGTGAGCTGTGCGGTGCGGCACAGAAGATGCAGTCTTTGCGGTGCGGACATGAGAAATTCGCCTTGCAGTCACGTCAAGGGGCTTTACTACGGCGGCAAGAGGTGTGAGGTGATACTTGACGGGGTGACGGACGCTTACGAATGGTCGTTCGTGGCTGTTCCCGCACAGCCCGAGGCAGGCATCACGAAATCGCTTGCGGAGGAAAATGACGGCGGTATCATCAAGTCGCTGAAAAAACAGCTTGGTGAGAGCATGGCGGATATTTCGCTTGCAAAGCGTGACATAACGGCTGAGATAGTAAGGCTGGGGCAGTTCTGCACGCCTGCTTATTCCGCCGAGACAGTCAAACGGTTATGCGAGACTATGAATGTTTCACAGCTGCTCGTTTTCAAGGAAGAAACTCGCAGGAACGCCGATGTCGGGGCGCTTTCGGGCGTTCTGCTCTGCGACTGCGAAGACGATCACGGCGAACAGTTCAAGGTATTAAATAAGAAATAAGCGATAAGAAAGAAGAAAGTTTTTTTCGGCTTTTGAGTTGGGCTTGCGCTCTTGTTGGTCGTGCTTCTTGGGGCTTGGAGCTAAATTCGGGAGCTGAGGACGGTTATTCTTTCGGGGCTTTATTTGAACAGATATTCGGGCATGAGTACGCTTTATATCGTGCTTCTCTAAGCGTTGTTCCTGTCCGACAGTTATTAAACATAAAAAAGGAGATTTGACTAATGTATAACGATATTAAACTTGAAAAGGGACTTTATTCGATCACAGGCAAGAGCTTTACAGAGGCGCTGGAACAGCTTGACCCCTCGAAGGAGTACAGGGGCACCGAACTGGAAGGTCTGGACGCTTACGAAAGACAGCTCAAACGCTTTGACATCAAGGTGAGCGGTGCAGGCTGTGACAGAGTTGAGAAGTTCTTCCTCTCGACTGAAAGTGCGGTGCTTTTTCCCGAGTATGTGCGCAGACAGGTCAAGGCAGGCATGGACGAAGTGAGCATTCTTCCCGACATCGCTGCGGCTCAGACACACACCGATTCGCTCGATTACAGGGCGTTCAGCGTGACTAAGGTGGACAGCGGCAGTACGGCGGCACAGCTTACCGATCTTCCGCAGACGACTGTCAAGCTTGCGGCGGCGGCTTCTGCGCTGACAAAGTACGGCAGACGTTTCAGCTGTTCCTACGAGGCTATACGCAAGCAGAGGATAGAGGCGTTCGGGGTTATCCTGCGTTCGCTCGGCGCACAGATCTCGAGGGCGATAAACTCGGCGTGTGTTTCGGCGCTCGGAACAGGGCTTACTCCCGTGACATATTCGGGCAGTATCAGCTATGGTGCGCTGGCGGCTTTCTGGGCGGCTATGGGGGACTATGACATGGACATCATGCTCTGTTCGCCCGAACTCATGGCGCAGATACTTGCGCTTACCGAGATGAAGTACTGCGTTACCGACTTTATGAGCAGCGGCAAGGTCGTTACACCTTATGGCGTGACGCTCATCAAGTGCCCTGCGCTGTCTGAGGGAACGGCTCTTGGTCTTGACTCTAAGTGTGCGGCTGAGGTGGTGTTCGGTTCGGACGTTATCGTGGACATCGACAAGCTTATCTCGAACCAGTGCAACGAGATCGCCGCTTCGGTGCTTTGCGGATTCTCGGTGCTGACTGACGGCGCTGTGAAGAAGCTGACTAAGGCTTCCTAAAAAAGACGGGTGATACAATGGAATATCTCGATTATGAGAACATCGTCAGCGAGTTTTTGCGGATAACGGGGCTGAAACAGGAGCAGTTTGAACAGGAGTCGCTCATAAGCAGCGGCACTGCGGCTGTTATGTTCATGCTGAAAGTTTCGGCAGACGAACTGACGGAGTTTCAGAGGGGGCTTTGCGAGTATGCGGCGGCGGCTGTTGCGGCTTACAGGTTTGCGGCTGAAAAATGTCTGACCGAACGCCCTGTTATGAGCGAGAACGGCGAAGTTTCAGTGTCTCCCTGCGACATCAAGGCAGTTCAAGCCGCCCGTGAAGTAAGAGAGCGTGCGCTGAGGCTTCTCTGCACGGCAGGGATCGCTGACTACGGGGATTTCTCCTTTGAAGCGGTGTGAATTTTTCCACTAAATAACTATAAACGAGCAGATTTGACAATTTGCACAAAAGTTGATCTTTGGACTGCTTTTGATGTGCCGCTTCATGTGTATATTTTAACAAAAATGCTCATTTAAGTAAATAAAAAATAAGGTGCGCCTCCGGCGTTATTTAAACGGGTAAGCGGGTGGGTATGTTTTTTGGAAGGAGATGAGGATTTGATAAGTACTGATGCTGTTTCATTTATCGGACAGTGCCTGACGGCGGCAGGTTTTACGCCTAAGACCGAATACGTCGGGGACATCAGGGACAGACCGTTGGGGGCTGAGACTTATTTTCCTGCGTTTATGAGGGTTGTCAAGGAAGAACTTGACGAATTCAAGGGCGGAAGTGCTTCGGAATGCAGGGCGGAAGTTACGGTGAACGTCAGATTGCTCGGCGACAAGAAGGGTTTTGCAGATGCCGAAACGCTTGCACAGATGTGTGAGCAGGCGATAGGCAGGGCTTACATGACAGGTCAGATGATCGTTAAAAAAGCTGTCCTCGGGGAGTTTCGCAGGAATATGCAGCTGGGGCGGCTGGAACGTGAGATGAGCGTTACCTTATCATACATCGTGACGCTTACGGAGGTGATAAGATGACACCTGTCGGCAAGGGGTCAATGGTCATTATAAACAACGTGACTTACTGCTTTGAGACTGTGAGTTTCTTTGTGAAAAGCAGGGCTGATGCGACTGCGCTCATCGGGGGCGGCGTTTACAGGGCGGCTTCGGCGGCGAGCAGTTTCGGGATAAAGCTGAGGACACGGCTTCATCATGAGAATGCGGCGGCTTATGTCACGTTACTGAAAAATCTTGCGGCGGCGAGGACGACTGTTACTATCGAGGATACGGCTTACAGCAAGCTTGTGCTTACCAGCGGCACTGTTACTTCGGAAGAAAGCAGGCAGTACGCCGTCTGCGAGATAGAGTTTACGGAGGTGGACAACTGACATGGCTGACATTACGCCGCTAATGGAGCTTACCTATTTAAACGGGAGTACAGAGGAGTTCGGGAATTTCGTTTATTTTAGGTACGAAAAAGAGAGGTACACGCCCTACACATATTTCGAGGCGGAACTTATCGGCAGTACAAGACCGCAGGCGGTGGCGACTGTGAGGTTCTACATGGGGAGCAGGTATCTTCACTGGGGGACGGCTGACATCTTTGAGTGCGTGAACGAGCGTGGTAAGAACGTCATAAAGGTATGTTCCTACGGCATCTCGAAACAGCTCGGGCAGAACTATTCCGAACCCGGCATGATAACTCAGCCCGACTTAGGGGCAGTCATTGCGAGGTGCGGTGTGCCCGATGTTTCCTATCAGTCGGGGACGAACACGGTAAATTACATCTACATCAACGAAAAGACCACGGCATGGGAGGCGCTTCACATTTACTGCGAAAAGGCTTACAACACTGTGCCGTATATCTATCTGAACAACACGGTACGCTGTACTCCGCACAGCAACACTACGAGGAACTATTCCGACAAGCGCATCATAAAGACACGGAGCGGTGTGCGGCTGGGAAATCTGCTCTCGGACGTTTATTCGGAGGGAACGAGCGGCAGTTACGATCACCATTCGTCCAGCAGTTACACAGCGCAAAGGCACATCAGGCGCAGGAAGTACTACGGCATGGACAGAGAATGGCTGTATGACCTTGACCGTCAGCCGAAGTACTACCTCGATTACAGTCAGAGGGGGCGGCAGTACACGGGTTTCGTCTATGAGGGTTTTCAGAACGAAGAACTGCGGGACATCGTGAACATAAACCAAAGCGGCTTCATCATGAACCTTAAAGAGATAAGCTGTATAACCGTGCGTGGGTCGAAAAACGGCATATTTACCGAACTTCTCTGCTATGAGGACGAATACTGTAACTAAATAAAAGACGATCATCAAATAAAAAAGCACCGTTTTGCCTTTCGACAGAACGGTGCTTGTGTTTTTTGGTTATGCTGTTTTAAGCTTTAAATTACTTAAGCTCAACAGTAGCGCCGGCAGCCTCGAGCTGGCTCTTAAGATCCTCAGCCTCAGCCTTGGAAACGCCTTCCTTGATAGCCTTAGGAGCTTCCTCAACGAGAGCCTTAGCTTCCTTGAGTCCCAGACCTGTGATAGTCTTAACTACCTTGATAACGTTCATCTTGCTGTCGCCGAAGGAAGCGAGAACTACGTCGAACTCAGTCTTCTCAGCCTCAGCAGGTGCAGCACCGCCGGCAGCAGGACCAGCAGCGATAGCAGCGGTAACGCCGAACTCCTCCTGGATAGCGTCAACGAGCTCGGAAAGCTCAAGAACGCTCATGTTCTTTACTTCTTCAATGATATTGGTGATCTTTTCGGATGCCATGATATTTTACTCCTTTTCAAATTATTTGTCTGCACGTTACGCAGACCGTTTCAGTTTTGCAGAAAACTCAGGCTGCCTTATGCAGCGCCCTCTTCTGCCTTCTTGTCTGCAACTGCCTTGATAGTAGCTGCGAGCTTGGTGAGGGGTCCCTGAAGGGAGCCGACCAGCTGTGCGAGCAGAGTTTCCTTGCCCGGGATCTTGGACAGAGCGGTAACGCCTGCCTTGTCGTAAACGGTAGTGCCGATAAAGCCTGCTTTCAGCTCGAACTTGCCTTCGCCCATATCCTCGCCGAACTTGCCGAGAAGACGTGCAGGTGCAGTTTCGTCATCGTTGCTGATAGCGATAGCTGTTGTGCCGTTGAGAACCTCGTCAAGACCCTCGATGCCTGCCTCCTTGAATGCAAGGCGGAGCATTGTGTTCTTCTCTACGAAGTAGGTAACGTTGTTCTCACGCATTTCCTTACGGAGCTTGGTGTCCTGCTCAACGGTGATGCCCTCGTAGTCAACGAGTGCGCCCGACTTAGCGTTCTTTATCATCTCAGCGAGCTTTGCGACCTTCTCCTTCTTTGATGCCAGAACCTTTTCACTTGCCAATGTGTTTCACCTCTGTTATACATATTAGCAAACGCAATTAAAAACTCCCCACGAGCCAAAAGACACACGGGGACAATGTAAGCATTATTTGCTTCAATCCTCGGCGTGACTTACTTTTATGCACGCTGTCTTTAGATCACGAATGCTTAATTATTATACTATATTGTTCTGTTTTTGTCAATAGTCATTCACGATTTTACTTGTAAATTTTTTATGAACATAACATATAGATACGTTCAAGTATACGTCCTTTGTCGATCGGTTCGAGTTTGCGGAAATTTTCGATAAGGGCTGTTTCGTCTTTGGTGAGGGTAGATGCAGTCAGTCCGCACTTATTATTTGTAAGCCCTGCGATGTAGTCGAGGGAAACATTATACAGCTTTGCAATATTTATAGCAATATTCATAGGCAGTTCACTTTCGCCGCACTCATAGCGTCTATATTGTGTAAGATGAAGATACAGCTTGTCGGCAACTTGTTTCTGTGTGTAGTCGGAATCTTCACGAAGGTCTCTTATTCTTTGGTAATTGTGCATAAAACTTTCCTCCAAAATTGTGTTATAATTATTATACTACATAACACAATTTTGTGTTGACAATCTTTAAAATATGTGTTATAATATATTAAATTAAACACAAATTTGTGTTATTATTATTAATTGGAGGGAATCATATGAATAGAAATACTCTTATAGAATATCTAAAAAATGTTATGTATCTTGAGCAGACCTGCTATGAAGAAGAACGTGTTCTGAATTATCTTAGTAATCAAAAGAACGCTTATTATAATCCAAAACTTCAAAAGGAAGAGGAAGAAAACTACATAGATAGTTTATGGACTATTGTCGGGTGTGAGTTAGAAGATGAATTTGGATTGGCGGTTACAGCCGTAACAGCGGTACTTGCTATCATCTTTTGGATAATATATTTCGTAAAAGCACATGGAACAGATAATGGAACAAACGACAAATATATATATATTATCATTTCAATATGTATTATAATGTTTGGCATTCTACTTGTGTTTTCTAAAGCTAACGATAAATTGAAAGAGCAAAAACAAAAAAATAAGAGAATAAGAAATAATAACGAAAAAATCAGAGAAAAAAATAAGTCTTTTAAAAATGAATGTACAAGAATAGCTAAACGACTTTCAATGGAATATGATTATTTGGAAAAGCAATATAATAGTACATATGACCTGTTAAACAGTTATTATGCTAAAGGAATTATTTATTACAAATACCGTGACATTGCCTGTGTTGCATCAATTCTTGAATACATTGAATCCGGACGAGCAAATGATCTTCCCACAGCTTACAACTTATTAGAGCAAGATATTAAATATAATAATGTTATTACAAAACTTGATATTATTATTGACAAACTAAACGATATTAGCATGAATCAGTATTATTTATACGATTCAATTTCACAAGCAAATAAAAATATCAATACTTTAAACAGCAATATATTAAGCAGTGCTAAAAGAATAAGTTCACAATTAGACAGACAAAATGATAATTTAGAATCTATCCGTTATGTTCAGGCAAAAGATAGTCGAAATCTTCAGTTAATTAAAGACCTTACTTTTTACAATACGTTTTATTAAAGAAAAATTTCACGGCTGCCCGAATTGCCCTCGGACAGCCGTTTTTTTATTCTGCTATTATGCGCTTTTTGGGTTCGTGCTTGCCTGAGCTGAAATACTCCTTTGTCTCACGGGCGGTCACGGCGGACAGCACTATCAGCGCCGTGACGTTGGGGACTGCCATTAGTCCGTTGAAGATGTCCGCTAAGTTCCACACCGCTTCCACCGTCATGTATGGACCTATGAACACCGCCGCTATGTAGACCCAGCGGAAAATTTTCGTGGCTCGCTCCCCTGTTCCGAACAGGTAGCTCAGACAGCGCTCGGCGTAGTAGCTCCAGCCTAAGATAGTTGTGAATGCGAAAAACACAAGGCAGAGCATGAGAATGAACGCCGACACACGCTCGGGGAACGGCAAGCCGTATTTGAACGCCGCTGTCGTTATCGCTACGCCTTTTAAGTCGGGGTCGCTCCATGCGCCGCTCATTATTATCGAAAGACCTGTCATCGTGCAGATGCAGATAGTGTCGATGAATGTGCCTGTCATGGTCACAAGACCCTGACGGACCGGCTCTTTGGTCTTTGCGGCGGCGGCGGCTATCGGGGCAGAGCCTAAGCCTGCTTCGTTGGAGAAGATGCCCCTTGCTACGCCCTTTTGCATGGCGAGAATTATCGTGCCGCCTGCTCCTGCGCCTGCTATCGGACGAATGCCGAACGCTCCGCCGAAGATCTCCACTATCGCTCCGGGTATCTCCTTATAGTGCGTTACCATTATGATGAGGGCGCAGAGGACGTATGCTACCGCCATAAATGGGACGATTATTTCGGAGACTTTCGAGATGCTCTTTATACCGCCTATTATGACGAATGCGGCGGCGGCTGTTACCAGCAGACCCGTTATCATCGTCACCCGTGTGACTTCAAAGCCTGCTATGTTCACAATGGGGCTATGCTCAAAAAAGCCGTTTGCGGCTGAGGTTATGCCGTTTATCTGGGTTATCGTGCCTATGCCTAAAAGTCCTGCAAGCACGCCGAACAGTGCAAAGGCTTTGGCTAACCATTTCCACTTTCCTCCCATGCCTTTTTCGATATAGTAGAACGGACCGCCTAAGTAGTGTTCCGACTTGTCGGAAGTGCGGTATTTTATCGCAAGCAGACCCTCGGCGTATTTTGTCGCCATGCCGAAGAATGCGGCTATTTCCATCCAGAACAGCGCTCCCGGACCGCCCACCGAAACGGCAGTCGCAACGCCTACGATGTTTCCTGTTCCGATAGTAGCTGAGAGGGCTGTGCAGAGTGCGCCGAAACTGGTGACTTCGCCGTCGCCGTCCTCCTCCCTGCCCACCATATATTTCAGGGCGAGTTTCAAGCGCCGCAATTGCAGGAATCCCAGCCGAAATGTCAGCAGAACTCCGCATACCATTATAAATATGATAAGCGGCATTCCCCACACGGCATCATCGATCGATTGTATCAAAGAATTTACTTTTTCCATAACTACCCCACTTTTTTCAAGATAACAGATGATAGATAAGAGATTAAAAAATTAGAAATTAGAAATAAGAGATAAGAAATATGGTGCGCCTGCGGCGGTTTTGTTAAAATATGCAAATGAAGCGGAATCGCGCGTAAGCGACTTAGCGCACTCCGGTTGCGCTAGAC
>CAMVRM010000028.1 GCA_947169885.1 uncultured Ruminococcus sp.
ACAATTTGCACAAAAGTGAACCTTTGGACTGCTTTTGATGTACCGCTTCATTTGTTAGCTGTTCATAAGTATTTCCTCGGACTGCTTTTGATGTGCCGCTTCATTTGTCGCTCGTTCGCCGCTGGGCTCACATTGCACAAAGGTAGGCAAGCCGCTCGTAAGGGATAGCTGTGGTCGGTTTATTTGTTGCGAGCGGCTTGATTTTGAATGGAGCTCTGCTCCAAACCTCGCCGGTCTAGCGCAACCGGAGTGCGCTAAGTCGCTTACGCGCGATTCCGCTTCATTTGTAGCAGAGTGTTTACAGTGCAAATTCTTTGTTATCTCTTATCTCACATTTCATATCTCTTATCTCTTATCTCTCATCTCTTATCTCTCATCTCTTATCTCACTTTTCATATCTCTTATTTTGTGTTCTCTTTTTTGTTAAGCAGAACTTGCAGTGAGCGTCCAAGCTGAGTTGCAACGTATTCGCCTGTGTTGTAGATGTCATCGGAAAGACTGCAAATGAGTATGCCGTAAATGCAGCTTCCGCAGAAGATCGGGAACGCAGTCAGTCCGCCGTTTCGGAATGACAGCTCGGAACGTGAGAACACTTCGCCCAGTGTGCATCGCTGACGCACCTTTGACGGAAGATAAAGTTCGCCGCCCCTCATGACACACCTGAGAAGCGTATGCTCGGGGAAGTTCAGCACGCTCTCTTTCTCAAAGCGTATCGGCTTTTCATAGACATACAGCGCCGAGTTCTCTATCCCCAGCATATCAAAGCTTCGGTAGATGTCCTCCTGTTCCGAGGCTTCGGCAGAAGTTGCCGCAATGAACGCCTGCATACTTGCACTTGCTTTCTGTGCCTCGCTCTTTTGGAGCGAATCCTGATTTGCAAGTGCAACTATCGCCTTGTCTTTCATGCGCAGGAACAGCTTGTTTATCATCACCGAACCTGTCATGGAACGCATGACCGAGTTCATGCTGTTCTGCAAACGGTCGATGCTCCTGAGAAGTTTGCCTGCATCGGTGTAGCTCATTGCGCCCTTTTCAAAGAACTTGTCGATCATCTTGCTGATCTCCGTAAAAGTCTCGGGGCTCATGTATCTGCGCTTCATCGCCGTGAGCATTCGTGTTATCATCTCGTAGAAAAGCCTGCGCAAGTCCACCATTTCACGGGTTATTTTCTCGTTTTTATAGCGGTAGAAACAGTCATCGAACATTCGGTAAACGAACGCAGGCACGATGTTCACCATTTCGGTCACGCTGTAATCATACATCTCGTAGGGAAAAGAATCCCTGCCGTAAAGCCGTGTGGGAACAGTTGCCGAACGAACGTTCTCGCCGTCCATTTTCCTGAGCAGGAGTTCGAGTGCCTTTGCGCCCAGCGTGATGCTGTCAGAACCGATAGAAGTGAGCTGTGGGATAAGTTCGCTCGACATCTTGGTGTTGTCGAAACCGAACACCTGAATATCCTGCCCCGGGGTCAGCCCACGTTTTTCCATTGCCGCATAAAGACCCTTTGCGACTGCATCGTTTACGCAGAATATCGCCTGAACATCGGGATTGCTGTCTAAGAGCTTTGCGGCGGCGGCTTCGCAGTCGATCGTCATATCGGTGTGTATAAAGTTCCTGTCACGGAAATTTATGCCATATTCCGCAAGACAGCAGGTGAATATCGCCTTTCTTGCTCTTGCGTCCTTGTTGTCATCTCTGCCGCCCAGCATACAAAATCTTGTTATGCCGCAGACGTTTATAAGGTACTCAACCGCTTCTCTTATCCCCGACTCGTTGTCGTAATTGACGGTCACGCAGTCACGCATATCCGAGGCAACATAAACTTTCGGCTTTTGTGCAAAGCCCGTGCCGTCATCACGGTACATAGGGCTTTTCTGCTTGTCACGTTCGGATATGCTTCCGAGGTGTATTATAAAGCCGTCGATCTGACAGACTTTTGCCAGACTGAACACCGAGTTATAAACGGTCTTGTATGCTCTGAGCCAGTCGGGTTCTGTGCCGTCGATGTGCTTGCCGGGGAGGACTGCGAGCCGCACGCCCTTTCCCTGCGGTATAGCGCCTGCAACGCTCTTGACCAGTTCTTTTGAAAAGTCGCTTTCAATATCTTCAAGAAGCAGACCTATAACTGTTTCCTTGCTGTTCATACCTGCTGTCATAATACACCGCCTGCAAGATCAATTTCGGGTGAGGGCTTTGAGAACAGATAGCCCTGAGAATAGTCTATGTTGAAATCGAGCAGAAGTTCCTGTATATCCTGATTCTCAACGAACTCCGCAACTATCATGACTTTGCGGTTGCTGAGTCTTTTCCAGCCCGACATAAGAGCGATGAGGTTCGCACTCTGTTCATCGTCACAGCACTTGCGCACGATCGAGCCGTCTATCTTCAAAAAGTCGGAGTGTATGCTTGCGATGTGCTGCAAGTTCGAGAAACCGCTCCCGAAGTCATCTATCGAGATAAGTCCGCCGAGTTCGTGTATCTTGTCAACAAACGCCACCAGTTCGTCATAATCGTCAACATCTTCATTTTCCAGTATCTCAAAAACGAATGTTTCGGGGCGTTTTGCCGTTGCAAGAAATCCGTAGATATATTCGATAAGCTTGCGGTTCTTTATGTCCCTTATGCCTAAGTTTAAGCTGACACTTGTGTTCTCGGCGTTCCTGAACCGCTCAAAGACTTTCTTTATCATTATCTTTGTGATAGAATCATACAGCAGTCCGTAGCTTCTTGCAACGTCAAGAAAGCTTGCGGGATTATAGACCCTGCCGTTCTCGTCCTCCAAGCGCATAAGTGCTTCATAGTGGTGTATCCTGTTCTCGTTGTTGTCATAGATGCCCTGATAATAGGGAATGACCTTATCGTGCGAAACGGCATAGTTTATAACATTCACCATATGATAGCGCTCACGTATGCTTTCTTCATCGTGCTGACCCTCTTTCGCATCGAACACCGAGAACTGGACATTCTTGCGAGCCATTTCGCTTATTGCCGTATATGCCGCCTGTTCAAGATTTTCGGGAGTGCAGTCATCAAGAACACAGAATATCGGCACTATCGAAATATAATCTTCGGTAGTCTCGGACAGTTCATGCTGGAGCTGTTCCATATCCTCCACGAACTCCGAAAGAGCGTACATAAAGCTTGGAGCGGCGATAGCTATGTTCCATTCTTTTATAAGATATGTTTTGTAACCCTTTGCTCTTGCAAAGCTGACGCACTTTGAAACAAAGTTCTTTCTGGTAAGGGCGATCGCACGCTCCGAAAATACGAGCTGCATCGCAGAAGTGTCAAAGACGTTTATCATACATATCCTGTCAAAGCCTTTTATCCTTATGTCCATGCTGAGTGATGCGGCATTTGGTAACTCGTCCCTGTCGGAATAGAGAAGTTTCATCTCGCAGTCACGCACGAAAGCTTTAAGGCTGTCGGCGGCGGCTGTATGCTCGCTCTCGGCAAAGCGCTTTTCGGTGTCATAGAGATAATCGAGCAGTTCACGGTTGTCGGCGGCAAGTGAATCGGTGTGTGAAAAAACATCGGGGTTATAGCGCTGATCGGCAGGTGCTTCACCTATGACCGACACAACGAACGAGCAGTTCGCAAAAGTGTTCCTGCCGTCAACGTGTGCTATCTCGCCCTCGGTTATACAGCCGCACATATTCGAGTTCTCATAAGCCGAAAGTTCCCACTTGACGCAGTTGGAATATATCATCGAACGTGCGATACATGAATAGCCGAAGATCGTTTCAGCCTTTTCAAAGTTCTCGACACGCCTGAAAAGCGAGCGGTTATCTGTGATTATCTTTCGGTCATAGATGAATGCACGTCTGAGTTTTTTGCCCGTGCAGACGTTGTGGTTGGCGTTTATCAGTTCACGCCTTGTATCACGGTCGATATTCGGGTGACTGTCATATTTAGGCTTGTTCACGGGGTCACGAACGTCAAAATTATCGCTCAGGCTCTCGCTGTCGGAAAAACGCACGAATATGGGAATATCGCTCGCATCGGAATAAACGAACGGGAAAAGGTTCGTCAGTTCGGGGCGGTCGATAAGTTCGCTTCCCACGCCCACACGGTATTCCTCAGCGGCATCTTTGCCGTCAAGTTCGAGAATGCAGGTGCCGAAAGTGTCGGTTATCTCGTATTCCTCGCCGATAGTCTGCACGCCCGTTGCGTAGGAACTGTAACTTTCAACATCTTTGCCGCTTATCGAAGCCACGATCATACCCTTGTTTGACCAGCCGTTCTCGTCAAAGACGAAGCCCGAGTCGAGGAATTTTCTCAGGCTTATCTCGGAAGTGTTGGCAAGACCGCCGATCATCTGCACCCCCGGGAAACAGTCATTGCACTTGTCGACAAAGCTGTAAACATCAAGATACTTGCCCGTGAGAAAAGTGAGCATCAGCTTTGTGTCATCTTCGATGACGGCATCTTTGACATTTCTGCAAAGTTCGGCAGGGGGAACAGGAAGTTTGTCATCGCCGAAAGTCGGCAGAAGTGCAGTCTTTATCCTGCCGCCGTTCATCTGAGTTACCGACACGACGCACTGGTTCTGGATAAGCTTGCCCCAGCAGATAGCCGCCGAGGTGCTTGTGCCCAAGATATGCGCCCCGGGGACGAGCCGTGAGATAAAGCGTGCAAGGTCAACAGCCTCGTCTTCGAGGTGTATCGCCGTATGTATGCGGATAAGAATATCACCCTTTGAGGGGTCGAGCAACAGCTGACCGAACGCCTCAGCGAGCCGAGCCTTTGAAACATACTGAAAATTCCACGTAAACATTGCATTTCTCCTTAGTGCCCTCAGAACATCGGGCTGTAATAGTACATATCGTTTTAATTATATCATATTTCAACAAAAAAGTCATCAACCTTTTTGCAAAAACAGTAAATTTAGTAAAACTGCTCACTTTTTATCAAAATCTTTGTACAAAAGCACAATAAACAAGAGATAAGAGATGAGAGATGAGAGATAAGAGATAAGAGATAAGAGATAATAAATAAGAAATAAGAGATAAGAAATAAGAAATAATGTGCGCCTTCGGCGTTATTTAAAATTAGAAATAAAAAATAAGAGATAAGAGATAAAGTTCTGTACAGGCGTATTTTTATACGCTGTTTCATAAGTTACCTGTGGGCGCACACTTGCATTTTGAAAAAGAATATGCTATAATACTAAGCAGAGACTAAGAGCGTTACGCATATTTCTAATTTCATCTTTCTTATCTCTTATTTCTAATTTCTTATTTAAGAAAAGCGTGGTGTTGGATATAAAAAAGGTTTGTTTGATTTTTTTGAAGATAATGATAAGTTCGGTCACGCTGACAACGGCGGCTCTGTATATAAGCGACAAGTTCGGGGGCGTGCTTCGCAGAAGTCCTGTTCCGCCGCTGCTTTACCTGTTTTTCGTTACGCTCACGGGAATTGTTTTTCTTGAACAGGGACGTACCCCGAAACTCAGGTCACGCCGCATATCTCAGCTTCTGCAAACCGAAGGCTACTGCCCCGAGGTCTATGCACTGCTCGCCGACTGGAACGCACGGTGCGAAAAACGAGGCATGAGCGATGTCTCAAAGCTTGTCACGGCGCAGATGCTCATTGACGGCGCACACTACAAGGAGGGCTTCGGGAAACTCGCCGAACTGGATTTCTCCGAACTGGAACTGCGGCAGAAACAAGTCTATATGAACACTTATCTCTATGGTGCGGTGCTTCTGGGCGACCGTGCCGAGGCTGACAGGATATTCGCCTCGGCTGAAAAATGGCTCATGAGCGTTACCGACAGACAGCTTTCGGCTTCCGTCAAGCACACTCTCGGCTGCTACGAATATATGTGCGGCAGAAAAGTGCGTGCCGAGGAACTTTTCATGCAGTCGGTGGGAAGCACTTCGGCTCACGATGTTATCTGCGAGGACTGGCTCGCACTTGCGGCGTGCTACCTCGATTCGGGCAGAAAAGAACTGGCAAGGCTTGCCGTTCAGACCGCCGCACGCAACACCGTCACCACTGTTCAGGAAGAAAAAGTCAGCCGTGCAAAAGAACTTGTTGAACTTGCATACGGTATCACAAAATAAAAAAACAAATGGCAGACCGCTGTGATCTGCCATTTTTTTATGCCTGTTCAAACTTGTTCTCGAACATTGCCGTCAGTTCGTCCAGCACCTGCTGTTCGTTCTCGCCGCTGACTTCAAGGGTGGGGCTTGAACCGTAGTCGATTCCTGCCATCATGACCGCCATGACCGACTTTGCGTTCGTCCTCTTGCCCTTGTGGATTATCGTTATCTCGCAGTTTTTATAGGACTGTGCCGCCTTGCAGAACGCTCCCGCAGGTCTCATGTGCAGACCCTCTTCGTTCAGCACCGTTACTGTTCCTGTTACCATTTTTTGCGCACTTCCTTTCAAGCGATATTGCTTTAATCTGTTAATATTATAACACATACCGCTTAATTTTTCAATAATAATTTCACAAGCAGAATATTTTCGGCGTATCGGACATATTTTTGCTATATTTTTGTTTATTTTGACGATTATCACATAACAGCAATACTGTTTTTGTATTTCAAGATAAAAATATCGAATTTCGATAAAAACCTATTGACAAACAGTTTCTTGTGTGGTATAATCTTCTTGAACGAAAGAAAAGGGAGGACAGCATTTATGACTTTTCGCAGAAAATGCTTTCTTACAGCAGGGGCGGCGCTTTTACTGCTCATAACGGCGTGGGTCATCGCAGACCACCGCACAGAGATAAAAATGCGGCAGTATCTGCGTTCCCACAAAGAGGACTTTGCGGCGATAGAAAACAGCTTTGAACAGGTTTCAGGCGCTCACCCCAACACAAAAATAACCTGCTCTGAGGGCTATTTCACAGTGGGCTTGACAGAACGTGTACCCCTGAACGCCGACACACGGCTTGCGTTGAAGAACATCACGCAGGAGTTCGGGCTGGTCGCTGACTGGGCATTCGTGAACGAGAAAAACGGCGGCTTTTATGTAAAGGCGGCGCAGAAAGACGTTCCAAACGACAGGGAGCGCATACGGACGTTCTATTTCTGCTGTATCGACGGCGAGTGGGGCGTGGACAGTCGGGTACAATTTTGGGGTTGAAAGGAGCAGGTATGGGATTTTTCAGCTATTTGATAATGGCGTTTTTCATTATTTCTCCGCTGGTGCTGACGGGGTATAATATCTATTATCTTGTCAAGCCATATGACAGTCTTGTGCCGAAAAAGCGCCGCAGTCGGTTTTTGTGCTATCTTGCAACGCCGCTGTTCGGGGAGTTCTGTCAGGCGATATTTGTCGGACTTTTCATCGGCATAACAACTAAGGAATGGAACGAACCGCTGATAAACGGCGGCGTGGAGGACGAGAGCTACCACATGATGATCTCGGGGCAGTACGGCGGCTGGGTGTATATCCTGCTCCTGCTGTCGGTCATCTCGGTCTGGATACTCAACGGGAATTACACACAAAACAAGCCGCCGCTGGTGAGCGTTCTGCTCATAGGGCTTGCGGCATCCGGCAACGTGGTGAGCCTGCTCTACTGCTTACAGCTCATTGTGAACACCACCGAAGAGCCGCTGATACTTGTGCTGTATCTTCTGCCGTTCAACTGGGTGCTGATAACGTGGCGAACCCTTGCGGACGAGTTCTCATTGCAGTCAAAATACATGAAAGAGGACGGCGTGCAGGGCGGCTTGAACGGGCTTCTGCTCAGGCTGTTCACGGCTCACGGGGGACGTTTTGCGCTGGTGCTGACCAGCCTTGTGCCGATAGCGGCAGTGATCTTCATCATTCAGATACTCACGGGGCAGGGTGCGGACGCTTTCATCAAGACTTTCACCGACACCGCCGACTGGACGTTCTCACAGCAGACACCGCCGCCGCCCGAGTTCTACGAAGGTCACTATCTCTGCACCGTTGCAGCAGGCGGTCACAGGCGGTTAGTAAAGCCGACACGTTACGGCTCACGGCTGGGCGAGAAGATAATCGTCAACCGTCAGCTTTGTGTCGCCAACGCTTTTGAAGAGCTTATCGCCGTGAGAACTCCCCGTTTCCACCGTGCGCTGAGGGGCTTTTACGACCGTCACGGCTATCCGATATGCCGTTTCATCACAACGCCTTTGCGTGCGGACATCGTATATATCCTGATGAAGCCGCTTGAATGGGCGTTCCTGCTGGTGCTGTACCTTTTCGACACCGAACCCGAAAAGCGCATAGCAAAACAATATCTATTATAATTCATACGGTTCGGGGATATGGAATATTATAGTTGTTCATTGTTATTTCATTTATTTAGCTTGTTATATTGATGAATACGTGAGTTCGACTTACATATAGTTGCTAATTTCTAGTAAATACATACAAAAGCAAACATAAAAGTTATACATCACTGTTATTTTATTCACGGTATTTTCATCTTTTATTAGTATTAGTGTGTTATAATATTATTAAGTAAGTTGATATTTCTTAAAATCACGAAAGGGTGATGTATAATGACAACTAATTTAAACAATAAAACTGCCGAAAAAAAACTAAACGGCGAACTTTCGCTCGATGAACTCAAAAATGTCAGCGGAGGCTGCAATATTTCGGAAAGCGGCAGCTACACAACGGTCACTTTAACTCGGGAAGAATACGAAAAGTTGCAGAGACTTATAAAAGATCCTGCCGCAGCAGAATTTTTGAAGCCTTATGGTCTGACCGCAGATGATCTTGCTATGACTATAACTCGTCCCACCGAGCAGATCAAAGATGTCTTACCGTGGCTTAAACTTCTGCCGCTTCTATGATTTGATCGACCAATGCCATGACGCACTCAGCTGTGTCATGGCTTTTTTGCTTGACTAATCACAAAATCTATGCTATACTATATATTGATAAATTATTAAGGAGGTATCACCATGACACTTTTGGATCAGGCGATAATCTTTGCAGTCAAGGCTCACAGCGGTCAGAAACGCAAACAGAAAGGTCTGCCGTTCATCGTTCACCCCATGGAGGCGGCGGCTATCGCAAGTTCTCTCACTTCCGATGAAGAAGTTATTGCGGCGGCTGTTCTTCATGACACCGTTGAGGACACCGACACCACCGCCGAACAGCTGAAAGAATTTTTCGGCGAAAGAGTGGCGGCGCTCGTTGGTGCGGATTCCGAGAACAAACGTTCGGAACTGCCTGCCGCTCAGACATGGAAGATACGCAAGCAGGAGTCGCTCGAAGCCATGCGGAACGACCCCGACCCCGACTCAAAGATAATCGTGCTTGCCGACAAGCTCTCGAATATGCGCTCGATCTACGGTAACTGGAAAGTTATGGGAAATTCCGTCTGGAACGGCTTCAATCAGAAAGACCCCTCGGAACAGGCGTGGTATTACCGCTCGATAACCGATATTCTTTCGGAGCTGTCCGACACCGTTGCCTATCAGGAATACAAGCGGCTCGTTGACGAGATATTTGAGGGCGTGGAATAATGACGGCTGATCTTCACACTCACACGAACTACTCCCCCGATGCGAAGTCCTCGCCCGAGGAGATGTGCCGCCGTGCCGCCGAACTGGGGCTTAAATGGTACGCTGTCACCGACCACTGCGACTGCAACTTCTGGCTTCCCATTTCCGAACAAGACCGCAAAATAACGATCGACAAGGAAATGTACGGCTCTCGGGATTACGCTCAGGCGAGCATCTCGCACATCTCACGGCTGAAAGAGCAGTTCCCTTTCCTGCTGTGCGGCGTTGAACTGGGACAGCCTTTGCAGAATATCCCTGCCGCCGAAGTTATCCTTTCACGTCCCGAACTCGATTTTGTTATCGGCTCGCTCCACATGAACTCGGGGCGTGACGATTTCTACTGGCTCGATTACGGCAATATGACCCTCGCTGAGATCTACTCGCTCATGGAGGAATACTTCTCCGAAATACTGGAAATGTGCCGCAAAGCCGATTTTGATGTGCTGGGGCATCTGACCTATCCGCTGAGATACATCACGGGTGAATACGGCATAACGCTCGAAATGGGGCGTTTTGATGACGTTATACGCAGTATATTCCGCACGCTTGCCGAGAACGGACACGGAATAGAGATAAACACCTCGGGGCTTCGTCAGAAGATAGGCAAAACGCTCCCCGACTTGGAGTATGTCAAGCTTTACCGTGAGTGCGGCGGCGAGATACTGACGATCGGTTCTGATGCACACAATTCGGGGGACTTGGGCGCAGGGATAGAGTTCGGCGAGCAGACTGCCCGTGATGCAGGCTTTAAATACACCGCCGTTTTCCGTAACAGAAAGCCCGAATTTATAAAGCTGTAAACACTAAAAAGCCCCGTGACCGAACGCCGATCACGGAGCTTGTATCCGAATTAAGCCATTGGAATAAACAACCTTTCAGTAGATTTTGAAAAGTAACCTATCTCATTGGACTCGTTCCTTTCGATATATTTTTGTCCTAATGTCAAGCTAAATTAGTCTTTGGACTCACCCTTTCCTGCTAAATATTCAGCCTCTTACTTGTGAGCATTTTCATGATGCCTCACTCCTTTTCGGTAAATATCGCATACACTGTCATGCGCTCCGCAGTCTGTCTGTGCCGACCGTGACATTATCGGTCAGCCATGCACTGCGGTCATTCGCACCGTGCGCTTCATGGGTCAAGCTGTTTAAAGCTCGATATAGGTCATAATGTCAAGCTAAAGTAACCTTTGGACTCACCCTTTCCTGCTAAATATCCAGCCTCTTACTCGTGAGCATTTTCATATGCATCACTCCTTTTTCAGGTAAATATCGCATACACTGTCATGCGCCCGCATCTGCCTTCGCTCCGACCGTGACATTCTCGGTCAGCCGACATCTGCGTTTCTCGCACCGTGCGCTTAGGGTAAGAGCGTTACCGCTCATTACAAAGTCATAATGTCAAACTGAAATAACCTTTGGACTCACCCCTAACTCTTAGATATTCCGTCTTGAACCGGTACTCATTTTGATCATCAAGCACCACTCCGATCGTAATATTTTAAGGAAGCCTCTCGCCGCTCGTGCGCCTCTCTCTGAGCCTTTGCCCCGTGACATTATCGGGAACTGCTCCTGCACCGAGGGTGCGGCTTGAAGCATTATGTTCAAAGTTCGAGCCTCTATCTCAGGCTATTGGCAAACCAGCCGATCAAAAAGTATAACATTACCATTTTCATAAAAATCATCCTTTACGATAAATGATATGTTTTGGATAGTACATGGGAATCACTCCTGACTTTCTACGGGATCGTAAACCTCTTGAATGCTTTCATAGAGCAACAACTCCTTCACGATCTTGATCTTGTCGGGGGAAAATTCTGCTTAGTACATGGGAAACACTCCTGACTTATTTAATATCCGTTAGTTTAAAGAGGACTTTCATAAGACCCCACTCCCTTACGAATAGTTTTCTTAAAAAAGTCATTGACTACTGCATCGGTAACACTCCCTTGTCATGATTTATCAGGTCTGAACTTCCTTTCGATCATGACTACCACATCCTTGCTTCGGATATATTTTTCTTTACGGTCAGCGACCGTTATTTTTTTGAGAAGAGCCTGCGATCTGTGCCGCAGATTAAATTGTTATCAAGATGTTGTCTTGTCTTTTTAAAGCAGAGTACAAGCTGTAATATCGTTGTGTTAAGACCGTCGTAACTGAAACTCGCTTTGTCTTCGCTAATGATTTGAATCAGAGGGAAGCGGACTGCTCACATCATTCTGATGCCGTCCTGTTTACTTTAAGCCCTCGGTGAGTCAGACATCTGCGAGTTCCAGAGAACTCTGCTGAATTTCAGATGCATCCATTGGACTCGCTCCTTTCGGTGGATTAACAGCTTTGCGGTGCGTCCCGAGCATTGTTAAGTCTGGCAGGGATCTGCCCGATCCGTCAGCTTCCGCTCGCTGCCGATATGCTATGAAAAGCTCCGACCCGATACAGCCGCCCCTCAGCCCTTCTGTAAGTTCCCACTCTCTTCAGGACCCTTGTGCTGTTCTTTTTAGGTGTTCTGCTTTTCTATGTTCTTAGTATACCACACTTCTTGTCGCTTGTCAATAGATTTTCTCAAATTTTCTTAAAACATTTTGTGCAAATTTTTATTCGACTTTTTGGTTATTTTTTTGCTTGACAACGGTTTGCAAGTGTGGTATAATATTCGTGAGCGGTATGGGATACCGCAGGAAAGGTAAAGGCGCAAGCCGGTGGTCGGTGGTGTTGCCTTACGGAAGGAGAATGCTCATGTCTGATGAGATCATGAACGGAATGAACGAATACACCCCCGATATTTACACTCTGGAGGACGATGAAGGCAACGAACAGGCTTTTGAACTGCTTGACGTTATGGAATATGAGGGCGAAAAGTACTTCGCACTTACTCCTTACTTCGATGACCCCGAGAAACTGCTCGAATATGACGGCGAGGTCGTTATATTAAAGAGCGAGTTCGAGGGCGATGATGAGATGATGGTGACTATCGAGGACGATGCCGAATATGAACGTGTCGGTGCGGTGTTCATCGAAAGGCTCAGAGAAATGTATGATTTTGAGGACGAGGAATAATTTCTCCTCAGTTCGCATATACTATTATTAAGTAAATAAAGACTGCGGTGTACGTTAGTAAGGGTTCAATTTAATCCAACACTTATGTAATCAGGGATTCGCACTCCGTAAGATAATGCAGACCTCCCGTTCGGCACCCCGTGCAAACGGCCGTGTAAAACCGAAACGGACGAAGGGAGCGTGATTCTTAAGGGTCGTCTTACCCGTCCTGCTTTTGCGGGTTTTATTTTCCCTTACGACGGCATTGCGGTCTTTTTTTATTTAGGAGGTAGGCAGTTGGAATTTATCGTTGTGGTCGCAGTGATCGCCGTTATCATCCTGATACTGGGCGTGAGCATGACAATGGTCGCAAAAGCACTGCTCGTTATTTCGGGGATCGTTCTGGTGCTTATGCTCGTGTTCTTTGCCGCGATGTCGGTCATGCTCCTTTTCTCAAAAAAGGCTGAGGGCGAATTTGACGGCTTTGAGAAAAAAGGCGAGGGCAGTTTTGAAACTGCATGGTACAAGCTGGGCGAGGAACGCCTGCCGAACATCTTCCCTGCCGAAAATTTCATGAGAAAACAAATATACCAAAGCGGTGTACATAAAATGCGCAGGCTGTCGCTCGGAAAGCGCAGTTTTGCGATCGACGATCACAGCATTCTCATTATCCTTATGGGGCTGTGGCTCACGGGGCTTAGCACGGCGCTCGTTGTGTTCGTGATGAGAACGCTGGAATTGTATAATGTCTGAAATATAAACAGCAAAAAAAATAAACAACAAAGGAGGCGGAGACTATATGCCTGAGGAGAAAAGCACGAAAGTTACGATAGACGGTGACACCCTTGTGCGCTACGAGGGCGCTGACAGAGAATTTGTTATCCCCGACGGTATACGAGTTATCGGGAAACACGCTTTTTCCGATAATATGACCCTTTCTTCGGTCACTGTGCCGCACGGGGTCGAGGTGATCGAGGAGGAAGCCTTCGCCGAATGCAGGGCACTCAACGAGATACACCTCCCCAACACCGTTGACACGATAGGCAGATGCGCTTTCACACGCTGTCAGAGCCTTATAAGCATCGAACTGCCCGTCAGCGTCAAGGACTTCGGCGAGGCGGTCTTTCGCTACTGCACACGGCTTTTAAGGGTCGAACTGCCCGTCAACATCAAGGAACTGAAAGCCGCCACTTTCGAGATGTGTACTTCCCTCGAGGAGATAGAAGTCCCCGACAGGATACGCAACATCGGTGAGGGGGCTTTCAGAGGCTGTTCAAATCTGCGCAGGGTCGAACTGTCGGTAAAGCTTGAAAAGATAGGCAAACAGGCGTTCAAGGACTGCACGGCGCTCACCTCGATACAGCTCCCCCACTCGCTGGGATTCATGGGCTACGATTCGCAGGGGGCGTTTGACGGCTGTACTTCGCTGGAACGTATCGAGATAGGTTCTGACACCTATTTTGACCCCGACTGCGGCATTTTCGACCACTGTCCCAAACTGCTGGACATTCGCTATCAGCATCTTGACGATCCCGACAACATAAGAGTTTTCCCGGCCTACTTAAAGAAGATACGTGAACGTCAGATAGAATGGCAGTCGCACAAAAAATGCACCTACTGCGGCGGCGACTTCTCAGGCGTGATAAAAAAAGTCTGTCGTGTCTGCGGCAAACCCAAAGCGTACTAGTCCTCGGGCGGACGGCTCGATGCCCTCGCACGAACGATAGTGCAGACCTTTTCATTTGTGCGGCTCGGGGCGGACAATGGAGATAAGAGATAAGAGATATTAGCTAATAGATATTTTTTGATATATTCTTTTACATCAAATAAAAAAAGAGATGACCGATGTTTTTTACGTCAGTCATCTCTTTTTTAATTTCGGCGAAGCCGCTCCTTATTTCTTATTTCTTATTTCTTATTTATTATTTATTTTCATTCATTTGTCGCAAAGATCTCGGCTATCGAAAGGTCGGTCGGTACGCTTCCCTCTTCTGCGACAACGCTCTTTATCGTTATGTAAAGTGTGCTTGTTGTAATAGTCTTTGACAGCGTTATCTTGTTCATGCGCTTTTCGGGAACGTATTCCAGCACAGCCGTTATCTTTGAGCCGTCATCAAATCTGAATTCGCAGTTCCTGATGTGATACTCCGCTTCTTCAGCAAACTTGTCACCGTTATAGATATAAATGGTGTTTATCGTCTGCGGTTCGGAAGCTATAAGAGCAAGTTCATAATCCTCCTCATCGTTCCACGGCATCTTCCAGCAGGTGTTCAAGTCGAGGTCAATAACTTTTCCCCCGGAATAGCCATCATAAGAAGTATCGGCATAGACCGCTGAGAAATTCGCAATAGGAACGGATGTCGGTATCGACTGACCGCTGTCATCGGCGGAACTGCTCTCGGAGGAAGTCTGAACGGAAGTCTCTGTCGGAGGTTCTGTTTTTGCTGAGGTGGTGGTGGTGGTGGTGGTCTTTTTGGTGGTAGTCTCGGGGAGTTTGCTTATGAGATACTTCTTGCAGACCCAGCCGTATTTCTTGTTGAACAGCACATATACCCACGTTTCGCCAGTTGACGGGTCATAATAGTCGGCATATATCTCAACCTTGTTGTGGCGCTTTATGAGGTCTTTCTTTTCGTAGTCGAAACCGGGACCGTAACGCAGCTGAAGCCCTTCTTCGTCAACATCGGCATACATTATGCCCGAGGGGTTTGTGCCCTGAGGATAAACTTCGGTAGGCTTGTTCCACATACACGATTCAGAAGCCCAGCCCGAATAGCCGTTATAGGTGACATACGCCCATGTATCCTTTTCGCCCTCGTTGTATATCTCAGCCACAACGTCAACGCCCTGACCTGCGGGTATGCCCTCATAGACGATCTTGTATCTCTTGTCGGGACCCGAACGTATTCTCAGCGATTCATACTTGTGGTTCACATACATCGTGCGTATGAACTCCTTTTCGTTCGGAGTGACGATCGCATTGTAATCAGTTTTGGTGGTAGTGGCGGCAGTAGTTGTTGCCGCAGTTGTTGATGCAGAAGTAACGGAAGGCGTAACAGGCGAAGGATTTGTTGCCGTAGTTTCGGGCTGAACGCTCTCGGCTATGACTTCCTGCTCTATGACCGCACCGCTTGTTGCGATAGTCCGCCTTGAATAGACTTCGCCTGCGCTGTCATCAGTTTCAAGACCCTTTTTCGAGAAGATCGAGATCGAAAGTATCACCGCACCGACTATCACCACACCGACTGCAACAGCCGCAGCAACGCTCTTGGTGTGTGAGACAGATGCAGAACTATCGTTGCCGTCAGCGTTCGTTTCAGCCGTCTGAATGCCGCTGTCGGGAGCGGCGCTCACATCTGCATACGGGTCAAACGACTCGCCCTGTTCTGACGGGTCAAAAACTTCATCGAACCCAAATGTCTCAGCAAGGTTCTCGTCAGCCGAGCCATTATTGTTATCATAATAATTACGTGCCATAGTATTTTCCCCTCACAGATCAGCCGTCCGTACCGCCCTCGGGCATGAGTACCAGAAGCCATTTGAAGCCGCTGTTATCCATATCTAATGTAACAGCCATGCCGATCGTTTCAAAATTCCTGTTAAGGCATATCGTGTTCATGACCTCACGATCGAGCGATGCCAAAAACGCCGAGTGTTCCGCATAAGTCTTGTCGGAAACGATAAATATGCTGTCGATAAGCTCGCTTGACAAAATTTCAATGCCGCAAGCCTCAGCCGCCGACTTTACCGCCGATACCGAAACATCTCCGCCGCCCGAAAGAAGCTGTTCCGCAAGCAGATATGCACGCCTGCTCTCACGCAGTACCGATGAGCCTGCTGAGGCACGGTCACGGTTTATCTCTTTCACGAGCGCTTTTTTCTCATATTCTGCCGCAGAAACGGCAAGTGCATTTATGTCACAGCTGTCGGGCAATATGCCGTTTTGTTTCTTTGCGAGCGAGAACGCCGAAGATCCGTCCTCAGCCGCCATATATTCGCCCCTGCGCTTTTTCAGGTCGATCCATTTTGTGTAAACGCCGCAGAGCATATCTTCATAGCTTTCGTCAAACTCACTGCTGAAAGCTTTTATGTTCCGCTCGTTGTGTTCGATGACTTCCGCACAGGTCTTGTAGTCCTCAACGCTCATAAGAAGCGAAATGTAGTTTTTAAAACTGCCGCAGACTGTTTCCGCAAGTCCTGCCGAAGCGAACCTGTCGGAAAACTTTGCCGCAAATTCAAAAGCGTTGTCGGTGTCCCCGAAAGAATATTCAGCCGCAAGACTGCTGACCTGCTTTGTCACGCATTTTTCGAGGGAAAGTTCAAGATATTCCCCGAACTCACTGTCATTTGCGTAAAAATCCTCAGCCGAAAGTATCAGCTCTGCACAGCTTTCATATTCGCCGTCCGTCATAAGCGAAGCGACTGTGTTTTCAAGTTTGCCCTCAAACTCCGAACAACTTTCGCCGCAAAGTCCGATAAAATATTCACGGTCTTTTTCCGAGCCGCAGTTTTCGATAAAGCGTCCCGCTTCTGCAAAGTAGTCATTCAGGCTCTTTTTCGCCGCAGTTTCGTCAAGATATTCCGCCGCACGCTCAAAACAGCGCTCTTTCAGTTCGTCAGCTTTTTCAAGGCTCTGCTCGTCCTCGGGCGAAAGCTCATCAAACAGTGCAAGTGCTTTTGCACATGACAAAATAACGTCTTTCTCGTCCCCGATAAGCATTTCGATCTTCTCACAGCATTCCCGTGAAGCGGCGATATTTTCTATCTGCGCAAGTGCCGTTTCAGCCGAAGTTTTATAACCCAGCTTTTCAAGCCCGTCAAAACGGTGTACACGCTTTAAGGCTTTTTCACAGCTTATTTTTCCTGCCGCACAGCATTCTGCCGCATCATCTGTTTCCTCACGAATGAGCTTTGAGACTTCTTCCGACGGGCTTATGTCATGCGCCTTGATAAGTTCCACTGCACGTTCATGCTCGCCGTTCAGCATCATTCGGGCGGCGACAGTTCCGTTCATGAGCAATGCCTGATAAAGTATGACAGCCCCCGTCTGGACTGCAAGCAATATCCCTGCGGCAGTCTCAAAAGCAAAACCTTTTTTCATACCCCTGTCATCAGCCATAACACTCGCCTCCCCCGTGGCTGAACGCATTATTTAAGTGCGGCGGCTTCTGCAAATATCATTATGGAGTTTGTTGCCTTGTCATAGACCACCCCTGCCCCGAACCTTTTAAGATCGTCAGAGGTATAAAGCTTGTTTCGTGCATCATCAGAGAGCATTTCGATAAAATCATCTGCCGTTATGCACTTCCCTGCACCTGCCGCATAAAAACTGAGTTCACTCACGTCAATGCCGAGAGCCTTTGTCTTTGCCATTATGTCATCATCGCTGTATTCCGAGGTGCTGCCCTTTTCCGCAAAGTCTTTGCAAAGATCGTTGAGTGCGGTGTCTTTCGGGAAAAGTTCGCAGGAATTTTCCGCTCTTTTCTGATTGATGATGCTCAGCAGATATTCCGTCTCAAAGTTTTCAAGACTTGTATAGATGCTCTGCATATCAAAGCTTCTGTCAAGTTCTGCTATCCTCAGTCCGACCGACACTGCCGAAATATCGCCCGAAAGATAATTGTGTCTTTCGTTCTGGATAGCAAGGCAGTTTCTGAGTTCACGCTCGGGGCTGTAACCTTTTTGGATAAGCAGGTCAACAAATTTCAACAGCTGTTCGCCTTTTTCCGAACCTGCCGTGTCGGAATATTTGTCAAGCTTCTGCGGCAGTTCAGATGCCACCCAGCTTTTTATCTTTTCCGAGTTTTTTATGTCCTTTTCATTCATGAGCTGTGCGGCTGACTTATAATCCTCTTTTTCAAGCTTTTTTATAACGCCTGCCTCGGGCGGGATAAATGACTTTCCGAACACAAGTATGACCGTCTGCAATACTATCAGCACAATAAGTATCAGCTCGGGCAGTATCTTATTTTTCATTCTTCTTCACTTCCGTCACTGACAATATATTTGTAATAATACGTTTTCTCTTCGCCAAGAACCTCTTCAGAACCCTTATAGATATAGCTCTTGTTGCCCTGCTCATCGTAGTATACGCCATCATATTCCAAGCGTGTATCGTCCTCCGGATCTGTGCTGACTAAGGCACAAGTTCCGTCATAGGCAGGCTTAAAATAATTTGTCTCACCATTATAATAATAAGCAATAAGCACAAGTTCCTTTTCGTTCTGATCCTGCATGAGGCTGAAAGGAAGATCAACAAATTCTTCCTCATCCTCAAACTTAATTTCCTCATCGACTTCAAGTAAGCCGTTACTGCGTGCGTATTCCGTGTCCACATCTGAAACAGACGAACTGTCATCCTCTTTCTTACCGGAAGTTTTTTCCTTGCTGTCGGTGTCTTCCTGTTCGCTGTCAATGCTGTCAGCATCATCTGCCTTGCTTTCTTTGTCAGCTTCTTCAAGGTCTTGGGGCTTCTTCTTTTTGGATTTGGTTTCTTCCGCCTTACTGCTGTCATCGGACTCATCGGAGGCAGTGTCGTCAGCTTCTTCCGAAACATCTTCCTGAACAGCCTCAGCTTCTTCGTCACTGTCCTTACTGCTGTAAACTTCGTCACGAAGGGCTTTTACCTCTTTCGCATATGAACTGTTGTCCTTTTCAAGTTCCTTATAGTCATTTTTAAGCATAAGATACTTGATGCACAGCACCAGCGAACAAACCGCAAAGCCCACCGCAAGCACCGAGGCAATAACAGCGATGATCTTTGGCTTTGATGATCTTTCGGAATGCCTATGGCGCTCCCCTGCATCACAGCTTTCACTCTGCGGAGCATACACCCCTGCGCTCCGTGCGGAAATATCCATGGGTATCTCAGGTTCAGGCGCATGATGCTTATTAGTCTGCACCTGCTCCGCTTCATCGTCCTCCGATGAATAAAACTCATAATTCCTGATGATCTTCAATATCTCGGGTGTGAGCGTTGATTCATAGCTGTTGCTTCTTGGCTCAAAACTATTCATTATCACATGACCTCTATCAAATTCTTGATGTTGAATATCAGCAAAACGATATTCGCCGCCGCAAGCATTATCCTCACAGCTATCCTGCCTGCCGAAAGCCCGTCTGCGGTCTTTGTCTTTTCAGACACAGCTGATCTTGCTTCACTGCCGCTTACGGGTGAATAGCTCTCGCCAGAAGTGCCGTCATCATCGTAACTCGGATAACTGTTTTCAAAAAGTGAGCTGTCACTTCCTGCCGCCCTGCTCCCGAAATGGTTCTTAGGCTGTTGAAATACCTTTTCGGGCATGACAGGCTGTTGTATAACAGGCACGGTCGGTCTTTCCCCACCGCATATTATGCAGTATCGGTCAGAACCCGAATTATAAGTCTCACACTGACTGCATCTCCACTGATCCTGCTGTTCGCTCATACGTCAAAATCCTCCGCCGCATACCAGCTGTCTGTTTCTTCCTCGGGAAATTCAGGCTCGTCTGCGCTGTCATCAGGCGGCATCTCGGGAAGTCCGTTCATCTTTTTCAGTTCCTCAAAGACCTCATTCACAGATATGCGCCTGTCGGGGTCTTTTTCGAGCATCTTTGAGATAAGTTCACGCAAAGCTGTGGGTATGCGCTCACACAGTTCAGGCGTGTTACCGTTCAGGACGGCTTCATAAACATATGAATCGTCACTGCCAAGCTCGGGAAGCCTGCCGCAGAGAAGCTGATGAAAAACTATCCCCAGTGCAAAAACATCGACTTTCGGCGTGAGCTTTGCAGGCTCGCCGATCATCGCAAGAAAAGTCTCGGGAGCGTAATACACAGGGTCGCCCTGTATCTCACCTCTTTCAGGCACTGCGCTTTCAAGATACGATGCGTCAAAATCTATGACCTTGACGGTCAGTCTGTCATTTGTTGTTTTCTTGACGATAAGGTTATCGAGTTTTACGTCTGCGTGAACAAGCCCGTTTTCCGCAAGCTTTGAAAAGCAAAGCCCCAGCACTTTGAGCATGACAAGCTTTTGTGCGATAGAGCATGAAGCTATCTGCCTGAGCGTGAGTTCCGAACTTTCAACATAATCGGTTATGAGATAATAATGACTGCGTTCTCTGAAAAACAGCACAGGCGTGACAAGGTTTCCCGTCTGCGACTCTATGATCTTTTTATAAACAGCCGTTCTTCCGCTGAACCATTCGGCACAGCGTTTTTTCTTGCGCATTATCGTATCTTCTGAAAGTCCTGCGTCCGCAGTCGGATAAACGGGATTTATGAACTGCTTGATAAAAAAGCGCCTGCCGTCTTTTATACAGCTTCCCCACCTTGAAAATCCGCCGTTGTCAGCTTTGAGCGGTTCGGTTATGGTGTAGCCTCTGAGCGTATACGGCGTGAAGCCGCCGATCTCGGAATTTAGTTCTGCCATTTTCTGTAATATTCCTTTTTATATTTTGTCCACTGGGAATAAAGCATTTCTTCCTCGGTGTTCTCGTCTATGAATTTTATGTATTCGTCATAAAGCTGATGAAGTCTGGGGTAATAATATTTCTTGCATTGCTCAAAGCTGTCAAAGCCGTAAACTGCTATCGCCGCCGTGAAGTCATCACCTGCGATGTTGCGTGAGATCTCGATGAACTTGTCCCGCCAGTCATTTGGCGAAGAAGCATAGCACAGCGATTCCAGCAGATAGTATTCAAATTGTATAGGCGTTGAGTAATAGCCGAAACTGCCGTCTGTAAAAACTGCCGCAATGACAGGTTTTTTAATTGTCATGCGTTTTTCGTGAAGCACGAAATCCCTGTCAGCGCAGATAACGTTCGAGAGTTTGCTGTCGTTCCTCAGATTTTCAAAAGCGTCCTCATCGGTCGAAAGGTCATCGGAAGTCACCTGCATCATGCCCCTGTTGTCGATAAGATAGCCTCTTGAATCCCCTGCCCAGATAAATTCGCATTCAAGGCTGTCCTCAGCCTGTAAAAAAGCGGCTATCGCTGCGGTGGTCGGCATAGTTCTGAGCATATTGCTGCTTATCGTACTTTTTGCGGAACTTTTTTTAACAAGTTCGCTTATCTCATGGAAGTTGTCTTCAAGTGCGCTTTTAAGATAACTACTGTCATCACCGTCGAACCTGAAACACTCGGCATGATAAAAGCTGTCGGTAACAGCCGCCGCACAAGCCGCCGCAAGCCTTGCTCCCGACTGACCGCCAATATATGAATAGGTGTCAGAACCCATTCCTCCGCATCCGTCAAAGACCGAGATAAAACCCTTGTCCTTCATATCAAAAGCATAAGCAAAGCCGTCCTCGCCCTCGCCGATCCTGAATTCGCAGCAAAAACCCGTTACTGCCGTTGGGAATCTGAAATCGTTCATATCCTGCCCGTCCTTAAATGCTGTTGCAGATAGCGTTGATTATCTGATCGTAATTGACATCACGAAGACCCTCACCTATCTCCGACTCGTAATATATAACATTATCCCAGTTGTTTCGTATCTCGTTCCAGCCGTAAAGCTTTGGGGTAAAAAGTATAAGGCGCTTTGAGTTGAAGTCCATATAGCTTCCCTCGCTGTCCTTGTCTCCCCACCACCTTGTCAGCTCGTTGAAGTCAGCCGCCATTGTTTTCGGGTAATAGGGCGATGATTTTCCGAAGCCCAGAGGGTGTGCCGCATCGTCAGACCACAGCACGATTATCTGACGGCGCTTTGTGCATTCCTTAGACCAGTTGGAGCGGATCGCAAATGCGAGCGCTTCAAGTCCGTCCTCGGGGTCATCGCCGCCGCCAAAGACTTTTATTGCATTTACCGCACGTTCAAATTCCTTTGTCTCGGCAGGAAGCACATAAAACCTTGTCATGCGCAAAGCGTCCTTTTCGTCCGCAAGATAGTCACGGAAGATTATCAGCTTTATCCTCAATGCGCCGATGCACTTGTTCTTGCTGGTCATCTTTGCCACAAGATCCTTATAGAAATTTATGGTATGAGCCTTTATCGTCTCGATAAGTCCTGTCATGCTGTTTGTAGCATCTATCACGAACACGATGTCGACCGCATAAGTCATCTTATAATTTGAACCCACTTTTATCGCCCAACCTTTTTTTAATAAAGTAATGTACTTTTTGTTTTTTCTTTTTTTCAAACAACTGTCACAAATCATCATCACTTTATCAGATGATATATACATTATTATACCAGATTCTATCTTAATTGTCAATACTTTATGAATTATTTCCACAAAAATCAATTCTTTTAAAATAAGAAATAAGAAATAAATAACAGATAAGAGATGAGAGATAAGAGATAAGAGATAATGTACGCCCCTACATAGCGTATAAAAATACGCCTGTACAGAACTTTATCTTTATTTAGATCCGTGAGCGAAGCGAACACATTATTTCTTATTTCTTATCTCTTATTTCTTATTTATTATCTTTTATCTCTTATCTCTCATCTCTTATCTGTTATTATCTCTTATCTGTTTTTTGTGTACAATATACTCCTATTTATCAATAATAATATACACAATAGCAAAATCTCAATCGTTTTCAAAAAAACTATTTGTCGACTATTGACAACGATTATTAACTATGATATAATTAAATTTGAACTTGATAAAAAGACTGCCGTTTTTTCACGATTATTCACATTTATATACGTGACAGCGAATTTTTTTCGTCAGGCTCAAATTCAATGTTGCTCCGAAAATCAAAGGGGGAGAAAAAGAAAAATGTTTAATACTATTAAAAAGAGGGTAAGGGCTTTTTTGTCCGCTGTTCTCGCAGGCGCTGTTCTTTTCGGCACAACGCCAATGCAGATTCCCGTTTACGCCGAAAAAGATAACAACAACACGGTAGTCACAAATGTTTTTTCAGATGACTATACGCCTGTGAACGTTGCTATCCTTATGGATACCAGCCTTTCGATCGATTCGGCTGACCCGAAACAGGGCGACTCTCCGAGAACTTCACGCATTGCCGCAAGACGCTTTATAACACGCCTTAACAGCTACGGCAACCGTGTTTCGATCTTCAAGTACTCCACAAAGGATCAGATAAAAAGACTTTCAGACCTGACGGAACTTGATGACCTTGACAACGTTCTTGACCTTTATGACACCATTACCAACAAGACCGAGCCTGACGGCGGCTGGACTTATATGCTCGATGCCGTTAAGCAGGCTGCCGATTACTTGCAGGAAAACCGCCGCGAAAACACAAAGAACGTCATAATCATTTTCACTGACGGCGCTGAGAACGGCATGATCGACGCTGAGAACTACTCCGACAAAGCTTCGATGACCAAGGGCATAAACAATGCGATAGATGATGTTCTCGGCGGAAACAGAGCCGATGACCTTATCATTTACAGCGTTGGATATGATTACCTTGATGAATACGGCAGTCACTCTATCGAAGAAAACGGATTCGGCGCTCAGATACTCGAAGAACTTGCAAAGCGCACAGGCGGCGCTTTCTATCCTGCTTCCGAGGGACTTAGTTCTATCTTACAGAAGTTTGACGAAGCGCTCGGAAGACTGAATTTCAGCGATCCGAAAAACGTTGACGAATACAAGGGCGACGGAAAAAAACACGACACTCAATTCAGCATCGGACCTTCCGTTCTGAATGCTTCTATCATAATCGACTGCGCAGATTACGCCGCTCTCTCAAAAGCAAAAATAAGCCTGAATTACAATGACGGCACTGACGATACCTACAAGAACATAAAGCTTGAAGACCGCAAGAAAAATTCTCAGGGCGACATCTGGAGAACTGATGACACTATCACCATGCTCCAGCCTAAGCCCGGAAACTGGACGCTGACTATCGAGGGTCTGACCTGCGACAGCAACGTGAGCATAAAGCTTTTCAACGGCTATGAAGTCGAGAGCCGCACAACTCTCGATCTGCTGAGAAACGGCACTTCCGCTTCGATAGACGAGGCGCAGGCAGGCGACATAATAAAACTCAACACCAAACTTTACGCAAGAGATCAGGAGATACCGAACACCGACCTCTATACCGACCCCACACTCAAAGCAAGGGCATACTTCACCTCAGAACCGCCCCTTGAAAACAACTTTGTAAGAAACCACACTATCGATGAATCGCTCGACAAGCTGGGCACAGACTTCATTCCCATGAACGCAAGCAGCAGCGGCTTTGAACTGAGTGAAAAGGCGATAGACTGGGTAGGTACAGGCTATGTGAGCGTGTTCGTCTATTCCTCGGAACTGGATATAAGATGCTTTGACTGCTACGCTGTAACGGTGGGCGGCGCAAAGGAACTCAACATAATCGACCCTGTTCCCAAACAGACTTTCACGACTTCTTCCGAGCCTGTGAAGATAAAAGGACTGACCTCAAAGTGCAGTCCCTCAAACGCTGATGTTTCAGTCGATCTCACCGCTTCATGCTATGACTCGCAGATATGCGATGTCAGCTTCGACAAGGCGGACGATTCGCTGACTATCACTCCGCTTGCTATCGGTACAACTCAGGTAAGGCTTGTTTACACTTCACAGCTTGACCCGTCTGTCACTGCCGAGATGCTTATTGATGTTGAAGTCGGCAACAGCAAGCCCGTGTTCTCGCTCCCCGACGGCGAAAAGCACAAAGACCTCCCCGTTATGGGCGATGCAACGATAGAGGGCATATCAAAGTATGTCTCCGACCCTGACGGCGACAGCATAGACATTTCCGCAAAGGTAAGGTCTGAGGACGCAGGCTTTATCTCGGCGGAATACGATGCAGGCACAGATGTTCTGACTATCTCGGGTCTTGCATACACCGACCAGCCGCTGAACATCGTCATTTCAGCGACCGACGGCACTGACACTGCTTCCGATTCGGTGACAGTCACCATGATAGACGATCCCGACCCGTTCCGTCTTGTTCTGCGCAAGAGTGACGAAAAGTTCACCCTCAAAACAGGCGAAGAAAAGGTCATAAAGAATTTCCACGAGTGCATAAGAGGCACTCACGATGAACCTGTTCAGATAATAACCGATTCTGCCGATGCGGAAGCCGTTGAGATAACCTATGACGAAAAGAGCGATTCGCTCATCATCAAGGCAAAGCAGAAGACTTCGGGCGTTTTGCTTTCGGTCAAGGGCTTTGACGGCAAGAGGACTACCACAGAACTGACTATTAACGTCAAAGTCAAAAAGCCTGCCAACGTCAAGGCGATCCTCGGCATCATCGCAGGTGTTATCGCTGCTGCGGTCGCTGCACTCGCTGCTTCTTCGGCAATAAAGAAAAGCAAGTACAGAGTGAACCTCACCATTAAGAAGCTCACTGTCAAAACAGGCGGCAAGGTCTATGAAATGACAGGAATAAACCCTCCGAACCTTATGGAGCTGTTCCCGTTAAACAAAACGGTGACTCTTGCAGACCTTATTGATTCGCTCACATCAGACAGCACATGGTTCTCACCTGACAAGGCAGCTGCGATCTCAGCCGCATTCGCTCAGGGCGATGTCAATGCTGCCGCAAACAGTCTTGTGTTCTATGGCTGCAAGCCTGTTTCGGGCTGTGCCGTAAAGACAGCAGGTCAGCACGATGACCTCGATGCTTTTGATAGGGGACGTGGGGTAAACTTTGAGTACGCCATAACCGATCAGAACGGTGATATAATGAACGTTAAGCTTTATGACGGAGACAAGGAAGTTATATCTCTCATGTTCTATTTTGAATAAAGCGAACGCACAACAATGTTAACTTTCTGCATATCAGCAGATAAAAAAAGTCGTGAGCTGCGGCTTTCAAAAAAGCGTGCAGCTCCCGGCAAAATTATAGGAGGACAGTTTATGCCAATCTTTGACAATTACGAATCACAATTCATGCTCAGAGCGCCCGGAGCCGATATGGGTCTTAAAAAGATCACTATTAAAGACGGCGCTTCCCTGCTAAAATTCAATGCAAGAGTAAGACCTGACCAAAACACAGGCACGCTTATCGTTGGTATTGGAGGTTCGGGCTTCAAGCTACTGAACGTTCTCAAAAAGAAGTACAGCAACACCCTTACCGATGCCGAAAATCTCGTTATGGAAGACAGACACGTAAGATTTCTTGCGATAGACTCGGATACAGGTGTAGGCACAGGTCTTAACGGCGGAAACGGCACACTTAAAGAATCGGAACTTTGCGGTTTATGGCATACACCTGCATTTTCAAGATACATCGGTATGCTGCTCTCTGATGTGAACCAAGACCCTCAGAAAGAATGGTTCGACACAAGGTTTGCCGCAACAGAAGAACTCAATGACGGCGGCTGCGGCGGCAAGAGACAAAAGGGCAGACTTATGCTCTCGCTCAAAGATAACTATGACTACATCTACAATAAACTGGCTGCGATATTCAGCGACTTTGCAAGAAACGCTTTCAGTCAGGTCAATGTTATAATCGTTGCAGGCATAAGCGGCGGCACAGGTTCGGGCTGTATCGTTGACATTTCGTATATGCTCAGAAAAGCTGCTCTTGCGGCAGGCTGCCCTACCACCTTTGAGGCATTCATCTTCACGCCCAACTTCCACCGTCAGGAGATAAGAAACGGTCAGATAGCTAACCCCGATCTGCTCTACCGCAACTTTGTTGCCTGCCTTAAAGAGATCGACACTCTTATGACTGCCACCGAAACAGGCTTTATTTACAGATTCCCCAGTCAGAAATATCCCGACGGCAACGTGCCGGGGATCTCCGACGCTCCTACCGATATTTTCGACAGCTGCACGATCGTTGATTCTGTGAGCGATACAGGTGCGGAACTGCCTGCCGCTGAAGTTGTGAACATTCTGTCTGATTATATCATCGACATGGTAAGTGATATTTCTCTTGAAGACCCTGCAACTCATATGCCTGTACAGCTGCTCAACTCTATCCTTAACAACGAGGCTAATACCGCAGCAGCAATAAGTGATCTTATCTTCCAGCAAAGAATGCCTAACAACGTTGACTATCGTTATCGTTCCATAGGCTACAAGACTGCCGAATTCCCCGTTGATGAGATAACCAACTATATGTCCGCAAGGATACTCCAGAATATCCGTAAGACAATGTTCTCAGACAGCATTATCCCTCACTGCGAGACTGCTGCAAGAACTTTCCTTGTGAACCAGAGACTTTATCCTCAGAACCAGATCGACAAGACAGTTGTTGATATTTACTATGAAAAGAGCGCAGATGCTTACAGCAGCCTCATGGGATATTACCAGCGCATGAAAATGCCTGCTGACAAAAATGCAGCAAAAGTTTCCGGCAGCATCGAGCCGTTCCAGCAGTATAACAAGGTAAAGCAGTTCTATGACCAGATGGAAAATGACCCCGGCACTGCAAATGTTCTTGCGTTCCGCACCGACTGGATAAACGCTCTCAAAAACGACATAACCAACAATATGAACGAGATCATGCGCTCTGGCAACCTTGTCGGCAAGGCTGTTACAGGTGATGATCTTACCAACGAAAACATGGCTGACATCGGTCTTGCAGGACCTTACGCCGCTTCTGTTTTCGGCAAGAAAATGATCGAGATGCTTGAAGCTGTCAAGAAAAATATCAAGGACGGCGCAAACAACTTCGCTTCTGAACATATCAATCAGACTATGATCCAGAATCAGAAAAAGAACTATGACAGCGGCGTTAACAAGATGCAGAAACCAAGAACGTTCCACGCAGCTGATGATTTCAAAGCAGGCAAGGAGACTGTTGAAAGAGCTGTCAAAGCGTCTGCTGTCGCAGCACTGAAACTCATTCACGTTGACCCGATCTTAAAGGCGATAGATTCCGTTATCGACTTTATCAAGGAAAAGTGCGAGAACGAATACGATATATACTGCGCAGCATTCGCAAGGATCACTTCTGTCATGACACAAGATGCTGACAGCATCGTTGCCGACGCTGTTGACAATCCTGCCGCTATCGTTGACATACAGCTCATGGGCGCTCCGAACACAACGGGCAAGGAACTCAAACTCAATGAACTTATAGATTTCTATACCGACCCCGAAAAGATCAAAGCGGAACTCACTTCAAGCATCTATTCTTCAATGCTTGAAGAACCTTACAGCGACCAGTGGCTCAAACGTCTCGGACACAGCTTCCTTGTTCCCGACAACATCAGAAACAAGCTCAGCATCTACCTCAGAGACTTAAAGGCTGACAGCGACATAAACAGCAAGGACATTCTTGAAAGACTGCTCTTTATCCTTTACAGCCCTCAAACGCTGACTATCAAGCAGTCTATCGAACTGTTCAAGAAGCACTTTGACCCCAACATTACCGCTCCCGCCAACACAAAATGGAACAACCTTGAAAACGAGCTTCAGGCTCTCTATCCTCAGCTCACACCCAAACAGATGCCGCTCGAAATGGCTGCGACCGAGATCGTGAACATCATAACCACACTCGGATTCTGCTCCAACCTTTCTCCGCAGATGAATCACCGTGGCGTTACTATCGACAGCTTCCCCACGTATGATATGCTCATACTCACCGACAGATCAAAATATCTGTCTGAAAAGATCTCATCAAGATTCGATCTTAACCTTGTTGTTCCTGCTCGAAGTGAAGAAGTCTCGGGCTATTCAATGGTAAAGGTAAGATTCGGTCTGCCGCTGTTCGCTTATGCCAACATGGCTGAGTGGCAGAAAGTCTATGTCGATCACGTTGATAACAACAACTTCATCGAAGCAGGTGTTCACCAGTCTGTCAAGGGTTGGAGACAATTCCAGCCGCTCGTAAACCTTGATTCGTTCAGATTCATGTATGAAGGCGACAACAATTTCACCAACCTGTTCCAGAGCAGCAGCATCTATGATGAAGAAGTCGCTATCATGGACGAGATCACCGACAAGACCGACAAGGGTATCAAGACTTACGGCTACATCACCGAACAGCTGACACAAACCGTTCCGCCCGAGACCGAATACTATATCCTGAACACCGTTTCAGACTACTCCGACAGGGCTAAAAATGCAGTCACAGAAAATGTCATGAACACTCTTGCTGATGACGTTTCGGCTGTTACATCGGCACTGGCAGCTTTTGATGCCGATCCGAATACTGACAATGATGCTCTTATCGAACTTTATAACAAGGCGTTCGAGGATAAGTGGAACGAGCAGATCACGACCACACTCTTTGACCGCCTGAAAACTGTCAACGCACCGCTCAAAAGATCTAACCTGAAATACGGCAGGATTTTCTTCACCAACAACAACGCATCGACCGACAATTATCTTGATTCGGTAGAACAGGGCGGCGTTTACAAGGTAATTCGTTTCAGCCCGTATTTCCGTAATGAACTGGACAAAATGGACAAATTCTGCGGCGAACTTACCGAGAAGATAAACGTGAAAAAGGAAGAGCTTCGCACAGCCGCAAGAGAGAAATGGGTCAAAGAACAGATTGCTAAACGTGACATTATCCTCAAAGCTCACCAGCTGGAGATGATCGAACTGTTCGCTAAGTGCTATGCTGTGGGTCACATCAATTATCGCTATGATGCAAACATCGGCACTCTCCAGATGACGCTCAAAGTCGGCACAAGGGAAGTTCTGCTTCTCAACACCAACATTTCAACAGGCAGAAACTACGAAAAGGAATTCAGAAGCTACTATCTGTTCCTGAGATTCATGCAGTATCTCGATGACCCTGCAAACGCTGTTTATCTCAAAGCGTTCGACAACGCAACAACAGGCATAAATGCCGAGATAATCAACGCTATAACCGAAGCAAACGGAAAAGCACCCGTTGCCGCCAAGATGAAAGAACTTGTTGACACCGAGTTCCCTACAAGCATTCTCGACCTTATCCCTGCGGTATCCGAGTATCTCAAATACTACAATAATACACCGCCTGTTGTGTTCGGAAGCCTGCCTGTTGCAGACACTAAGTTCGATGCTGCCGACTTCAACGACAACTTCACCGATGACAACTTCCCTGATACTCCGAATGCAGGCAGAACATTCTATGGTCAGGTATATGCTTTCTATGCTAAACTTAACAGCTACATCGAGGACTTCGCTCGCTGATAAGCATCTAAGTTCAAAACTCTCACTCGTTATACGGAGCAGTCTTGCAGCAAAAAGGGCTGCTCCGATAATGATGTTCATGCTTTCTGTTTGCAGAGAGCATTTTGCCTTTACAGCTTCTCGCTGTTAAAAATTATAAGGGGGAAAACAATGGATACCGAAAGCATCAATAAATTATACGGTTCTGCACAGAAGTTCATCGACAAGCTGTTCAACGGAGCAGGAGGTCATGCGGCATTTGCGGAAACCAGATTCGTTGTTCTTGATGAAAGCGAAGATAATAAACTCAGCACACTATATAATTCGCTTTCCTTGTACGAAAAAAATAACTGCAAGGTCATGTATATAAACCGTGAAAATGCAGATCGGGCTGACGAATGGACTCCTGCGATCGAACACCAACTGCTCGGAGTAGGAGACAAAAAGCCAAACATTATCCTCATAACGGAATTTCGTGAAACGGCGCTCATCGAAAACTTCATCAAAAGACTTAACGCAAGATTCAGGACGGTCGCTATCGGCAGAGCAGGCGCAAAACTGAGCAACTGCGTTCACTTGAAGATAATAAGACTTATCGACACTACCTACACCGAAAAAGACAGGAAGTTCATACCACAGCTTGCCGGGATATTGCATAAACAGTTCAGGATCGAAAATGACCCTAACAGAGTGTACTTCCCTGAGTGCGCAGTCGCACATATGCTCAAAGAGAACCCCTCACTTCTCAGCCGAAAATTGTTCCTTGCAGGCACGATCGGTCAGGATCACTTAGGTCCCGGAGTTGATTTCTTTAAAGCCGCAGAGCCTGAGCTGTTCAAAGAGGACGATTACCCGTGGATAGATGTGAGCATCGAAAAGGGCGACAAGAACAGAATGCTCGTTTTTGCACTTCTCAAAAACGCCATTGATAAAATGAGAAATGCGAAAGACACCACCATCAAAAACAACTTGAAAAGCATTCCTTTCGCAAGTCTTTGTGAGTCCTTATCGGTCTGCGGAGGCTACGGCACAGATCCTTCTCTGATAAATAAGAAAATAATAGAAAACCAGCGCTACGCTCCGAATCCCATCGGTGAGTGGAACGAGCCTGAGCCTGTTCAGAACGATGACACAAAGAGCGCACTCTTTAATGGTCTTATAAATCTAATGTGGGACGGAACTGCGGGAAATATCACAGATGAAACAACTCACACTCAGAATCCGAATGCTTCACAGCTTATGGCTGAGTGGTTCGCAATTTCCTACTGCCGTGAACATCCGCTTGAAGAATTCATAAAACTCTATTACCACAAAGCGGCAAAACTGTATAACGAACAGAACCCTACTTCAAGAAATCCGCTCCCCGGATCAGCCAATTTCATCACACTCATGGATGATATGTACAAGATCTTCAATGATAAGCTTTCGGCTATGGGCAACGATCAGGACGATAACCTTGCTCCGTGGGCTGAAGTAATAAAAAAATATCACTCCACGCTCACAAAACAGTATATTGAATATATCTACGGCAATGCAGAATATACCCTTGATGATATAAACGAGTTCCTTACAGACGAACTCAACGAACACGGTATCCCTCCTGTCGGAGGCGCAGGCGGCGGCATTGATCCTTTTGGTGACATCGACATAGACCCGTTTGCTGATATGCCTGTCATCGAGCAGATAGTGAACTATATATCCAGCGAAGACCCGAACGTTTATCACAATATTGCTATGAATATCACAGCCATAAAAGGTATGCTCCAAGATCTTGCCGCAAGGCTTGTCGGTATTGCAGGCGGTCCTGCTTTCCTTGACATACACCAAATGATAGGCTTAGGTCTTGTCAACTGCACGACCCCGTTCAATTATAACTTTGAGCAGATAGCTGTCAACTCCTATTATCTTGACAGCACAAGGCTGTTCACTTTTCAGGGCATAGACACGGAGGAGGATTAAAGTATGGAGATATTCAGTTACAGAGAAAAGCAGCTCACGATAAACAGTGCGGAATACTGCAAGTCGATAGGACTGAATGCTTATGAGAGCCGCCTTGTTGAATTTCTTGACGAAAACCTGAGCATAAGCGAAACGCTGTCAGAAGTTTTTGACATCGGAAAGATGAGCAAAAAAGAATCAGCCGTGCTTTATGTTTACAGGCAGGGACTTCACCGCCTTACACTTAAAACATATCCCGAGGGCGAGATCATAGACTGTGTTTATATAAACGATACAAACGGCAGCCGCTACTATATCCCCATAAAATTGGAGCATTACAAGGATAAACTCTTAGTCACCGTCAACCCCACTCCCAGCCTTAACGATGCACAGCCGGAAGCGGCAAAAAGAGTGTTCGTACAGCCCGATATGGTAAGCTTTGAAATGAACGGTCTGACGTTCTATCTTTACACACGTATCAAAACTCAGGAAAATAAGGTCATAAAAGGTATGCCCCCCAACAACGGTTCGCAGTTCACTCTGCCGCCGCTCGATAATATAGAATTCAACAGGACCCCTACCTATAAGATACCGCTGTTTGAAAAGAACGGCTATCCTGCAAGGATACTGTCACAGGGCATAAACGGCGATGACAGAACTCAGGATCTTATGATAGATGTTACGGTAATTTCATCGGAAAGGAGATAGCTTACTCAAATGAAAAACGCAAATGCAAACAAACGCAAACGCTTAGGAGCGCCTCCTCCTCCGCCTCCCCCTAAAATGGAGCATACACCCGAAACTGCCGCACCACCCCCTCAGAAAAAAACGAACGGCTATCCTTTCTACTGCCCGACCTGCGGCATGGAACAGAATCTTGAAAAGGACTTTCTTATTTCGCTTTCCTCTATATTTGATAATGGTCATACAAACGACGACCTTATCTTCCTGCTCATGAACAGCGATATTGAGATAGATGAGGACTATTTCAGCAGAGTCAACACCGACCCCGTGTTTGATAAGCTCACAAATCACTATAAATATCTTGCTCAGAACAACCAAAGTTCAGTGCCTCAGAACATCGAGTTTGCAAACGGCATAGATCAGCCGCTGATCTTTGATTCTGCCGAACCGTTCAGTGCAGATCCGCTTGGCGATATGCCCACACAGTTTGAGGACGAAACAGCTTTTCCCGTTGGAGATACTCCCCCCCAGCCTGCTGATGCCGCCACCGCCGAAACAACATATGAACCGAACAAGATATTCGTCACGGACGATACTGAGGACTTCAATTTTTCGCAGGAAGTATTCGGTTCGGACAGCTCTGATCCGGAAAATACCGAATCAGACAACAGTTTGCCTTTTGATACCATGGGAGACAATATCCTTGGTGATGCGAACGATCTGTTCCCGACAGGTCCTGCCGACAATGACCCTCTGAACAACGGCAGCACGGCAATAAACAATGATCCTCTTTTCACTCAGAATAATCTTAACGAAGAATTTGAAAAGGTGATCTATGACCTGAACCAGAACAGCAAACAGCGTAATTACTTTAATGCACATGGCATTTTCTTTGACATGGAAGACCCCGAAAAGCTGAAAAACTGCGAAAAATTCGTATGGATAGAATCGTTCCTCAAAGCTTTCAGCGAACTTTCATTCGAGATCGACTTAGACGGTGTTGCGGTATATAATCCCATAATCGCAAGACTTATCTCAACCGGACTTGTGCCTTTTGAGAACGGAAAATTCAATGTCAACATATCATTTGACTTCAAGACGCTCTTTACAGAACAAAACATCAATGCAATCTACAAAAGGATAAGAGAGATAAGGCTCGATTCAGAAAATGCACTTGAAAGAACAATGAAGATCGTTGATATGATGGGTTCTGTCAAGCGCTGTGTCATCAGGTTCGATTCTTCGCTGCTCACTCTTAACCAGTATCTCGAACCGAACCTCAATAGTGTGTTCCCTCAGTACCCCGGATCGGCGATATTCTCCGACAAAAAAGTATCGAGAAGAATTTGCTCCAACTGCTGTTCGGGTATCCCCTATTACTCGGGACTTATAAAGCAGTCTATAATCTCGTTTATCGGTATGCCTGCAAGCGGTAAATCCACCATTATCGATGCGGTTTACAGCAAGCTGAAAGACACTGCGAGCATCTATACCAATATCCTCTATACAAAGATAAGCGAAGAAGACCATGACATGGCAAGGTACAATATAAGGCGCAGGGAAGCAGAGGAAGACCTGCTCACCAACCGTAAGACAGACCTTAATCAGAACCCCTCGCTGTCTGTAATGGTTGCAAAGCGCAAGGGCGATAACGAATTTGAAGATGGGATACTCTTTACCTTTGTTGATATTCCCGGTGAAGTGTTCATGGCACAAAGAGCTGTCGCCGAAGCAGGCTCAGAGAACAATTTCAGGTACTTTAAACGCTTCAAAATAATGTCAAAGAGCGATCTGCTGAACATTGTTATCGCAAGTGAACAGCTCTATGCCGACAATGATGCAAGAAACACCGAGAACGCCGCCGCAATGGCACTCAACGATTTTGATGATTTCTACGATGCCTGCGATTTCTTCCGCCTGAGATATCTTAACGAAAACAGCAGACCCGTACCTGTATCGTTCATTCTGTCAAAGATAGATGCGATCGAGCCTGAGAGCAACCAAAATGACCTGAATCATCAGGCAGACGGCGCTCCCAACTACAAGCGTGAGAACTATTATATACACAAGGACGCTATGGGTCACACCAGCTACATCTGGAAAACTCACACATCCTCACTCCAGCGAAACAGAAATAATATGAAGAATTTCATGGAGATAACCAAAGTCGCAGCCATGTTCGATGCACTCAAAGCTGACCCGAAGTTCAACCTGTGGACACAGCCGAACCCTGCGCTCGACCTTGAAAGTGATGACCCGAAAAACGGCTACATCAATGCAGGAAGACTTATCTCTATGCAGAAGACTGCTCACGAAATATCCAACTACGTCTGCGCTGAATACGAGGACAGCATCAGAAGCCTGTTCCAGCTGTTCGACCCCGGCAGGATAGATTATTCCGATCTGCCCATATTCCCTATCTCGCCTTTCGGTTTCTACGGCGCAAGGAACTATTGGGAAGTCGACGGTCAGACAAAGCGCAAAGGCTTGGAGAGCCGCTTTAACCAACTGAGCAATAAACAGCTCGAAATGCTGATAGACATTTGCAGGAATGAGAACTCTTTCAAAACAGCGCTTGAATCAAATATCGCCGACAAGAATACCGCTTCGGCACTCAGGCTCATGGTCAACTGCGAAAAAAACAATCCGACAATGAACAAAGAAAAGATATTCGACACACAGCGTCAGAATGTTATCAGGATCTCAAACCGCTTCCTGCTCGCTTATGCCGCAAAACTGCTCAAAGGCGATAAAGTTCACTACGAATTTACCGACAGTCAGATAAGCGACCTTGACAGAGCGCTCTCTGAAAGCTGGGAGGTCATGCTTGAAGATGCCGAAACTATCGACACATTCAGCAGTTTTGCTTCTAAGATAACCGAAACACTCAATAATGCTGTCAACAATGCTCCTCTTATTCTTCTCAGACCCGATCAGGTACTCAAAACTACTTCCACTATAACCTATAACGCCAACACAGGTGTTTCGCTCTATGACCAGCTGATAAGCGAGGGAATAGTCACAGAACTTGAGACCGCCCAGCAGTTGTCTCTTATTGCATTCTTCAAGCTGTTCTTTATGGACTACATGAAAAAGACAGACTATATTGATGATGATTTCTACAAAATGGCAGTACTCATGGCAGAGCATTGCATCGCTGACGATATTCCCCAACTTGAAAAAATGTATGACAGCGCTAAGATATACACCGATGAACAGCTTGACCTTATCAGGCGATTCGATGAATTCAAAATAAATGAAGAAAACGTTGTCAGCGCTATCGGCGATGCGTACAAAGGTCTAAACATGAACAAGACCCCCTACGGCTTGGATTACCTTATCTTCTGGATAATGATACTTTCCGGACGGCTCGATTATCTTTGCCTTGATACCTATCGTGAAAGCGAACTCAAAGAATTCATCATCGCAAACCGTGAGGAAAAGCGCAGGAACTGTTTCCGCCGTCCTAACTTCACAACTGCTAACTGCGCTCAGATCGAAGCAATAGCCAACAAGATAGACAAGATAAGCAAAGACGAGCGCACAGCTATCGAAGAAAGAAACGCCTGCCGAACTCTTCAGCGCAAACTTTTCTACTTCAACCGTCCCTACAAACAGCTTAAATACTTCATCAACTACTCCAAAGCTGAAAAGCAAAGACTTGAAGAAGAACGCCGAAAGATAATAGAGCAGAACCCGTGCTTCTGACAAATAAATTTTTTTAGAAAGGAGTGATAGCGTGAGCAATCTTCTATACGGCGATATTGACGGTCAGGAACAGCCGGTGTTCAACAACACCGAAGTCAAGACCGAAATGATCTCTGCTATCTACACCGCCTGCAACAGCCGAATGGCAGGCTACTGCCCTGTCAACACGAAAAAAGGCATATGGTATTTCACTGAAAGATACAATTCAAGAGGCGGCGGTTTCCTCAGCGCAGAAGTTGCTGACTTTACTATCTCCCCACTTGACACCCTTTTAAAGACAGGCTTTCATAACTCGGCTGAATTTGAACAGCACAGCGCCGCAGGAACTAACAGGCTGTCCATAACAGGAACAAAGCTCCCCGATAGATCTCACGCTCTGATCATAATCAAAAAAATGCTCGATGCCGTTGCAACACGTCAGACAGTGTGGCTGACATTCAACAACAGCGGCATTTCGGATTCAAACTATATCGCAATGTGTCTGGGCTATTCAAGAAGGCTCATATCAGTTCTGCCGTCAAGGCTCCAGCCGCTCATTTCATTTGCCTGCAACATCACCACCATGAATTTCAACGGATTCAGTTCCACTCTTTCGTACATCTCGCCGAAATACTTAGAAGCAATGGGGCAGGGTGCGGCTCAGATAAGAAACAGGATAATCAACTGCGACAGCCCGATAAACGGTGTACCCTCTGTTGAGGAATTTGTCCAGTTCTTAGCGATAATCGTTGCAGGTGCGACCCCTGCTCAGAATGAGTATTACAAAAAAGTCATCACCACCATGGACAGATACATCAAATTCGATGTTATTATCCGCAAGCCGTCTGACATTGCAATGCTCAATACTCTCTTCAAGTTTGTGCAGATAAGCCTGAAAAAAGAGCCTAACCCCCGAAATTATCTTGTGCTGTTCAGTCAGCTGAGGAACTTCGAGAGCTTTGACTTTCAGGCTGACAACCTGACAAAACAGCTTGAACAGATGTATCAGAAGATCAGGGCAGCGGAAGCCGCCAAACAGCAGACCGCACCCAAACCTCAGCAAGCCCCTGTTCAACAACAGCAGCCACCTGTTCAGCCAATACAGCCACAGTCTGTGCAGAATTCTGATAATAATAATATACCGCCAAAAATCAACAGTGAAAAGAATGATGCGATCGATCTGGGGCAGAAATATTTTAAAGCGCTCGAAGAGCAGGGCGCAATTTTAGAAAAGATCTCCTTGCTCAAAGATAGGATCGGAGAAATTGAAGACGAGATCGAAGCACTGAATAATGAACAAAGACATATCGAAAATGAGATCAACCAAAAGAATGAACAACTAAGAGTTCAGGAATTTGACATTTCCGATAAAAGAAACCATTTTGTCGAAAAATGCTGTGATGTTATCGAAAAGGCAAAACAGACCGAAGAACTGACCGGAACACCTGTGACTGAACCTATCATCAGAGAATTGGAAAACAACGGTTTCCAAAGAAATTGGTATGACACATATGTTCAGAGCCGAAACAACCAGCAGTCTCAGACAGACAGACCTACCACCGGCAAGAGACAGTACAAAACATCTTCTCTGCCAAAGCCTAAGCTCGCTGATGAGCCGCAGTTGAACAACGGCTACGGCTATAATGCTAACAACAACGGCTACGGAAACAACAACAGCGGCTATGGCTTTGGCAATAACATCAACAATTTCGGCAACAGCAAAAACAACGACTTTAATTATAACGCTGTATTCCCTCAAAAAAACAACAGCAGCAGCCTTATGATGGACGATGTACAGCCTGCACCCCCTGACCCGAATGCGGAGCTGATCAAGGAATGTATCGACAAACTTCATGGTATTGTCGAGCATATAACCCAAAGTAATGAATATGCGCTTTCGGTCGATACCTCAGTAGCTAAGATCGATCCGACTAACAGAAGTTTTGAAACCGCTAAGAATAAGTCATGGATATACAGAATTTATGGAATATTTGATTATCCGGTCGAGAAAAATGAGAAATTATTCAGGTTCGACACTAAAAACTTCTATCAGAATTTTGAATATCAATTCTATTATCAGCTGCCAAGAGGCGGAGATACAAAAAAAAGAAACAAATACGTAAAGGAATGCAGCAAATCTATATTCAGTCAAGCAGAACAGCTGACACTTCTTCTCTTTATTGAAGAACTGATGAAGTATACTTATAATAACGATGAGTATATCACCTGCGCCTTATTTCAAAAGGGTGAAGAAAATAAGATCAGACGCTCTCAGTTTCTGAATATCGGTAGCTTTGCTTTAAGGTTCATGATGAACGAAAAAATCAGCGAAGTCAAAAATTGCTTCGATGATCTCAACGATTATGTTAACGAGCAAGCTGAGAACCAAATTCCTATGAAGCTTGCATTTTTCTCATTTGTTGATTATATCGCAAACGGTGTTACTTTGAGTATGGCAAAAAAATATAGCTATGATGACAGAGAAGGCATACAATCAAGTCTTATGGACGAATTTTCAGAATATCATCTTTATGATAAAATTATACTCGCTGCACGTTTTGCCGATCTTATCGATGATATAGAAAACTATGATGAGCTTGATCTGGATTTTGAAATTTCTGGGCGCACAAAATTCATCTTCCCTAAAAAATTCGATGACGACAGAAGCGATCAGCTTCTTCCCGAACTTCTGAAAAAACTCAGGAAAAAGCGCAGATAATAAAGTGTACGGAGGTCAAAAATGCAAACTATATCAATAGACGGCGAGATCAACGATCTTCAATTCAATCCCAATGGCGAACGTGACCGTCTGACACGCTTCATCGGCACGTCATTCTATAATCAGGTGGACAGTCAGCAGATGTACAGTATGCGGATATTGAACCGCCAAACAAAGCTAGAGGGCTATCACACAAACAGAAAAGATACTCTTGTTTATCACGTTTTGTTCTGCGGAAAGGTCGATGAGGATCAAAGACCGTTTCTCAAAAACGGCACAAAGATAAAAATGAAAGCCCGACAGCAGTTCTTTAAAAACATATTCTGGGCAGACAGAAGCACTATCTCCATTTTTATCCCCGACGGCTCAAACAGCGGTCAGGGAAGATGGGAAAAGCTGAAACTCATGCTCGATGACAATGAATGATAAGGGGAGGAATAACTCTTGGGAATGATCGTTTTAGAAGTGGCAGCGCTTCTGCTTGTCTGGATACCTGTTTTATTCAGTCAGCTCAAACTGTTCCTGCTGCCTAATTTTTTCAGGAACTTTATCAGGATAATCATTGCAGCCGCAAGTGTTCTGATGTTCACCCCGTTGGCAGTCAACTACGTTATGGGCGTGCTTTGCAAAAAATTCAATATACCGCTCGACACGGCAGACATGACCGACACTGACTTCCAAAAAACACGGTTAATGTTCATTGTCTTCGGCATACTGCTTGCACTCGGACTTGTACTCCTGCTGAGCTGCATCATCAAAAAGCCCGTACTCAGCACATGGTACGGCGAGGACGACGAAGAACTCCCCTACCCGTACCGCTGCGGCGTGAGCTGTGCATATACGTCGATCTCCTGCTCGGTGATAATCGTCATAACGATCATTGCCTGCTTAAACGTCATAAGAGGTGCGTTCGCCGACCTGCAATTCAGCCTTGACTGGGTGAAATTCGAGCATATGGGCGACCTGCTCTGGGACAGTGCGAACAAGCTCGTCAAGGGACTGTTAGCGCCCTTTGGATTTGTCGTTTCAAAATTATGGCCTGAAAGTCAGGACAGCGAAGTGACCAAATCACAGCTTCACGAACTCGCCGAACATCTTATTGCAAACAGCCGTTCGATAGTAACAGCCGCAATGATCTTTGCGTTCATGTTCCTGCTGTTCTATGTATATTCAAGAGCGCTTGCGATAGCGGCAGTAGTAAAGCAGCATCAAGTCGGCATATCGTCAACAGGCACAATGATAATAAGCATCATCGGCATTCTGTTCAGCCTGATAAACATAGTAACGCTCATCGGCGTGATAACCTCATTCATCACCCACAAACCCCCGAAGAAAAAGTCACCATACGCCGTGACAGACTGAGTTCTGACGAAAATAACAACTCCCCCATGCTTTGGAATGGAAAAGCGTGGGGGAGATTTTTTTCATTTTTTACTTGTCAATAAAAACTGTTTCGTATATGTATTTAGAATTTATACAGTGTAGTTCTTTATCGTAATATTGGTATTTTCCTTCTACAGCTACTTCTACGGAAGAATATGAATCGGTTAGTGTAGCCTCTCTAATTTGAACATTTTCAATAATAACATCACCATTCAAATATGAATATCTATCCTCAACCATACTTTTAACTTCAGCCTTTGCTCTTCTTTTTACTTCTTCTTCTGATATAGATGGATATGTTTCTGTTGTTGACGTAGTAGTTGTTGTAGTAGTTGTTGTAGTAGTTGTTGTTGTTTT
>CAMVRM010000029.1 GCA_947169885.1 uncultured Ruminococcus sp.
CAGCAACTTTGTACTTAGTGCCTGCGGTGAGGTTCTTGATAGTGTAGGAAGTGCCGGTTGTTTCAGCAAGCTTTGTCCATGCGCCGTTCACATAGCCGACAACTGCATACTTAGATGCACCCGAAACGGAGTTCCAGCTGAGTTTAACACTGCTGTCAAGAGCCTCGGAGGTTATCTTCGGAGCGGTGTAATCGGTGGACTGTGAATCGGTCAGCTTGCCGTAAACTATGCCGCATCCGACTGTGGACATATAGACCTTGCCGAATTCGTCCATATCGCCGACAAGATAGTTGCCGTTGCCCGTTCCGCCGTAGAGGTGATCGGTGTTGATGCAATCCCAGCTCTTGCCGCCGTCAGTCGAGCGGTAGATGCCCTCGGGGTCGCTCTCAGCAGGCTTGCCGTAAATATAGAGCGCATTGAGGTCGCCTGTCTTTTCGGGAGCGCCGTAGCCGACTGTCTTTGCATAGAAAACGTTGTCCAGCTTTTCAATCTTAGCGCCGCCGTTCGAGATCTTGTACATTCCGTACCAGCCTGCCGCCATGATGATCGAACCGTCACCTAAGTAAGCAGGGTCGCCCGTAACATCGCACATATCATATCTGCAAACGGTCTTGGCTGTGAAAGTCTTGCCGTAGTCAGTGCTGATGTAGAAGCTGTAATGAGACTCTTCAAGCGTAGGCTCTTTCTTGGTCTGGTCAGCAGCCCAGTAATCGTTGTGCTTAACGCCCGAAGCGTAAACAACAGACGGGTCTTTCGGGTCAACGAGCGTATAAACGGTCTTTGAAGCATCGATGCCGTCGCACTTGTTCCATGTGCCGCCGAAATCGTCGGTGTAGCTCAGAGCGCCGTTAACGCTGGAATTGAACACTCTATAAGTGCCTTTTTTCAGTTCGGTTATCGCCATTTTGCCGCCCGTAGCCGCAGGAGTGAACTTAGTCCATGTCTTGCCTCTGTCGAGCGTGTAGTAAGCGCCGTTGCTGTCATTTGAAAGTCTTACCCAGACATCAGTGTTCTGAGGGCAAACTGCGATAGCGGAAGTCGAACCCATGTTCGGCTGATATTGAAGACCGATCTTGTCCTCGCTCTCGTGAACAAATCCGTCATAGTCACCGATAGCCGAAAGGTCAAGTCCGTCAGAAGTGCTTACAAAGTCGAGCGAAACAACTTCCTCGATGCCGTCGGGGTGGAAAGTGAATGTCGGGAGGTTATCCTGATCGGTGCTCCAAAGGTTATCGCACACGAACACGCCGTTGCCCGAGGTGATGAACATTCTGTCATGGTTGCGGGGATCTGTCACAACTGTGCCTGACCAGTGGATAGCTTTTTCTCTTATCCACTCATAGCCGCCGTCCTGTAAGTAGTTGGAAATAAGAGGCTGATTCCAGCCGTGAGTTTTTCCCGGTGTGAAGTTCTCCCATGTCTCGCCGCCGTCAAACGAACGGTAATACTGATCGCCCCATGTTGCGCCGTGTGTATCAGTCCACTCGCCCCACAGCTGATCCTGCCACTTGCCGCAAGAGCCTGCGATAAGGTGTTCGGGGTTGGTCGGGTCTGCCCAGATAGAGCCTAAGCCGGTTGTTGAGTCAAACAGTTCTGTAACAGTGCCGTCCTTTACGGAATACTTGTAACCGCCGCCTGCCTGACCGTTGAATGCAAGTCCTGCGATATAGGTTATGAGCAGGTCGCCCTTGGGGTCGATGTTTATTCTTGACGGATAATAGTTAGTAGGAAGATCCTTGCTGAGAACAGTGAACTTATCGTCCTTGACATTTGCAACGTGAACGTTCGCAACGCCCGTCTTTGAAGTGCCTACATAAACCTTTCCGCCTGTGATAGCGATGTTTGCAACGCCGTTCTGTGTCTGATACTCGCCGTCAGTTACGGAACGAGCCTTGACAGTTCCCCACTTTGGCCACAGCGTTGTTTTGTCAAAAAGACCCAGCTGGTCATAGCCCATAACAGGCTTCCATGTTTTGCCGCCGTCAGTGGACTTAATGAGTGCCGACTGTGAATTCTCATCGGAAGTAACGTCACCGCCTGCATAGATTATGTTGGGGTTGTCGGGGTCGACTGCGATAGCTTCACCGCACTGTCTGCCGTCACCGTTGCCCATTACCTTGATAAGATTTGTAACGTCTATCTCGGTAAAGGTCTTGCCGCCGTCAGTGGTCTTGAAGATGACCGTCTTTTCAGCCGAGAAATAAGCACAGCCGCAGAGGAAATAAACCGTGTCATCATCAGTCGGGTCTATTGCCATAGCGTCAACGCTGAGAAGTCCTCTGTCAGCTTCGTTGATAAAGCCGAACAGCTGTTCCCAGCACTCTTTTTCGTAATTGTACTTATAAGCGCCGCCAACGTCTGTTCTTGCATACATCTCTTTTTTGCCTGTGACGATGCCCGAAACGAAACCGCCGCCGCCGATCCTGAGCGTTCCCCATTCCATATTTGATCTGAGGTCAGCCGCCGATGCCTTTATCGCACCGTTCTGACCCGAAAATGAAACTGCCGTTGCAGCGATGCAGAACGCCATAAGCCCTGCAAGGCTCTTCCTTATCGTTTTCATAAAAATACCTCCCATATATAAAGCGCATTTTGCCGCTTAAAACCTTGTTGTCATTTTAACATAGTTTTATTTCATATCTAAGGTGAATTTTTAAACATTTTTACCACAAATATTAGCTTTCTTTGAACTCTTACAATAAAGCCGACCGTCAAGAAAAGCATTAACAATCATTTAATATTCTGTAACTTCATATGAATCTATATGAAAATATTAAACTCCCCGACCTGTGTTGTCAAGTCGGAGAGTTCTTGTTATTTCATATTATGTCTGTCAATTTTTCAACCAACAATGTCAGCGAATTCCTTTTTGGTAACAGGAAGGTTGCCTGTCGAGATGTATCCTGCGACCAGCGCTCTGATAAGTCTTGCATCTTCGGAGGTAAGACCGCTTCCGGGATCAACGCAGTCAGCGTTGATAAGACCCTGTGCAGAGATAGTGTACTTCTTAGAGCCGCTGAGATACTGCATAACGAGTATCGCATCTGCCATATCAACAACGCCGTCACAGTTTGCATCGCCGTAATTTGCGCTTACTTCCTCGTATACAGGCTCGCCGCCGTTCTGATAAAGATCAACAGGAAGTTCGTCAAGAGTGATGCAGTATTCGCTCTGATAGATCTTTTTCAGCTCGTCATGATCCTGATAATTTGTGCCGAGGAATGCTGTTCCGCCGTCCTCACCGCCGTCATACCACGGGCAGAAGTAGAGCCAGCCTGCGTCCTCAACGAGCAGATTGTCAAGTGCGGGAACAGTGTCATTTTCAGCCATTGCGACCATTTTCTTGCCGTTAGTCAGGTTATAGAGCGAATCAAACTTGGCAGGGATAGCGAGCAGGTTAGGACCGCTTGACTTTCCGTCACCTCTGTTGTACTCAACATTGTACTTGTCATAAGCCACGATGTCAACATATTCATCGCCCGGATACCATGTAGCGGAGTTGGAGTAGTCATAGCTGTTGAACTCCCAGATAAGGTTATGCAGACCGTACTCCTCGGTAAGTGTGGTATAGAGAAGCTTCCAGATCTTCTTGTAAGTCTCAGCACCTCTGTCGCCCCACCAGAACCATGCAGTTCCGTCGGAGTAGTTGCCCTCGTTGCCCTGTGCTTCGTGGAGCGGTCTCCAGATAACGGGAACGCCTGCGTCCTGAAGTCTGAGCAGCTGTTCAGCAAGGTCAGCTATCGCAAGCTGGAAGTAGTCATATTCCTTAGTGCCCTTGACAACAACGTTTCTTGTGTCGAAATCCTTAGAGCCTTCGCCGCTCTGATAGTTCTTGTATGTAGCCTGTTTCCAGTCAAGGCGGTCGCCCAGTTCATAGTTTGCGAAATCCTTCGGGATATTGATGTGCCACGAAGCGGTAACTATTCCGTTTCTTTCGGTAGCCCACTCGATGCAGCGTTCGGTCGTGCCGTCGTCCCAGCCGTAGAGCGGATTGTAGTTCATGAAGTCAACGCCTCTGATAGCAGGAACTTTGCCTGTGAGGTCTTTAAGGAACTCATTTTCCCACTCATAGTTGCCGCCGTGACCGCCGCCGTATATCTCCTGCTGACCTGCAAGGATATGACTGCCGTAAACGCTCTTCAAGTAGCTCATGAGCGACTGTGCTTCGGGAGTAGCATTCTTGTCGGTGAGCGTGCCGTCAGCAAGGGTGTAATCATGCTTAGGTGTCTCGGAAACTGTTACCTTGTCGATAGCAAAGTAGCCGTATTCGCTGATGAACTCGATAGTGTTCTCGCCCTTTGTCAGACGGAAGCTGCCGAAGTTGAAGTCCATCCACTCCTCGGAATAAGGCACGTTCATCATGCGCTTGATGCCGTTTACCATAACAGTTTCCATTCTGCCGTTCTGATCGAGCGTCTGTGCAACTCTTGCAGTTATGGTGTACATTCCGTCCTCGGGAACAGTGACCTTGAAAGAAGCACCGCTGCCCGTCAGATAGAAGAAACCGTCACCCGAGCTGTTTTTCGGGTTAGGGCCATAGTTCTGCGTCCAGAGGGTCGCACCCTCCATGTCCTCACCCTCGATGACGAACGGGAAAGTGTCTGCCGAAGATGAGCCGACAGCATAAACAGGCATAACTGCCGAGAAGCTTGCCGCCGATACCGCAGAGGCTGCTGCCGCCGCTAAAACTCTCTTGAAATTGCTTTTCATAACCTTATCCTCCTGATACAAAAAAAGAAACAAAACGATCATTTTTTGTATTATACAATTAAAAAAAGCGGCGTTCAACACTAAATAAAAGAACATTGGTTTAATATTTTTGGCATATTTGTTATACATTAGATTAAGGAAAGGCACTTCCCGACATCAATTAATTTGTTATGAAAGTTGTTATCGTTTACTTTCAACAAACAAAAAAAATGGTAACGTTTACTTTCAACAATCATGTTTTTGCACAAAAAACATCTGAGATTTAAGAACATATGTTCTTTTTGCCCGAGATGTAAACAGCGATGCCGTACTTCCACAAGCTGAATATATTAATAATAGTATACCAAAACATTATGGCAAAAAATCGGCTCATGCTTTGTGCAATATGTACATTTTATTTTTTGTTAAAAGAAAAAAAATAAACAAAAGCACTTGACAACTATTTTTGAACGTGCTATAATAGTATTGTAAGATTTCAGTCATAAAGTTTGTCATTAAATTTAACAGTGCCGTGTTGACGAGGTTATTATTCAATCAACGTTTGTTCAAAATTAAATTACGGCAAACGTCCCCGGGCGCTGATATTCCGTGACAAGCTTTAAGTCGTGTTAAACTTTGCGGCATTTTCCGCATTAATAAATTATACAAACAGGAGGATCAAATTATGAAGAAACAATTGAAAAAGCTGACCGCTTCTGCCGGGGCGCTGACAATGCTTGCGGCTTCGATGTCGGCAGGCGGCGTTATTGCAAGTGCAATGGAAGCTCCCGAAAGCACTGCCGCTTCCGACTACACGTTCACTATCCCCTCGACCCCGACAGTCACTCAGGCAGGCTACAACGCCACTGACGGCGTGACCGCAAAGGGCACACTTGCTAAGGGCAAAAAGCTCGTTATCACGGCTGATTCGACTGACGGTTTCGCACTCGTTTCGGGCGATAATAAGATAGGCTATAATCTTGTTAATACGGGTAATGCAGATATAGAATTCGATTCAAACGCCGCTGCCCCCTCATGGGAGTTCAAGGAACTGAACGCAGAGGGCGTTACACAGCCCCTCGGCATCGTGGTTGAGGACTTTGTAGGCAAGAAGCCCAGAGGTCAGTATACCGATACCGTTACATTTACGGCTAAACTGGAAAATGCGATCGGAGTAGCAGATGCACTCAAAGACGGTGCTGAAATTGTTTTGAATTACAATGATATGCGTGGAGCTGGTCATGTGACGTTCAAGAACTCCAACGGTACGTTTTATTTAATAGATAAGGGTGGCTGGTTTGCAGAAGGTGCAAGAGCATCTGTAAATAGCAGCGGCAAATTATTCATAGAAATAGACGGGTCTGGGGTTGATTTCGATTCCGCTCATTTTATAAACACTTTCACGTTTGACCCGAATGATGATACATTCGAGTATACTTGCGGCGGTTATAACTACACAACGTTTACATCACTTGTTATCAACGGCGTAACTGTTGAAGTTACACAGTTACAATAACACCGACATACCCAATAACCCCACAAGGAGGTATAACCCATGAAAGCAATATATAAAAAGCTGACTGCATCAGCAAGTGCGCTGACAATGCTTGCGGCTTCGATGTCGGCAGGCGGCATTATCGCAAGTGCAAGAGGCGGTTCAGACAGTGGAACGGACAGCACGAATGTTTCCGACTATACAATATCTATCCCCTCCACCCTTGACGTAACTCAGGCAGGCTGGAACGAACTTACGGGCGGCATCTCCGCAAAGGGTTCGCTCGGACAGCACCAAAAACTTGTTGTCTCGGCAACATCTGCAAATGACTGGGCGCTCGTTTCGAGCGAAACCGAGATAGGCTACAATCTCGCTAAGAGTCCGGCTGACTATGACCCCAACGCCGAGACCCCCACATGGGAGTTCGATACGCTGAACAGTACTGAAGCCGTTTCACAGTCCGCAGGCGTAAACGTTGATAACTTCGATAACAAGCCCGCAGGCGAGTATACCGATACTGTTACGTTTACGGCTAAACTGGAAGATGTTTCTGTTCCGATCCAGTCTATTTCACTCAATAACTCAGCTATGGTTCTGTTGACCGATTACGGCTACAATACCAAACAGCTGTCGGTAACTTTCAACCCCGAGGACACCACCGATGACAAGACAGTTACATGGTCATCAAGCAATCCTGCCGTTGCAACAGTCGACCAAAACGGCAAAGTAACAGCAGTTGCAACAGGCAGTGCAAAAATAACAGCAACAACAGCAAACGGTATAACAGCCTCCTGCAATGTTGCCGTGAATATGGTGACTATCACAAACAGTGAAGCAGCTAAAAAAAAGCCTGATACTAACCCAATGCCGGAGTTCTCAAAAGACGGAATTGTAAAAGTTTCATTTAACTCCAATGGTAATATTTGTGGAAACTATCTTGATTCTGGTGGTTGGTTTTTCTACGGCAATGGTGCTACTGTTACCGTAACATCGGAAGTTGAAGATTCAGAAATTGCTAAAGTAAAGTTCTACACAAAGAACGGCTCTGCTGAGGTAACAAACGCACCGTTTACTGTTTATAGTTATGGTTATAATATGTATACAGGTGCTAACAAAACAGGCATTTGCTTTAATGACTTTGGCGTAAACAGGATCGAAGTTTATTTTGTTCCAAGCGCAACTTAAACCCAACCACCCCCACAAGGAGGTCAAAAACATGAAAGCAATATATAAAAAGTTGACTGCATCAGCAAGTGCGCTGACAATGCTTGCGGCTTCAATGGCAGTCGGCGGTGTTACAGCAAGTGCGATCCGGCCCACTTCCGACTATACAATATCTATTCCCTCCACCCTTGACGTAACTCAGGCAGGCTGGAACGAACTTACGGGCGGCATCTCCGCAAAGGGTTCACTCGGACAGCACGAAAAACTTGTTGTCTCGGCAACATCTGCAAATGACTGGGCGCTCGTTTCGGACGGAAACAGGATAGGCTACAATCTCGCTAAGAGTGCGGCTGACTATGACCCCAACGCCGAGACCCCCACATGGGAGTTCGAGGAACTGAACGAAGACGGCGTTTCACAGTCCGCAGGCGTAATCATCGAGGACTTTGAGGGCAAGCCCAGAGGTCAGTATACCGATACTGTTACGTTTAAGGCGGAGATAGTTGACACGAGAGTTCATCTCAATGGTATCAATATCACTAATGAGACTATGAACCTCGTTACCGATGATCTGTTAAGTTACGGCGGCGACGTAAACGGGCTGCTTGAAGTAGAGTTTGACCCGGAGAACTCCACCGATGACAAGACCGTTACATGGACATCGAGCGATGAAGAAGTTGCAAAGGTCGACATGAACGGAAATGTAACAGCTGTCGGCACAGGCGATGCAGTCATCAAGGCAACAGTCGGCGAATTTTCTGACACCTGCATTGTTTCGGTAAACAAGTTCACTATTAACAACACGGATTATCACCCAAGCGATGAAAACTTCCCGAGTTTCACCACCGATAACGGCTTGATAAATGTCGCATTCGGAAATCCGGACGGTGTAGGTTACTATAACAAGGCTGATGAAAACGGCTGGTATGCTGACGGTGTCAACAGTTTCATAGATATTTCTTCCAACGTAAATAACATAGAGATCGTTAAGACAAGGTTCTCCTCAAAGAGCGGTTCTGCCGAAATAACAGAAGCACCGTTTAGGGTTTACAGCTATAATGGCACTTTCCACACCGGTGAAAACGGCACAGGAACTCATATCGGCAATGAGGGCGGCGTAAACAAGATTGAGGTTTATGTGAAGGTAGCAGAACCGAAAATTTACGCTTTTCTTATAAACGGCTTTACAGAAAGCGGTGAATCCATTTCTGAAACTATCGTGTACACAGATAATGATACTTGGGCAGATATGGTAGAAAAATACGATTGGCTCGTGACATATGATTCTAGTTTTGGTCCCGACGGCAAAATTATCCATCACAAAACAGATGAATTGTTGGAAGTAAAGAGTTCCGAATCAAAGCATAAATATCATCTCGTCAGCATAAATGATAAAGTTTCTGATTACTCTGTTGGGAGTTACTATTTTGGTGAGTAAAAGTAACATCAACACAACACAGAAAGGTCGTGAATAAGTGAAAAGACCCAATAAGATGTTTGCGGCTTTTCTGAGTGCGGTGCTTTGCATGGCAATGCTGGGCGGCTGTGCGGAAAGAACGGACGAAGCGGAAAGCAAGGCTGAAAGCACAGTCTCCGTGACCGCCGAAAGCACGCAGAGCATAACAGCAAACTCCGACAACATAAGCATTCCGGGCTATGAAGCACTGGAATTCACCGCAGGCGAGACTGAACAGCCCTCACGGTTCTATAACCCCGAGGAAAACGCCTGCATCTTCCGCCTGACACTCTCGATAGACGGCGAAACGCTCTGGGAAAGCGAGGACATCGCCCCCGGTGAAAAACTCAGCTCGATGACGCTGACACGCCCCCTCGATGCAGGCGAATACAACGCAAAATTAAAGTACGATTGTTTCACATTGCAGGACAAAACTCCGCTCAACGGTGCGGAGATAGAACTTGCAATAAACGTTAAATAAAATGAGAGGTGTAGAAAAATGACATCTAAAAGAATTATAAGCGGTTTACTCGCACTCACAATGGCAGCAGGCATGATGCCTGTCGATACGGTATTCGCACAAGATACCGACACAACAGCAACAACAACTATTACCAAAGAGAACAGCTCGGGCAACCTGACTATAAGGCTCAAAATAAAGAACAGCTCTCAGCCGACTGTTACTATTCAGGATTGGCAGTACAAGGGCACGGCTTCAACTCCCGAAGTTACGAACTATGACGGCGACGGTCAAGTTACTTACTACTACAAGGCTAAGGACGCTGACGACAACACTTACACTACCGATGTTCCGACAGCAGTTGGTTCTTACACCGTAAAGGCTGTTATCGCTGAGACTGATGATTACAAGGAAGCGACCGCAACAGCAGACTTCCAGATCACTCCTATGACTTCCGACATGACTATCACTCTTAATGTCAGAAGCAAAACAACTCTTAATGATTTTGATGTAGCTATCCCCGAGGGCTTAGTTTATGACGGCGAGCCAAAGGGAGTTAAAGTTACATCTAAGTCGGACGATACAGAGTTCCCTGATTTTGAGGTTGTATATTTCAGCGGTAATATGATGCTGACTTCTCCGCCCACAGAGGCAGGAACTTACAAGTTCGTTATCAGGAATGGCGATACCGAATCTTATTATGCTAATGACCTTTCTGACGAGAGCTTCACATTCACTATTGACAGGGCAACTCCCAAAGTGACCGCTCCGCAGGCTGTTGAAGACCTGAGATTCAACGAGCAGGAACATAAGCTTGTAACTCCCGGCACAACTTCTTACGGCACAATGGTTTACAGCCTTGACGGCGAGAATTTCTCCGAGGATATCCCCGTGGGCACGGAAGCTGATGATTACACCGTTTACTACAAGGTAGTTTGCGATGATAATAACTGGTATGACACCGAGCCTCAGACCGTAAAGAATTCTATCGTCAACGAGTATGAGATCACATGGAAGAACGGCGAAGAGGAACTCTCTACCGATATATTCCAGTTCAACGAAGACGTTATATTTAATGGCGAAGTTCCCACCAAGGAGGGCGCAGAGAACGAAGTCTATGTATTCGACGGCTGGACTCCCGAAGTTACCGTAGCTATCAACGATGCAACTTACACCGCTAAGTTCATCAAGTACACAAGACACGATGCAGTTGCAGAAACTTGCGAAGAAGCAGGCAACATCGAGTATTACACCGATGAGAACGGCGGTTTCTTTGTACGTGAGAATGACGGCTCGTTCAGACCTGTTAACGAAGATGAAACGATCATCGACGCTAAGGGTCATCAGTATGCTGCTCGTCCCGTATGGACATGGAGCGCTGACAGAACTACCGCTTCTGCAACATTCATCTGCGAGAATGACGAAGATCACAATGAGATAAAGACTGCACTCGTTGAAACCAGCATTGTAAATCCTGAGATCGGCAAGAAGGGCAAGAAGATCATTGTTGCAACTGTTACTTTCCAGGGCAAAAAGTACACCAACACTATCGTTTCCACGATCCCTGCTATAACTGTTGAACTTGTTCCCGCTGTTGATGCTACCTGCGCTAAGGAAGGCAACAAGGAATATTACAAGGGTTCTGACGGCAAGTACTATGAGCTTGACGGCGATTCCTACAAGGAGATCGAACTTGCTGACACAGTTATCGAAAAGCTCGACACTCACTCTTACAGCGACCCGAAATTTGTTTGGGGCGAAAAGAACTCCGCTAAGGTCGTTCTCACCTGCTCTGAATGCGGCGCAACCGAGAGCTTCGATGCAGACGTTGAACTTGTTAAGAAAGCTCCTACTTACACTGAGGACGGTCTGTATACTTACACTGCTTCCTTCGAGTTAGACGGCGAGGTATTCACCGATACCAAGGAAGTTGTGATCACCAGCCCCGAGGCTATCGACGTTACTTCCACTCCTGGCGACAAGAGCGTCAAGCTGACATGGAACGCTGTTGAAGGCGCTGAGAGATACGCAGTTTGCGGCAAGGTAGACGGCGAATGGAAGATCCTCCAGGAAGGCTTCACAACAAGCTGTGTTCTTGAAGGTCTCCAGCCCGACACTGATTACGAAGTAACCGTTATCCCCATGACGCAGAACATTTGGTGCGCTGACTTCACACACGCTATAACCGTTCAGGCTTTGTCTGAACTGCCCACAAGCTATCCCGTAGTTGAATCTCAGGTAAGCGGCAGAAAGATACAGCTCAACTGGACACCTGTTGACAAGGCTGAACAGTACGGCATAGCTGTTTTGATCTCAGGCAAGTGGAAGGTACAGGCAACTGTTGACAGCAGTGTTACTTCCTTCACATCGCCTAAGCTTGCAGCAGGCACATACAAGATGGTCGTTTGCGCTAAGGTCGGCGGCAACTGGGACGTTAGAAACGTGAACGCAAGAGCGATCACAGTTACTATCGAATAATATCCCACCTGAATTAAATGTCAAGTTTTCTACACTAAAACAGTTTTCTTTATGAAAACGGTTCTCCTTTAAGCGAGACCCCGATTGTGAATGCCACACAGTCGGGGTCTTGTTACTTGCTTTCTGCGAAAACAAATAAAATAATAGATAAAAGATAAAGACGTATATACAACAAAAAACACGCCCCGACTTTTGCCGAAGCGTGAATTTCTTCAATGCGCTGCGAGGGACTCGAACCCCTTGCATGAGATCATGCGCCCTACTGGTTCGTAGGCAAATTACGGAACTATTTTAATCTGTTGTAAAATGCGAAAACCAAGCAAAATCAAAGTAGTTTTAAATTGTCTTGTTGCGATTTGAAATCTTGTTTCGTAGCTTTTTGGGAACTCAGTGCCCTATTAGTGCCCTGAGTTGGAGGTTGGAACAGAGATTTTATAGGAGTTTATGAAGCTGTAATATCAAATAAGTGTCCCGATGTCACTTTTGCTGTAAATAAATCTCCTGACCTCCATAACATCATCTATCACAACGTAAAACACGGAATAGTTGCGGATGTTGATGCGATAATACTGATGCTGACGATTCTTTTTTGATACATAAGGACTAAATGCTTCGGGTGATTCCAGTTTTTTCAGAATAACTTGCTCGGTATCATCAATAAGACGTTCAGCGGCTGTGTGATTATTAAGAACTATCGTGATATAGTCAACCGCTTCCTGCAAATCATCCGCAAAGACCGGCAGATAACGGAGCTTGTAATTCTTATTCATGCGATTTCCTCAGCTTCCCGAAAACTTCGTCATGAGAGAGCCGTTTGTCGCTAAGTTCCGATAGTCTGTCAGCTTCATCAAGCTTTGCTTCAACATTATTTATCAGGTCGGAATACTGCTCAATGCTCAGAACCACCATAGTTCCGTAACCGTTCTTGGTAAGAAAGATCGGATTGCCCTCCTGAACGGATGCTTCAATCTCGGGAAACTTGTTTCTGAGGTCTGATACAGGTCGAATATCTATCATAACATCACGCTCCTTTGATAATATTTTATCATAATTTTATCATGATGTCAATAGGGATTTTGGAAAAAATATTTAATGAGAAAATATATATTACTTCAATCATATCATCACAAAAAGCATAGTCCTATGCTCAGGGCTATGCTTTTTCTTTTCTGCCGATTGACCTTTCCTCCGAACTATGTTATAATTATTACAATAAACACATTCATTCGGGAGGCATACCATGAAAAAGATACTGACCGCTGAGGACGACAGGGAGATAAACCGCCTTATATGTGAATACCTGTCCTCGCAGGGCTTTGAAACGCTGTCTGCTTTGAACGGACTTGATGCCGTCCGTATCGTTCGGGAGCAAAGTGATCTGTCGCTCCTGATACTTGACCTGATGCTGCCGTTTCAGAGCGGTGATATGGTCTTGCAGAAGATACGGGAATTTTCCGATATTCCAGTGATCGTGCTGTCGGCAAAAAGTGAGACACGCTCAAAGATAGACCTGATACGAATGGGTGCTGATGATTACATCACAAAGCCCTTTGACCTTGATGAACTGCTTGTCCGTGTGGAAGCCGTTCTGCGGCGGTATGAGGGAAACGCCCATAAAGATGCCGAACCGAAAGTGCTGACCTACAAGAATCTGACGCTTGACATCACGGCAGGAAATGCAGCCGTCTGCGGCAAAACACTCACTCTGACAAGTAAGGAATTTGCGATTCTGGAGCTGATGCTCAAAACTCCCACTAAACTGTGGTCGAAAGCGAACCTCTTTGAAAGCGTATGGGGTGAGAATTACCTCAGTGACGACAACACGGTGAAAGTCCACATGAGCAATATCCGCTCCAAGCTGAAAAAGCTCGATCCCGACAACGAGTATATCGAAACGGTCTGGGGTATGGGCTATCGTCTTGTAACTTAACCTTTTCTTAACCATTCGCTTAACCTTTTCTTTACCCTTATGTGTTACAATAATTTCAGAACAAAAGAAAGGGTGATAACAATGGCTGACAATGTTATTACAGTATGGGGACTTTGCAAGTCCTATAAAAAGCAGGAAGTTCTGCATGATTTCAGTTTGACGGTGGAGTGCGGACATATCTGCGGATTGATAGGACCTAACGGCGCAGGCAAGACAACGATCATGAAGATATTGGCAGGATTGTTCTTTCAGACAAAGGGAGAACTGGAACTGTTCGGCAGTTCCGAAAACCTTGACGATTCCCGTGCAAGAATGAGTTTTATGATCGAACAGCCGATCATTGCAGGCTCAATGACAGCCCGTCAGAATTTGGAGTATATCCGCTATCTTCGGGGCTATCCCGATGAAAAGCGCATTGATGAGATATTGGAGCTTGTCGGGCTTGCAAATACTGGTAAAAAGCGTGCAAACAAATTTTCTCTTGGTATGAAACAGCGGCTCGGTATCGGTATGGCACTTCTGCCAAAGCCCGAGATCATGGTGCTGGACGAGCCTGTGAACGGGCTGGATCCGGAGGGTATTGTGGAAGTCCGCCAGCTCATCAAGCGTATGCAGGAGGAATGGGGCGTGACCGTCCTCATTTCAAGCCATTTGCTGTCGGAGTTGTCCGAACTTTGCACCGATTTCTCTATCATCAGTCACGGTGAGCTGATCGAAAATCTCAGCCGTGAAGAGCTGCTTGTGAAGTGCAGAGGTCATATTGCCTTGCAGACGGACGACATCAACAAAACGGCGGCAGTCCTCGAAGATAAGCTGCAAATATCCGATTACAAGGTCATTCACGGCGAGGAGATACATATTTTTGAGCGGCTCGGCGACATTCCGCACATCTCAAAAACGCTGACCGACAGCGGACTTGTCATCACCAAGCTGAATGAGGAAGGTCAGAACTTAGAGGACTATTATCTGGAAAAGGTGGGTGGCAGGAATGAATAATCTTATGAAAGCAGAATGGTTCAGGCTCAGGCATTCTGGAAACTGCCTGCTTATCCTGCTGTTTTTGGGTATGTGTGCGGTCATGCTCCAGTATTCGGGAAGTGACGGTCTTGAGATCACCGCCGAAATGTTCTTCGTACATTCCTCAATGGGTATGGCGATAGCCGTAGGCGGCATAACTGCGCTTATCGCAGGCACATTCAACAACCGACTTGTAAACTATGAGATAATGCAAGGCACGCCCCCCGAGATAATGGTACTCAGCAAAATGCTCATGTCACTTATGCTGGTAACGGCGGTGTATTTTCTGCCGACCGCCCTGCTTCTTGTTATATTTGACCGTGGGAGCATAACACTTCCAATGATGCTCCTGACATTCATATGCACCGCAAAACTCACGGTGACAGCAATGGGTATCAACATAATACTCAAAGATGCGACAGGCACTGTGATATTTATATTCGGTCTTGCGTTCCAGTCTATGCCGCTGGTGATATTGCAAAATGTCCTGAAAATAGATGCGGCAAAGTTCACACCTTACCTGACAAGCACACAGCTGATGATAATTGGCAATATGAATATAGTCGACCTCGATGAACTGTCAATGCCGCTTGATATGGCGCACATCGAGATAAAAGTCATCGCTTCGTTCATAGTTATGACAGCCGTAATAACTGCCATTGCATACAAGTCGCTCAAAAACAAGTGGGCAACAGGGCTTACGATAAACAATTGATAATATTATGGAGGTACACGCTTATGGAAATGATTCTTGCAACAGCCTGCGTGTGCCTCTTTGTCTTTCTGTGCGCCCTGCTGTGGAAATATATCTCACTGAAAAAGAATATCCGCCGCTTCTCGCAGGAGCTTGAAAAGCTGAAAGACAGCGATTACAAACAGCCTGTCAAAGTCACGGATTTTGATAAAGACCTTGTGGAACTTGCTGTAAAAGTCAATGAACATACCGACATTCAGCGGCGGCTCGGTGTGGAATATGAGGAGCGAAAAAAGCAGCTCGGCACGGTCATTTCGGGTATATCTCATGACTTCCGCACACCGCTGACGGCATCGCTCGGCTATCTGCAAATGATCGGGAAAAGCGGTGAACTGTCGGATAAGAATGCGGAGTATCTCAGCATTGCCATGCAAAAAAATCAGTATCTCAAGGAGCTTTCCGACGAATTCTTCGAGCTGACGAAGATAGAAAACGGCAGTGATGAGCTGAGTATAGAAGAAGTTAATTTCAGTAATCTTCTGACCGAAACTGTGCTGGAACAGCATTCATGGATAGCCGAAAGAGCAATCAAAACCGACTTTGATATTGCCGACGGTATCATGATACAGGCTGATGTGCATTGTCTGACACGGATACTAAGCAATCTTATGTCCAATGCACAGAAATACACCTCTGACAGCTTCGGCGTTAAACTGAAACAGGACGGTGATCGGGTGGTATTATGTGTATCCAATACCATTGCGGACAGCACATCACTCGATGTTGACAGAGTGTTCGAGCCGTTCTACCGTATGGATGCACGGACGGCAGGCGGCAGCGGACTGGGGTTGTATGTCGTGAAGCTATTATGTGACAGGCTCGGCTGGACAGTAGGTGCGGAGTTGAATGATAATGTTTTTACTGCAACAATATTGATATGAACATATGGCTCGGAGAACACTCTCTGAGCCTTTTTCTTTTCAGCGGATAATTTTTCCCATCTCCGTCACAGACGACTCTGAAGGGCATTTCCGTTCGTCTAAGGGCAAAACAAATCCGAAAATCAAAGCCTGATTATATATGGATATGAACCTCGGTGAACACGCAAAAACCACGCTAAATCAGCACATTTCCAAAATCCATGCAAAAAAACACACGCTCCGACTTATGCCGAAACGTGCGATTTCCGTAATGCGCTGCGAGGGACTCGAACCCCCGACCTACTGGTTCGTAGCCAGTCACTCTATCCAGCTGAGCTAGCAACGCATTCAACTCTGATATTATAACATATAATTTCGGGGTTGTCAATAGCGTTCATAAAAAGTTTACATTATCCGCTTTGGCGGCTTATTCTTCTATCATGAACACGTAAGTCTCGGGCTTTGCGCCGTTCTGCACCATGACCTGCTTTTCAAGAACTTTGGTGCGCATATTCTTAGTCCAATCTTTCTGGGTGCGCATTTTCAGTCCGTGACCCTCGCACCACGCACGAACATGGGCGTTGCAGTCACGCCTTGCAAAAGGCAGGCTGTCCGCTTCAAAACTGCCGTCGGGCGAAACGTTTGTGCATGGCTCTGCTTCGCCGAACTCAACGTTAGAGAGCTTCTTCTTGACCGTTAATCTGAATTTCATAGCTATCCTCCTATTCTTCGAGCGCTCCGATCCTGCGAAGTTCGGAAAGCGCATGGCTGACATCTTGTTCGATAACGCCGCTCGGGGCGTTGTATTTCTCATGCAGTGCCGAGACTATCTCCGCTTCCGATATGTCATTTTTCAAAAGCGCAAGTATCGCACCGAAAGTCTTGTTTCCTTTGACAAGCCCGTTAAAATCCGATGCGCCTGCCGCCACGAGCATGACTTCCCTGCCCGAACCGTGCATGATAAATCCTTTTTTAAGCTTCATTGGTGATTTCCTTTCAGAACCTGTCTTCACAAGACACGTACAGAGTCTTGTGAAGACAGGTTCTTATATCTGTTGAATTAATTATACCACAAAACAGTTCGGTTTGCAAGAGAATTTTTGAAAAAATCCGCAATGATGCTGTTATTTTTTGACATTTTCTCTTTTGGCACTGTGATTTCTTTCTAAGGTTCATTCATGATTTGGTCATAATTTTTTCGCATATTCACTGTTTGATATGACGCATTTTTGCAGTATAATAATAATGTATATTCTTATAGCAATACAAGAAAATAGCAACATAAAGATTTCGAGAGAAAATTTCACAGTGCAAGGAAAACGACCGCAGTTGGGCTGTCGCCCTGCAAGGGAGTTTGACGCAGCAATGTGGAATTTTATCCGAAAGATTTGTGTTGGTATTTTCTTGGATTGCTATAAATATCACGGAGGTGCATCATGGATCATTTTGAACTTGTCAGCGACTATAAGCCCTCGGGCGACCAGCCGCAGGCGATCGAACAGCTTGTAGAGGGCATAAATAACGGGCTTAAAGAACAGACACTGCTCGGCGTTACAGGTTCAGGCAAGACGTTCACCATGGCGAACGTTATCGCCCGTGTCAACCGCCCAACACTTGTGCTTGCTCACAACAAGATACTTGCGGCACAGCTATGCTCGGAGTTCCGTGAGTTCTTCCCGCATAACGCCGTGGAATACTTCGTCAGCTACTACGACTACTACCAGCCCGAAGCTTATATCCCCAGCAAGGATGTTTATATCGAAAAGGACAGTTCGATAAACGATGAGATCGACAAAATGCGCCACTCCGCAACTTCTGCTATCGCCGAACGCCGTGACGTTATAATCGTCGCATCGGTCAGCTGTATCTACTCTCTGGGCGACCCCGAGGAATACAAGTCAATGGTTGTATCTCTGCGCCCCGAAATGGAAATGAGCCGTGAGGAACTTGTGGCAAAGCTCGTGGGCATACAGTACGAACGAAATGACATCGACTTTTCACGAAACAAGTTCAGGGTGCGTGGCGACATCGTGGAGATCTACCCTGCCGCCAACACCGATACGGCGCTCAGAGTTGAGTTTTTCGGCGACGAGATCGACCGCATAAGCGAGATAAATGTGGTGACGGGCGAGGTCATTTCAAGGCTTGCTCATGCGGCGGTGTTCCCTGCTTCGCATTACATCGTAGGCAAGGAGAAGATGCTTGAAGCTATCGAGGATATTCGTGCGGAAATGGAAGAACGTGTTGAATACTTCCAAAAGCGCGATATGCTCATTGAAGCACAGCGCATTAAAGAACGCACCAATTATGACATCGAGATGCTTGAAGAGATAGGTTTCTGCTCGGGCATCGAGAACTATTCAAGGGTGCTTTCACGCCGTCCTGCTGGTTCAACGCCTTACACACTGCTCGACCACCTGCCGAAAGATTTTCTGCTCATGGTGGACGAGAGCCATGTCAGCCTGCCGCAGGTGAGAGGTATGTATGCAGGCGACCGTGCGAGAAAAGACACGCTCATCGACTATGGTTTCAGACTGCCGTCAGCAAGGGACAACCGTCCGCTGACATTTGATGAGTTCTATTCGCACATCGGGCAGGCGATTTTCGTTTCAGCGACCCCCGGACCTATCGAGCGTGAAAAGAGCGACAGGATAGTTGAACAGCTTATCCGTCCGACAGGTCTGCTCGACCCCGAGATAGACGTTCGTCCCACTGAGGGTCAGATAGATGACCTGCTGAGCGAGATAAATCTGCGCATAAGCCGCAAGCAGAGAGTTCTTGTGACAACGCTCACAAAGAAAATGGCTGAGGACTTAACGAACTACCTGAAAGGCTTTGACATAAAAGTCAGGTATATGCACCACGATATAGACACGATCGAACGCATGGAGATAATACGTGATCTGCGTCTGGGCGAGTTTGATGTTCTGGTGGGTATAAACCTGTTAAGAGAGGGTCTTGACATTCCCGAAGTGTCGCTTGTGGCGATACTTGATGCGGACAAGGAGGGCTTCCTGCGTTCCGAGAGTTCGCTTATTCAGACGGCAGGACGTGCGGCACGAAACGCCGAGGGTCACGTTATCATGTATGCGGATATTGTGACGGGTTCAATGGAACGTGCAATTCGTGAGACACACCGCCGCCGTGAGATGCAGATGAAGTATAACGAGGAACACGGCATAACTCCCAAGACGATCATCAAGGACGTTCGTGATGTTATCGAAATATCGACGAAAGAAGAAGTTGAGTACAGCGCAAGGCAGAAGTCCAAGCTTACGAAAGCCGAGACTCAGCATCTTATCGACAAGTTGACAAAGCAGATGAAAGAGGCGGCAAAACTGCTTGAATTTGAACACGCCGCTTACCTCAGAGATAAAATAAACGAACTGCGAAACGGAAACAATAATTAAATAAGAAATAAGAGATAAGAATAAAGAAAGGTTCAGACACAAAAGGAGAATACAAAATGAAATACAAAGCACTGTTATTACTTGCACTTGCTCCTGCGGCGCTTCTGCTTGCAGGGTGCGGCTTATCCAACAGTGGGATCATACAGAGTTCGGGGCTTAGAGCCTTGAAAAAGCGCTATGATGTCAAGTTCACTTATCTTGCTGAGAACAGAAAGGTGGGTTCGGGTGATGTTTTCGGTAATCATGGCGGACTGCTCGAATTCTACGCCGAAGCAGAAGACCTTCCGGGCAAAAAGATATACGTTTACAGCGAAGACGGCAGGAACTTCGGAAGCGATTACATAAACAAAAAATACGAGGACGATACTATTGACCTTATCGGGCAGATCGCTCACACTGTTTACGATGATGAGGATCTCAGAGTTGTTTTGTCCGACTATTATGTAAATGACCTTGACAAAGACACGACCTTTGAGGAATATCTGGAGTCGGAGTACCTGAACATAGTGCGCATCTATACCACCGACAATGATGATCCCGAGGGGGATTTTGACAAGTTTGTTCAGTTGCTCATCGTCAACAAGATAAACTGCGAGCCTACCACTTACCATTTTAAAGAAAATGTCTACTTAGATGAGAGCGTTAATGTCCATGCGCTGGATATTGAATTGAAGCATGGCAAGATGATGACGGAAGGATCTGAGAAAACACTCGAAAAAGGCTTTAAACGGAAATATGTGTTCAGAAGCTACTTCTGATGAAAGGCAGTAAAATGAAAAAGAGATATATCATTTTTCCCCTTGCGGCGGCGCTTCTGCTTGCAGGGTGCGGAAGGCTTACGGGAGACTATATGAACAGCCCAAAGAACCAAAAAGCGGCGCTCAAAGCGCTGAACGAACAGTTCGGCATAAGTTTCAGTTATGCGGGCAAATGGGATTTTCCTGTGGGTTCGGGCGGCGTTTTCGGAAAACATACGGGCGTTGCGGCGCATTTTTACGCTAAGTGCGACGAACTTCCCAATGAAAACATAGCCGTTGTCTATGCCGATGACGGTCATGCCGCAAGCAACTATATCGCAAAGCTTTACGAGAAAGATACCACTGACCTGCTGGGGCAGATAATGGGTGCGGTGTATGACGGGACTTACCGTGTGTGTCTTGAAAAGGACTATGTTACCGCTGACTTTGACGGCGATACCACCTTTGAGAAATATCTGTCTTCGGGAAATGTTTACACGGTGAGTTTCTGCACCACCGACTCTGCCGACCTTGAAAACAAGTACAAGCAGCTCAATGACCTGCTTATCGCAAACGGCATAAACTGTCAGCCTTATGTTTACAGCTACACCGAAGATGTTTTCAGTCACGGCGAGGAAGATATTTTCAAGCTTAACAATCCTGCGGTAATAGGCGTTTCAAGAAATCCCGAACACGGCAGTATGACGCTTGAAGAAGATTTTGTCAACGAGTTTGAGTTTTATGAATATTGAGAACCGATAGTTACATAAATTGGGGGAAAAGTATATGAAAAAGATCAGTGAGATACTCGGAAAGTATATGGCGTGGGTAGTTTTAGTCATTGCGGCTCTGGCACTGCTGCTGCCTAAGACCTGCCTCTGGATACAGACAAGCTGGGTGAATTATCTTTTGATGATCGTCATGTTCGGAATGGGAACAACGATGAAGCTGTCTGATTTTTCAGTTGTGTTCAAAAGACCGAAAGATGTTCTGACAGGCTGTCTGTCGCAGTTTGTTTTTATGCCGCTCATCGCCTTTTTGCTCGGAAAGCTGTTCGGGCTTGACAACGAGCTTTTTGTCGGAGTGATGCTTGTGGGGACTTGCCCCGGAGGAACATCCAGCAACGTCATGACCTATCTTGCAAAAGGCGACACTGCCCTTTCTGTGGGAATGACAAGCATCAACACACTGCTTGCGCCGATACTCACGCCGATGCTGACATATCTTTATCTGAGAACAACCGTCAGCGTTGATGTCATGTCGATGTTTTTATCTATCATTCAGGTAGTTATCATCCCGATAGGGCTGGGACTGCTGGTAAACAAGCTGTTCGGGAATTTCACACAGAAAGTCAACGATGCTTTGCCTGCGGTATCAGTAGCCGCTATCTGCTTTATCATAGCGTCAGTAGTTTCGCACAACAGCGAAAAGATACTTGCTACGGGACTGACTATCTTTGCAGTTGTTATTATACATAATCTGCTGGGTTATCTGTGCGGCTATCTGGTCGGCGTTATCTTCAAAATGGATCTGCCGAGAAAGAAAGCTATCTCCATTGAAGTAGGTATGCAGAATTCGGGGCTTGCCACAACGCTTGCAGGTTCTGCTTTTCCCGATCTGGCAATGGCTACCGTTCCCGGGGCAGTCTTTTCTGTATGGCACAACATCTCGGGTGCTGTGCTTGCAGGCATCTTAAATAAAAAAGAGCAATAAGGTATATATACGATAGAAAAAGGGAGAGTTTAAATGCAAAAGGACAAGATCGTTATTCGTGGTGCAAGAGAGCATAACCTTAAAAACGTTGATGTTGAGATACCCCGTGACAAGCTTATCGTTATGACAGGGCTTTCGGGTTCGGGAAAATCTTCGCTTGCGTTCGATACCATATTCGCAGACGGTCAACGCCGCTATATGGAGTCGCTTTCAAGCTACGCAAGGCAGTTTTTGGGACAAATGGAAAAGCCCGATGTTGACTCTATCGAGGGGCTGTCGCCTGCTATCTCGATCGACCAGAAGACCACCTCGAAAAACCCACGCTCAACAGTCGGTACGGTGACGGAGATCTACGATTATCTGCGACTGCTCTATGCACGCATAGGCGTTCCGCACTGCCCTGTCTGCGGACGTGAGATAAACCAGCAGAGCGTTGACCAGATAGTTGACAGCATCATGGAACTGCCCGAGCGCACAAAGATACTTCTGCTTGCGCCGATAGTCAAGGGCAGAAAGGGCGAGCATAAGCGTGAACTGGAAAACGCACGCAAACAGGGCTTTGTGCGTGTGCGTATCGACGGCGAGGACTATGAACTTAGCGATGACATAAAGCTTGACAAGAACAAAAAGCACATCATCGAGATAGTTGTGGACAGGCTCATCATCAAGGACGGCATAAAGGGACGGCTTTCCGATTCGATCGAACTTATCACGGGGCTGACTGACGGCATGGTGGTAGTTGATGTTCAGGGCGGCGAACAAATGGTCTTTTCCACAAGCTACGCCTGCCCCGAGCATGGTATCTCCCTGCCCGAATTACAGCCGAGAATGTTCTCGTTCAACAATCCGTTCGGCGCTTGCCCCACCTGCACAGGTCTTGGAGTATTCAAGAAAGTTGACCCCGACATCATCATTCCCGACAAAAACCTCTCGATACGTGAGGGCGCAATAAAAGCGAGCGGCTGGAACTCGCTGGGCGATGACAGCATAGCTATGAACTATTTCAGGGCGATAAGCGAGAAATACGGCGTTTCGCTCGATGTTCCCGTAAAGAAGCTGAAAAAAGATCAGCTCGACCTGTTCCTCTATGGCACGGGCGGCGAAAAGCTGGAACTTGAAAGAGGTGTGGGCTGGTTCGGCGACCTTTATTCTGCTTCGTTCGAGGGCGTTATCAACAATCTTGAACGCCGATACAACAAGGAAAACGCCACCGAAGCCGCAAAAGCCGAGATAGAAAGCTACATGAGCGAACACCCCTGCCCCGACTGCAAGGGTCGCAGGCTGAACAAAGAGAGCCTTTCAGTAACAGTCGGCGGTCTGAACATCTTTGAACTTACCGAACTGAGCGTTACCGAAGCGCTGGATTTCTTCAATAACTTAAAACTCAGCCACCGTGATTCGCTCATAGGCGAACGCATAATCAAGGAGATCCGTGAACGTTTAGGTTTCCTGAACAGCGTGGGACTTGAATACCTGACACTTTCACGTTCAAGCGGAACTCTTTCGGGCGGTGAAAGTCAGCGCATACGCCTTGCAACACAGATAGGTTCGTCGCTGGTTGGCGTGCTGTATATCCTTGATGAGCCGTCTATCGGTCTGCACCAGCGTGACAATGACAAGCTTATTGCCACACTCAAACGCCTGCGTGACCTCGGCAACACGCTCATTGTCGTTGAGCATGATGAGGACACTATGCGTGCTTCAGATTTCATCGTGGACGTGGGTCCCGGGGCAGGCGTTCACGGCGGCGAGATAGTCTGCACGGGAACGGTGGACGAGATAATGAAGTGCGAGCGCTCATGGACAGGCAGATACCTTTCGGGTGCGCTGAAAATTCCTGTTCCCGAAAAGCGGCGTGAGGGGAACGGTCAGTTCCTAAGCGTTTACGGCGCTTGCGAGAACAACCTGAAAAATATTGATGTGAAAATACCGCTCGGAATGTTCACCTGCGTGACGGGTGTGAGCGGTTCGGGAAAAAGTTCGCTCGTCAACGAGATAATCTCAAAGCACCTGAGCGCACAGCTCAACCATGCAAGGACACGCCCCGGCAAGTTCGACCGCATCGAGGGACTGGAAAATCTTGACAAGGTGATACACATCGACCAGTCGCCGATAGGAAGGACTCCACGCTCGAACCCTGCGACTTACACAGGCGTTTTCGGCGATATACGTGAACTTTTCGCAACAACTGCCGACGCAAAGGCTCACGGCTACGGCGCAGGGCGTTTCTCGTTCAATGTCAAAGGCGGCAGGTGCGAAGCCTGCGAGGGTGACGGCATCTTAAAGATCGAGATGCACTTCCTGCCCGATGTTTACGTCCCCTGCGAGGTCTGCCACGGCAGACGCTACAACCGTGAAACGCTGGAAGTGCGCTACAAGGGCAAGAGCATTTATGACGTGCTGGAAATGACCGTTGAGGAGGGCGCACGCTTTTTCGAGAATATACCGAAGATCAAGCGCCGCATGGACACGCTCGTTGAAGTCGGCTTAGGTTACGTCAAAATAGGTCAGCCTGCGACAACGCTTTCGGGCGGCGAGGCTCAGCGTGTAAAACTTGCGACCGAGCTTTCAAAGCGTGCAACGGGCAGGACTTTCTACATCCTTGACGAGCCGACCACAGGACTTCACTCTGCGGACGTTCACAAGCTTATCGAAGTTCTGCAAAAGCTTGCCGACAGCGGAAACACAGTGCTTGTCATCGAGCATAATCTTGACGTGATAAAGTCGGCTGACCACATAATCGACTTAGGACCCGAGGGCGGAAGCGGCGGCGGCACGATCGTCTGCACGGGCACTCCCGAACAAGTCGCCGATGACCCGAATTCCTACACAGGGCAGTATCTCAAAAAGCTTCTTCCGAAAAAAAATACCGCCGACAAGTAATATTTTCGGCACATTTTTCGTCAACATCAGCAGGAGGTGTCTGCATGAAAAATAAACCAAAACACACGATCCTTATCCCTGCAATGCTTGACGATACGTTCGGACTGCTCAAATGCGCTTTCGCCTCAGCAAATGTGAGAGTGCTGGTGCTTTACAACACCGAGGGTGTGCTTGATACAGGGCTGAAATACGTCCACAACGACCTTTGTATGCCCTCGGCGATAATGACAGGACAGCTGATAAACGCCCTGAAAAGCGGCAGATTAGACCCTGACAACTGCTCGTTTCTCATCGCTCAGGCAGGTGATGCCTGCCGTGGCTCGAACTATATCCCGATAATCCGCCGTGCGCTGAAAAATGCGGGTTTTGACATTCCCGTTCTGTCGCTGAATTTCCTTGATATGGAAAAAGATGCACAGTTCAAGCTAACGCCTGCGTTTCTTTTCAAGTGTACAGCGGCGGTGTTTTACAGCGATATTCTCATGATGCTTCGTGACAGAGTTGTGCCGTATGAACTTGAAAAAGGCTCTGCCGAAAACCTTTTCGGCAAGTGGACCAAGCGCCTGAAACGTGAGATATTCCGCAGTAAAGGGCTTGATCCTTTTACCATGTACCGCCGTTTTTACGAAATTGCCGAAAGTTTCGCCGCCATAAAACGCACTGACGAAAAGCGCAAACGTGTGGGCTTTGCAGGCGAACTTTACATGAAATACTGCTCGATCGGCAACCGTGACCTGCGCGGATTCTATCGGGAACGTGGCGCAGAAGTCGTTGTGAACGGCTTTTCATGGTACTGCCTTTACTACATCGACAGCCACCTTGCAGAAAGTCAGGGACTGTCCCCGATAGTGCGGCTGGGCTACAAGATCGCAGGCAGTTATTTCACTGCGCTCCAAAGACAAATGGTAAGGGCGATTCGCTCGAAAGGTTTCGACTGTTTCGAGCCGTTCCCCGAGTTCAAAAAAGCCGCCGAAAAGCGCATTCCCTGCACCTGTCCGACAGGTGACGGCTGGCTCATCGGTGCGGAAATATGTGCATTTGCAGACATGGGCGTGCAGCGTGCGGCGTGTTTACAGCCGTTCGGGTGTATGCCGAGCCACGTTTGCGGCAGAGGTCTTTACAGTTCGATCCAGCGCAGGCTCGGGAATATTCGGCTTCAAAGCATTGATTTTGACAGTTCTCTGCCGACTGTTAATATTCATAACCGTGCTGAAATGCTCCTGAGCTTCTAAATACGAACATTAAACGTTTTATTATTCACATACATATTAAATTTCAGAAAGGCTATCCATGAACGATAAAAAGGCAAATAAACTAAGCAATATTTATGATGACTTTGCGGCAGGGCTGTCCGACTGGTACTCGGGCGGAAATAAACCTCCCAGATCGAGCCGTGACACTCAGCTTTATCTCGATTTACAGCGTGAAAAACTGCGTTCCTGCGGACTTGAAGCCAAAACCGAGATAACCGACCGTGACCCGACCGACGGCAGGTCATATGTGACCGTTACAGACAATGTTTTCAATGATTACGTGATGTTTGACCACGTTAAAACCGCTAAGAAATTCTACAAGGACGGTAAGCTTTTGTACAGCAAAACAGAAAAATCAGTCCTTTATCAGACGATACAGATGCCGCAGGGCAAGAAGATCTCGCCCGACAGACCACTCTGCTGTCCGCACTGCGGCGCACCCTCGACCATAGGCGAACTTCAGAACGGCTGTAAATTCTGCGAGACAAAGTTTCTTATCTCTGACCTGTACCCTGCTGTCAAGTTTTTTCACTTCTCAAACGATTTAAGCAGGAACAAAAATGAACTTTGGAAAGAGATAGTTCCCTTTATCATTGCAGGTATACTCATAATGCTCGCCGTGTGCATTTTCGGCGGCAAAACTTCACCTTCCACTCTTTTTGGATACGGCGTATGCGGAGGTTTTCTGGGTTACATAGGCTGGTGCGCTTCAAAGATATTGTCAATGTTTACCGGACTTTTCAAGGGTTTGAGGGGTATGAGCAGCTTTGGCAGTTCCATGAGATTTGCACCCGAAATGAAAAAATATGACCCGAACTTTTCGCTCGAAACTTTTCGTGACAAGCTCAACTCGCTGTTCATGGCGGCGGTCTATTCTCCCGACCTCGAAAATCTTTCGGTGTATCAGGGAAGCGGCGAAACACCAAAATTTGACATAATCGACTCGACATATTACAATTTTGTTATCCCGAAGTACAACGTAACTCCCGAGGGAATTTGCTTTGTAACTGTCGATATGTTCATGGATTGCCTGCATTTTAACGGTACAAAGATAACAAAGCATAATGACAAGTTCAGAATGATAGTCAAAAAGTCATTGCGCCGCCCGACAGACCTGGGCTTCTCGATAAAAGCTGTAAAGTGTCCCGTCTGCGGCGGCAGTTTCGATGCGGAAAGGGTCAGATGCTGTCCGTTCTGCGGCGAAAAATACGATCTTTCGGAGGACGACTGGGTAATTACCCTCGTGAAAAAGTTATGAGAGAATTTACTATCGGCAAAAATGATGCGGGTCAGCGTGCGGATAAGTTCCTGCAAAAAGCCTGCCCTGCCCTGCCAAAAAGTGCCATGTACAAATATATCCGCAAAAAAAGCATTAAATGCAACGGAAAACGGCTCGAAATTTCGCAGAAACTCTGCGAGGGTGACGTTATCACGCTGTATATCAACGATGAATTTTTCGCAAAAGCCGACCAACCGACCAGCTACGAAGCCGCAGGCAACAATCTCGAAATCGTTTTCGAGGACGATAATATCTTGCTCATCAACAAGCCTGTCGGGTTGGTCGTACATGAGGACGAGAGCGGCACGCCTGACACGCTCATCAACCGTGTGCTGAAATATCTCCGCAAAAAAGGCGAATTTGCCCCCGATGCCGAGTTGTCATTCAAGCCCTCGCTGTGCAACAGGATCGACCGAAATACACAGGGTATCGTCATTTGCGCAAAGACTGCCGAGGCGCTGAGGGTCATGGATCAGAAGATCCGTGACAGGGAACTTACGAAAAAATATCTCTGCATAACCGTTGGCATACCGCCCAAAAAAGCCGACACTTTGCATGACTACTGCTTCAAGGACGAACGAACGAAAACGGTTTCGGTAAGTAACAAACGTCTTGACGGCTGGAAAACAATGGTAACAAAATATCATGTGCTTGCGCAGGACACCGAAAACGGGCTTGCGCTGTGCGAGATCGAACTTGTCACTGGGCGCACTCACCAGATCAGGGCGCACATGGCGCACATCGGCTGCCCCCTGTTGGGCGACGGAAAATACGGAATAAACCGCATCAATCGTGCATACAATATTAAAACGCAGGCGCTCTGCTCCCACAGCCTTGAATTTCACTTTTCGACCGATGCAGGTTCGCTTGAAGTTCTTAACGGAAGACGCTTCACAGTTGGCGAAGTGTGGTTCGTAAAGAAGTTTTTCCCGAATTTCATGCTGTGAAAATGTACAAGCTGAACGCTCGATATTTGTTTAAATATACAATTTTTTATTTGAAACTGCGTAAAAATATCCAAATTTTACAAAATCGCTTGCAATCTGTCTGAAAATATGTTATAATAGATTGCAGAAATTTTAGCTATCGGCAAACCGCTTCAATAGTTTCGGAGGTGAGCTTATGATAGGCGATCTGCATTGTCATACAACACTTTCTGACGGCTCGCTGGGCATCGAGGAGGTCATTCTGCAAGCAAAGCGCATGAACCTTGACTACCTTGCGATCACCGACCACGACACCCTTTCGTCCTCGAACCGTGCGCAGATCCTCGGCGAACGATACGGAGTGAACATCATTCCCTCGGTCGAACTTTCTGCGTGGGATAAGGAACGAGGCAGCAAGGTGCATATCCTCTGCTACGCTCCGCAAAAACCCGACAGGCTCGAAGGCTTGTGCCTGAAATCCTGCTCGATCAGGACAGAGTGCGCAAAGGACATGATTGAAAAAGTCATGGAGATATACCCGATCCCCGAAAACGCCGTTAAGGTGTACACAAAGGGTTCAAAGAGCATATTCAAGCAGCATATCATGAGGGCTTTGGTGAACTATGGCTACGCAACCGAACTTTACGGCGAAGTAAACTCAAAGCTTTTCGGCTATCCTGACGGCGATTGTCTCGTCACCAGAGAATATCCTGATGTGAACTTTGTGCTTGATCTTATTCACTCGTCAAAGGGCGTGGCTGTCATGGCTCACCCGTTCATGGTAGGTTACGGCAACGGTGATCTGCGCTTGCTCGATGAACTTATTGAGAAGGGAAAGCTTGACGGCATCGAGGTCTTTCATTACTCCGCAAACGCCGAACAGCAGAAAATACTTCTCGAAAAGTGCAAAGCGCACGGGCTTATTGCGACAGGCGGCTCGGATTTTCATGGGCTTTATAACGCTGTACCAACACACATTGGTAGCCGCTTCACCGATGATGAAAATATGCAAAAACTTCTTGAACTCATCAAAAAGAACAGGTACAAGGCAAAAAAACACGCAACCGATATAAACAACATTTGATAAAAGAGGAATTACAATGGCAAAATACAGCTATACCCCTCGTGGGGTCTGTTCAAGGCAGATAAATTTTGAAGTTGAGGACGGCATCGTGAAGTCGGTGCAGTTTGTCGGCGGTTGCAGCGGCAACACTCAGGGCGTTGCAAAGCTTGCGGCAGGCAGACCTGTTGACGAGATAATCTCGCTGCTCAAAGAGACCGACTGCAACGGCAGAGGAACTTCATGTCCCGACCAGCTTGCAAGAGCGCTCGAAGCTTCCAAGTCAAAATAAAACGTTTTACTGTAAAAAATAAGCGAGGTACGGAGTTTTTCCATACCTCGCTTTTTTTCGGGGAGTTGTTTAAGTTTTGGTTCAAGCGCCTGCCTGGATCTCTTTTGAGTGTGTACCGCCCATACGTTTGTAAGCCGCAAGTGCAGCAGGGAGCAGGATAAACAGCAGCGGAATATCAGCCACAAGTTCAATAACGTTTTTGGCGATACGTGCTACCAGCGCTGCACTCAGGGAATCCTCATGAATGAATTTGTAGTGCAGGTTCAGCGTGGTGTTTATCACAAGATTTATGATGATAACATCGAGAAAACGTGCAAGCAGCGCTCTCAGGAACAAAGTGATGTCGATCTCACGGCTGCTGTACTTAAAGCGGACGATTATCGAATGACTGTCATTTTTTATGTACAGGCAGATACCGTAGATAAGTCCCTGCACGCCTGCAACCAGCGTATAAATAGGCAGAAAACCGCCTGTTGGGTGAACCATAAAGCCCACAACATCACATATCAGACCTGCCATAAAGCCGACTGTCGGACCGAACAGCATTCCGATAACGGCGATCGCCAGAAATGCAAAGTTTATCTTCGCATAGGGCAGGTCAATGGAATACATTTCCAGCACCATTGACACGGCGATAAAAATACCTGTGATAGTCAGCGTTCTGATCTTTGTCAGTTCCTTAGCCGACTTTGCGAACATAGAAAAAAAGCTCTTCATGTGTAGACCTCCTTATTACACACACAGCCTCGTGCATTATCAAAGGTTCTCACAAAAAGAGCTTTTGAAATTTGCATTCAGCGGGATGCGAGAACTGCACCGCAAGGGACAAGCCCTTTTCGTCCCGATGGCAACTCCCCGTCCGTCAGGCACTTTACGCACAGTACTCTACTCTGTAATGATCGTCAGGGAAAATGCCCTGACTACGAAAACTTCTGCGATCAATAAGCTGTATCGTAGAAAATATCGTATCTTCTGTCAAGGAAAGGCTTTTTCATTGCAAGACCTTCCTGCAAGTCAATATCGTATACCTTACCGTCTTTAAGACCAACGATGCGGTTGCCGATGCCCTGTTCGAGCAGTTCAACAGCGTGGTAGCCCATTTCGGTAGCAAGAACTCTGTCTCTCAGTGTAGGCGAGCCGCCTCTCTGAACGTGACCGAGGATAGTTGCTCTTGTTTCGATGCCTGTCATTTCCTGAAGGCTTCTTGCGATAACGTCAGTCTGACCAACGCCCTCAGCAACAACGATAATGAAGTGGTGCTTGCCGTCCTTTTCGGAAGCAGTCTTTACCATTTTAGCGGCAATAGCGTCAAGGTCATACTCTCTTTCGAGGGTGATGCAAGCCTCAGCGCCGACAGCAATGGCAACGTTTACTGCGATATAGCCTGCTTTTCTGCCCATTACTTCAACAACGGAGCAGCGGTCATGAGACTGAGTAGTATCTCTCAGCTTGTCGATCATCTCGATGCAGGTATTCATTGCGGTGTCATAGCCGATGGTATATTCAGTACACTGGATGTCGTTGTCGATAGTGCCGGGGATACCTACGCAGGGGATACCGAGGCTTGAAAGGTCGCCTGCACCTCTGAACGAACCGTCACCGCCGATAACAACAAGACCTTCAAGACCAATTTCCTCGCAGACAGCCTTACCCTTGCGAACGCCATCCATATTGCGGAATTCGGGGCATCTTGCTGTGTAAAGGCAAGTACCGCCTCTCTGGATTATGCCCGAAACAGTTCTTGCGCTCATGTTAACAAATTCTCTGTCGAGAAGTCCAACGTATCCTCTCTGGATACCGATAACTTCCATTCCCTTGCTGAGTGCAGCTCTTGTAACAGCTCTGACGGCTGCGTTCATTCCGGGGGCATCGCCGCCGCTTGTAAGCACTCCGATCTTCTTTGCCATTTTTATTCCTCCAACTCTAAGGATGTGTGTGTGCCGTATCTTAAACGTTTAAGTAAAGAATAAACGGCTCATCAACGATCTCACACCTATACATTTATAATAACACATATCTCGGCATCTGTCAACCCCCTTAACATTAATTTAACAGGTGCTCGGGTCCTCGGGGTCCTCGGGCGGACGGCTCAATGCCCTCGCACTTTTATTTTGTCTTGGACAAAAGATAGTACGGCTCGGGGCTTTCAAAAGTTAATAGATGAAAGTTAACAGATAAAAGACTATATATATAATACACGAATATTAATATTCGGCGAAGCCACACCTTATTTCTTATTTCTTATCTCTTATTTCTTATTTATTTTTTTGCCTATTGATTTGCGGAAAGTTTTGTGGTATAATGGTAGTGAACTAAATTTTTGTTTTGGGAGACGTGAATAAATGAAGCCGCTCAATTTTCTGACTGTGCTTTTTGGTAAGGCTATGGTCAAAACGCTTAAACTTATGGGACGTGACGCAGGAAACTTCCCGGGGCTTGTCCTCTGGACGCTCAATAAGAATTACCTCAAAGTTTTCTCATGCGACTGCCCGATAATCGCCGTAACGGGAACTAACGGCAAGACATCGACTACGAATTTTCTGAATAATCTGTTCCGCTCGCTAAAAGGCAAAAACGGCAAGAAAGCTAAGATAATCACCAATATGCAGGGCAACAACCTTGACACGGGCATAGGTTCGATGCTCCTGCAATACTGCGATATGAACGGTCATATCGACGCTGACTATCTGGTGCTGGAAGTGGACGAGTCGCACGTTCCCGTTATCTTCAAGCACTTGAAACTTGAAACGCTGGTCGTGCTGAATTTCTTTCGTGACCAGCTTGACCGCAACGGCGAGGTCGAAACGCTTATCTTAAAGATACACAAGTTCTTAAAGACCTATAACGGGAATCTGGTTCTGAACGCCGATGACCCGAACGTTGCACGCTTGGGCTACTCCAACCCAAAGAACAAGAACGTTTACTATTATAATGTTGAAAAGTACGAGGGTGCGACTGACGAACTTTACGAAGCAGGCGAGGGACGCTTCTGCCCGAAATGCGGCGAGGAACTTGCCTATGACTACTATCAGTATTCACACATCGGGCGTTTCCACTGTCCGAAATGCGGCTATGGAAACATCAAGCCTTATGTTCAGCTGCAAAGCATCGACTTTGAGAACAACAGCTTTTCTTTCGAGGGCGAAAGCTACACCACAAAGCACATGGGCATCTACCACCTGTACAACCTGTCGGCAGTATATGCGGTGTCAAAGCTGTATAACATCGACCACAGAGTTGTCAAAAAGGTGTTCGGCAAGTTCGAGGTCAACAACGGCAGACTTGAAAAGTTCGAGACTGCAAACGCTTCAATGCTCCTGAACCTTGCGAAAAATCCTGTCGGCGCAAACATGACGCTTCGTCTGCTCAATCAGGACAAGGGCGAAAAAGAACTGCTGTTCGTACTGAATGACAACATCGCTGACGGCACGGACGTTTCGTGGATATGGGATATAAATTTCTCGATATTCAACGGCGTTACAAGAGTTGTCACCAGCGGAACAAGGGCTTATGATATTGCGATAAGGATCAAATGTTCGGGCTATGACCCCGACAGGATAACCGTTCAGCCCGATCTTGACAAGGCGGCGGCAGAGATATTCAAGAACGGCGGCACAAAGTACGGTATCGCCAACTACACAGCGATACAGCCTACCCGTGCGGCTCTCAAACGCTATATCGAAAGAAAGGGCGGTGAAAAGTCATGAGCGAAAGAAAGCTGAAACTGCTGCATATGTACCCGAACGTGCTTGACCTTTACGGTGACAGCGGAAACGTTGAAGTGCTGAGATACCGCTGTGCGCAGCGTGGGATTACTCTTGAAGTTTATCAGCATCTTATGAACAAGCCCGACAACACCGACTTTTCAGACATGGACATCATCTATTTAGGCGGCGGCGCTGACTACGAACAGCAGCTTCTGGCAGATGACCTTATGAGCTGCAAAGACCGCATTTTCAAGGCTTATGAGAACAAAGTGTTCCTGCTCATGATCTGCGGCGGCTATCAGCTGCTTGGCAAGTATTACAAGGACTCAAACGGCGAGCGTATCCCGGGACTTGGACTGTTCTCCTACCACACCGAGGCTTCCACCAACAAGCGTGACCGCTGCATCGGAAATATCATCGTTGAAACTGAACTTGTCGGCAAAAAGTACAAAGTCATAGGCTTTGAGAACCACGGCGGACAGACTACTGACGTTAAAACGCCGTTCGGAAAAGTCCTCCACGGAAACGGCAACGTCCGCAGCGGCGAAACGGAGGGATACTGTGAAGAACGTGTCATTGCGACATATCTTCACGGACCGCTTCTCTCGAAGAATCCGCAGCTCGCCGATTATATCATCTCAAAAGCGCTCGAACGTCAGGGCGCAGACAGCACACTTGCTCCGATAAATGACAAGCTTGAAGAAGCGTGCAGAAAAGAACTTCTTACAAGGCTTCTCAGCAAATGAGCATTCAGAACCTGTCTTCACAAATTTGCGCCGAAACGGAAAACATCTGCTTTCGGCGCTTGTTTTTTCTTCACACACCAAAATTATAGATAATTCATAAAAAAAAAAGCTTTACAAATCGAAAAATATGTGGTATAATAAATAAGTGTAAGTATTTGGGAGGAGATAACATGAGCAGCAAACGCAAACCTGTCGATCTTTCCCTTGTTCAGCATGAACTTGTCGGTATTTTCGACACTCATTGTCATTACGATGAGCATGATTTCAACGCCGACCGTGATGAAGTGCTGAAAAACATCTTCGGCGGCAGTACTGTTGCTTATCTCGTTCACGCAGGCTGCGACATCACCTCATCAAAAGCAGGTATAACGCTTGCCGAGAGTTATCCTAACTATTACTGCACAGTCGGCATACACCCGACTTACATCTCACGCAGAGAGACACTTCCCGATGACTATATCGAGATACTTCGTCAGCTTGCACAGCACCCGAAAGTCAAAGCTGTCGGCGAGATAGGGCTTGACTATGCCCGTGACCCTGACAAAACCTTGCAGAAACGTGTTTTCTGCGAACAGCTGGTCTTAGCTCAGGAACTTGACCTGCCCGTGGTGATACACTGTCGGGAGGCTTACGGCGACTTGTTGGAGATACTCCGCAAATATCCCGTCAGGGGCGAATGCCACTGTTTCAGCGGTTCTGCGGAAACGGCGGCTGAACTTGTTAAAATTGGTTTTTACATCGCTTTCGGCGGTGCGCTCACATGGGATAAAGCCGAAAAACCTAAACGTGCCATTAAAGCTGTTCCGCTTGACAGACTGCTTTTCGAGACTGATGCGCCCTACTTAGCGCCCGAGCCGTTTAGGAATTCCCGCTGTCAGAGCGAACTTATCGGATATGTCGCAAAGACTGCTTCGGAACTGCTGGGTGTTGGACCGCAAAGGCTCGTTGACATCACCCGTGAGAATGCAAAGCGTCTTTTCGGGATAGAATAAGTGCAGATGCACACACTGAGATAAATATATGATAATATTTAAGAATGGAGATAGATATAGACAATGGAGGTACTTTATATCGTTATACCTTGCTATAACGAAGAAGATATGCTGCCTATCACAGCAAAGGCGCTTATCTTGAAGCTGGATACGCTTATCGCTGACAGACGCATATCGCCCATGAGCAAAGTGATGTTCGTTGATGACGGCTCACAGGACAGAACGTGGGAGCTTATCGAGCGTTTCCACCGAAGCTGCGACCTGTTCACAGGTATCAAGCTGTCACGCAACAGGGGTCATCAGAATGCTCTGCTCGCAGGGCTTATGACCGCTAAGGATTACGCCGACATCATAATTTCAATGGATGCTGACTTGCAGGACGACATCAACGCTATCGATGGTTTTCTCGACAAGCGTGAGGAGGGCTGTGAGATAGTCTACGGCGTGCGTTCTTCAAGAGAAACTGACACAGGCTTCAAACGCTTCACCGCCGAGAGCTACTACAAACTGCTTGAAGCTATGGGCGTTGAGATAACCTATAACCACGCTGATTACAGGCTCATGAGCAAAAGGGCTGTCGAAGCACTTGCAGAGTTCAAGGAAGTGAACCTGTTCCTCAGAGGTATTGTGCCTATGGTGGGCTTCAAGTCCGACATAGTGACCTACGAAAGAGCCGCAAGGCAGGCAGGTGAGTCGAAATATCCGCTCAAAAAAATGCTGTCCTTTGCGGTAGAGGGGATAACTTCCCTTTCTGTCAAGCCTATACGCTTTATCACGGGGCTTGGCGTAACGATCTTCTTTGTGGCTATTATTATGCTGGTATATTTCCTCATCATTCACGGAATGGGCAAGACGGTACACGGCTGGACGTCAACACTCATGTCGGTGTGGGCTTTGGGCGGCTTGCAGCTCTTAGCGATAGGAGTTATCGGCGAATATATAGGAAAGATCTACCTTGAAACCAAGGAAAGACCAAAATTCCTCATCGACATCAACCTTGAGGAAGAATACGATGAATTTGAAAAGGAGTAAAAAATATCATGGCTGAAAATAACAATGCAACTATCCGCAACGATGAACTTCTCGAAGCAGTAAAGGACATGAGAGCAGCTTACGCAGAGTTCAGGGAGAATGAGTCTGACGAGAACAGGCAGAAGATCAACGAGGCTAACAGCAAGATCATCAACATCACCCTCAGAGCTACATTTATCGTTCCTGCTATCATCTCCCAGAACACCCAGCTGGTTCAGGACAAGCAGAATCACCTCAAATTCGAGGACAAGCCCCAGGCTCGCTTCATGCTCGTAAAGCACAAGGAAAACGGCACATTCTTCCCCGTTTTCACCGATGCTGATGAATTCGCAAAAATGGAGAACAAGGAAGGCTTCAACGGCATTAACATGAAGTTCTCCGACATCGCAACTCTCACCGAGCAGACCCCCAACATCTCGGGTTTCGTTATCAACCCGATGTCCACCAACCTGCCTTACACAAAGGAAATGCTCGCTCAGATAAAGCAGACACTTATCAACGCACGTGAGCGCAGACAGGCTGAACAGGCAGCAAAGCAGGCAGAAGCTTCGGGCATCACAGTTTCCGAGGGCGGCGCTGAATAATCAGACATAACCATATAAACACCAAAGCACGCATACTTCAAAAAAAGATGCGTGCTTTTTTTGTTGATAATGCAGATGTGCTGTTATATAAGTGTTACTGAAAAAGATCGGGAGCAGGAGGTGTGTCATACAGTACACGCAGGTAACTTATGAAATAGCGTATAAAAATACGCCTGTACAGAACTTTATCTTTCATCTTTTATCTTTATTTAGAGTGAACACATTATTTTTTATTTCTTATTTCTTATTTTTAAAAATTGATTTGCGTGGTGTGCGCCCGAACCCCACTTGACACATCAGCAGTCATTCTGTTATAATATAAAAAAAGCTGTTACAGCGGAAAGAAGTGACCTATATGCCATTTACGATAGTCAGGAACGACATAACCAAAATGAACACCGATGCGATAGTCAACGCCGCAAACAGTTCACTGCTGGGCGGCGGCGGAGTTGACGGAGCTATACACCGTGCGGCAGGCGCTGAACTGCTTCACGAGTGCCGTCTGCTGGGCGGCTGTAAAACGGGTCAGGCAAAGGCGACAAAAGGCTACGGCCTGCCCTGCAAGCACATTATCCACACGGTAGGTCCTGTGTGGCGTGGGGGCAGTCACGGCGAGGAACAACTGCTTTACTCCTGCTATAAAAATTCACTGGAAACGGCGCAAAAGCTGGAATGCAGTTCAATCGCATTTCCGCTCATCTCGGCAGGTATCTACGGCTATCCGAAGCGTCAGGCGATAGAAGTCGCTTCACGGGCGATAACCGACTTTCTCGAAAGCTGTGACATGGAGGTTTACCTTGTCATTTTCGGCGGTGACAGCCTGCTTATAAGCGAACAGATGTTCGGAGAGATACAGCAGTTTATCGACGACAACTACGTTGAACAACAGCCCGAAACCAGACAAAGGCGGCTGTCAGGCGGTTTTAAACTCAACATATTCGGAAAAACAGCTAACGCATCAGCCGAGCGAAAAAGCGCACCTGTACCGCCGATGCAAATACCCCCTGCGGCGGCGGCTTCCATGTCTGAACCTGCTGAGGACTTTATGGACGAAATGGTCGGCATGAACAGCATGGCGATGTGTGAAAGCACGTCGCTGGGAGCGCTGCTTGAAAAACAGACCGAAACATTTTCGCAGTCGCTTCTTCGGCTGATAGACGAACGAGGTTTCACAGACGTTCAGACATACAAGAAAGCGAACATTGACCGCAAGCTGTTCTCGAAGATACGCAGTGACAAGGATTACAAGCCGAAAAAAAGCACTGTACTTGCGTTTGCGATAGCGTTGGAGCTGAGCATGACCGAAACGGATAAGCTTCTTGAAAAAGCGGGTTTTGCGTTATCGCCAAGCATAAAGTCGGATGTGATAGTGAAGTATTTCATCATGAGCGGAAATTATGATATTTTCACGATAAATGAGGCGCTGTTCAGTTTCGACCAAACCCCGATAGGGTAGACAGACAAACGTAATAAGTTCAAAACACATGAAGCGTGTTCGTCAGAGATCCAAAAGTTTTAGGAAAGAGAGTCCAGAGGGAATAACCCTTTTTCCTGCCGTGCGAAGCTAAGGCGAAGGGTATTTCCCTTTGGTGGGAGTTTCGCCTTAGCTGCGCACGGCAAGGCAAAGTCCTCATTCGCACCAAGGGTGCGATAGCAAGAACAGCGCAAAACAAAAGCAGTCCAAAGCACTCAAGCGTCCCCCATAAGCCATAAAATCGGCATTCCAAATACAAACTTTCAAAAGTACACAAAATAAAAGATTAACACAAAATAGGGTAGAAGCACCATAATGCCGATTTTTATTTTTCGGGACAGCGTAAGCGATTCCCGAAAAAGAACCCAAATGTCCAAAGGACATTCAAAAACACACACTCCAAAAAGAAATACACACACAAGCAAAGCTAAGTCAACACAATAAAATGTCGCTTTTCAGGCGACCACTTCCCTCCCGAAATGTGATATTATATACTTGTAAGAAACAAACACCACAGCACATTTCAAGGAGGTAACTGCTATGAAAAAAAATCTTACCGAGATAGTATTCATCATTGACGAGAGCGGCTCTATGTATGAGCTGAAAGCTGACACGATAGGCGGCTTCAACTCCGTGCTTTCAGAACAGAAGTCCAAGGACGGCGAAGCTTACGTTTCAACGGTGCTTTTCAATAACTCGAGCCGTGTGCTTCATGACCGTGTGCCTATCGAATGTATCGGTGAAATGACCGAAAACGACTACCGCCCCAGCGGAAGTACTGCTCTTCTTGACGCTGTCGGCGGTGCGATAAAGCATATCGCTAATGTTCATAAGTATGCACGCCCCGAAGATGTTCCCGAACATACTCTGTTCGTTATCACCACCGACGGCATGGAAAATTCCAGCAGACATTTCTCCGCCGAAAAGGTTCGCAAAATGATAGCTAAGGAACAGGACAAATACGGCTGGGAATTTATCTTTCTCGGCGCAAATATCGACTCGGTGCAGACCGCAGGCACTTTCGGTATTGACGAGAGCCGTGCAGTCAACTACAATGCGGACGGCAAAGGAACAAGCGTTATGTTCGGCGCTGTTTGTGCGGCTATGAGCGAAGTTCGTGAAAACCGTCCCCTCGGCGCTTCAAATAAAGCTTGGCGCAAACAGGCAGACGAAGACTACGAAAGCAGAAACTGATAAGAACCTGTCTTCACAAGACTCTGTACGTATCTTGTGAAGACAGGTTCTAAAAAACGGCTGTACCGTTTTGCCGATACAGCCGTCATGTTATCTTACT
>CAMVRM010000030.1 GCA_947169885.1 uncultured Ruminococcus sp.
ATATTTTAACAAAACCGCTCATTTATAGTACATAATATAGTGCGACTTACAAAAAGGGTGTCTGGGTGTCTGAATGGCGTAATATCGTCGTTTTGGGTGTCTGGTTTGCCGTCTTGTCAGACACCCTGCCTGTCTTTCATACACCATTTCAGACACCTGAAACAACGTAATACCGAAACTTAGGGGGAATAAACATTGAAGAAATGGATAATTGCGGCGGCGGCGATCATGCTCGCAGGCTGCGGAAATTCTGACAGTTCACAGAACACTTCAACGGCTGAGGAAAGCGCCGCTGAAACAACAACTGCGGCTTCGGCGGTGCAGGAGGAAACTTCAAGCGCCGAACCGGAAACGCTTGTTCCGAAAGAACATACCTATGATGCCGATAAACCGCTTATCGCTTTGACTTTTGATGACGGTCCGAATACCACTGTTACGCCGCTCGTGCTGGATAAGCTTGAGGAATACGGCGCTGTCGGGACGTTTTTCCTTATCGGACAGAATATAAATGACGATAACGCCGAAGTGGTCAAAAGAGCTTATCTTATGGGGTGCGAGATAGGCGACCATTCCTATACACATACTTATCTTACACAGAAAACTCCCGAACAGATAAAGGAAGAAGTCGACAAGACCGAGGAACTTATCAAGGGGATAATAGGGACAGGCTCGAAGTTCTTCCGTCCGCCTTATATCGCTGTGAATATGGATATGTATGAAAATATCGACCTGTGCTTTATCGCAGGTTATGGCTGCAACGACTGGGACAGCGCTGTGAGCGTTCAGGAAAGGATAGATAAAACGTTGGAGCAGGCTTGTGACGGTGCAATAATCCTGCTTCACGATCAGCCTGAGAATTTCCCGACTGTTGAAGCACTCGACACTATTATTCCGACGCTCGCTGAACAGGGGTATGAGTTCGTGACCGTTTCGGAAATGTTCGAGGCTAAGGGTATCGACCCCGATGATGAACTTTGGGGACGTTACAGAACTTTTAATGTTGTTGAGCCGAAAGGGGAGTAAACAGAAATGAGAGCATACGAGGGAAAGGTCATAAACTTTGATACGGCGGTCGAACCGCTGACTGACGGGTTTTATTGCTATGTGCTGAACGTTTACAGCGAAAAAAGAGCATTCGTAAACTTTGGCAATGGCAGACTTTATGACGTGGGCGCAGGGTCACGGCTGTTCCTGAACTTTAAAAACGAAAAACAGGTGTGGCAGGAAAAACAGATAAAATTACCATTCGTCAAGAAAAACGGCAGAGCGGAGTTTGATCTGCCTGCTTATCTCGATTCGATAGGGATACCTTACAGGATAAATGACCACTATGATTTTTACAGCGGCGATAACACGGGCTATAATATGTTCTACTGCAAAAATGCTGTGGCGGAACACGGATCGTTTCAAAGACCCGATCACAGTATTTTTTGGATGAACGTTATTTTTCTAAAAGTGTTCCTTAAAATAAACGGAAAAGGTGTCCGCAGGATAAGCATTCAGAGCAGCTACCCTACCGATAAACTGCTGGAATATGTCAAGGCACATCTTGAACAGCCTGCCGATATTACCTACACACAGCTTTGCGAACTGCTGAAAAGATTTATGATACGTCCCGAGTCGCATGATACGGAGATATTTTTCCGTGACCGCACGACTGTCAAGGGCAATATGATAGACTGGGAAAACAACTGCGAAAAGCAATAATAAAAGCTTGGCACGATCTATTTGTGTCAAGCTTTTTTCTTTACGATCTATATGTAATAATTTTCGCTATCGGGGAAGCTGATGACACTATATCCGAAAGCCGTCACGAAAAAGCCGAACATACAATATAACAACGGTATACTGTTTAAAAAAATAAAAGGTCAAGCTTTTGTGAATTGTCAGGGAAATTGTTTATGTTAATTTTTGCAGGTGAAAAAATTTACATATGCAGGTGTGATTTGTTCACTAAAAGCGGTTGACATTTGTTTATAAAAACTGTATAATTAAACATACAAAAACGTTTAATGGAAGTATGTCCGTGCAGCAGTCCGAAAAACTCAGCGGCACGGCAGAATTGGCAGTTTTTTGCAAATAAACGCACTTAGGGAAGTTGATGCGGAGAACTGTCTAATATCAATGAGAGGGGAAATAACCTATGAAGAACAAGATCCATGGCAAAATTTTGTCTGCACTGTCCGCAGCAGCACTTTCTGTGACAGTTGTTGGCTCTATGCCGACCACCGACATCGAGGCTGATGCTCTTTCGGGACTTAATGCAAACGGCATCGTTTCTCAGATAAGGATCGGCTGGAACCTCGGCAACACGCTCGAGTGCAGCGGTGTCGGAGCAGGCATCAATGCTTCGCCTAAGAAGTTTGCTACCGCCTGGGGTCAGCCTGAGCCTGCCGCAGAGCAGTTCCAGGCAGTCAAGGACGCAGGCTTCAACGCTGTTCGTATACCTGTGACCTGGTATGAGCATCTTGAATACAACAGCAACACAGGCAAGTATCACATCGAAGACAACTGGATGAACTACGTCAAGAAAACAGTTGACTATGCTATCGACCGTGATATGTTCGTTATCCTGAACGTTCACCACGAGGACTGGGTAAACGTTGAGAAGTTCACCGATGCTACCTATCAGGTGGCTGAGAACAAGCTGACAAGCATATGGGGCGAACTTGCTGATGAATTCAAGACTTATGACCAGCACCTCATTTTCGAGGGCATGAACGAGCCTCGTCAGACAGGCAACTCCGCTGTTTCTGAGTGGGGCAACGGTTCGGGCGACAACGGCTATACTTGGCAGTATATCAACAACCTGAATGCTGCATTCGTAAGAACTGTTCGTAATCAGGGTTCGAGCCAGAACAGAGAGCGTCTGCTGATGCTCCCGGGCTACTGCGCTACAAGTGATTATGAGGGTATCTCAAACATCGCTATTCCGAACAACGCAGGCAACGTGGCTCTCTCGGTTCACGCTTATTCGCCTTATTATTTCACCATGGCGACTGATAGTAAATCAAACCATACTTTCCCGGGTCAGTCAGGCTGGGGCGAGAACTATGAGTCTTCGCTGACCGATATGTTCAACTATCTGGGCAATCTTCAGAACCAGAAAGGTGCGCCTATCATCATCGGTGAATTCTCCGCTTCTGATTTCAACAACACCAATGACCGTGCAAGATGGGCTAACTACTACCTCTCAAGAGCTAAGGAAAAAGGCATTCCCTGCTTCCTGTGGGACAACAACGTTACTGCTAACGGCACAGGCGAGGCTCACGGCTATCTCTACCGCAAGGGCTGCACATGGTATCCCAACTCTGAGCCTGTTATCAGAGCAATGATGAACGTTTACGGCGTTACTCCCAAAATGGGTCAGTATGAGGAGATCGTTGATCCTCCGTTCAGCTGGTCGAACGTATCTGTCGGTTCTGACTGGGTACAGCTTTTCAAGAGCGAAAGCGGCAAGACTGTTGAAGCTTGGAAGAACTTCACCGTAAGCAACTGGAAAAATTACGTAAACGAGAATTATGACCTTGTGCTTCTCTATGATTCCGAGCAGGCTCCCGAACTCGTACTCATGGGTGCAGACTGGAACCGCATTGCTTCAAGCGATGACAGCGATACTCCTTATGTAAAGAAATTTACTTATGAAGATATAGTATCTGCTCTCAATGGCAAGGCAGTAAGCGATCAGAACGAACTCTTCATCAGCGCTACCATGAGCAGTCTGACAGCTTATGGTCTGTATGCAGTTCCTAAGACCAGCGGTCAGACCGATCCTCAGCCTCAGACCGATGTTTATCCTGAGATCACTAATGTTGAATACAGCCCTGCATATCATCAGGTAAGATTCACATGGGAGCCTGTAAGCGGCGCTACCAACTACGGCATCGCAGTTTACCTCGCAGGCAAGTGGAGAATCCAGACACAGTCCATTTCCGCTTCTACCACTTCTTACACCACTCCTAAGAACCTTACACCCGGCAAGACCTACAAGGTAGCTGTTGCTGCTAAGGTAAACGGCGAGTGGACAGCTGCAGCATCTATCAAGAACGCTGTTACTATCACCATTCAGTAATTAACAACACTTACTGACGCATAATCACAAACAAATAAAGCACCAACTCACTTCAGTGGGTCGGTGCTTTTGTTTTTGCGTACTGCGTATATCGTATGCAAGCCGTGGGACGTGGGACAACAAAAAGAGTGCCGCTCACCTGCTGTCGGTGAGTGACACTCTTTGTTTTTTTTACTGCGTGAAGTTCAGATCGTTTTGTACTATCCGCTTAGTTCAAAGCGGTGCGGATCACTGGATCGTAATAGTAACTGCGTTCTTGATCGCTCCTGCAACAGTCCATTCGCCGTTGACCTTAGCAGCGATAGCTACCTGATAGGTCTTGCCGGGTGTCAGGTTCTTGGGAGTGGTGTAGGAAGTGGCAGAAGCAGCAATATTCTGTGTCTGTATCCTCCACTTGCCTGCGAGTAAAACTGCGATGCCGTAGTTGGTAGCGCCGCTTACAGGCTCCCATGTGAATCTTACCTGGTGGAATGCGGGGCTGTACTCAACATTAGTGATCTTAGGATAAACATCAGTCTGAGGCTGAGGAGCGCTCTGAGGTTCTCTTACGAAAACGGTGTAGTTGATAACGTTGCCTGTCATGCCGTTTGTTCCGAGAACGACTTTGTCGCCTGCCTTGAACAGCTTTTTGTATGCCACGAAGTTAACGCCGTTGCTGGAAGAAGCGGTGTAAGAAGTTCTTGTGTAGTCGCTGAGCCACGAGGGAACAAGTCCTGCATCTTCTTCACGGGTGTCGACCATTACGTAAACTTCCATGTCCTTATCGGCTGTGAATTCAGCAAGGTCTGCATCGGTGTTCTTGGAGTTGCAGGCTGTCATGATGTACTCGGAGTTCTGGAGTTCTGAGGAAAGAGCGGTGTAGGTGAAATCTCTGTCGCCGTAGATAGGACCGCCAACGGTGTTGGAAGTCATGAGCTGCCATGCAGAAGCGTTTGCGCTGTCCTTGACGATGAAGTTCTTGACGAAGTTGCCGTTAACAGGCTCGGGGATAGATTCCTTGACGAAAACGGTGTAGTTGATAACATTGCCTGTCATGCCGTTTGTTCCGAGGGTGATCCTGTCGCCTGCCTTGAACAGCTTTTTGTATGCCACGAAGTTAACGCCGTTGCTGGAAGAAGCGGTGTAAGAAGTTCTTGTGTAGTCGCTGAGCCACGAGGGAACAAGTCCTGCATCTTCTTCACGGGTGTCGACCATTACGTAAACTTCCATGTCCTTATCGGCTGTGAATTCAGCAAGGTCTGCATCGGTGTTCTTGGAGTTGCAGGCTGTCATGATGTACTCGCTGTTCTGGAGTTCTTCCGAAAGTGAAGTGTAGGTGAAATCTCTGTCGCCGTAGATAGGTCCGCCGACTGTGTTGGAACTCATGAGCTGCCATGAGAAGTAGTTTTCGGTGTCCTTAACAACGAAGTTCTTGATCAGGTTGCCGTTTACGGGTTCAACGGGGGTGTTGTTCAGCTTGATGTCAGGTCTTGCGGGAACGCCTGTTTCGCTGCCGAGGTAGTAGCTGACGTGAGGAGGCTGGTTGTAGGAGGACTGTTCGCAGCCTGCCTGCATACGATACTGCATATCGTGCATGAGAGTTGTCATGCGGTAGTCAGTCTCGGTGTTGGTGCAGAAGATGCGGAGTTTGTTGTTGTCAGTAGTGCGGAGAACGAGTTCTTCACGCCAGTCGCCGAAGATGTCGGCAGTCAGACAGGGAACAGCCTTTGTGCTGTTGTTTGAAGCGCAGCCATCAGCTGTAAATATGTTCTGATAAGTGTCGATAGCGGTCATCTTTGAGATCGTGATGTCATTAAGTATCTCACGTTCAAGGTCGCCGTCCCAGTAGATGAGGAAGTTCATAGCAGGTGCTTTGCTGCCTATCTTCTGACCTGCTGTGTTGAATACGGAGTTTGCAGGTCTTGAACCCCAGAACTCAGCACCCACATTGCCCGAGTATACGTTATCGGCACAGCATCTGCCTGTGTCCTTGTCGCCGTCGTAGTGCCAGAGGATATTGCCGTTTCTGCCGTCAACAAGGGAGATACCATATTTGCCGTCTTCGTGGCAGATGAAGGCTTCGATACCCTCATGGTTGGGGTCGAGGTCGCCGACGTGCATTGCATCGCCGTGCTTCTGACCTGTTGACCAGAGCAGCTTGCCGTTATCATCGAAGCAGGAAGCACCCATGCAGACTTCCTGTTTGCCGTCATTGTCGAAATCGGCTACCATAAGATTGTGGTTGCCGCAGCCGTAAGCAGGGTCGCTGCTGTTGAAGCCTGTGTCATATATCCAGCGCTTTACCAGCTTGCCGTCACGGACATCGACTGCCGAAAGTGTGAGCCTTGTGTAGTAGCCTCTGCCATAAACGACAGAAGGGTGAACGCCGTCAAGATAAGCGATACCACTGTTATAGCGTTCGCAGCGGTTGCCGTAGTTATCGCCCCATGTGGACTTTGCGGTGCTGCCTGTTGCAGTTCCTCTCGGAACGGGGAAATCTATCGTGTCAAGTGCCTTGCCCGTTGCACCCTCGAACAGAGTCATATACTCAGGACCTGTGAGGACAGTTCCGCTGCTATCAACGTAATTTGCGCTTGCGTTGCCTATGACCTTGCCTGTGCCATCAATTGTGCCGTCGCAGGTCTTAGTGACAAGTTCAGCCTTGCCATCGCAGTCGAAATCGGCTACGCTCATCTGAGTGTAATGCTGACCTGCACGGATATTCTTGCCCATGTCGATACGCCACAGCTGTTTGCCTTCTAAGGTGTAGCAGTCGATATAGACCTTGCTGGTGTAGCCTGTCTGAGAGTTATCCTTTGAATCGTTCGGATCCCATTTAAGGAATATCTCATACTGTCCGTCGCCGTCAACGTCGCCCACGCAGCAGTCATTCGGTGAGTAGATGTCGCCCGGTTTGTTGAGCGGTATCTCGAAGTAGTTGCTGCCCGAGTTGAAGTCACAGCTGTCGGAAGATTTGACAGTACCGTTCACAACGGTGTCAACACGGTACTTTGAGTTCGAGTTGCCGTTTGCGTCCCAATAGTTTGTCGCCTTGCCTGCTCCGCTGGTGTAGATGAGTGTGTTGTCACGGTAAAGGCGGAACTCTGTGTTGTCAGAGTCATTAGCGTTGAAACGCCAGCTGACGAACATTCCGTCACCCGACTTGATAGCGTAAATGCCACGGTCGAGGTACTCCATGATCGCCTTGCCGTTGCCGCCCTGACCGTAGGCGGCGCTTGCAGTCAGCATGGAAGTGCCTGCACACACGCTCGCAGCCATTGTCAATGATGCAGCTGCCGCAGCGACTCGTTTGATTGCCTTCTTCATTTTTTTGACCTCCATAAAACAAATTCTAATTGACTGACATTCATCGTCAATTATTAATTATAATAACATATTTCAACAAAATCAACATCAACATATTGTATTGATTTTGTTGATTTTTTGTGCAATTTCTGAAAATTCTGAGTAAAATTCGCTAAAATCATATTATGTTGTTATATTTTTTTATTGTGAGGTATAAAAAATGCGATGAAAAGAACTTGTTTTGCTATGAGATAACTTCCCTGCTGAAAAAAATAACTGCCCGACAGGTAACTATCCCGTCAGGCAGTTTTTCTACCGCAAAGAGGCGGTGTATTTTGTCACGGTCAAAATGCCGTCAGATTTTTTATCAGCCGTTATCAATGTTCACCATATCAATACCTGTAAACGATGCGGTATTAGGATCTATCTTAAAGTTTATCTGCATATCATCATTGACTAAAGGTGTGCCGTCAACATTGGTAATGCCATTGATATTGAAGCTGAATTCCTTGCCATAGTCAAATTTCAGTTTTCCGTTGGGGTTCGTCTGATATAATGCCACCTCAAAGGAAATGCTTCCGTCGGGGGAAGTGGCAAATTGACCGCCGTCAGATACGATTATTGCATCGGTATTGAAATACTCACCCATATCTGCCAGCATCTTTGCGGAGTTGCAGTTGATCTTATAAACGGTGTTGTCATTGAATGCTATTCCCGAGCCTTCCTTTGGAATGATTGTGAAGTAAAAGTCAACAACGTTGTTCTTACTATTGATGTATGTGCTGTCCATAACAATCTCAAATCTGTCAGAATCATACACAACGGGCGCAGCGTTATCGATCGTTTCTAATTCTGATCCGTCATACCTGCCGAATGTCCCTGCTGTGTAGTACTGGAAATATTTACCATTTTTGCCGCAAAGAAGCTTACTGATCTTATCATGCAGAGGATTGGTATTATTAGACAGAATGTATTCACCACGGCTCTCGTCCCAGCTGAGGAATGAAGCCTCAAAGGGGTATCTGTCATCGGCGATATCTTCGATAGTGTAGTCCTCGTTAAGATAATAATTCACCCAGCTTTGAACAATGTTGAAGTTTCTTCCGAAAAGCACCTTGTTGAAAATGTAATCGGTCAGAGCATCGTTTATTGAACCGCTGTTTCCTGCAACGCTCCTGAATTTGTGGTCGCTGTAAGTGAAAACTCCGTTGCCCGCAGTCATGTTTATGCCGCCGTTATCCGATACCATAAATACCGCAAAGTCGCTATATTCCAGCGGAGAAGTGCTGCCCTCTGCCACAGGCTGATATATGATAGTGTGCCACTCATCTGCATAGTTCAGTCTGTCGGTGCTTGTGGTGTATACATATTCGCCGTGGATATTATATTCGATGCAGTAAACTTTGCTTCCGTCAGGTTTGGTAACGATCACAGGCTCTGCTTCTACGATAGTGCCTGTGATGACCTTGTTTGCGGACGAAAGCAGTTCGTCAAAATTCGCCTTTAAGTCGGGAACAGTCTTTTCTTTCTGCTCGGATGCGGAAGTGTCGGGAGTTGAAGTCACAACATCGGGAGTTGAAACGGTAACAGTATTTCCCGAAGATGTGCCAGCCGCAGAAGATGTGGTCGAAGGCTTGCCCGAAGAAGTGTCTTTTGAGGACGTATCGGAAGAAGAAGCCGTGGACGCTGTGGAGTCGGAAGCCGAGGAAGTGTCAGTGTCGGCGGTGCTTTCTTCGTCTGTTATGCTCTCATCTGTGTCAGACTGTGCAATGCTCTCATCAGACGAACTGCCGTTGAGGACTGTTGTTGAAGCGCTGCTGCCTGCCGAAGCCGCCGTCATGCTCACTTTGTCATCTTTCTGTATCTGTCCCGAGTGTGTAAATGCAGCTGCACCGCAGCCGATGATGAGTGCTGCACAAGCGGCAGCGATCACGCTTGTCTTTCTTCTGCTGACTTCATTAAACATTGTCTCTTTCATAGTGATAATCTCCTTTTCATTGTTATCTGTCTCGTTTGTTGTTATTTCATATCCGCTGTTGTCAAAGGAATGAGGAGCGTTTTTTTCTTTTTCTGCCGCTTCCAGTATATTGTCAAGTATTCTCTGTTTTGTTTCTTCTTTGTGTCTCTTAACTGCTTCTGAATAACGCATAGTTTTCGCCCTCCTTCATTTCTTTCTTTAATTTTTTGAGTGTTCGGTAAAGTTTGTTCTTCACCGTCATTTCGGCAACACCCAGAGCCTTTGCTGTCTGCTTGATTGTAAGGTCATAGCCGAAATACAGCAGAAATATCCGATAGGTAAGTTCATCGGCGGCTTTGAGCTGTTCCAGCACTTCTTCATATATATAGCTGTCAGTCTGTTCAAGCTGTCTCAGAGCGTCCTCATCGACTACATCCTTAGCTTCGTCGATGCTCTCCATAACTATCCTTGCGCTGTAATGATCGGCAAGACTGTGTTTTGCCATTCTCAGCAGATAGTGTTTCGGGTCTAGCACTTTCGCACCCTCCTGCATTTTCTTATAGAATGCAAGGTATACGCTTTGCAGTATATCCTCTGCCGTTTCTCTTGTATCCGATTTAAGTATCAGGTACTTGTAAAGGTAATCGTAAGTACTGTTATATATTTTTTCAAAGCGTTGTGTTATTTCGTCCATGACCTATCGCCTCCTTTCATCTTTCATACTAATAGACGGTCAAGTTTGGAAAAAAGTTTCACCCGAGGGAAAATTTTTTTATTTTCTTTTTTTGGCGTTTTGTCTCCATTTTTTGTTCCCTTTGCCGTCTTCATACTAATAGACGGTCAAGTTTGGAAAAAAGTTTCACCCGAGGAAAAAATTTTTTTATTTTCTTTTTTTGGCGTTTTGTCTCCATTTTTTGTTCCCTTTTCCGTCTTCATACTAATAGACGGTCAAGTTTGGAAAAAAGTTTCACCCGAGGGAAAAATTTTTTTTATTTTCTTTTTTTGGCGTTTTGTCTCCCATTTTTTTCCTTTGCCGTCTTCATACTAATAGACGGTCAAGTTTGAAAAAAAGTTTCACCCGAGGAAAAAATTTTTCAGCTTTTTTTATTCTATCACTTTTTTATAGGTATTTCAATACACATATTTTGCACGACAAAAAGCATCGTACCGATCAAACTCGGTACGATGCTCATTTTCTGTATTATTCGGTTTACTGACATTTTCTCAAATATTTCAGTCTGCCTTTTTCGATACAGAGCGTATAGTCACAACAAAGTGAGATAAGTTCGGGATCGTGTGTAGATACGATTATCACCCTGTTATCCTTTGCAAGCGCCGAGAGCATTTCTGCCACAGCTGTCATATGCGCCCTGTCAAGCCCTGATGTCGGTTCGTCAAAGAGCAATATCTCACTGTCAGCCGCAAGCGCAGATGCGATCGCCACACGCTGTTTCTGTCCCCCCGACAAAGCCATTGGATGAGTGTCCTCATATCCGTAAAGTCCGAGATCACTGATGAGCTTATCAGCTTTTTCCCTGTTCTCCTCGTCCATTGAGAGCATTACTTCTGCCCTTACGCTGTCAGTGAAAAGCTGGTGGTTCACGTCCTGCATTACCATGTAACATTTTTTTACGATCTTTTTGCCCGAAACAGTCTCGCCGTCAGAAGTTATTTTCAGTGTACAATCCTTTTCAAGACCGCATATACATCTCAGGAATGTCGTTTTGCCTGCGCCGTTTTTACCGATAAGCCCGATGACTTTTCCACGGGGAAGATCAAGTTCGGGAATGGCAAGTGTATACTGAGCAGAATCGGCAGCATTGAGTTTTTTCTTGCGGAAAAAGTATTTTGGTATATCATATGTAAAGTACATATCTTTCAGTGAAATGCCGTTCTCGTATCGCTGAATGCTGTTATTATCCGAGCTTTTATCTTCCGAGAATATGCCCTTACCGAATTCCTCTATATACTTTTCTTCCACAGAAGTAGGTCTTAGCCCCAGTTCTGAAAGCTCCTGTGAAGTCAGCTTGCCGAACTGTTCTCTGTTCCATTCATGTTCTATCCTGCCATTCTTCATGAATATGACTCTGTCCACAATATCTTTCACATACCAGAGCCGATGTTCCGAAATGACGATCGTCTTGCCTTTGCCTTTCCAGTATTCAATTACTTTCTTTAACTCATCTATTGCTTTCCAGTCAAGATTTGAGGAAGGTTCGTCCAGCAGCATGATCTCAGGCATCAGTGCTGAAACACTCGCACAGGCGATCTTCTGTTTTTCACCGCCTGAAAGCTCAAACAGGCTCTTTCCGAGCAATGGTTCAAGTTCAAGCTCACTTACAACTTCATCTTTTCTTCTGATTATCTCTTTCGGTTCGATGCCGAGATTCTCATTGCCGAAAGTTATCTCGCCGTCAGTATCGACCGAGAAAAACTGACTCCTCGGATTCTGAAAGACTGTACCGACAACACTTGCAAGGTCATACAGCTCGCAATTCTGAATATCTTTTCCGTTAACGGTCACACTGCCTGAAAGTTCACCTTTGTAATAATGAGGTATAAGTCCGTTTATAAGACGAAGGATCGTGGTTTTTCCGCAGCCCGATGCCCCGCAGAGCAATACAGCTTCTCCCGAATTTATCTCAATTGAAAAATCATGAAGTCCTGCATCTTGTGAGCCTTTGTAATGAAAATTCAGATCTTTTATACTTATCATATGTATATCACCCGATATTTTTTGCAGCCATGAATAAAACCGTTGATACGGCAAAAACTACCATAGTGGTATAGTCGATAGCCCTGAGTTTAATCTCATTTGCGCTGGTTCGCTTTATCGGCGCTCCAAGTCCTCTTGTCACAGCTGCTGCCGATAATTCATCGCCGATATTAACACAAGAGAACATCACAGGTATAAGGCGGTATTCGATCATTTTTGTCACCTTGCCGCCGCCCATGGAAATGCCTCTCATACGCATGGCATCATTTATACTTTCGTATTCTTCCTTGATCGTAGGGAAAAATCTCATGACTACCGCCAGCGAGATCGACACTCCGTCCGGAACGTGCATTTTCTGCATAGCTGACATAAAGTCATTTATCTTTGTGGTCCTGATAGCGTACCATGCAGTTATCATCGCAGGCATGAACTGTGCGACTATTCCGCAATAGCCTGTTATCAGCGCTGATAACAGACCACTTGACCCTGCCGAAAGATAATAGTTCTGTAATATGAACGCAGCGGCATACAATACTGCAAAGCGTATCGCCGCTGCATATTTACCTTCCAGCGTCATCAACAATATAGGTATTGCAGTCACTATTATACGTATCACCATTTGCAGAGGGGTATACGCATTTACCATAACTATCAACGATATTGCAAATATCATGAACAGTTTGGTACGTGGATCAAGTTCAAGCTTTCTCATGCAATGCCTGCTTTTTCAAAATGCTTTCTGACAACAGCCTTGCCGACAAATGCTCCTATAACGCCGAAGATAAAGCAGCACAGAAGTATGAGCGCTATTGTTTTGCCGTTTACGGCTTTGAAAAGTATATTGCAGTAATCATCAGAAAAGCCTGCATCTACCATATCTTTTCTGTAATCATCGGCAGTTACGACAAGAGGGATATAGTTTGCACCGACCCAGATGCTGAAAACGCCGTGGCTTATCACTGTTGACTTAAAGCTCTTATAACCGCCCTTTTTAGCTATCAAGTCAGCGATCACGCCTACTGCGATTATCAGCGGTGCGCCTATCCAGCCCATGCCTGTAACAAACATTATTATTGCTATCAGTACCGACATGATCGTCAGCATTCCGAACTTCTCGATCTTGGTATAAAACAGCATCATAGGGATAGCACATAATACAGGTATAGCTGCCGCATAGGATAAAATAACATACGGGTGTATAAATCCCAGCATCATGTAGGCAAATTCGACCACGAACACCAGCGCAGTGAAAATACCAATGGTTATAAAATCTTTTGCTTTTAATTTGTTTTCCTTCATACTACCTACTCCTACTAAATAATAATTGTTAGTTTAGTCTAACCCAGTTAGACACAACTAACTTTACACATTATATCATACCGAACATTATTTGTCAACTGTCTATTTAGAACAAGATTTTTTCAGCATCAACGAAATTTTGTTTATTTTGTTGCAAATATGCACGATATACTGTTGTATTTTAGATTTATTTTGCTTTGTTCTTGTTTTCTATGTATATATGTTTAAATAAAAAACATCAATTGTTTAGGTTATCCTAAATACTTTTAAAAAGCTTATTTTTTTTTGATAAGTTGGATATTGCAATGTCAGCACAAAAGTGATATAATTAAGTTAGCTGTTGCTAACATATTATTTAAAATAAGAACCTGTCTTCACAAGACACGTACAGAGCCTTGTGAAGACAGGTTCTAAGGAGAGGAATCTGTTATGAGTGAAAAAGAAGTAAAATTTCTTGAAGTCTGCGGACTCAAAAAAAGTTTCGGAAGCGGAGACACAAAGCAAGATGTTCTGAAAGGACTGGATTTTACGGTCGCTAAGGGAGAATTCTGCGTTCTTCTCGGACCTTCCGGTTCAGGAAAATCCACACTTTTGAATATCCTCGGAGGCATAGACAGCGCCGATTCAGGCGAGATATTCATTAACGGAGACAAGCTTGCCGACATGAACGAAAAGAGCCTTACAAGGTACAGAAGAAAACATCTCGGATATGTTTTCCAGATGTATAATCTTATACCTAACCTGAATGTAAAGGAAAATATCGAAACAGGTGCATATCTTTCAGACGCTCCTCTCGATATTGACGAACTGCTGAAAATACTGGGGCTTTATGAACACAGGCACAAGCTTCCCAACCAGCTTTCGGGCGGTCAGCAGCAGCGAGTTTCTATCGGACGTGCGATAGTAAAAAATCCTGATATACTTCTCTGCGACGAACCGACAGGCGCACTTGACTACAATACCTCAAAGGAGATACTAAAACTGATAGAAGATGTCAACGTCAAGTATGGCAACACGATCGTCATGGTAACTCACAATGAGGCTATAAAAGAAATGGCTGACCACGTTATCAAGCTTCGTGACGGTAAGATCAGGCACGATATTATAAATACCAAAAAGATCGCCGCCGCCGACCTTGAATGGTAAAGGGGGCGTTCTGATGTCAAAAGAATCTGTTTCATACGGAAAACGCCCAAGAAACCCGATGATAAAGCGAGTGTGGAAAGATATATGGCGTGACAGACGACGTTACCTTCTGATATTTCTTATGTTCGTTGTAACTATCGGCTTTGTATCAGGTATCTTCGTTGCCAATAACAGCATGAGTGCCTCACTTGACAGCTGTAAAACACGTTTTAAGTGCGAGGACGGACATTTCAGGCTTTCCGAACCTGCCGATGAAGAAACTATCGCTGCTATCGAAAGCGGCGAAATGGCTGATGTAGCCGAGATCTTCCGTGAACGTGCATATAACGAAGCTGAGGACGAAGTTATCAAAGTTGTGGACGATGCAATGGCAGAAGAAGTTGATAAACAGGTCAGGGCTGCCATTACCGAACAAACAACTGCCGCCGTGGATCAGCAGTTAGCAGCAGCTGCTGCAAAGGGACAGAAGTTCACTGATGAACAGAAAAAAACTGCCCTTGAAGAAGCACTTGATACAGCTATATCTGAAAACTTCGATAAAGCTTATGATGAAGCCTTAAAACAAGCAAAAGACTCTGATGAATATACTGATGCGCTCAACGAGGCTTTCGATAAAGCGCATGAGGAGATCGACAAAGAGATAGATGATAAGTATGCTGAACTTTCCGAAAGATACGGTCTTGATGAAGAGATCAAAGCTGTGCCCGTGACCGTATACCCGCTGTTCTACAAGGACGTTAATGAAGGTCTTGCCAAAGATACAGATCACAGCATCGGGATCAGAGTTTATCCCGAGCGCAAAGATATTGACTTATTTGATATACTTGACGGAAAAGCTCCCGAAAACAAAAACGAAATAATGATCGACCGTATGCACGCAGATAACGTGGGCATAAAAGTCGGTGATACCATAACAGTTGACAAGGAAGAATTTGAAGTTTGCGGACTTGCTGCTTTTGTGGATTATTCAACGCTCTATGAGAAAAACACCGACACCATGTTCGATGCAATGACTTTCAACGTTGCCATGACAACAGATGAAGGCTTTGAGCGTATACACAGCAATACAAGAGCTAACTACGCTTTCACATTTAAAGAGCATCCCGATGACGAATATGAAGAAAAGTCATTTTCAGACGATTTTATGAAAGCGCTCATCACTCAGGTCGCTGTATCTGAAAATGAAGATATTGAGCTTGAAGACTATGTTCCTGCTTATGCTAATCAGTCCATAAACTTTGCCAAGAATGATCTGGGCACTGATATGGCTATGGGCGGAGTGATGCTTTATATACTTACAGCCGTACTTGCATTTATATTTGCTGTTACCATAAGCACCACACTTGAAAAGGAATCTTCTGTTATCGGTACGCTGCGTGCGTCAGGATATACCAAAGGTGAACTTCTCAGATATTATATGAGCGCTCCGCTCATGATAGCTGTTTTTGCAGCGATAGTCGGTAATATACTTGGTTATACGTTCTTCAAGAATGTTGTGGTAGATATGTACTACAACAGTTACAGCCTGCCGACATATGAGACTTTATGGACACCTTACGCACTTATCCGCACCACGATCATACCGATAGTTCTCATGTTTATCATCAACCTTGTTGTTATTACAAAGACACTCCGTTTGTCGCCGCTGCGTTTTCTGCGTCACGACCTGAAAAAGAGCAGACGCAAGAAAGCTGTAAGACTGCCAAAGTGGAGATTTTTCCCAAGATTCCGCATACGTGTATTTCTTCAGAATATCCCGAATTACCTTATGCTTTTCGTAGGCATAACCTTTGTTATGCTGCTGTTGTCTATGGCTGTGGGAATGCGTGAAACACTTGACTATCATCAGGCACACATGAGCGAGTCGATGTTTGCAAAGCATCAGATCATACTCAGCCGTACAGAAGATGATGACGGCAACACCATAACCACTTCTGCTAAAAATGCAGAACGTATCTCAGTATCATCACTTGAAAGAAAGAGCGATACTTATAACGAAGAAGTATCCGTTTACGGTGTTGAAGATAACAGCCTGTACATAAAACTTGATGCAGACTTTGCTGAAAAAGCAGATAAAGACGAAGTATATATCTCACAGGCTTACGCTGATAAGTATAATGTCAATGTGGGCGATACGATAGTTCTTTCCGAAAAATACGAGAATAAGGATTATACATGGAAGGTATATGACATCTATGATTATACGGCAGGTATAGCTGTATTTATGACGAACGAAAAGTTCAATGAGATATTCGATAATGACAAAGATGATTTCAGCGGCTATATCTGCAATGAACCTATTACTGACATTGACGAGGAATATATCGCAGCCGAAATAACCGAAGATGACCTGCTGAAAGTAGCTCGTCAGCTTGACCACTCTATGGGTGCATACATGGTATATTTCCAGTATGTGTGCATGATAGTCGCAGCGCTGATACTCTATCTGCTGACTAAAATAATCATCGAGAAAAATGAACGTGCCATCTCCATGACAAAGGTGCTTGGATACAGCGATTCCGAAATAGCATCGCTATACCTTATCCCCACAGCTATATTTGTTTTCTTCACCGAATTTATATCCATATACTTAGGATATGTGCTGATGACATTATTCTGGAAATCTATGATGCTCGGTATGAGCGGCTGGTTTGAATTCACAATGCCCGTATCAGGCTTTGTAAAAGAATTCCTGCTCGTATTCATAGCATATCTGCTGATAACTGTCATAGACTTTTTCCGTATCCGCAAGATTCCTAAGGTGCTTGCACTCAAAAATAACGAATGAGCTATACTCACCTCTGTTCTCAGGGCAGTACTCATACAGAAGTCTTACGGCAGCTATGACCTATACAGCAGGCTATAAAACATCACAGGCAGAGTCGAGATCGGCTCTGCCTGTTTTGTATGTAATATTATACTGCCAATTTCGTTTTGTATTGCTGATACTTTGAAAAAAATATCATGTAGGAGCTTCCCTGCATTAGCAATACATAACAAAATTTTGGCTCAAACAAAATATTACTTCGGCAATAATATAATTTGACCCGTGCGAGCTCAATCTTTGAAAATTGTGTTATAGCGTAGTCTTTGTAGGTTCTCGTAAAATAGAGCCAATTGTTTAATTGCCGAAGTAATAATACCGACGTTCTGCGGCATTACAAAACGTCGGTATTATATTTTTTATAATTTCCAGCTTGCGGCTTTCTGCCTGTCTTCAACGAATGTGCGGTAAATTCCCTGCTGTTTCATGAGTTCTGAATGAGTTCCGCGCTGGGCTATTTTTCCTTCATCGATAACAACGATCTGGTCAGCGTGTTCAACTGTTTTCAGTCGGTGTGCTATCATTATGATCGTTTTCTCTTTTGTGAGTTCCTTTACTGCCTCAGTAAGTTCAGCCTCGTTTTCGGGGTCAACATTTGCAGTAGCCTCATCGAGAATTATTATCGGCGAATCTTTCATTATAGCTCTGGCAATGGATATACGCTGTTTCTCGCCGCCCGAAAGACTTGCACCGCCCTCGCCGATGACCGTATCATATCCATCGGGAAGCTTCTGAATGAAATCGTGGCAGCAGGCTTTTTTAGCAGCTTCAATAACTTCTTCCATACTTGCATCGGGTCTGCCGAAACGAATGTTATTTGCGATAGTGTCTTGGAAAAGGTACACACGCTGGAACACAAAGCTGAAATTCTTCATCAGGCTGTCAAAGCTGTAATCCTTGACATCTCTGCCGCCGAGCAGCACTTTACCGCTGTTTACGTCCCAGAATCTGGACATAAGGCTGGTAAGAGTGGTCTTTCCTCCGCCCGACGGACCAACTATGGCGGTAGTGGTCTTTTCGGGTATTTTCAGATCAATACCGTTGATGATATTTCTGTTCTCATAAGCGAATGTGATATTTTTAAGTTCAATGTCATGATTTTCAGGCGTTATCTCTTCGCCATCGATGTCCATTCCGGGAATGTCAAGTATTTCATTTGCAAGAGATACCGAAACATCTATGCTTCTGATGAGGGCACTGTATCCGCTCATTGCATCAAGGCTCTCATAGATCATAAATGAGCTTATCATCATCATGATGCAGTAAAGAAGGCTCATCGTGCCGTTTACATAGAAGTATAATGATGCAGCACACATCAAAACTCCCATAAGCTTTGTGGTTATATCCTGCAATGTGATGTATGGTATAACATCGTATTCAAGATGTGTGTCTGAAAACTGCTTGGCTCTTATGGCTTCTTCAAGTTTTTTCGCACGGCTCTTAGTGAGATTGTAGTTCTTTACTTCAACTATGCCCTGAATGAATTCTATGATCGCTCCGATCATTGCATTATCAGATGCCTGCTTTCTCGGGACGCTTGATCTTGCTTTTTTCTGCATAAGGCTGTTAAAAACAGCGTATATACCGATACCTAATATCAGTATAAGACCGATCCTTACATCGAATATAAGCACACATATGGTCAGCACGATCGTGGTAAGAACGCTCTGTGTGGTCAGCATAACTATTCGTGCGGCAACGCCTGCGAGTGCTTCCATAGTATTGGTAGTAACGCTTGTGATGTGACCAAGACTGTTATCGTTGAAATAACCCATCGGGAGATAACGCAGATGCTCGGCTATCTCTATCCTCTTGCTGGTACAGCAGTGATAACCTGCTTCCGTCTGGAGCATGGTAGTCTTCATGCTGATGATAAGCTGTACGATAAAGGAAATGACAAGTATGATAAGTGCATTCCATACATTCTTCATAGACATATTATCGTCTATAATACCCATTGTCACAACGCCGATCGCACCTATTCGCAGTGCTGCGAACAGAGCCTTGATAACGCCTAAGCCTATTGCCTTATAGATCTTGTTCCTGTCCTCTGACGAACAGAACATAAAAAATTTTTTCAGTGTTGACAGCATTATGCTCCCTCCTTTACGGTGATATGGCTGTTCCACATCTTGCTGTACAGAGGAGAATTTTTGAGCAGTTCCTCCTGAGTGCCGCTTGCCTCGACCTTACCGTTATTTATAACGATTATCTTATCTGCATCAGCGATAGTTGAAAGTCTGTGAGCAATAACAATAAGTGTTCTTCCTTTGACCAGCTTTGCAACGGAAGACTGAACAAGAGCTTCGTTCTCGGGATCAGTATAAGCAGTTGCCTCGTCAAGAATGATAACAGGAGCATTTTTCAGCATTGCTCTTGCGATAGAGATCCTTTGTCTTTCACCGCCTGAAAGATGTCCGCCTGCACCTCCGACAACAGTGTTATAGCCGTTTTCAAGTCTCATGATAAGATCGTGGCAGCCACACGCCTTTGCAGCATTCATAACGTCCTCATCGCTGGCGTTCGGGTCGCCCATACGGATATTATCCATTATAGTTTCGTCGAACAGATAATTGTCCTGAGATACATAGGCGATATTGCGGTTATATTCTTCAAGGGGTATATTCTTTATATCCACACCGCCAAAAGTGATCTTTCCTTCGTTAACGTCCCAGAAGGATGCTATAAGTTTTGCAATGGTCGATTTTCCCGAACCCGAAGGTCCTACCAGCGCATTAACTGTACCATGTTTTATAGTCAGATCTATGCCGTGGAGTATCTCTTTTTCCTCATAGCCAAAGTGAACATTTTCAAGAACGATGTCTGTGCCGACAGGCTTTTCTGTCATAGTCTCGGGACGAACCAGTTCATCACGTTCAAGTATCTCGGTAACTTCGCCGATGATAAGTCCCATTTTTGAGATGTCATCGGAATATGATGTAACAGTTGTGATAGGTCCGACAAGGCTGAGCGAGAGGATCACCAGCATCAGCAGATCTTCACCTGATACAGTGCCGTGCATATATGCTAATGCACCGAAAGGCAGAAGTCCCAGCAGGAAGAAAGGCATCATAATAAGAGCCACGTTCTGCCAGAGATTGCATTTTCTCATCCATTCGATGTAGCAGGAAGCGCAGTCCTTTGCGGCATTGGCAAACTTTTCATAGGAGCTTCCCGATTTGCTGAAAGCCTTGATGACTTCGATACCGTTTATATATTCAACTGCTGAATCGTTAAGGGCTTTGGTCTTGGTGATAGCATCACCGTATAAGTTCTTGCTTGCTGCCATCATTCCCATGAAGAATATCGCACCCACAGGTACGCACAGCATTGAGAGCAGTGTGAGCTTTACGTTGATAGTAAGCATATAGATTATCAGTACCACAGGAACAAGAATGCCTGCGCCTACCTCGGGGATAATATGTGCAAGTGTAGTTTCGATAGAGTCGACACGTTCACAGATGATATTCTTATATGTTCCGCTGGAATCTGCCATTACAGATCCAAGAGGTATTTTTGCAAGCTTTTCTGCAAGTCTGCGGCGGATATTTGCAAGGATAATGAAAGATGTGGCGTGTGAGATAGTGGTGGATATTGCGTGGCTCACCTTGCTTAGCACCCAGAAAACGCCCATCATTATAATATCCTTGCTGAGATCGCTCATTTTTGGCACTTCACCCGTTTTGTTAAGTACCAGCAGCGTTTTTACTATATCTGCCATATAAATATACGGCACAAGACCGCACACCACTTTTGATAATGCAAAAAGCATACATAAGATATAGTTCAGCTTTTTTTCTTCTGCGAACTCGATCAGCCAGCTGGTCAAAGAACGCTTGCTCTTCGTCTTTGTCTTTTCAGACATATGGATTCCTCGCTTTCTTTTTTGAGTTATACTAGGCTAACTCATACTCAAAAAAATACAGGCATCAAATGCCCAGTACTTTTTTCCAACCTGCCGTGAAGAACTCGTCTAAGGTCTCTGCGTAGTGCAGAGCCTGTTCCTCGGTGAAATCGTGTTTTACTGCCTCGTACATTGCTGATACATTTGCTGTTACCAGCATATGGAACTCCAACCATGAAATTTCTCTCAGCTTCATATCATAATCATTCAGTTTATTGAAATAATCAGCATCGAGTTTTTCTTCCATAAGTGCCATATCATGGATAAAGTTCTCATATCTTGTTCCCTGCGAACAGCATACCAGCAGCTTGAATACATCGAAATTCTGATAAATATAACTCATTACCCACTGCGTCTTGTTTTCAGCTTTAAGCAGTGCCTGTTCGTCAGCCAATTCTTTAAGGCGTTCAAATTCCTTCATGCTGGCGTTATCATAAAGCGCTCTCAGTTCACAAAGAGTCGGTTCGACCAGTGAGGCGAACATTTCTTCCTTGTTATCAAAATGTCTGTACAGAGCGCCTACGGTAATACCTGCATCAGCAGCTATTTTTCGCATTGAAGCATTTTTAAAGCCCTGTTCCAAAAACTCCTTTTTGGCGGCAGCGATTATTTTCTTATTATTCTCGCTTTTATCTCTTGGCAACGGTATCACCTCCTGACCTTTAAGTGAATGCTGTTCACTAACAGGAATATTATATCACTTTCATATGTACTTGTCAAGGTATGTATACACTGTTTACTTATTTTTTACAAATCAAGGATAAGAAAAAAACAATTAATAAGCGGAAAACATAAAAAAAAGCAAGCTCTCAAATAAGAACTTGCTTTAATAGTGCCGCTGACCGGACTTGAACCGGTACGCTTTAAGGGCGAGGGATTTTATTGATCCCCCAATTAAATCTTGAATCAAGTTTCAGGCGAACACAATAAAATAATGTAAAATCGACATTATCGTGAATCAGGTATAAAAGCAATTCAAAAGTTAATTGGTACAGCAATAAGTTTTTCAGTCAACTCGGCAATTCGTGGCAGTTCAAGGCAATTCACGGCAGTTTATGCCCTCGAAAACGACGAAATTTCGAGCATTTTATGACCATTACTTCCCTTTCGACCGTAATCAAGCCAAAATCGAAAAAATCAAAAATACGGTCGATTTGGTAGAAAAGTGGTAGAAAAAACTGCATTTTACTATTTTCAGGCTGAAAAGATGGTAGAAAGATGGTAGAAACGAAAACTTGGTAGAAAGAAAGTGTTGTTAAAAAAATAAATACCAAATATAGCGTATAGGCTTAGTTATTGTAATTACGGAGCGCTATACGCTATTTTTATGCCTAAAAACTGAATATGCTTTAACGCTCCTCAGATTGAGGGGCGTTTTTTTATTTCAAGACTTAATTATCCCTTAAGCACCAACTCTCTTTTTAATGAAATGAACGCCAAAAGAGAGTGAAAGACGCAACGATCGTGTTTATATTAGCATTATATCATTTGTTAAACTTTAGTGTCAAGTGAATTTGGAATAATTATGGTTCAGAAATTCTTAACTTTCTGTTAATTTATAAAGTATTTGGGAGGGATTTTCTTATGCCAATTCCTATGCGAATTATTCCGAACGACCACGGTGTACTCACCCTGCCGGCTTATGCGATTCTCGACAATATGCTCAATGTTCCCGAGAGGGACTACCGCACGTTTGAGGAGATGTGTTCTTTCTTTCCGAAGGACGAGCCGTCAACGGTCAGAAATGCTCTGACGGAGCTTAAAGACGAAAAGTACGTTATCATCATTCACGGCAACACCTATGCAGTGAACAAGCTGCGTATACCGAATATGAAGCTGAGATAACTGACAGGGTGATTAAAATGGGCAAGAAAATAAAATACTGAGTGATGAAGGATCTATCAATCAATCGACTGTTTCAGGCACAAAAGCAGAGCGTTTTGTTGAAAACTCTGTTGAAAGATTGATGGATGGATATATCACAGACAAAGAAAAGATAAAAAATATCATCAGGAAGAATATCGAATATGACGAGTATGTCGAGTGGATAGAGCTTTTTGGAAGTGACACTATGACCGTCAGCGGGCTGGATCAGATCGTCAGCAATATGGTGAGGACGGCTGTATCATGGCGAGGGCGAGTCATTGATGACATAGTTTATTCTGCTCAGGAGGTCCAGGACTCTCTGCTGAGAGTGAACAGGGCTTGCCTGGACAGAGGCTATGACGTAATGAAGAAAACAATGGGTATCCATAACCCTATGAGTTATCTGATGAGCTGTCTTATCAATCTGGCGAACAATATTGACTTCACTCAAAGCTAAATACGGATTTTACAGACCGAGAATGTACCGTCAAAAGGCAAGAAAAGACTATCTTGCACTTGCCAAATGCAGAAAGCGCGGTGCGAAAAAGATCAGAAAAGCGATCAAAAAGCAGCTTCAATATATTCGCCGTGACCTTGGATATATCAATAATCTTATCGAAACCAACGGCGTTGTGCTGTCCGTTTCCGATAAGGAGCTTCTTGATGTTCTCATGACCGTTTACGATCAGCAGCAGTATATGTTTGAAAGCAACACTCATTCTGTTGAAAACCGTATTGTCAGCATCAGCCAGCTGGAGGAAAGTATTACTTTGACTCGAACAAGGATGGATTGAAAACAGTCCTTTCAACCGCCCTCGAAATGAGCAGGAGGTCAAAAACCTCACGCAGGAGCAGTTTGTATGGCTGATGCAGGGACTGACAGCAGACCTGTCGAAAGCAATCAAAAAGATAGACGGCGGCGTGGATATCTGCTGAAAATTCAACAGAAAAGCTGCACATAAATGTTGACAATATTTCTCTGGCTGCAAAGCTGTCAAGCCTTACGTCATCATCATAAAGAATTATAGTCGTGCAGCGTAGCTGCTAAGACGGTGCAGCGACACCGAAAAGGGCGCAGATGCAAGTGCGGCGAACCGACAGATGTACAGCTCGGACAGGTAACGCCATTGAGCATGGCATTGCCTGCCTATTACAATGAGGTGCAGTAAGTTATAGAAATCGTCATAAAGTATATAGCAATCCAAGAAAATAACAACACAAATCTTTCGGATAAAATTCCACATTGCTGCGTCAAACTCCCTTGCAGGGCGACAGCCCAACTGCGGTCGTTTTCCTTGCACTGTGAAATTTTCTCTCGAAATCTTTATGCTGCTATTTTCTTGTATTGCTATAGTGATAGGCAGTGAGTTAGAGTTGTTGCAATAAATACTAAAAGCCGAGTTCCTCGCTTGTGAAGGACTCGGCTTTTTTGATGGGTCGGGGCGGTTGGCAGTTATCTTGCATTACTGCATACGAACAAGCTTTCCGACAAACAGAGCGCGTGCATATTCGTAATCGCCTGCACAGGTGGAAAGAGCTATGTATCTGTCTTCGTCCGAAAAGTCGGTGTCTGCCCATAGCTCACTGGACTTGCGGATCATTTCCAGCCATTCTTCATTTTCCGCAGGAATATCGTAGACCGTATCAAATGCGCTGACGATCGAAAGGGAGAAGAAATCTATGCGGTAACTGTCGGTCATCGTTATGAGCCAGCCGCACCGATGACGTTCAAACTCCGCGGGGTCTCTGAACGTGCGGATAGGACCAAACATACTGTACTGCATATTATGCCCGAACAATATGCTCTGACTGTCGGAAAGATCGGCAGCGCATGAGTGCCCGAGAAATATAGCACCACGTCTGTTCGGCGTTCTGTCGGCTGCGTGGTGAAGATAGAACTGATCGTCACTTCCCTGAACTACGGGATAGTCGATCTCGGAATCCTCGATATACAGCCAGCCGATCAGATCGGGGCAGACTGCGGACAGCTCTCTCAGCTTTGCACGGATACTCTCCTCGAAGGAAAGCTCTTCTTCGGGAATATCGGCAGTTTCGGGGGCAATTGTTCCCGATGACTGCGGCGCAGCATAAGACGGCTCGGCATTGCTGTTCGGCTCGACATTGCTGTTCGGCTCGTCTGCCGTTTCAGCGTCATCTGACGATGTAGAGCAGACGCTCTCGCTCGGTGCGGCTGCATCTGACGGTACAAAATGTACCGCCGATGCACGGCTCTGCCGCAGTATCATACATAAGACAGCTGCCGCCGCCAAAACCGCTGCTGTAATAAAACGTACCGATCTTATCATACGCATCACCGTTCCGAAAAAGGTATCATCATGTCAGATGCGGAAGTGTTTTGCGAAGATCTGCTGTCAGATCACTTCGTTTTCACCGTTTTTCTGCTTTCTGCTGCGTATTACCAGCAGTATCAGTCCTGCACCTGCGGCAGTTATGATGATGAACGGCGCAATGCTGAACAGCAGTCCTGTAACGGAAATGTCCTTCATGTTGTTTGTAAAGGTGATAGTCTTTGTGCCGTCGATGCTGTATGCGGCGTTCATCGCTGCCTGTTCGTCGGGGGAGATCACAGCGGAATCCGCCGCATCAGCTTCACCGACTTTCAGTTGAAGAGCAGTGGCATCATTATCCTTTGCAGAGGCGATGTAGATATCACCCGTGTCATTTTTCTCGGTCACCTTTATTGTTGTACCGGCAGGCAGACCAATAATTGTGATCTCGTCGTTGTGTCTGAGCTGAAGACCCGTAGCAGCGTTGGCTATACCGTCGAGAGTCCATGAGCCGTCAACTGCGAGATTTGCCGCTATGCTGCTTCCTACCGTGCCGTTCTTCTTGATCGTGTAGGTGAAGTCATCGGAGGATGTTATGCTGCTATTGTTGAGTTCTACCTTGAATGGGAAGTTGTGCTGAGTATCTGCAAGATCGCCCGTGACCACTTTTTTGACTTTCACGTTATAGGTGTAGTAACGGTCGGATTTGAGCTCTATCTTATTCTGAGTGCCCATATTGACGGTTTCCGTTTCGCTAACAACATCAAAGCCTGTTACCTTTGATTCTGTCGTCTGCGTTACCGTGCTGCTGTAGGTGATGCTGTCAGCCTCGCCACTGCTCTTGAACAGTACATAGCCGTAGATCATAAGACCGTTCTTATCCGGATTGTACTTGGTGTAAACGTCGAGATAGATCTCATTGGCTGCTCCGCCGTCGGTAACGCCTGCCGCTGTGAGCGTTTCCGGTGTGGTGACATCGCTTATCTTGTAGCGGTAAACTCCGGGGGGATTTACCTGAACAGCAGGTTCGGTGCTTTCGGGATCGTAAGCGGGGTTGTAGATCTTCATAGCGTCTACGTAGATCGTCATATCGTTCGAGATCTTTTTGTCGTCGCGTATGATTGTTGAAGATGAATTGTTTGCACGGTGTTCGGTATCATCCGTACCGCCGAAGGTTATGCTGCCTTCTACCACGTCTGTTGTTAAAGCGTTATCGGCGACTGTGGAAACTGCGTTTATAACACCTGAATGTACAGTCGTGATAATGGGCTGTGCGCCTTCTTTCGGAGTGCCGTCGGCCTTAAGATCATCAGTAGCGTAGGTTATGATCTTGGTGTCCTCAGTTGTATTCGCACTTGTGATATCATAACTGTAGGTGATGTTCGGAGCATAGATGTCGAAGCCTTCGATGTTGAACAGTAATATGTCCTTGTTGACGGGTATGCTTGCTTTGTCAGTATCAGTGATGACATTTGCATTGGCGTTGTTTATCGATTTTGTTTCTGCTGTTCCTGCCGAAGCGCTTGCGCTAAGGGACATTGTGCAGGCTGTGCCTATTGCTGTAAGGGAACTGATTATTGTACGTTTTTTCATAATGATTCCTCCTTTTTTCAGGTAGTTAAGATATGTATTCCGTATACGATCTTTGTTGAGGTGTTTCTTCTTCCGGCAGTTTTTCTCGGTATCTGAACGTGAGGTAGTCTGCAAACAGCCCTGCCGCAGCTATCAGTATCATAAGCCCTGTCCATTTGTCATACAGTGTCATCTTTTTGCTCAGGTCTTCTGTCATAAGAAAGAGCACTGCCGAAACTGTAAGCAAAATCGATTCCAGTATCGTACCGATATACATTTTGCGTATAAAACGCCTGAGATGCTTGCAGATCGTTTTTTCATCTTCATGTTCTTCACATTCCCCCTCTTCCTTGTCATTCGTGTCGTTGTCTTTATCGTTATCTTCTGTGTCATCGCAGATCTTTTTCAGTAGTTTTCTGCTGTATGGTATTTGTCTGTATTTTCGTATGACCGCCGTGAACGGCAGGAGTATCAGTAAGCTCTCAGCCGCACAGAGCAGATTGAGCAGTGCCCAGTGGTCGCTGTCGGTAAAGTATCCGAGCGGCGAACGGCGTATAATGTCTGCGGGAACTTCATCCGTGATGAGAGTCATGTAGTGTTCAGCTTCCTCACTGTTCAGCGGAACTGCTATAACGAAGAGTACTATCCTGCCGTTCGTTACCGCATCCGTACAGGTAGACAAGCCTACCATAGTTTCATCGTGAAGATCAGCTGTGAACTCCGAATACTGCACGGCGTTCTCGGCGAGGTAGTCTCTGAGAGTCTGAGATGCGGATACGGCATCATTTGAAGTGTTGTAGATCAGGCTGTCGTAGGCATCGGTGCAGACGCAGGCAACTACTTTTAGAAGATATGTCCCGTTTTCCGTTTGCAGCAGCCCCTCATTATGCGAGCTGAAATAATCGGCATCGAGAAAGTTTTTGATATCGCCGAACATAGCGCCGCTTTCCATGTGATGTCCGTATATGAGATTATACGGGTCGCTGAGATCGCCGCTGTTATCAGCCGAAAGGTATATCGAACCGCTCACCGAAGGGTCTCCGTATATATCCTTGTTCAGATATTCAAGGTCATTACAGCCTTGCACCACCGGATAGTTGATATGGGTATCAAACATCTCCAGCCACCCGATAACATCGGGGTTGATCTCATGCAGCTCTGCGAATGTCTCTGCGCCGCCTTCATCGGCAGGCTGTTTCGGACGGTATTGCAGGAGATCCTGTGAGATATAGGCATTCTGACCGGTATATCTGATGTCATACAGCACATACACTCCGAAAGCGAGCATCAGCACTCCTGCGCCTGCCGCAAGCAGCATCAGCACTGTATGCGCAGCCGACGCTGTCTTATTCAGGAGTTTCATGAAATCACGCCCCTTATTATATGTCATGTCTCCGCATAGTGATGATTACCTTTCCCTTGATCTCGCTGCGGTCAACTACGCCGTAATATCGGCTGTCCTCACTTCCCAAGCGTTTGTCGGAGAGAACAAAGCAGGTGTTTTCGGGCAGCTTGACGGGATATTCAACGAACCCCTCGTAACGCGGAGTGGAAGAATATATGTTCGGTTCGGATACCGATCTTCCGTTTATCTCCAGCCGTTCATCATCGGTTATGTTTACCGTATCGCCGCTCACAGCCACTATCCGCCCGACATATTCTCTGCCGTTTTTGCTCAGCACCACAACGTCCTGTGCGGTATAGCTTTTTTCAAGCCGGTAATAGATCAGCAGTTCTTTAGCCTTGATATTCGGGGACATATCGTTGTTCGGTGCTGTGACTGCGCCGAGCGCGAAGCCGAACAGCAGCCACAGCAGCGTTATGATAATAAGCAGATCGAGCAGAAAGATCTGTACGGGCTGCATGGGAGAACGGTGCTTTTTTTCGTTCTCATTTTTCTCTTTTTCCTTGTTCGGTGCTCTCGGATCTACGCCCTTGACCGTTTCGGGATCGGTGCGGTCATATATTCTCATAGTCTTTTTTCCTCCTGAGTTTAGCGTACATCAGCCATACGGCACTTGTCAGGCACACGGCACTCAGCAGCCGATACGGTCTCGGATCTTCGTCCGTGCCTGTTACGGGAACTATCCTGAATTTGTTGTTCAGGACTATGTCGGTATCATCGTTGATGATGATGTGGAAGGAGTTTTCCTCATCAAGTGTACAATGGGAACCGTTTGCCGTAGCTGTCATTACATACTGTTCGGGCGGCATCAGCTCCGTTACCAGGTATCTTCCTCTCGGAAGTCCCGATACGATGACATCGCTGCCGTGAGACACCTTGAACTCAACGTATCCTGTCTGTGTTCCGCCGATGACCTGCTGCCCGACTTCGAGCGAGCTGACGGGATTGTCGTCTGCGTAATAACCGCTGACAGGCAGGAACGTCATATCCTTGATGAGCGAGGAATTGATCCTTACCGTAAACTCGGCATCCGCAGGTGCATCGCCCGTAACGATCTTGTGGATACGCATCTGTATGCCTTTCGGCTTGTAGACCGCATATATTACGGGAGCTGTCGGCATATTATGCCAGTCCTCGTCTGACGGTCCGCGGTAAGCGACATGACCCTCATGCAGCCCTATCATAAGCTGTTTTTCGTCGTATACCGCATCAAGTTCGGAGCTTTTTACGGTATATCTGTTCCCTATCCCTATACGGGTATAGTTAAAGAAATACTTCCAGCAGTTCCCGTGGTTGGTGTCATACTCATCCAGATCGGGCGGAACTTTGAAAGCTCCCGCCTCTGTCTGATCGAACAGCAGCGTCTCATTTCCCGACAGTGGTATCAATGCATCCTGAACTGTCTCGGTGCCGTTGAGGTAAACGGGTGCTTCATTTCTGGTGACGGGCAGGATCAGCTTTAATCTGCCGTCCGGCGTTTCTTCAACGTAGCGGACGATCGGCTTTTCATAGTACACGAACCATATCTCTCGTCCTGCGAGCAGGCTTTCGGGATCGTTGTTCAGCCAAAGCCCGTAGATGTCCTGCACGGAAGTCTCCTGATAGCAAAGTGCCGTTACATCGGTCACGATATTTGCAAGCTCTCCGTTCGGCTTGACATCAGCCGCAGCGATCGTGCTGAAAACGTATCTGCTGTTGTCGGTGATAAGCTCTGTCGGGTCTTTTGACGCAAGGTCGTAAACCGTCCCGATATCTATGCTTTGGGTGTATATACTGCTGTTTTCGGTGCGAAGCTCGTCTGCGGCAGTCAGTCCGCCGTTTTCCGCAAGAGCTGTATGCAGCACGAACGGCAGCGGAGTGTGGGTGTTTATATAGGTCACGCTATGGTCCTGACTGTCGGCGGATGTGGTGAACGAATATCTCAGAGTATCCGAGACCGCAGGATCAGCGGTTGTCACAAATCCCTGTTCAGCCGCCTGAACGACTGTGAAAGCCTGTATGATCTGAGTCTCTGTCACCCTTTGGTAATATATCTTGTTCCAACCGCTCCCTTCCTCGTATTTTTCGATCTGTGAAAACGCAGAATAGAATACGGCATATGAATCCGACTGACCGCTGTGCAGTTCAGAACTCATAATGGGATATGTTTTTGTATGCGCTTCGGTCTGAGGCTTTACGTACACGGTGTAGCTCTCGTTAGGTCGCCTTCCGTAGACAGTCGTTGTTACCGCAGTCGTCTCTGTTATCATTACGGTATAGCTGAAATCCTTATCCATGTCCTCGGGCAGACCGATTGTTTTTTCGTTCAGGGTAATGATAGTCGGCTTCTGAACGAAGTAGATGACATAGAGCTGTATCTCGTAGCCGCACTTTACAAAATCCGTACCGTTCAGAGAATACTCGAATCCGCGCCATGTGTCTCTTATATCAAGGTGCGGAGGCTGACTGCTGATGTCGGAAACGGCGGCGGTTATTATCATCAGTTCCGAAGCGTTCTGTGCGTCGGGCTGTCCTATTGCGAAGGCGCAGAAGGAATAGTCATTGGGTAAAGCGGGATAGCTAAACGGAAGTGTAAGTTCGTCCTGCATAGCGTAATAGGATACTGCCGCTTTCTTAGGAGCTGTGTCAACGGTCACGACTTCGGAAAGTCCGCCCGAAAACTGCATCTCCATATATCCGATATCCAAATCCTTCGGGCGCTTGTGGAATACCAGGTATATCTCCTGATCGGCAGGAAGTACGCTCTCCTGACCGCCGCCTGTTATTATAACAGCTCTTGCATCGGTGTCGTAGCGGATATGCGTTATGCTTCGGCTTTCGGAAATATTGTTCAGACCTGTCTCGATAAGTGCGTCGCTTATGCAGGCAAAGTCGAATACATAAGACTCATCGGTAACGGCTGACGGGTCTGCGTAGCTTCGGGCAGTCCTTTCCGTTCCGATATCTATCTGTTCGTCTGCCGCAAAGGAGATAACGTTCTGTATGCGCCAGTCGCTGTCTCTCAGCACCAACTGCTGAGATGTTGCATCGACTGCGTGAACATTTACCTCGGGGGGGCTGTTCCAGTAGCCGTAAAGTATGATCTCATGAGTGATCCTTGTGTCGAAATCAAACGGCGGCACAGCCACCTGCTCGCTGCTGTAACGCTGTAAGCTCCAGTAGCGGAAAACAGTTGCGGGATCGCTGCAATGAGGTGTACACGGCGGCTGATCGTAAAGCGGCGAGTTGAGCAGAACGGTGCGGTAGTATAAGCCGTTCAGAGCGTCATACCGATAAGCAGGGTCGTGCTCGGTCCAATTGCCGCCCCAGTCCGAATCCGATTTGTTCTTATCGAAATAGACCTTGACTTCCCACTCTGCGTACAAAGTCTGAGGGTTCTCTTTATAGGCTGTGTTGACTGTGGTATCTATCAGGCGGTTTGCGCCTGCTTCAAAGTGTATCCCGCTTCCGTCAGGCTCGGTATTCCAGCCTGTAAAGCGGTAGTTACGGTTTTCAAAGATATCTCCGCTGAGCTTTATGTGCGAGTTGTTCAGCAGATGGCTGACTGTCACCGAAGAGTTTGTAACGGTGTACAGCGGGCGGTTCTTTTCGTAGTCTCTGTCGGGAGCGACATCTATCCTTCCGCCATAGCTCTCCTTGCAGGCTTCATAACCCTCATGCGGCATACCGTTTTTCAGGATTCCGCCGTTGGCATCGTAGATAACGGCTGCCGTATCAAGCGGAATGTACACTGCCTCCATGATTATTATGCGCTTTTCTGTGCCGTCCTCGGTCATTGTGATCTCCGAGTAGGATTCTTTAAGCTCAAAGCTGTGTCCGGGGGGATATATGCGTCCGCTTTTATCGCCTCGGATATGCCAGCCTATGAAGTTCATCCCTTCGGGAGCAACGGCTGTTCGGGTAACTACTGCTTTCGCACTGCCCGTGTATACGGATTCCGCAAGCAGCAGGAATACATCATCAGCCGACTCGTCACGCTGATCTATCGATCCTTCACCGGGATGATAGTCGATGTAGTAAGCTCCAAGTTCCTTCCAGTGCAGGCGGAGCTTTATATTGTGCTCGATCTCCTGATCGAAGTTGAAGGGTGTCTCACGCCCTGTGAGCGGATCGACCTCATACCAGCCTGCGTACTGATACATCTGTTTTTCGGCTTGCTTGAAGCGTCTGGTCAGATCGGCGTTTTCAAGATCCTGCGAATAGAATGCACGTCTGTCGGTGCAGGCGGATTCGTTCGGATCCCATGTATTGCCGAGCTTGTAGTATTCACGGTCGTAGAGGTGGTAATAGTATTCACCGTTGTCATCCGCCGTGAAATTCCTGGTGGTATGGATATACTCCGCAATCTTGTCGCCGTGATATGATTCCCAGAACCATGTCGAAGCGCCTTCGGGGAGCTGACCGCCGTTCGGGTCGATCTCGATGAGATACCAGTCAGCCTCCCAGCCTGCGTAAACTATCATGTTGTGAGCAGGCATCGTCATATCCGTCAGGTTCGCTTTTGCTGAGCAATTCTGATCGAAGTACCAGCCGCTGAAAGACATTCCTGCTTCCGCCTCGGGAAGTACGACTTCCTGAAGATGCTTGCTGATGTCATCGCCGTAAAGCACGGGTATCTCGGCGATAAGGTTGTTATCGGCAGAATCCATGAACTGTATGGTATAGGTATTTCTTGTGTAGTAGAAATACAGCTTGGAGTTCGGTATACCGTTCCATTGGGTTTTGCTGCCTACGTTCACTATCGTGTTGGTTGAGGTAGCCGCACACTCCCGTGTGAAGCCTGTAAGCTCCCAGAAATCGGCGTTATAGTTGATGATATTGAAATCATGTATCAGTTCAAGATACAGTGAGTAGTCCTTATTGCGGAAGGTTCTGTAATTTTCTGCGCCGGGAAGAGCCTCAACGCAGTAATAGAAATACCGCTTTTCATTGTTCGTTGTATAATGATCGAATACCAGATCCTCATCGGGCATTATCTCCATTCGGGTTATGCGGGCGGTATAGGTCGCAGAATCAACAGGCATCCAGGATGTCGGCGGATTGGTTCGGGGGTAGGTCTTGTTATCGCTGCCCACGAACGACCATATCCCGCTTATATCCTCGCCGTAGCGTGTATTCACGGTATGCAGGATGTTTGTACCCGTATCGTTTCTGAATGTAACGGTGTGGGTGTTTCTGTCGTAGTACACGTTCAGTATCGTCCTGCCGTCACCCGTTACCGTTTTTGCGCTGTCACAATGACTGAAATGGAAGCCCTTGAACGTACAATTGTGATAACTCTCGGGAACAGAAACTACCGACTCGGTCTGTATACTGAACTGTTCGCTTTTTTCAAAATCGTAGTCATCGCCTTCAACGTAATTGGCTTTCTGTTTCCAGCAGATTATGGTATATTTTGTCTGAGCGGGAGTCCAGCGTGCGCAGAGTTTCAGATCGTGGTCGAACAGCAGTCTGCCGTTTTCGAGGCGGATATGAGCGCTCTGCTCTTCGTCCGTTGAAACAGCCGAAAGAAGCTCAGCCTGATTGTCGGTTATCTGTACGGCTTCGTGACCTTCCTCTTCCAGATACCAGCCGCCGAACGTATAGCCTTCGCATCGCGGCACACGGAAATCGCCGCTGTCTGCGCCTGTTTCGGCTTCGACTGCGCAGGGGGGGATGTAGGAAGCTCCGCTTCCGGCAGCGCCCGAGACGAAAGTGATCCAGCGCAGCGGTTCAAATATCGGGTAGAGGTCGATCGTATGTGAAAGACCGACATGATTCTCGACATCAACTGTGATGAAGTCGGGCAGAGGAGTGCGGTCTGCGTTAACGTCCTCGTTAACGGCGTAGTTGTAAGACCAGCCCTTGAACTCCATATGCGGAGCCTGTATATCGTCCAGTTCGCTTCCCTGCACGAAAGTATTTCCATCGTGAGTGGCAGTGATATCGTTTATCTGCACCTGAGTTTCATCATCGATAAGCGGCACCATTCTGGTAGCGAGGATAGCGCCTGTCGAACCGTCAGCATTTCGCTGATCGTGGAATACCACGAATACGCAGTCGGCATAAACAGCGCCCACCTTGACCACGCCCTGAGTTTCCTCGGTGACGGGCGGCACGCTTGAAAAGTCTATCGGTTCATCGTAAGTGCCCGTTGCTTCGTTGTATATGCACCAGCCGATAAAGGTCTTGGTCTTTGAGTCGGAAAGCACGGGGAGCTGCGGAAAGATCGGTTTTTCTTCGCCCTTTATCGTCTGTTCGCATATCTCTCTGCCCGAGGAGACAGGGAAGTAGTAGAGCGAGTAGATACCATTATTGTCAGGAGTATAGAATTCATATGTTCTGAGCGGAATAGTCCCGTCATCGATCTCATACAGTGAAAAACCCGATGCACGGAAAGTCAGGGTATCGTTCTTCACGGTAAAATCGGTGATCTCTTCGCGGATGCCGTCATCGGATATGTGCCACAGGCGCATATTCTTTTTTGCGGCGTTTGCTCTGCCGATCTTCCTGTTCTTTATCTCTACGGTTATCGGGGCTTCCGAATCGGGCTGAAAGACCTCACCGTTCTTGGTTATCGTTATATCGTATGAGCATATGGAGTTTTCGTCCGAATCGTCGCCCTTGCTGACTGTCAGTTCGGCGTTTGAAGGCATCAGACCGTCCAAAGACACCGATTCAGAAGAGTCCTTGCCCGGGTATACGTTGAGCTGCTGATATTCAAGCCCGTCACTTGGTTCTTCGGGCTGTTCCGATGTTTCGGGAGCTGTCTCTTCGGCGGAGCTTTGCAGTATATCCGCAGGACAGCAGTTAATGAACAGAGCTGCTGACATAAGCAGCGAAAAGAAACGTTTCAGCATTGTTTTTTTCACAGAAAGCCCTCCTTTCTGTAACCGAGCTGTTCCCTTTGCAGGACTTTAGCCGCGATCATTTCGGTCTATGTATATTACGAAAGTTTGCTAAAGTTATATTTTTTTATCTGTTATAATTATATCACATTAACCGTTACAATACCGTCACAGCGAAAACGTTATATGTGATAGCTTTGTGTTCGGAAGATGAAAATAAGATAAAAAATAAGGCCTTTCTTATCCGTATCGGATAGAAAGGTCTTTAGATCCAGCAAAATTCATCGGCAATGCTTCTCAATTCGCCCTCATATCGGACTGAGCCGTGCTTGATGGCGATCTTGCCGTACTTCTTTTCAATCATATCACGCTCACCTATCACGCTGAGCGATTCGAGCATATCCTTTATCAGCTGCCGCAGGTATCCCTGCTTTTCCGGATCGCCGTCCCACAGTATGCCCAGCAGCTCGCCGTTTGAGCAAAGCGCTCCGTCACGGTAGATGAGGTATGCGAACATCTCGAGCGTTCTGCTCCGCCTGAAAGCGAATACCTTGCCGTCAATGAATACCGCGAACGGAGAACACCGCACCAGAAGCCTGCTCTCGGGGGCGGTCAGCGGAAAGCGCAGATTTTGCAGCTCTTGCCGCAGGTCTTCCTCAAAAACGGGCTTTCGCAGGAAACCGCTCGGGTGTACGCCATAGGCTTCATAGCTGTACTTGGTAAAGCCCGTAACGAATATTATGTTCAGCTTTGGATAGAACTCCTTCATTTTGCGTGCCAGGTCGATACCGTTCATGCCGGGCATCTCCACATCAAGGAAAACTATCTGCACTTCCTTGTTCAGCAGAGCGAATGCCTGTTCTGCCGAGCACGCAGTCATATGTTTGCCGAGCGGGTCGATCTTCGTAAGCAGATGCTGCATCATATCGGCTATCTCAGCCTTGTCGTCAACCGACAGTGTTATCATTATTTTCACCTGTCCGATCTTTTTCCGAAATTATTATCCGTGCGATTGCTCCTTCATCGGCTTTGATAAACTCCAGTCTGCCGCCGCACACAAGTTCGAGGCGGTTGCGGATATTCTCAAGCCCCACGCCCTTGCGCTTTTTGTACTGCTCCGTATCGGGCTGATCTCCCGAGCCGTCATCCGTGACCTCGATGATAATGTTGCCGTCTCTGCGGCGTGCGGCAATAGTTATCGTGCCGCCCTTTTCCTGTGAAATGCCGTGTCTGACCGCATTCTCCACAAGCGGCTGCACCGATAGCGGCGGTATCATGAAATCATCGCACTCGATATCGTACTTCACCTGCAAACGTTTCTTGTAGTTCATTCTTTCAAGCGTCAGGTAGGCTTCAACGTTGTTCATCTCCTGCTCGAATGTTATGGTGCTGTCCTCTCCCAGCACATCAAAGTGAGAGCGCAGATACACCGAGTAATATTTCAGTCCCTCATATACCTCGGGATAGCTGCGGCTTTTTGCGCAGAGAGTCATCAGCGAATTGTTTATGAAATGCGGCTGTATCTGTGCGGTCAGAAGCAGGTTCTTGCTATGCTCCAGTGAAAACTTCGTTTCGGCAAGAGCCGTCCTTGTCTGCTCCAGTTCGTGTATACTGCGCACGAACGTACTCGTTTTGTTTTTTTCGTGCAGTGAGAAGAGTATGAGCGCCGCAAAGGTCGCCATCGTGCTGTTCAGGTTGTTTTTCGTGTAAAGGCTTGCGATCATCGCCGTGATATTAAAGCATATCACGGTCGCCAATGCTCTCGCAAGGAAATTGTATATGCGCTTCCACTCCAGCACCGTAACGCAGATGATGAAGATATGCGCTGCGATATTGGTGAACTGCCAGATAAGAAAGCCCGGTTCGCGCTCGTAGTGATTATCTTTGATGCTGTAGAAGATGCCGCTGAACTGATTCATTATCAGCATAACATACAACGGACACTGTGTTAACTGCACGGCGATGACCGTTTTGCGCAGACCCTTCAGACCGTGCTTTTCGGCGATGTATTTGCGGACTATCCTCAGAAGGAACTGCGTCATGGCGGCGCAGAGGATATAATAAAGGAATGCGCTCACACTGACGATGCAGTATGCCTTACGGGTGTTCACGTCGCCGAACACCCGGTTGAAGATATCGCACAGATTGTACAGCAGTACCGCAATATAGAAAATAGACAGCTCTTTCGTCATCAGAACGGCTCTGTCGTTAATGACCTGATAGCGTTTGCTGTCCTGCCTGCTGCCGAGCGTTGCCAGCAAAAGTAGTATGATAATAAATTCGTTCCAGCTTTTGACTATGATCTGGGCAAACTGCAATGCGCCGACACGAAGAAGCAGCTCCTGCATTATGATCCCCTGCCTGTCTGTTAATTTTTTCTATGTCTGTTAATTTTTTTATGTCTGTTAATTTTTTCTATCTGTATTCTATTATACATCAATTTTTTGTTCAAGTCAAGTTCATTTTTTAGAAATTTATAAAAAAATTTTGATTAGCGGCGGTTTACCCTACTGTAAAGCATTACAGCCCCGAAACGGTGCAGGATCGTTTCGGGGCTGTGCTGTTGTCTCGCTTTTTCTTTTTTCTGGTCTGTCGGGAAAAACAGGTATTATCGGTATGCAGCTTATTCCAAACCAAACCATTCACTCCAGTTTTTCCAGCCGAAACATAATCCGTATGTCGTTGTCGGATCAATATCGGAGGCATCTGCTTTGCCGAGTTCGTAAGAATCGGTTTTGTCTTTCTCCATGCGGGCTTCAAGAATATCTATCTGTTCATCAGTAAGATCTTCAAATTCAAAACTATAGCAATACAAGAAAATAGCAGCATAAAGATTTCGAGAGAAAATTTCAC
>CAMVRM010000031.1 GCA_947169885.1 uncultured Ruminococcus sp.
TTTCCTCTTTCTTCCCCGAGGGGGTGTCCCTCCAAAAAGTAGGGTTCACATCAAAGCAGTCCAAAGAGAAACAGCATGACCAGCTTACGCCAAACAAAAAAGTAGGGTTTCACATCAAACTAACCAAAAGCAAACTAACAGAAAAGCTTATATTTTGCTATAAATGAGAAGATTTGACAATTTGCACAAAAGTAAACCTTTGTATATTTTAACAAAACCGCTCATTTATAGTACATAATATATTGCGACTTACAAAAATGGCGTCTTGGCGTCTTAATGACGTAATATCGTCGTTTTGGGCGTCTGGTTAGCCGTCTTGTCAGACATCCTGCCCGTCTTATCAGACACCCTTTCAGACACCTGAAACAACGTAATACCGCCGATAAGACGACACCTTAGAACCTGTCTTTCTGTAAAAGCGGTATGCCGACATCATTCAGCATACCGCTTTTTAACAAAAAGACCGACAGCTTCTTTGCAAAACTGTCGGTCTGTTATGATCGGGTATCAGGTTTAAAGATTACTTAACTGTAACAACAACTGCGTTCTTGATAGCGTTTGCGGTATCCCACTGACCGTTTACTCTTGCGGCAACTGCTATCTTGTAGGACTTACCGGGAGTGAGGTTCTTGGGAGTGGTGTAAACATTGGTGGTAAGAGCGGAGGTCTGTATTCTCCACTTGCCTGCGAGTAATACAGCTATGCCGTACCTGTCAGCACCGTCTACCTTGTCCCACGAGATTCTCAGCTGGTGATACTGGGAGTTAGTCTCTACCTTGATGTTCTTGGGATATGTGTCTGTGGAGGGAGTATCGTTATTGCCGTTGGTCTTGCCCCACTCGCTCTCGGGAACAAGCGATACAACAGCATCAAATGCAGGCTTGGGGTTATAGCTTGCATCGAACATGAGCGGCTTGTCGGAGCTTCTCCAGCTTGCACCGTCATTTGTGCCCCACCATGTCAGTGAAGTAACAGCCTTGCAGTCAAGAATATCCTGAACAATGCCCTTGTAGTAAGAAGCCTGAGCATTCTCGTTTGCGCCGTCCTTCAACATAACGTCAAGTTCGGTAACGTGTATCTCGATACCGGGGATAGACGAAAACAGATCAAGAGCGTTCTTGTATCTTACAGCGTCAGGATAGTTCGTACCGAGGTGCGACTGCATACCGATACCGTCAAGGTTGCCTGCTTCGTGTACTTTCTTTGCAAAGTTGTAGATAGCTGTCACTTTGCCGTCATTATACTCATTGAAGTCGTTATAGAACAGCTTGCAGTCCTTTGGAGCATACTTTCTTGCATATGCGAATGCCTTCTGCATATAGCTGTCATCACCGTAGATGTACATATAAGGCGACTGACCGTCTCTCTCGCTGAATCCTGCCTGTCTGAGATTGCCGTTGCCCGGGTCGAATGCTTCGTTCACAACATCATAAGCATAGAGTTTGAGAGTAGGATAGTTCTCCTTTATCATAGCGAATGTGTTCTTGATGAAGTTCTCCATACGCTGATCCATAACAGCCTTTGAAACAACAGCGCCGTTGTCATCAAAGTTCTCCTTGAAGAACCAGCTGGGGGTCTGGCTGTGCCATATCAGAGTGTGACCTCTTACGGGGATATTGTGTTCAACCGCAAAGTCAAGGATAGCCTTTGTGTCAGCAGGAAGCTTGACCTGCGGATTCACATTGTTGCCGTATGCCTTGCTTGCATACTGATCGAGTATCCACTGAGGTTTCAGCTCGTTTTCGGGAGTGATGCTGTTGAAGTGTTTCAGGATAAAGTTGGGGTTATTTCTTATCTCGTTGGAGCTTACACAAGTACCGATCTTGAACTTTGATGAGAATACATCTTTAAGAGCGGCATTTGTGGTGTCGGGAGTTGTGTTTGAAGAAGAATCAACTGTTCCCTTGCCTGTGGTAACGGAAGAAGCCTTGCCCGAGATAGAACCTGCCGCATTGTCGATGTTGAAATCGGTAAGGCTCTTGGGTGCTTCAACATAAAGAACAAGGTCAGACGCACCGTCAGGGATAGTGTATGCCTTATTTTCAAGCTTTGTCCATACGCCGCTGTTTGCAGTTGCGGAAGCGACCTGAGAATACTGTTCAGTACCTGTGGAGTCCTTGTATTGGAGAGTGAGCTTCATTTCAGTAGCCGAACCGCTCTTCTGGAGAACGCCCGTGCTGAAACTGTAAGTGCCGCCGGGAACGAACTTCTTGCTGTCAAGAGCGATAGCTGCACCGTTCCATTCACTTGTTCTGCCGCTTACGAAGAGCGACTGCTTTCCGCCGTAGTAGTTCTTGTTGTCGAGTGCGACCGAAGCAGAACCTCTGCCCGTCCAGTCGTCCTTGCCCGACTCGAACGTGCTTGCGAAATAATCGCCGTTTGCATCGGGTTCGGGAGTGGTGTCATAATGAGGCTGAGGATCGGACTTGCCCTCTTTGATAGTGCATTTAACGTCAGCCTGACCGTCGCTCTCCCAGCCCTCAACGTTGAAAGCTACTTCGTAGAAGTTGCCCATTTTCATGTCGAGAGCTTCCCAAGCCTTGAAGTGTTCGGAAATGCTGATAGTTCCCTTTGTTCTTGTGTTCTGACGAACGCTGATATACTGAGTGAATTCCTTATTGCCTTCGATAGTGTAGGAATATCTGTTGGAGGTATAGATCTTATAAACGCTTCCGTCGATAGTTACCTGACCCTTGTAAGTAGCGTTCGGATCCATACTTGGGTTCCAGTTCTTCCAGTCCTCGATGATGTAGTACTCAACGAGAGGATTCTGTGCCCAGCCATAGATGCAGATACGTGAGTTGCCCGAAGTGCCTGCCGACCATGTGCAGTCGAAGTCGCAGGTAAAGCCATCATAGTCTTTCCATGTCTTTGGGTTGTTCAGGTCATAGAACAGACCACGGCGAGCGAGGAAGTTGCCCTTTGAGTTGCTGGGTCCGCACTTCCATTTTGTGCTGAAACCGCCGTCATTATCGTGAAGCGTCATCGTGGACGAGTTGGGGGTGTCAGCCTGCCATATCTCGTGGTGATAGCCGTTGTACCAGCCGACATCTCTGGTGTTATACTGAGTTGTCTGAAGCACTTTTTCAGCCGAAGCAGTCAGATCGGTCTTGATAAAAGGTCTTGCAGTTGCAGGAGCAGCTATAACAGCGCCTGCGAGTAATGCGGCTGCCGCACGTTTGATAACTATGTTTTTCATAAGCTATGATTCCTCTCTTTCTGAATTTACAATAACGAACTTGATATAAAACAGTATACTGAACCACACTCATTGTGACCGTTGCTTGGTTAGTATTCTACTATTTGTTAATATTTTACACAATTTGCCCGTTCTTTTCCAATCAATTTTTGCTGAATAAACGTTTTCTGTTATCAAAAATTGCTTTTTTGACGCAATAATGCGTTTTTTATAAGGTCAAAACATTTTTTCAAAGGGTTGCAATTCGGCTGAAAGTGTGTTATAATGTATAGATAAGAGACATTTGCACACCACCGATCACTATGGAGGAAAAAAATGGCTGACAATAAAAAGAAAAAATATAAAAAACGCAAACATCCGAACGGCGCTCCAAAGCCTGCCGAGACTTCCGCTGCTGAAAAGAACAGCAGCACCGAAGAACGCTCCGCAGAACCTGAACTCCGCAGACAGCAGGCTGTCAAAGCACCCAGACCTCAGGACACTAAACCGTTTTATCTTCGCATTATCATGCTGGCTGTTGCGGTAGTCATGATACTCGGCATCGTCATCAGCGCAGCCGCAGGAAGCACGGGCGGTTTCTTCTGATATGGTACACATAGGAAACAGCTGGGACGAACAGCTTGCAGAAGTTTTCCGTTCTCCGCAGTATTTGCAGCTGCGTGAGTTCTTGAAACAGGAATACAGCACAAAAACTATCTATCCCTCGATGTATGACATCTTCAATTCGCTGAGATACACCCCTTATGAAAAGGTCAAGGCAGTCATCATCGGGCAGGATCCCTATCACGGCGAGGGTCAGGCACACGGACTGTGCTTCTCGGTAAAAAAAGGCGTTGCACCGCCGCCGTCACTGCAAAACATCTTCAAGGAACTCAACGCCGACTTAGGAGTTCCGATACCGCACCACGGCGAACTTACAGCATGGGCTGAACAGGGCGTGCTGATGCTCAACAGTGTGCTGACTGTGAGAGCGGGTCAGGCGAACTCCCACAAGGGCAAAGGCTGGGAATTTGTGACCGATGCAGTTATCAGAAAACTTAACGAACGTCAGCAGCCTACCGCATTTATCCTGTGGGGCGGCAATGCACGTCAGAAAGCTCCGCTAATAACCGAACCCAGACACGCCATATTCACCGCCGCTCACCCCTCTCCGCTTTCAGCATACAACGGCTTTTTCGGGTGCAGGCATTTCAGCGGAGTAAACAATTTTCTTGCGGCAAACGGCATCGAGCCGATAGACTGGCGGCTTGATGACTGAATCTTAGGAGGGGCAGCTATGACTGTCAGACTTAAAAAGAAAAACACAGCAAGCCTAGCTTCAAATGCGGCAGGGCATTTCAGGACGATAACACGTCACCGCCACGCAGTCATAAAACACTGCTTCAAGGCAGGCATAGGCTTTCAGGGTCTGTTCCACGATCTTTCAAAATATATGCCGTCAGAGTTCATCTACGGCATTCTGCACTATCAGGGAACACGCTCCCCGAACGAGGGCGAACGTGAAGCTTATGGTTTTTCATATGCGTGGATGCACCACAAGGGCAGAAACAAACACCACTTTGAATACTGGACAGACTATGACCCTAAAACCAGACTTATGACACCTGTCAAGATGCCGCTCCGCTATGTCAAGGAAATGTTCTGCGACAGAGTTGCGGCAAGCAAGATATATAACGGCGTGAATTACACCGACGGAGATGCACTCGCCTATTTCATGAAAGCTAAGGGCAAGCGTGCGATACACCCCGACACTTCAAGGCTTATCGAACATCTTCTGCGTATGCTTGCGGAAAAAGGCGAGGAATATACTTTCGATTACATAAGACGATTGAATAAGTATTAACTTATTTACAAAATGTTTACAAAGAAATTTCTTCAAAAGCTTTAATTGTCCCACATTCGGGACAACACTTGTGGTATAATATGATCAAGGAAAAAAACACACAGCATATCCTTGAAAGGCAGGTACATAATCATGGCGATCGACAAGAAGAAAAAAGACACAGGCAAAGCGGCAGTAGTCAAGATAACTGATGCTGAGGAAAAGAAAAAGGCACTTGACACTGCGATACAGTACATCGAAAAGAAGTTCGGCAAGGGCGCTATCATGAAGCTTGGCGCAAACGAAAAGCTGGATATAGAAGCTATACCCACAGGTTCGATGACACTCGACTTGGCGCTCGGTATCGGCGGTATCCCGAGAGGACGCATAATCGAGCTTTACGGTCCTGAGTCCTCGGGCAAGACGACCGTTGCGCTCCACTGCATCGCAGAAACTCAGAAGCTGGGCGGCGAAGTTGCATTCATTGACGTTGAGCACGCTCTCGACCCGAATTACGCTAAGAAGCTGGGTGTAAACATCGACAATATGCTCGTTGCACAGCCCGACAGCGGCGAACAGGCACTTGAAATAGCCGAAGCACTTGCACGTTCGGGTGCGATAGACTGCATCGTTATCGACTCGGTAGCCGCAATGGTAACTAAGGCAGAGATAGACGGCGAAATGGGCGACACTCATGTAGGTCAGCTCGCAAGGCTCATGTCTCAGGCAATGAGGAAACTCACATCTGTCCTCTCGAAGTCGAACTGTGCGGCTATCTTCATCAACCAGATACGTGAGAAGATAGGCGTTATGTACGGCAACCCCGAGACTACCCCCGGCGGCAGAGCGCTGAAATTCTATGCCTCCGTCAGAATGGACGTTCGCAAGGGCGAGCCTATCAAGGACGGAAGCGACATAATCGGAAACCGCACAAGAGTCAAGATAGTCAAGAACAAAGTCGCTCCCCCGTTCAAGGAGTGTGAATTCGACATCATGTACGGCGAGGGCATCTGCCGCACAGGTGAAGTGCTTGACCTTGCAGTTGATCTTGACATCGCAAAGAAGGGCGGCGCATGGTTCAGCTACGGCGACATAAAACTCGGTCAGGGCAGAGACAACGCTAAGCAGTACCTCAAAGATCACCCTGATCTAATGAAAGAACTCGAGGAAAAGATCAAGGAGAAGCTTGCAGAGCCTGCGGCTGAAACTACTGCGGCAGTCACCGCAAAGAAAAAGTCTAAGCTGGAAGAAAAAGCCGAGGCTGCGGCGGCTATGCAGGAAGATGTTGATTCCTTTGAGCCTGAACTCGGAGAAAGCGGCGATGAGAATTTCGAGGAATTTGCGCCCGTTGATGTTTCTTCATTAGACGAATAAACCTATAGCATATTTTTTCTACTAAACCGATAAATTGCTGTCCATGAACCGACACCGATTTCGGAAAGTTAAAAACGTAAAATGCGGTCAGCTTTGCCGCCTGATGTGGTTTTTTTGATAAGATCATATTTTTGAACATTCTATCGTTAAGAAAGGTGATTGTATGTCGGAAGAAAAAATGATCTTTTGTTATAAGCTGTATTGCGGCGAAATAGTTGGTTTATTATTGCCGCCGGCTATGTCTATTAAGATCTTAAACAGACCTGATCGTAATGTTTTGGTATATCAATTTAAGAATTATCCTGAAAACAAGAATGAAGATGTGTTAACTTTACCATATGGAACGATCAAAGAAATTATTGATCTGATAAAAGAAAATTCGGTTATTTTTTCATTTGACAGTTCAAAACTTTCAGATGACGTAAAACAAAATCTTGATGCTCGGAATGTCTGCATTTTGGATTCAAATGGGGAATTAATTGAGTTTAATGATGAATTTCACAGTTTAAGCTTTTGCTCAGATATAAGTGAGGTCGATCATGATTTAACATTTGAATTAGAAACTATTGTTTCGCTTGTTTGTAAAATATCAAAAATACTCAAAAAAAATGGGATCGAGGTTCATAATTATCTGCCTGCCCGTTTTTTATAACTATACAAGGAAAGATCTGTGTTGATATTTTTTCAGATCGCTATAAGATTATGCTCATAAAGATCGAAACTATCGAAAAATACAAAGGCAGGACAATGAAGCTCACTCTCTCGGGGGGTGAGCCTGTCTTTATGAATGCGGACATTGCCGCACGCTACGGGCTGAAAGGCGGCGTGAGCGTTCCGGAAGCGGCGTGGGCTGAGATACTCCATGCGGATATTTTCAGGCGTGCAAGAGAACGTGCCATGTATCTGCTTGATTATCGGGACTACTCATATGCAGACCTTGTTAAAAAGCTTATGAACAACTATGACGAGGACATCTGCTTTGAAGTCGCAGACAAGCTTGCGGAACAGGGCTTTTTAAACGACAGGCGCTACGCAGAAACGCTTGCGGCAAGGCTTTGCGAGACAAAACTTCTCGGAGCATACCGAGCATTGCCCTATATGAGTGAAAAAGGCATACCTGCTTCGATAATCAGGCAGGCGTTAGAGCCGTATGAGGAAGATGCGGCAGAACGTGCGGCAGAGCTTGCGAAAAAGAAGTACATGAAGTACTTCGACCCCGAGGACAGGGCGCTCATGCAGAAGCTGAAAAACGCTCTTGCACGAAATGGTTACAGCTATTCCGAGATAAAGACGGCGATAGAACTTCTTAAAGATGAATACGAATAACAGCATATTTTGCAAAATGTATAAAAGGAAAAAAAGTATGAGAAAAAAGAAGCAGATATTCAAAAGGATAATACCCATGACAGCGGCGGCGGTAATGCTCACCTTGCAGCCGATAAGCGCCTTTGCAGGTCAGCAGCTGGGTCAGACGAACTTTGACGAGGGCGCAGGTCTGCCGTGGCACATCTGTGAGAGCGATCCGGGTGAAATGGAGTTTGAGATAGACAACGGCGTTTACAAGATAACCATTGTCAACCCGGGCGGAGCATCGCAGGGCGGCGAGGACAGGTGGGACTGTCAGTTCCGTCACCGCGGCTTGAAGATCGTCTCGGGGCATCAGTATCAGGTGAGCTATGACATAACCGCCTCGAACAGCGGCAAGTACTACACAAAGATAGGCAACCTTGACGGAAATGTTGAAGTGTGGCACAATATGTCCAACGGCTATGACCTTGATGCAACGTGGGATCCTATTCCCATAAGCGCAGGCGAAACAAAGCACGTTGACCTTACATTCACCGCAGGTCAGACTATCGAAGTCGCAGAGTGGGCGTTCCACTTAGGCGGCGACGGTCAGTACACTTCGGGCGGCTGTTTCTCCGCCGGCACTGTCATTACCTTTGATAATATGTCGCTCATCGACTTAACGAGCGATGACAATGACTTTATTCACGAAGAACCATGGCAGCGTGCGGATATCCTTACCAATCAGGTAGGCTATTTTGCGGAGCGTGAGAAAAAAGCTACCCTGCTCTGCACCGATAAATCGCCCGTCAAGTTCGATGTTATAGACGATTCGGGCAAAAAAGTCTGGTCGGGCGAGAGCGAATATTTCGGCTATGACGAAGATTCTGCCGACACGGTACACACGCTCGACTTTTCTGAAATGGAGGACAGCGGAACTTTCCACATCGAAGCGGACAACGGCGCAGTCAGCCGTGATTTCAAGGTGTTCGGCAAGAAAGAAGTCAGCGATTATTCCGCACTGCTTTATGATTCGCTGAACTATTTCTATCAGAACAGAAGCGGCATCGAGATAAAAAGCGACTACATAACCTCGGGTGACAAAAACGCCCTCGCAAGAGCCGCAGGTCACACTTCCGACATGGCTGAGATAGAACAGACATGGGGCTACTCGGGAACGAGCGGTTCGATAGACGTTACAGGCGGCTGGTACGATGCAGGCGACCACGGCAAATATGTTGTAAACGGCGGTCTTAGCCTTTGGATGCTGCAAAATCTCTACGAACTGAGTGCGGCGCAGGGCTTCGAGAACATCTTTACGGACGGTTCGATGAGTCTTCCCGAAAACGCCAACGGCTTCCCCGATCTGCTTGACGAAGCACGCTTTGAAATGGAATGGATGCTCAAAATGCAGATAGAGGGCGGCGAGTATGACGGCATGGCTTACCACAAGGCTCACGATGAAAAGTGGACGGGTCTTGGTGTTGCGCCTGCCGATGATGACAAAAAACGTATCGTCAAGCCCCCCACAACTGCGGCAACGCTGAACTTGGCGGCGTGTGCGGCTCAGGCTGCAAGGCTGTGGGAAAAGCTTGACCCCGACTTCTCAAAGACCTGCCTTGAAGCTGCCGAAAAAGCCTACACCGCAGCGAAAAAGCACTCGGATATGTACGCTCCGCTTGACGAAGCGATAGGCGGCGGCGCTTACGGCGACACAGATGCGACTGACGAATTTTACTGGGCTGCCGAAGAACTGTTCATAACGACAGGCGACAAGAGCTATCTTTCCGATGCGGAAAAGTCCGACTTTTATATGACCGTTCCCACAGCCCTCGGGAGCGGCGAAAGCGTTGATTCTGTCGGCACGTTCGACTGGGGCAACACAGCGGCACTCGGAACGTTCAGCGCACTTATCAACAAGGCTGACGGTTCTGACAAGGCTGAAAAGTCCCTCAAACAAGCGGCTGAGTATTATCTTGAACTTGAAGCTCAGCAGGGTTATGGTCTGCCGTATGCACAAAGCACTATCGCCTATAACGACAGCGACAAAGGCTATCTCTGGGGCTCGAACTCGTTTGTAGGCGACAATGCGATAGTCATGGCGTATGCGTCTTACTACGCAGACGGAAACGCCGATGAATACACTGACGGCGCACTCATGGGCATGGATTATCTGCTTGGAAGAAACGCCATGGATCAGAGTTACGTCACGGGCTACGGCACACACACTACCGAATATCCCCACCACCGTTTCTGGGCGAAACAGATAGACGACAACTTCCCGAAAGCGCCCTGCGGAGTTATGGCAGGCGGACCAAACAGCGGTATGCAGGACCCGTGGGTCAAGGGTTCGGGCTGGAAGAAAGGCGAGATACCTCCTCAGAAGTGTTATCTCGACCACATCGAAGCGTGGTGCGTCAACGAGTGTACCATAAACTGGAACGCAACTCTTGCATGGCTTACGGCTTTCACGGCTCAGAATGCCGAGATAAAACCCGGTGAGGGCGGCGCAGTCATCGGCATCGAGAACGAGGGCGGAGGCGGCGAGTCAAACGACAGCACGACCTATGACGAAAAAAAGTCAGACCCGACAGAGCAGAAGCACAGCACCGAAAAGCTCGTCAAGGAGCAGTCGGTCGAGAGCGAAAAGGAGAGCGGCGGCATAAACAAGACTGTCCTTGCGATAGTGATCGCAACAGCGGCGATAGCAGCGCTCATCTCGATAGAAGTTTTCGTATTCAAAGTGCTGAAACTGAAAAGCGGCAAATAGTCCTCGGGTCCTCGGGCGGACGGCTCATAGCCCTCGCACTGACGGTAGTACAGACTTTTTCATTTGTGCGGCTCGGGGCGAACAATAGACTTCCTCGTAAACTAAAAGACACCTCTAAAAGCCGCTGATTTTCAACGTATTTACGTGCTTTTTGAAGTGTGAAACTGCCAAATGGTAGGTTTTTATAGATGCCCTAAAAAAAGATGATAGATAAGAGATCGTTTCCTGTCCGTACAAACAAACGGCTTATGCCGATAATTCCTAATCAAACAGTAAAGGAGCATAGTTATGTCCGCAGGCAAAGTGCAGAAAACCGCAAAGCTCATCACAAAACTCGGTTTTGCAGGACTGGGTTGGCTGGGCGGTCTTTTTGCCGCAGTATTTGTGGGCAACTATGCTTCGATATTCATTTTAGCCGCAGCAGCGTTTGTCTCTGCGGCTTTTTTGCTTTTCGGTGCTAAATACGGAAGGTTCATGGTGCTGGTTTCAGTGTCTGCGCTTGCGGCGGCGGTCTGGTTCACGGGATACGAACATATCAGCACGATACCTATAAGACAGCTTGCAGGAAAACAGCTTTCTGTCACGGGAACTATCACCAAAACAGAAAGCTTCACCGACCGCACACGCCTTACCATAAAAGGCAGAGCGGACGGCAGAAAACTTAAAACCACCGTTTACACCGATGACTTTTCGCTGAAAGTCGGCGACAGAGTTTCCGCACAGTTCACCGCCGAGATCCCCGAGACAACTCCGCTCTACAACGGCGAGGACAGAGCCGCCGAAAACGGCGTGTTCATCATCTCGAACGACATCGCCGAAGTCACAAAACTTGACAGCAGAGATGTTGTTCTTCGCATTATCGGCAGATTCCGTGAATACACGATAAGGAACATACACCGCCGCTGTGACAGTCAGGCAGGAGCGTTCATCATAAGCATTCTCTGTGCCGACAAAAGCTTTGTCAGCGACCGAACAAGCGATGCGGTATACCGTTCGGGGCTGGGACACATCTTCGCAGTCTCGGGCACTCACGTTGTTATCCTCAGCGCATTTATCGGCAAGCTTCTCGAACTGCTTGTCCGTCCGAGAAAACTGCGTTCGGGGGTCATGCTGTGTCTGCTGACAGCGTTTGCGATATTCGCAGGATGTTCACCGTCAGTTGTCCGAGCCTGCATAATAAGCGGAACAGGCTGTCTTGCGGTGTTCTTCAACAGGCGTGACTGCGCACCAAACTCCCTCGGAGCGGCGGCGATACTCATAACCGTTCAATGCCCCTATGCGGCATTTTCGGCATCGTTTCTGCTGTCATTTTCCGCAGCATTCGCAGTAAGCGTGCTTACTCCGATGCTCGCCGAACGCAAGCTGTACGGACAAACAGTCTCCTGCTTTGCGATATTCTTAGTGACACTTCCTTTTTCGGCGTATTTCTTCAACGAGATACCGCTCTTTTTCGCCGCCGTGAACTTCTTGCTCCTGCCGCTCTGCACATTTTGTCTCGGACTGAGTTTTCTGTTCATGATAAGCGGCTGTCTGCTCACGCCTGCGCTGTATCTTTCGGAACTGCTCGCTTCTGCCGTGATAAAAGCCTGCGGAGCGCTGACAGCTGTCCCGTTCACCTACACGGGCGTTACATACCGTCCGCAGACTGTCATGATAGGCATAGCAGGGGCGGCGGCAGTCATCATCACAGCGCTTTTCGTAAAGAACAAGAGCCGCTGTTCAGCAATATGTGTAACGTCTGCGCTGATCATATGTTCGGCGCTCTCACTGCTGTCGCTCATAAAGCCTGCTGACCGTCTGACGGTCATACCTTGCAAAAAGGGTTATGCGGCAGAACTTGTCACTGACGGAGACTTGATGCTGTTCGACATCGGGAGCGGCGGCGAATCGGCTTACCACGCAAAGCAGACCGCAAGACAACTGCACACCGAAAGAATACTGCTGTTCACTGAGCAAAGCAGTTCCTACACCCGTGACAGGTATCTGAGCTATATCCCCGATATGACAGCCGAGTTTGCACAAAAGAAAAACGGCAGTCTGCGCCCGATGAACGGCACAGTCAGCCTTGGCAAAGCAAGTGTCATCTATGACGGCGATTATGTCATAATGATAAACGGACACAGTATAACTCTCGGCAGCGAACTCATAACGATAGACGGAAAAGAATACTTTCCCGAGGGTTTCAGCGATATTTCCGACTTTGCACTTGACTGAAAGTCATCTGTTCAGAACAACAGATAACCCAGCCCCAGCAGAAGCTTTATGTCTGCACCGTTTTTGTAAAGAATGTAGATAAGTAACCCGATGAGCGCCTTTTCTTCGTCAAGTTCCAAGCCGATAAGTTCTTTCAGCGGGTCGGGCAGTTCGGCTGAAACTGACGGTTCGGACGGCTTTTGTACAGGCGGTTCGGGCGGAGCGGACGGCTGAGATGCCTGAGTGTAGCTTTGCGCTCGGCGCTGCATCTCCATGACACGGCGCACCGCCTCCTCCTGCATAGACTTGAAACTGTCCTCCATGCGCTCACCTCCTTCAAAGCATTTCCAGCAGTCCCGACTCCTTTATCGCAGGGTATGCCGACATAAGACGGAATATCTTCACAACTCTGTCAAGCTTTATCTGCGTGTCCGACTTCAACAGCGGACGAAGCGCCGTCAGAAGCGCTACTGACGGGTCGTTCGCACTGCTGCTGTTGAGCGCCTTTGACAGCTGCATGAACCTTGACACATCGGGCAGCTGTTCCGTAGCAGGCTGCGGCTCAGACTGCTGACCCAGCGACGACAGCAAACCGTTCAGCTTGTTGGCAGTTTCGGGGTCAGACAGCGCACCTTGCAGCATATTCATGATGTCGTCCATGTCACTTGCCGCCCAGCTTTTTCATGAGCGCCTGTGCGTTGGGGTCGCTTTTCAGCTTATCCAGCGCTTTCGGGTCGGAAAGCAGGTTTGCCGCCGCCCTGAGTTTCGGGTCGGACTGCGAGCGCAGAGTTTGTTCAAGTCCGCCGTTTTCTATCTGTGCGGCAAGCGCTTGCGGTGAACAGCCAAGCTTTTTGGCGGCAGTTCTCAGGAATGCTTCGGCAGCTTTGTTGTCCTGTGCAGGCTTTTGATTATTATTCATAAAAATTTCTCCTTTAATTGAAAAAATCAATCTTTACTTTATTGTGATAATATGTTATATTATAATAATAAACATATCAGGACATTTAGGGGGGAACAGATATGCGCTTGATAGTTTTTTCAGACACACACGGAGATTTCCACGCAGCCAGAGAAATAGTAGAGAGAAACCAGCAGGTATATACATTTTTGTTTCTCGGTGACGGTGAAAAGGAGATCGATAAACTCAGGATAGTTTATCCCGAAAAACAGATCCTTAACGTTGCGGGCAACTGCGACTATAACTCATTCACGCCTGATTCCGATTTGTACAACGCAGGCAAGGTGAAGATCTTCTTTACTCACGGACACAGATTCCACGTTCGCAGCGACATCGACGAACTTATCGACAAAGGCAGGTTACTGGGCGCTCAGATAATCCTGTTCGGACACACTCATGAGCGTTTTTACAAATACGTAAACGGTATCCACGTCCTGAACCCGGGTTCGGCAGCACAGCCCAGAGACGGTCAGCCGCCTTGCTATGCTTTCGTGGATATAACACCCAGCGGCATACTTTGCTGCCATGTTGACCTGACCGACTATTAATAGTATATTCGTCAGCGTCAAAAATAGTTCGCAGGTTTTTGTCAAAGCCTGTCGGACAACAAAAAGCATTTCTTACGGAGACAGTTTTTTTATTTAAAAGCTGTCTCCGCTTTTGTTTCGGGTCACGGCTGTTCAATTGTTCAAAAAAAGGGATTATACTTTGTGCAAAGGGGCAATTTTACAAGCGTTTTTTGATAAAAGTGTTGACGAAATATTCATATCTATGTTATAATAAATTATATATGAAGCAATTCAAACGAACATATACTTTATCAAATCGGAGGTCGCCAGATGGATCAGACAGAGAAAATGATAAACTATACGACATATTCCTCTTATAAGGATACGGTCGCTTCTCTAACAGAGGATCTCACCGAGCTGCTGGAGCTGAGTGAAGAGATCTCTCTTAATAATACCGCAGACTCTATTCGTGAAACTCTCGAAAAATCCGCAGACGAGCATTTCGAGGTAGCGATCGTCGGCGAGTTCAAGCGTGGAAAATCAACGCTTATAAACGCTATGCTGGGACAGGACGTTCTGCCTGCTGATGTGCTGCCTGCGACTGCAACGCTCAACCGTGTAACTTACTCCGAAGAACCTTACGTTCAGGTAGAATATAAAGACGGCAGGTCTGAAAGAGTTGACATCGACCAGCTGGAAAATTATGTCACAAAGCTTACGCTTGAATCGGAAGAAGTGGCTGAAACTGTCAAAGAAGCAACAGTTTACTACGACACCGATTTCTGCCGCAACAACGTTGACATAATCGACACTCCGGGACTTAACGATGACGAACAGATGACAAACGTCACACTTTCTATACTTCCCAAGATAGACGCTGCGGTGTTCGTTATCAGCGCCAACAGCCCTTTCTCACAGTTTGAGAAGGACTTCCTTGAAAAGAAGATGCTCACCTCTGATGTCGGGCGCATAATCTTCGTGGTAAACTGCTTCGGCACTTTCTCCCCCGATGATGAAAACAAGATAGTCGAGACTGTCCGTGCCCGTATCACAAAGTATGTCATGGACAAGGCTAAGGCTGTAATGGGCGAGGATTCAAGAGAATTCGCAGTTTATAAGCGCAAGATCGGCACACCCAGAGTTATCGGCGTTTATGCAAAGCGTGCGCTGACTGCAAAGAAGATAGAAGATCAGGGACTGCTCGAAGATTCAAACTTCCCCGAGTTCGAGCGTGCTCTCGAAACTCTGCTCACTAAGGAGCGTGGCGCTATCACCTTGCAGATACTTGCGAACAAGATAACTAACTCGGGTACGGAGATACTGCGTTCAGTCGTTATGCAGGAAAATGCCCTCATGATGGCGAACGATGAGTTCATGGAACGCTATGATGCTGCGATCGAGGAAATAGACGATATACGCAACAAAAAGCGCATGGAGTTCGTCAAGATAAATAACGCCGCAAATCAGGTGTTCGATGATCTGAAACCCGTCCTTGATAATTACTGGGACAACATCGAAGAAGCCGCAATGAGCGTTATCGACGCTTATCCCATGTCAAGCGGAGACTTCAAGCGTGACCAGCTGAAGATCGTCACGGGCAAACTCACCGAGCGTATCCGTGACAGCATTCAGGACAGGGCACAGATAATCTGCGAACAGATACAAAACTCCATAAACATCGCTGTCAGCTGCGAGGCTGAACGTTTGCAGGCGTTTGAGGACGAGTTCTTCGCCTCCGTCACAAAGATACAGCAGATGTTCATTATCCCCGAGAAGATCTCGAAGAACGGTACTGCCGCCGATAAAGGTATCGGTGCGGTGCTGGGTTCGTTCGGCGTGGGTGCTGCATTTTTGGGATTCCGTGAGGCAGGCGTTAAAGGCGCACTGCTGGGCGGCGTTACGGGACTTGTAAGCTTCTCGTCTATCTTCTTTACGGCGATACTTGCGCTTTCACCTGCATGGCCTATCGCACTTTCGCTAATGGCTGTCGCAGGTCTTGCAGGAACATTCATTTCGGGACTTGCTATCGACAAGCTGCTTATAAACGAGCGTATCGACAAGTATAAGACCAACTTCAAAACTCAGGTCAGAAAACAGTTCCACGAGATGCGCCTTACCAATGACTTTACCGAGACCGTCCGCCGTCAGGTCTACTCGGCGTTTGACGGCTTAAAGGCACGCATCGAGGAGGAGACTGAGATAATCCTGCGTGACACTCAGGAAACTCTTGACAACCTTAATGCGCTCAAAAACGAAAAGAATGACGTTTCAGAGCGTGAAATGGACAGACTGCACAACATCGCACAAAAGGCAAGTGCTATCGTTGCCGATGCCTATGCAGTCAGAAAGGCGGTCGCTGAAACTAACGATCAGCAGGTTCAGACAGCTTCGGGGACTTGATAAACACACTCCCCAATCTTATTCAAGGAGGAAAGAAAAAGCATGAGTGAGACTGTTTCATCGGTCAATCCGCTTTTGTCAATAGATACAGGCTTCCGCAGCTATCTGAATGCTTATACACGTTCCTTTCAGAACCACGTTATCGACGGTCAGCTTGACTATGCCTTTGATTCGGATTTTGCTATCCGTCAGAAGCTTATCGGGCTTTCGGGCTGGGGCAAGCTTGCAAAGGCGATAAACACAAACGACATCGCAGTTGAAGCAAAACAGCTGTTTTTTAAGTGCGAACAGGCAGGCACGCTGAAATATCCCGAGATCTATGACGTTCTGAAAAGCTGCTGCGAAAGACTGGAACTTAATCAGCCGATAGTGCTGGTAAACAAAGACTCGGAAAAACCTCTCATCTATTCCATAGCGAGCGATGTTCTTGAGCCTTGCATCATCATCACAAAGCCGCTGCTCGATATGTGCGGAAAGGACGAACTTGAACTGCTCATCGGCAGCGAATGCGGAAGAATACAGAACAACCACTGTGTTTACAGCTGGGCATTTACATATCTCAATTACAACAGAGACACTTTCAAACCCTCAGAGCGCAGCTACAAAGGGGCGATAAACAGTCAGGTGGTCGCAACACTTATCGACTGGATAAAATTTGCTGACGTTACGGCAGACAGGGCAGGCATGATCTGTATGTCACGTCCGGGACGTTTCATCGAAATTTTCTGCGGCATAATGCAGAAGAACTACATCGACTTTTTCGGCAGAAGCAACAGTTCCCTTGAAAGCGCAAAGCTAGAACGTATGCTCGACAGAAACCACACTATCGCCGCAAGAGGCTTGCAGCATGATCCGTCACTTACCGAACTTGAACGCAGAGTTCTCGCTTCGGCAGAATTCCTCAGCTGCGACTCGCTGTTCAGGTGGCGGCGTGATATTGAAGCTTCCGATGGACACACAAGCACAGGTCAGATATGCGATGTCCGCTCAAACATCATCTTATCGGGAGGGCACGGAATATGACAGAACGCAAATATACCAATGCCCACAACGATATTGAAAAACTAAGAGCCGCATTCAAAAAACTCTCAGACAACAAAAAACTCGGCGAGATAATGGGACGTGACTTCACCGAGGGGCTTGCCGACTGGAACGCTCTTATCGACAAGCGCTGCGATGAACCGTTCACGCTTGTCATTCTGGGCGACTTCAAAAGGGGCAAAAGCACCATAATAAACGCACTTCTGGGGCGTGAGATAGCGCCGTCCTCAGTGTCGCCCGAGACTTACACGATAAACGAAATATCATACGGCGAGATGCAGGACGCATGGGCAGTGCTTGAAAACGGTCAGCGTGTGCCTATGCAGATGTATGACATAACCCGTGACAGGCTGGAACGCATCATGAAAATGCTCCCCTCAAAGGTCGATTACATCGAGATACACGATGACGCACCAATTCTCAAAGAGATACGCATAGTTGACACCCCGGGACTTTCAGACCTCGATGACCTTGACAGGCAGGTGACAAAATACCTCATCAACGCCGATGCTATCATGTATGCGGCAAACTGTCTGCTGCCGTTTTCCGAATCGGAACAGCTGTTTTTGGCAGGTCACGTTCAGCCAAGACGTTTCGGTATGCTGTATGTGCTTGTCAACATGATAGATGCTCTGAACACACAAAAGGACGTTGACAAGATACTTAAACGCTTCAACACTTTGAGCGAGAAGATCGTGCCGAATTCCTTCGTTTACGGCATAAGCGCTGCGGACGAACTTGCACGAAAGCTCGGCAAGCGCCGCCCCCCCGACAAGGGTACAAGGGATTTCTACGAAACGCAGTTCATGCAGTTCGAGATGTCGCTTCAAAGGGATATTATACTAAAAAAGGATATTATCCGCACCGACAGAGTGCTGACGATGCTTGACGATATGGCGAACGAAACGGCTGCAAAGCTGCATATGTTCACCGAAATGGCAGAACTTGACCACAAGAAGCTGGAAGACAAGGCGAAAGGCTTTGACGAGGAATGCTCACAGCTTGAAGCCGCTCTCGACAACTGCAAGCCTGTTCTCAGACTTTGCGTGACAGAGATGCAGCAGGAAGCGGAAACATGGATGTACGAATTCTTCGCAAAACTCAGAAAAAGCATTCTTGAACTCCGTGAAAAGGACGACAACGGCGTGGACATCTATCCGCCCGAGGAGATAGAAAAGTATTTCTATTCCTACCTTATGGAAAAAGTCGGTGAAGCTTACCGCACCTGCATCGAATATCACCGTGACAGACTGAACGAACAGGTGGACAAAATGAGCCGTCAGCTTGCGAAAAAACTGGGGCTTGAAGACCTCTCGCAGGTAACTCAGGTCACTTCTGTTGACAGGATAATGCGCACTCTCGGCAAAAAGGTCACCAAGCAGGTCATGGGCGTTAAGCTTTTTGGCACGTCCGAAACTTTTCCGCCTGCAACAATGTCCGCTTTCAGCAATATCTTAGGGCGCAAAAAACAGACCGATATAATCGACATCGCACTTGAAAATTACGATGACATTCGTGGAAATATCGTCAAGGATATAAAGTCGGTATATCAGGACCTTGAAATAAAAGCGCTCGAACAGCTTGACAGCATCTATCGCTATCAGGCAGAACTCGGCAGGAACGCTCTCGGTCAGGCAAAGCAGATGCTCGAAAGTTCAGACAGGGACAACATCGCCGACACACTCCATGAAGCACTCGATATGCTCGAAGAACCCATGGCGATACTCGAAAAATATAAAGGTATCTCGATAGGAGGCTGATAGGATGTTCAACTTGAAAAAACCTGTCGCTGCGGCAGTCTCACTTCTGGTGGCGGCGATAATGGCGGCTGCTCCGACGGCAAGTATTGACGATACCGCAGTTTTACCGCTGACGGTCCACGCTGATGTTATCCAAAGAGCGGCGGCGATCTCAAAATGCACTGTCACCTGCAAGTATACAAAGCTTACATACACAGGAAAACAGCTTGTTCCGCAGATCATTGTTATGGACGGCTCGAAAAAACTTACCCGCAACACCGATTACACGCTTAAATATTCCAACAACATCGACCCCGGCAAGGCAACCGTCACAGTCACGGGCAAAGGCAGTTATTCGGGAACGGCGACAGTTTCATTCGTGATAACCCCCGGAAAGATCACCTCGGCTTCTGCAAACTCGATAGGCACTGACAACGTTACGCTTAAATGGGACAGCTGCAAGGGCGCTTCGGGCTACAAGATATACAAGTACAACGCCGCAAAGAAACGCTGGGAGATAAATGCAACTCTCAATTCACCCTCAACTCTTTCCTATAAGCTGACAGGGCTTAGCGCCGCAACAGCTTATCTTTACAGAGTAAACGCTTATGTATCAGTAGACGGAAAAGCTCACATCGGAGGTTCAAAGCAGGTGTCTTTCACTACCGCCAAGGCAGGCACTACGCCCGTTGCGGCAAACGGCAGACTGAAAGTGTCGGGCAGTAACATCGTCAACAAAAACGGCGAAAAATTTCAGATAAGAGGAATGTCGACACACGGTCTTATGTGGGAGGATTTCTCAAATATCACTTCGGTCTCATCACTCAGAACTCTCCGTGATGACTGGGGCGTGAACACCATTCGCCTTGCGATGTATACCGAAGAATGGGGCGGCTACACACTTTCTTCATCTAACGCAGAAAAAGCTAAGAACAAGGTCAACACAGGTGTCACAAATGCGACTTCCCTCGGAATGTACGCTGTGATAGACTGGCATATCCTGAATGACAATGACCCTCTGAAACACAAAGATGAAGCTGTTGCGTTCTTTACCGAAATGGCGCAGAAATACAAGAACAACGAAAACGTCATTTACGAGATATGCAACGAGCCGAACGGCAAGAACGTCACCTGGACGGGCAACGTCAAGCCATATGCAGCGGCGGTCATAAGCGCTATCAGAAAGTATGACAAGAATGCGCTGATAATCGTCGGCACGCCAAACTGGTGTCAGGAGATCGACAAGGCGGTGAACAGCAGGCTCAGCGACAGCAATGTTGTTTACTCGCTCCACTTCTATGCAAACACTCACACCGACTGGCTGAGAAACCGCTTCACAAGCTGTTACGCCAACGGACTGCCGATCCTCGTTTCGGAGTTCGGAACTTGCAACGCTTCGGGTGACGGCGGCTTCAACGCATCGCAGACCAAAACATGGCTCACACTTCTCGACTCAAAAATGGTGGGCTACATAAACTGGTCGGCTTGCGGCAAGGCTGAAACTGCATCGGCGTTCAAATCAGGCACAAACCTCTCGGCTATCCCGAAGGGCGAAAGCGCTCTGACCGACAGCGGCAAACTTGTTCGTTCGTGGTACAGAACAAGGGCAGGCTTGAAATAACATTTGATAAAAAACAATGCCATAGTATTTCCGAAGTTTTCAGAAGTACTATGGCATTTTTTATTTGAGGTTCTTTGGTTTATAGCCCGCATCGGCAACAGCTTTTTTCAGCACAGCGCCGTCAACAGGCTTGTCAAGGGTGATAAATGCGCAGTTCTTTTCGAGCGAGACTTTCGCATGAACGCCGTCAAGCCCGTTGAGCGCCTCAGATACGTGAGCTACGCACTTTTCGCACATCATGCCGCCTATCTTCATAACGAGCGTGCCGTCTTTGCCGTCATTTTCCGCCGCAAAGGGTGGCTTGAAAAGGTTCAGCCGCAGAGCATTCGTCACAACGCAGAAAGAACTCAGGCTCATAGCCGCCGCACCGAACATCGGGTCAAGCTTCAGCCCGAAAAACGGATAGAGCAGACCTGCCGCAACAGGAATTCCGATCGAGTTATAGATAAGCGCCCAGAACAGGTTCTGACGGATATTCCGCATGACCGCACGGCTCAGAAGTATCGCCGAAGCCGCATCTCTCAGGTCGCTTTTCATCAGCACGATGTCCGCAGAATCCACCGCAATGTCACGTCCTGCGCCTATCGCTATCCCGACATCAGCCGCCGCAAGTGCAGGCGCATCGTTCACGCCGTCACCGATCATCGCCGCTGCGCCCTCCGACTGTTTTTCTCGCAGAATAGCCGTCTTGTCCTCGGGGAGCATTCCTGCGTGTACCTCGTCAATGCCGAGAGCCGAAGCGATAGTCTCAGCCGCCTGTTCGCTGTCGCCCGTGAGCATGACCGTCCGCACGCCCATTTCCTTGAATGCTTTGACCGCCGCCGCAGAAGTCGGCTTAACAGGGTCAGCAAGCGCTATCACGCCGAGCGCCTTGCCGTCCGCCGCCGCAAACAACGCAATACCGCCTTTTTTCGCAGTCTCCTCCGCAAAAGCTTCAAGCGCCGAAACGTCAACGGAGTTCTGCTCCATAAGCCGCTTGTTTCCCACAAGCACACGTTTTCCGCCGACTGTTCCCGAAATTCCGCCGCCTGCCGTTTCGGAGTAATCTTCGCAAAGCGTGTCCGAAACGCCGTTTTCCACGCAATATTCGCATACCGCTTTCGCCAACGGGTGGGAAGAACTTTTTTCGGGCGGATAGATAAGCGTGAGAAGTTCTTTTTCGTCCGTGACCGCAAGCACACCTGTTACCGCAGGCTTACCCTCGGTGCAAGTGCCTGTTTTGTCGAGTATGACCGTTTTTACCGAGTGCGCCGTTTCAAGGCTTTCGGCAGATTTGACAAGTATTCCCAGTTCTGCGCCTTTGCCCGTGCCGACCATTATAGCGGTCGGTGTCGCAAGCCCCAGTGAACAGGGGCAGGAGATGACAAGCACCGAGATTGCCATGTTCAGCGCAAACGCAAGTTCCTTGCCTGCAATGAGCCACGCCGCAAAAGAGATGACCGCAATGCCGATGACAACAGGCACAAAAATTCCGCTTATCCTGTCGGCAAGCCGTGCGATCGGGGCTTTTGAGGAAGCCGCTTCCTCGACCAGTGCGATCATTCGTGAAAGAGTGCTTTCACTTTCGGCACGCTCACAGCGGCACTTGACAAAACCGCCAGCCGTGACCGAAGCGCTCATCAGCTTGTCACCCACATTCTTCTCGACAGGAAGACTCTCGCCCGTCAGTGCGCTCTGGTCGACTGTGCAAGTCCCCTCGACCACCTCGCCGTCACAGGGAACACTGTCGCCTGCCCTCAGCAGAAACACCTCGCCGACAGCCACTTCCGAAGCGGCGACCGTCATCTCAACGCCGTTGCGGACGACCTGTGCCGTTTTCGGCGCAAGGCTCACAAGCTTGCTTATCGCTTCGGTAGTCCTGCCCTTGCTCCGAGCCTCCATGAACTTCCCGACCGTGATAAGCGTGAGTATCATTCCGCAGGATTCGTAATAAAGGTTCATCATGTAGCCGTGCGCCGTTTCAAGGTCGCCGTGCCCCATGTGGAACGCCATTTGATAAGTGCCGTAGAGCGAATACCCGAACGCCGCCGTCGCACCCAGCGCAATAAGACTGTCCATGTTCGGCGCACGGTGAGCAAGCGTCTTGAAACCGTTCCTGAAATAGTGCGTATTCAGGGCGATTATCGGCACGGTCAGCAGAAGCTGTGTAAGTGCGAAAACCATCATGTTTTCGTGACCCGTGAAAAAAGGCGGTATCGGAAGCCCCACCATATGCCCCATGCACAGGTAAAATAGCGGCACAAGAAAACCGACCGACCATATCAGCCGCCGCTTCATCGCTCCGAGTTCGTCCTTTTTATCGGTAACGGCGGCTTTTTCAGCGCCTGATTCCGATGCGCCGTAGCCTGCCGACTCCACCGCCGAGACTATCCCAGACACCGAGCAAGCCGCTTCATCATATTCCACCTGCATCGTATTTTGCAGAAGATTGACGTTCACCGCCGAAACACCGCTCACGCCCCTGACTGCTTTTTCTACGTGCGCCTGACACGCCGAACAAGTCATTCCGCTCACGTTGAATTTTTTCTTTTCCATAAAAAACTCTTTCTAAGGTCATTTGACCGTTTTAGTATGGTCGACATACCGTTCGATTTTTTCCTCATCAAAGCTGTGGGACTCACGGTAAAGTGCAAGCGCACCGTCAAGAAGCGGCAGAAGAAGCGCACCGCCTGTCCCCTCGCCCAACCGCAGACCTGCATCAATTACAGGCTTCATGCCGATCTTCTCAAATAACGATCTTGCGGCAGGTTCACCCGAAATATGACTCGGAAGAACGTACTCACTTGATTTTTGGCAAATCCCGACTGCCGCTGCCGCCGCCGCAAGAGAAGTCACGCCGTCTATCACGACAGGTATCTTATACACTGCACCGCCCAGAAACAAGCCCGTCATGGCGGCTATCTCAAAACCTCCGAGACTTTGCAGAACTCCAAACGGCTCAGTCAGAAACTTTTTGTTGACTTCCAGCGCTTTTTTGACGGCTTTGAGCTTGCGTTTCATTCCCTCGTCAGATAGCCCTGCGCCACGACCTGTGACCATTTCGGGCGAAAGACCTGTGAAAGCCGCCGTCATCGCCGCCGCCGAAGTGGTGTTGCCGATGCCCATTTCACCCGAAACTATCACGTCAAAACCGCCGCTCTTGATAAGCCCTGCCATGTCGATCCCGACTGCTATCGCCTGCCTTGTCTGCGCAACGGTCATCGCCGTGCCGTGAGTTATATTCTGCGTTCCGTCAGCAACACGCCTGCGAATAAGCTTTTCGCTTTTGCCGTCATGCGTCATACCCACATCGACCGCAAAGACCTCCGCATTAACTGCACGGGCGACAGCATTTATGTTTGACCTGCCCTCGGCGATCGCATCGGCGCAGACAGCCGTGACCTCGCTTCCACACTGGGTCACGCCCTCCTCAACAACTCCGTGGTCGCCGCACATAACAACGACCGCACGCTTATCCAGCCGTACATCAGCCGTACTCTGCACCGCCGCCAGCTGACAAACCATTTTTTCCAGCGCTCCGAAACTGCCGAGCGGTTTTGCGATGCTGTCCCAGCGCTCTTTCGCCTGTCGATAAGCCGCCTTGTCGGCAGAAACGATCATCTCGATCCTTTCCATTCTATCACTTCCGATTATTTTTATGTAACAGCCGAACAGCAAAAGTCAAACTTGATTCCACGGTCTGACGTTCCTTGTCCAGCCATTTTCCTGCCAATGCTTAACATCTCGGGGGTTAAAGCCATTTCTCTGCATAAGGTGCATCGCAAAAAACAGCGCCCTTGTTTTCAGCCCGGGCTTTACCCTCCCGACACGGCTTTTTATGACGTTTGCAAGCTGATCGGTCTTTTTCTCGACTGCCTGCTTTTTCTTCTCACTGACATGATCCCAGTCAGTTGCCGCAACAGCAACGCCGTATTTGTAAATTTTTGCTACGCCCCAGAAAAATAAACTGTCGCACATATCCTTGCACGCCGATCTCATACCCGCACCTGCGGCAGTCGTGATACAGACACCCTGCTTTCTGAACATCGAACCTTCGGGAGAATGCACCATCCAGCGGTATCCGTAATGATCGAGAAGTACTTTCATCGCACCCGTTGCGTGGTAAACATACACAGGGCTTGCAAGAATTATCACATCAGCCGCATCTATCGCATCGGTTATCGGGCGGATAGCTTCATAATGCGGACACAGCTTCTCACTTTCGTTGAAGCATCTGACGCAGCCCACACAAAACTTATCAAAATCTCTCGGCAGAAAAAACTCCGTCAGCTCACCGCCAAGCTTTTCTGCAAGTTTGTGAGCGATCGTGTAAGTTGAACCCTTGTGGCTCTGACCGTGTATCAACACCGTTTTCATTATGATGCCCCCTTTTATTAAAGTATATCATATCTAACTGATAAAGTCAACAAAAAAGGAGCTTGTCCCTTGTGAGAACAAGCCCCTCATGAAATTGCTTATTTTAAGCGTTTAAATTACTCGTTAATCTTGGTAACAACGCCCGAGCCAACAGTTCTGCCGCCCTCACGGATAGCGAAACGAAGACCCTCTTCGATAGCGATAGGAGTGATAAGCTCAACGTCCATAGCTACGTTATCGCCAGGCATACACATTTCCTTGTCAGCAGGAAGAGTGATAACGCCGGTAACGTCAGTTGTTCTGAAATAGAACTGAGGTCTGTAATTGTTGAAGAAAGGAGTGTGTCTGCCGCCCTCTTCCTTCTTCAGAACGTAAACCTGACCGGAGAACTTGGTGTGGGGGTGAATGGAGCCGGGCTTGCAGAGAACCTGACCACGCTCAACCTGATCTCTGGTGATACCACGGAGCAGTGCGCCAACGTTATCGCCTGCCTCACAGAAGTCCAGAGTCTTTCTGAACATCTCAAGACCGGTAACAACAGTGGTCTGCTTCTCCTCGGAAAGACCAACGATTTCAACCTGCTCGTTAACGTTCAGTCTGCCACGCTCTACTCTACCGGTAACAACGGTACCACGACCGGAAATGGTCATAGTGTCCTCGATAGGCATCAGGAAGGGCTTAGCATCGTCTCTCTCAGGAGAAGGAATGAACTCGTCAACAGCGTCCATCAGCTCGAGGATAGGCTTGTAAGCCTCATTGGACAGATCGTCCGGAGCCTCAAGAGCAGCGAGAGCAGAACCGATGATGATCGGGGTGTCGTCGCCGGGGAAGTCGTAGCTGGAGAGAAGGTCACGGATGTCCATCTCAACGAGCTCGAGCAGCTCAGGGTCGTCAACCTGGTCAGCCTTGTTCATGAATACAACGATTGCAGGAACGCCAACCTGACGAGCGAGCAGGATGTGCTCTCTGGTCTGAGCCATAGGACCGTCAGAAGCAGCAACTACGAGGATAGCGCCGTCCATCTGAGCAGCACCGGTGATCATGTTCTTAACATAGTCAGCGTGTCCCGGGCAGTCAACGTGAGCATAGTGACGCTTGTCAGTCTCGTACTCAACGTGTGCGGTGTTGATTGTGATACCACGCTCTCTCTCCTCAGGAGCCTTATCGATCATGTCGTAAGCCTCGTACTGAGCCTGACCCTTCATAGCGAGAGTCTTGGTGATAGCAGCGGTAAGAGTGGTCTTGCCGTGGTCAACGTGGCCGATGGTGCCAATGTTAACGTGCGGCTTGGTTCTTTCAAATTTAGCCTTTCCCATGGGAATTCCTCCTTAAAAATAGAATATAGAGTTAGATATACGGTGTATAAAGCTATTATAACACATTTTAAACAGATTTTCAAGGGGTTTGGCAAATATTTTTTAAAAAAACTTGCACAAATTCCCCTCAAAAATCATAATACTTTTACTAAAAGGGAAGATCAGTCGTCCTTTTTGCGGTTCTGCATGATCTTCTCAGCAATGTTCTTAGGAACTTCGATATAGCTGTGAGGCTCCATTGTGTACTGACCACGACCCTGAGTGTTGGATCTCAGAGCGTTGGAGTAACCGAACATTTCGCTCAGCGGAACGAGAGCATCTACCTGGATAGCGCCGGGGCGTGTTTCCTGACCCTGGATCTGTCCACGTCTGGAACTGAGGTCGCCGATAACAGTTCCGAGATAATCATCAGGAACGATAACAGTAACCTTCATGATAGGCTCAAGGATAACAGGGTCTGCCTTGCGCATAGCCTCCTTGAATGCCATAGAACCAGCGAGCTTGAATGCCATTTCAGAGGAGTCGACTTCGTGATAAGAACCGTCATACAGTTCAACCTTAACGTCAACTACCTGATAGCCTGCGAGAACGCCGCTTTCCATAGCGCCCCTGATACCTGCGTCAACTGCGGGGATGTATTCCTTCGGAACAGCACCGCCGACAACGCTGTTGATGAACTCGTAGCCCTTGCCCGACTCGTTAGGCTCAATGTTGATCTTAACGTGACCATACTGACCCTTACCACCGGACTGCTTAGCATACTTGTAGTCAACATTTGCCTTGCTTCTGATAGTCTCCTTGTAGGAAACCTGAGGAGCGCCGACATTTGCTTCTACCTTGAACTCACGGAGAAGTCTGTCAACGATGATCTCGAGGTGAAGCTCACCCATACCAGCGATGATCGTCTGACCTGTCTCTTCGGAAGTGTAAGTTCTGAAAGTCGGGTCTTCTTCTGCCAGCTTGGACAGAGCGATACCCATTTTCTCCTGACCTGCCTTAGTCTTAGGCTCGATAGCGAGCTGGATAACAGGCTCAGGGAACTCCATAGATTCAAGGATAACAGGGTGATCGGGATCGCAAAGAGTGTCACCTGTTGTGGTGTTCTTCAGACCGATAGCAGCAGCGATGTCGCCTGCGTAAACCTGCTCGATATCCTTTCTCTGGTTGGAGTGCATCTGAACGATACGTCCGATACGCTCGTCCTTGCCCTTGGTAGCATTGAGAACGCTGGAACCTGCGTGAAGCACGCCCGAATAAACTCTGAAGAAGCAGAGCTTACCAACGAACGGGTCGGTAGCGATCTTGAATGCGAGAGCGGAGAACGGCTCATCGTCGCTTGAAGGACGCTCTACCTCTTCGTCAGTTTCAGGGTTAACGCCCTTGATGTGAGGGATGTCGGTAGGTGCAGGCATATAGTCAACGATAGCGTCGAGAAGCTTCTGCACGCCCTTGTTTCTGTAAGAAGTACCGCAGCAAACGGGTACCATTGTGTTGTCGATAGTCGACTTTCTGATGACCTTCTTCATCTCTTCGATGGTGATCTCTTCGTCTGCGAAATACTTCTCAGCGATCTCATCATCAACTTCTGCAAGATGCTCGATCAGTTCAGTTCTGTACTGCTCAGCCTTTTCCTGCATATCCTCGGGAATATCAGTTACCTGAATATCAGTACCGAGGTCATTGGTGTAGATGTAAGCCTTCATCTCGAGAAGGTCGATCAGACCCTTGAAGTCGTCCTCAGCGCCGATAGGAAGCTGGATAGCAACTGCATTGGTCTTGAGTCTGTTGTGGAGCATATCAAGAACGTTGTAGAAATCAGCGCCCATGATGTCCATTTTATTGACATAGACCATTCTGGGGACTTTGTAGTTATCAGCCTGTCTCCAAACAGTCTCTGTCTGAGGCTCAACGCCGCCCTTTGCACAAAGAACAGTTACCGAACCGTCAAGAACACGGAGCGATCTTTCAACCTCAACGGTGAAGTCAACGTGTCCCGGGGTGTCGATGATGTTCATTCTGTAACGGGTCTTGCGCTCGGTGTCATAGGTAGGGGTCCAGTAAGCTGTGGTAGCAGCGGAGGTGATAGTGATACCTCTCTCCTTTTCCTGAGCCATCCAGTCCATTGTGGATGCACCGTCATGCGTTTCGCCTATCTTATAGTTTACGCCCGTATAGAACAAGATACGTTCGGTCGTAGTTGTCTTACCGGCGTCAATGTGCGCCATGATACCGATATTTCTGGTATCCTGCAAAGAACAATCTCTTGCCATAATATCCTCCTATACGAATTACCATCTGTAATGAGCGAAAGCCTTGTTAGCTTCAGCCATTCTGTGAGTTTCGTCACGCTTCTTGCAAGAGCCGCCCACACCGTTAAGTGCGTCCATGATCTCTGCTGCAAGTCTTTCCTTCATGGTGTCCTCGTTTCTCTCTCTGGAGAACTTGGTTATCCAACGCAGACCGAGAGTCTGTCTTCTCTCAGGGCGAACCTCCATAGGAACCTGATAGGTAGCACCGCCGACACGGCGAGCCTTTACCTCGAGTTCAGGCATGATGTTCTCCATAGCTTCCTCGAAAACTTCGAGTGCAGGACGACCTGTCTTTTCCTCAACGATCTCGAAAGCGCCGTAAACGATCTTCTGAGCAACGCCCTTCTTGCCGTCGAGCATGATGTTATTTACGAGACGAGTAACGAGCTTGGACTTGTAAACCGGATCCTCGAGCACGTCTCTCTTGGTTACCTTACCTCTTCTTGGCACTGTAATTCCCTCCTTCACAAAAATGAATTCACAGGTACTCGTTTCACGGGCTTTCCCCGTGACCCCGTTCAGTATAAGCGGCAAGGGATATATATATTATCCATCCGCCATTACTGTGGTCTTCGCAGCAATGCGACAATGAGTTTTAACCTTATTTCGTCTTTGCACGTTCAAATCCGTGCTGATTTTCAGCTTTGAGATAAAAGCGGCTTACTTGCCTGCCTTAGGTCTCTTAGCGCCGTACTTCGAGCGAGCCTGCATTCTCTTAGCAACACCCTGAGCATCAAGTGTACCTCTGATGATGTGGTAACGAGTACCGGGGAGGTCCTTGACACGGCCGCCTCTGATAAGAACAACGCTGTGTTCCTGGAGGTTGTGACCGATACCGGGGATGTAAGCTGTTACTTCAGTACCGTTTGTCAGCTTAACTCTGGCGATCTTACGCATAGCGGAGTTAGGCTTTTTAGGAGTAGCGGTACGAACTGCGGTGCAGACGCCTCTCTTCTGAGGGCAGCTCTGGTCGATTACCTTCTTCTTCTTGGAGTTGTAACCCTTCTGAAGTGCAGGTGCGGTCGACTTAGTCTCGAAGCTGTCTCTGCCTTTCTTAACGAGCTGGTTAAAGGTTGGCATATTCTCTCTCCTTTCGTAGTGAAATTTATGCGTGCAGGCACTTCGCCTGCATACTTTTACATTATACACTCATTATTTATCCTTGTCAAGCCTTCCCCGAAAACTTTTACATATTGTTTAATTTTTCGGACAGTTAGCACCGCTGTTTGTTGATTTGTGCATAAAAAGCGGACTGCCGCAAATGCAGACAGTCCGCTCATCTCAGTTGTTCCGGGTCCACTCCGCAAACATTTTCGCACATCCGATCTCACGGTTCTTTGAAAACAGGTTTAACGCCCCCGGGTCCAATTATCTCATGGTGGATCTCAATATTATCGGGAACAAGCACAGCCGCATCTTTGATGCTCGCCGTAAACGTCACAGTGTCCTCGTATTCACCTGCTGGCTTGCTGCTGTAATCCTCAACAATAACGCCTGCTATCTGCGTTACGCCGTCAGCGTTCAGACTGCCAAACACCCATTCAGGGACTGCCGCATCTGCGCTGTAAGTGCCGCTTTTCTTTGCAAGGTTATAGCCGACTGCGTTTTCGCCCGACTTCAGCGCCCAGCCGTTCTTCGACTCTGCCGTAACAGTCAGCACCTTACCGTTTGCAAGCGTTCCCTTTGCAGTTATCCCTCCGTTAAGTTCATTCCAACCTGCATTTGCTATATCAAGCGTTGCAGGGATAGTTATGGTATAGTCGGACTCAGTTGCCACGGGTGCTGTATCTATCCTGAACTTTTTGTTCGCATAGTCAAAAGATATAGTAACATCAGATAATTCTTCCAGATCAAACTTGATATTCGTGTTTTCGCCGACAGAATTGTATATGTCGAGCCACTCATTCAGTTTAACTTCCTCTGTCTGCGGATAACCGTAGGAAACTTCCCACTTTCCGTCCTGTGCAAACTTGAACTCATAGTCCGTGCCCTCTTTCACAGCAGGATAAGTTATGGAGTAAATGCCCTCGGAGTATTTCATTTTATTGCCGTCACTGCCGGAATCCCATACCGCACCGTTGAGCCATGAATCACTGCCGTTTCCTGCAACGTAATAATCGTGATACTTTTCAACAGTTACAAAATTGCCTGTAAAGACTTGCTCATTTCCTGCCGAATACGCATAGACCCTGTTGCCGCTGCTTTCGCTCTCTTTCAAGCCCTTGACATACACCGTCAGCAAGTCGACAGGCTCGCCGAGTTCAACAGGCACTTTGCATTCCTTGTCGGCATAAAGTGCGATAGTGCCGTCATTATTTGCAATATTCCATTTCACCCTCTTGTCCCCTGCATTTTCGGGAGAAACAGTCACGGTCAGCGGTGCGCATTCGTCCTCATAGATAATCATATTCACGGGAATTATAGACATATCAGTGACTTTGGCGGCAGGCTTTGCAATTTCCACAGGCACACTTGCATAGTCGGTGATATACTGTCCGCCAATATCTTCCGCAAGTATCGAAACAGTGTAGTCTTTTCCCCAGCCGTCAAGTGTCAGACCGTCAGAAAGTTTAAATGTGCCTGTTCCGCTCTCGCCGGTGATACCTGCCAGCAAGTTGTAATAAAGGATATTGCCGTCCATGTCCCTGATAAGCACAGATGCAGTATCGGGGTCAAGTTCATCATCGTTATCCGTCACGGTAAAGGGAACAGTAACAGCCGAACCGTCCGCTGTTACAGACTTGCCGTCCGTCACAGCAATGCCGAAAGCTGTGTCTTTAAGTGTCAGCTTGTACTCGTTGCCGTAGTCAGCCGAATTGCCGGTGATCTTTGACGAGAAAAGCACATTATCAAGCGCAACATTGAAAGCAGGGCTTACTCCAATACCGGCTATCTCGAAAGTTCCGCTGACATTACCACTTTGTTTGTTGAATATCCCGATATATTTATCAGGTTCATCTTCACTTTCAGCCGATGAACGGACCCACCAACCTTTGGAACTGCCCGTTTTGCCTCTTGTATTTAAATTGCTGTATCCGTAGGCGGTATTCGTAGCTTCTGTCACATCAAGCAGGAAAACCCGTTCACCGTCAGAGGATAAGTTAGTATGTTTAAGACCTTCTGTCGTACCTTCTTCAATGTTTGTTTTGCTTGCCGCTATTGCGCTCTTTTCAAATGCTGTGAATACGCCGTCCTTGTTCAAAAATTCATCGCCGTTCAAGCCGCTTCTTACGGAACTGTCTGCCCACACATTTGATTTGTCATCAAACACCGCATTATACAGCGTAGTATCACAATCCAGCAGCATCGATCCGTTCTCCACGCCGAACGCCGTTGAATTCGGGTCAAGCACACGGTATTTCACAGGAGCGCCGTCATATTTGCCGTAATAAACATAGTTGCCTGTCCAGCCCTCTGCATTGTCAAGAATTGTCGGTGCGCCGATGCCCGAAGTTCCGGCAGTGGTGTTTTCAGCACTCTTGTAACATCTAAGGACAACGTGCAGTGTGGATTCTTTCTGTATGTTATAGTCGGCAAGAGTTTTATTGTCATCAAGCTCCTTGCCTGCAAAAATTAGTCTTTGCAGTTCGGGCGCATAGCCTTCCTTGTCCTGTATCTTCGCCTTGACATTCTCCACCGTATCAGACGGTTCAACATCGAGCGTGATAGTTTTGCCTGTAAGCGTCTTTGTGAATATCTGCATAGCATCTGCGGTCAGAGCCAGATCAGCAAAAAATCCTCCCGGACCCGAAGCCGCATTACTTGCCGCAATGGTCAGTGCAAGCAGAAACGCCGCTGATTTTTTCCATGTGTTTTTCATAATTTGAACCTCCTGTCTGTTTTTTATTAGAACCTGTCTTCACAAGACACGTACAGAGTCTTGTGAAGACAGGTTCTTAATGTCACTTAATGCTCGCCGTAAACGTCACAGTGTCCTCGTATTCACCTGCGGGCTTGCTGCTGTAATCCTCAACGATAGCGCCTGCGGTCTGCGTTACGCCGTCAGCGTTCAGACTGCTGAACTCCCATGTGGGGACTGCCGCATCTGCGCTGTAACTGCCGCTTTCCTTTGCAAGGTTATAGCCGATGGTGTTTTCTCCCGATCTGAGTACCCAGCCGTTCTTTGATTCTGCTGAAACTGTCAGCACCTTACCGTTCGCAAGTGTTCCCTTTGCGGTTATGCCGCCGACAAGCTCGTTCCAGCCCGGGTTCGCTATATCAAGCGTTGCAGGGATAGTTATGGTGTAATCGGACGGGATCTCCTCCCACTGAGCATAAAGAGTTATATCGCTGTTTAATGTAACAGGATCGCCCTCATTGTATGATGTTCCGCTTCCGTCCGCATTGGTATTCCAGCATTTGAATATATATCCCGACTTTTCAAGGTTTCCGGTGTTGCCGAGAACAACTGCCGATACTTCCGAAGTATATTCTTTTGTATCTGTCGGAGCTGTGCCGTCCGTATTGCCGTTTCCGTCATATGTGACAGTATATTTCATGGAAGGATCTATCGAATGATACACAATTTCCGAATACACTCCGGTATACCATGAACCGCTACCGGTACTGGAACAAAGCATTCCGTAATAAGTCACACCATCCTGAAATTTACCCAGAATATCTGTATCTATTAACGTATACGTTCCCGTTACTTTGGTATTGTATCCTGTATCATACAGTACATTTGCATTGGTCAGTTGTTTAGCCTGCGCATTAGTTATACGCTCATACTTAACATTTGAACTTCCGGCATTGCTATTTATATATATCGAATCGCTGCCGATCTGACTTGCCAGATCTTTAAAACTTTTGCCGCTTTGCCATGCAGTAGATAAAGACTTAGCTTTTTCCTTATTTGTCGTAAAGATTATATTGAAGTATCTCGTGCCCGGATTATTTGCAAAATTACCTGAATCAACGTAAGTAAAATTAGTAACAATGGATTCAACATGACCATCATCAGTCGAATATGTGATATTTGTCGAATTGCCGCTTACCGTCTGATAGCACTCCGCACTTGCTGTGATAGCCGTGTCAAACAGCCCTTTCTGTCCGAAAAACTGTCCTCCCGAAACTGCACTTCCTGCCGTGATCGTCAGTGCAAGCAGAAACGCCGCTGACTTTTTCCATGTGTTTTTCATAATTTGAACCTCCTGTTTAATTTTTATTAACGATATATCTTATGCAACGCATAACATTGCTATTTTTTCAATCTATTTGTGTAATAATTTTGTCAATGGTTACAATATAATTTTAACACAAATAAGAAAATCTGTCAAGTAAATATAGATATTTTTTATTATTTTAACTATTCAGTAAAACTGTACGCAAAAAAATCCCCCGATGCCGCTTTGAACATCAGGGGAGAATGTACGTTATTCTTTTTTACAGCAATGATTATTCGCCGAGCGCAAGCTTTATGCGTGCTACCGACTCTTCCTTGCCGAGTATCGTCATAAGTTCTGTCGCACCGCCGGGGGTGACAGCTTTTCTTCCGACGGCAACTCTTACCGCCCACATAACAGCGCCGACTTTTCGTCCCGACTCTGCGGCATAGGCTTTCAGCTTCTCGAAAAGCGTGTCATTGTTCCAGCTGTCAACGCTTTCGAGAACGGGCAAGCAGTCCTTTAATATCTCCATGCAGACTTCGGGAGTGGTCTTGTTCTTCTTGTTTGTGTAAAGATCGTCGCTCATAGGCAGACGCTCAGTCACAAAGTCAGACATATCCCTTATTTCGTCAAAAGTTGCGATACGGCTGTGAAGCAGACTTGCGAGCAGTTTTTTGTCAACATTATCGCCGCATATCTCGTCAAGTATCGGCATTGCCTTTTCCTCGTACTTGTCATCGGGGAGCTTCTTGATATACTCCGAGTTGAACCATTTCAGCTTTTCATAATCGAACACCGCAGGCGACTTGCTCAGTCCATCCATTGAGAATGCGTTTTTCAGCTCGTCCATGGTAAAAAATTCCTCGTTGGAGTCTTTCGGACACCAGCCGAGAAGTGCGATATAGTTGACAATAGCCTCAGGCAGATAGCCATGCTCCACCAAGTCCTGAAAACTTACTGCACCGTGGCGCTTTGACAGCTTTGAAACATTTCCGTCAGCGTCCTTGCCCATAAGAAGCGGCAGATGAACATAGTGAGGTCTTTCCCAGCCGAATGCGTCATACAGCAGACAGTACTTCGGTGTGGAAGTCAGATACTCATTTCCTCTTACAACGTGAGTAACGCCCATGAGGTGATCGTCAACAACATGGCAGAAATTGTAAGTCGGGTAGCCGTCAGCCTTGATAAGTATCTGATCTCTCAGCTCGGAATTGTCCATAGTAACTTCGCCGTAAACCTCGTCATAATAAGAAGTTGTTCCCTCAGTCGGCATTTTCTGACGGATAACATAAGGCTTTCCCTCAGCCAAGTTTTTCTCAACTTCCTCCTTAGACAAATGGCGGCAGTGACCGTCATAACCGCCGATACCCTTATCGTCTTTCAGCGATTCAAGGCGCTCGGGCGTGCAGAAGCAATAATAAGCAACGCCTTTCTCAACAAGCTTTTCAGCGTATTCCTTATAGATAGGAAGTCTTTCGCTCTGAATGTAAGGACCATGCTCGCCGCCCACAACAGGACCTTCGTCATAGTCGATGCCTGTCATTTCCAGTGTCTTTAAGATAACATCGGTCGCACCCTCAACAAGTCTCACCTGATCGGTGTCCTCTATGCGGAGTATGAACTTTCCGCCCTGCGATTTCGACAGCAGGTAGGAATAAAGCGCAGTACGCAGGTTTCCGATGTGCATAAAGCCCGTAGGTGAGGGAGCAAATCTTGTAACTATCATTTTTTCTTTCTCCTTATTTGTAAAAAATATCAGCCTTTCAGCCGCTTATCGTTATTTGAAATAAAGTTCTCCGTCAAAGAACCGTTCCTGAAAGTCGATCGCCTGCAATATCTCCTCGGCGGTAAGTTCAGCGCCTTTTGGAGCGGCTATCCATTTATCCTCGTTGTCATTGAGCCGATGATAAACAGCGATGACAGCGCCCGAAAATTCCTCAACAGGCTTATCAACGCCCAGTATATAAACGTCCTGTTCAGCGCCGTCACCTGCCACGATGCCCTTTACATAACCGTAATTCACAGGATAGATAAGATCTGAGGACCTCGGGTGTGCCGTGCCCAGCGGACGGTCGACAGTGCAGTGTATCTCCCTGCCGATGATCCCCGAATAATCAAGCTTTGCAGGCTCTTTGAGGGCTTTCGCTTCAATAAAATAATGCTTCATGTTCTTCCACTTTTTGCCGTCAAAGCAGTCGTCGATATGCCGCACCTTGACAAGCTCAAAGCCCGAAAACAGCGCCTTTATGTCCTCTTTATCCGCAAAGAAATGCGGAACGCCCTGTTCAGCGCCCTCAGTTTTTATAACAGTGTTGCTGTCGGTTTTCGGCAGTCCCGACTCGGCGTAAGTCCAAGTCTCCTTAGAACAAAGTGTCATGAACACCGAACCGTTCGGTTTCAGAACACGCCGTATCTCAGCCATAACACGCTTCATGCCCTCCGTGTCGGCGTGACCTGCCGAGTGCATCGCAAAAATGCAGTCGAACGCATCGTCCGCAAATGGCATAGCTTCCATGTCGGCTTTTCTGCAAGCAATATCCAGCCGCTGTTTCCTGCTGTAATTTTTCAGGAAGTCCAGCGCATCGTCCGAAATATCGAGTGCTGTCACCTTAAAGCCGTATTTTGCGAACAGCACCGAATGCCGCCCCAGTCCGCACCCCAGATCAAGAACGCTTTTCCTGCCCTCACTGCGCCACTTTTCGGCGTAGTAATAGCTTTCCTCGCAGGGCGTGAGCCACTGTGCCTTATCCTCGACCCTGTTCCAGTCGAATGGTATAAACTCTTTCATAAGCGCTCCTTTCTGTCTGCGTACTTATTTATTATAACACATAATCGGCGCAAGTTCAAGTGCTTTTTATAAAGAAAAAACGGCGCTTGCAGATCTCTCCGCAAGCGCCGCCAAGACTAATTCAGCGGTATGCCTTTTTATGGGTCATTTACTTTTCGTCTTTATCATTGTCCGACTTTCTGCGAACCATTACAAGTGCCCCTGCTGTGAGCAGAACAACTATCGAAGCCGCAGAACGTGCGCCCGTGTCAGGGTTGGAAGTTCCGCCGCCGTTGCCATTACCTGTTGTAGTAGTGGTAGTGGTAGTCGAAGTGGTAGTCTTCGAGGTAGTGGTCGAAGTTGTGGAGCTTGTGCTCGAGCCGGTAGTAGAGCTTGTGGAGCTGGAACTGCTCGAACTGCTTGAAGTGCTGGAACTGTCAGTGTCGCTCGATGTGTCAGTTTCGCTTGAACTGTTGTCATCACTGGAAGTGTCAGTCTCGCTTGAACTATCGTCCTCACTCGAACTGTCAGCTTCGCTCGAACTATCGTCCTCGCTGGAACTGTCAGCTTCGCTTGAACTATCGTCCTCACTCGAACTGTCAGCT
>CAMVRM010000032.1 GCA_947169885.1 uncultured Ruminococcus sp.
GCTTATGAATACTTGATGTTACAATAAACTCTTGTGTTTTTTTAGGTATAATACTGGGTATGATAATGTATGGTTAGTTGCTTATGAATACTTGATGTTACAATAAACTCTTGTGTTTTTATATAGGTATAATACTGTAATAAAGCGTAGCGAAGATTTAATTTGGTACTACTAATACGACCAAAGAGTTCTTTGTAGCATCAATTGTTTACGCACAAATAGATATGAATTTACAATGTAGTTTTTCCCTTTATTTTTCTTTACACCATCAAGAGCATCAGGCATTGACGTATAACAAAATCAGCATCAACGGTATAAATTAAAGAAAAAGTTGGAGGAAGGTTGCTCTTTGGTTGAGTCTAATGTTTTTTTGGTTAGTTTAATAATATAGAATTAAGATTATTTCACGTCTGAGTCGTTTGTCTGAGTCGAATTATTATATAATTAAGAAGACCCTGACGCAAGGTTTGCATTTGATTATGAAGGCTAAAATAAGTAAGGAAAAGGGGGGCAAGGGGGAGTCCTTGTACCGTGTATGTGCCGCTTGTCGGCACATACACGGTGGTTGGCTCTTAGAAAGATGTGCATTCTATAATCATATTGTAGTTATGAGTATGTAGATTGGAAGCTCACCAACCTCGCCAGCCGCATATCAAGGCATTCTGGTTAATCAAGCACAGTACACCTTACTCGTGTAAATAATACATAAATAGATAAACAGTAAGCACTAGCAGTTATATAAGAGGTTTGCACAACTGACATATAGTTGATACACTGTAGTTAGGCGTGATTGGAGCAAGATAATAAACTAAAAGTACTATAGCTTAACCGATAATGTGATACGTATACTGTTTCGTAAATTTGTGCAACATCAGCTAATAGTTGATAACATAAAAACAAGTACTATACACTGCATATCAAGTATTAAACACTATATATTTAGATAAAAAATGACACTTGCTAACTTGTATTTAATGGAGCAACTTATAAACAAAAGAGAGTGACCTAACGCACGAGACTATTAGCCTAGTTTAGTTACAACAAACTCACCATACAGGCAATGTTTGCTCAAATTTCGCCATGCTCCCTCAACTTCTTAGCTGATAGTGTTTATTTTTACTCCTTTGGTTTCGTGCAGTTTGGTCTGCAACTATGCAACAACTTAATATTTAAGTACCAATAGAGTTTGGTGCAACTTGCTGCTAAACCGTCTGCCTTTCAATGCGGCTGGCGAGGTTGGTGTGACTATGCTTTAGTGGGAGGAGATGTTTTAAAAAGTGTTTATTCTTTCTCAAATGCAATTGAAAATGCTTGAGTTTGCATAATATTTTTATATTTGAAAGAGTAATAGAATATAGAACATTTCTATTATATTTCTTTCGGAAGTAAGAAATATGGGGCTTTTCGAGTATGTTTTTGCAGAAAGAAAGAAACATAAAATGTTTGAGGAGGCGTTTGTATGAGCGAGGGTTTGTTTTCAGCTTATAGCAACTTGAAGGAGGACATCAACAAGGACATTGTAAGGAGAAACGAGGGTATTGTAAGGGCAGAGTTCTCAGAGGTGGCGATACGGTGCTTTATGTTGCTTTCGGAGTATATGAGCAGGGCTACTTTTTCTCCAACTCCAAAGAATAGAGAGTTGATGAAGTATCTTGACCTTGACAACTCCGTAATCGCAGAGAGGATGGGCATTACTGAGAGTACCGTTAGATCGAAAAAGTGCGTGGCTGCAAAGGAGATTAGTAGGCAATTAGGGGATAATGTAATTGATGTAATACGTTCAGGCAACGATTTTGAGATCGAGAGGTTGGCGACTAAAATACGCACTTTGATGTTGTATCGACACCCAACGGACTGGTTGCCAGAGGGTATTGTTGAGCAGTATGCTGGGATATATAACGGTAAGGCTTACGATATAAAGTCAGAGTGCAAGAACGAGTTGCGTTATCTTGCAGCGATGGACGTTAATTTGCAAACTAATGTTGACCCAGATAAGATGAAGTATCTGTTGTATCTGTTGGCGGGTAATCGGGTAAGTGGGTGCAACTACAAGCGTATTGCTATTTTGCACAAGATATTCTCACTCCAATTGCAGTTGAAATTTTGGTTGGATAACGAATTTGCAACTCCAATAGGGGGTAAGAAGTCTGATTAAGGTCAAATATAGTGCAGGGCTGCAGAAATGCGTTTTAAGGCACTTTAGGTTTATGGGGTGTAGTTTTATGGCTACACCCCATAAAATTGATTCTGGGGTATTCTGGTTCGTCCTGGGGTATGTCTGGGTGATGTTGTATTTTGTAGGTCAACGAAAGATTAAGGGTAATTTGTTCTTGTTAAGATTGAGTTGTTTTTATCAAGTCTGGGTAGGTTTCGGGAAGCCCTCTGTATCAGGGGTAAACGGTCAAATTGGTCATTGACTTGCAGGGTAATTTATGATATACTTATTATGTAATTTTATGCTCTAACACCATTTGATCGGAGGACACTCAAATGATAAAAGATATAATAGAGAGTAACGAGGCTGTTACAGCTAACGCAAGAGAGATTGCGGCTCTGAAGGAGCATTTTCCCTCTTGTTTTCATTCTGATGGCAGCTTTGATATTGAGAGATTCAAAGAGTTTTTAAGTGATAAAGTTGATGTAACCAGCGAGGGGTATGAGTTAAAGTTTCTGGGTAAGAACTATGCAAGGCTACTGGCATCGGAGGACACAACTACTGTAATTCAGCCTGACGAGGAACATAACAGTAAGCCAGAGAATGTAAACAGTGAGAATATTTACATTAGTGCAGATAACCTTGATGCTCTTAAACATCTGCTTAAGTCCTATGCAGGTGCGGTAAAGTGTATTTATATCGACCCTCCGTACAATACGGGTAAAGATGACTTTGCATACAATGATAAGTTTGATTTTAGCATAGAGGAATTATCTGAAAAACTAAGTATAAATGAAGAACAGGCAGAGCGTATTCTTGACCTTACTAAGAGAGGGTCAGCATCACATTCTGCATGGCTTATGTTTATGTACCCTCGTTTACTATTAGCAAGAGATTTACTATCCAAAGATGGTGTTATTTTTATATCTATCGATGAGAATGAAGTAACAAATTTAAGACTCACTTGTGATGAATTATATGGTGAGGATAACTATATCGGAACTATTGTATGGAAAAATGTAACAGACAATAATCCTACTAACATAGCAACTGAACACGAATACATTTTATGCTATAGTAAGAATAAAGAAAGAGTATCACCTATTTGGAAAACAAGCATAGTTGATATAAAGGATAAAGTTCTTCAGAAGGAAGCAGAGTTACTCTCTGAAATCGAAGATGAAGAGATGTTACAAGAGCAATATACCCTGTGGTATTCAACAGTAAAATCACAATTAGGAAAACTTGATGGGTATAAATTCATTGATCGAAATGGAGTTTATGCAGGTAGTAGAAGTGTTCACAACCCTGGAAAAAATGGGTATTTCTACGATGTTATTCACCCGATTACAGGAAAGCCATGTACACCACCACTTATGGGGTATCGTTTCCCAGAAGAAACAATGAAAAAAATGATAGCAGATGGAAGAATACTCTATGGTGATGATGAAAACAAAATCATCGAGATTAAACAATACTTACATGATTACGAAGATAAACTTGCAAGTGTAATAGAACTTGATGGTAGGTCAGGTGCTAATATTATAAGGCAACTATTTGACAATAAGAATGTTTTTAAAAACCCTAAAACCCCAGCTATTCTTAAAGAGTTTATTCCTTTTGTAATGAATGATGATGATATAATTGTTGATTTTTTTGCTGGCTCATCTACTACTGCACAAGCAATAATGGAATTGTCAACGGTATCAAAAAACAATTACAAATATATATTGATTCAATTACCCGAACCTACTAAAAAAGACAGTGAAGCAAGTTTGTTTGGGTTTTCAACTATAGATCAAGTAGGTCAAGAGCGCATTATTCGTGCAGCCAAGAAGATAAAAGAAGATCACCCCGACACCACCGCCGATCTAGGCTTTAAGCACTATACTCTTGTAGAACCCTCAAAGGACACTCTCGATAAAATGGAGACCTTTAACCCTGAGATGATTACATTTAACAACCTTGTAAACGAGTTTGGTGTACCTACTGTACTTACAACATGGCTTGTGCGTGATGGGTATGGGTTTAATGCAAAGTGTAAGGAGATAGATTTTAACGGTTATACAGGGTATTGGTGCGACAAGCATTTGTATTTGATAAACGAGGGTATTACGCAAGAGCAAATTGCAGAGATAGTAGAGAAACTTGAGAATGATACCACCTTTAACCCAGAGAACATTGTGCTGTTTGGGTATAGTTTCAACTGGGCAAGGACAGAGGAACTTAACATAAACATCAAGCGCCTTAAAGATACAGACAGAAACCTGCGAATCAACTTTGATGTGAGGTACTGATATGGAACTAATATTACAACCCGATCTGCCTCACCAGCAAAATGCTGTAAAGGCGGTGTGCAGGGTATTTGAGGGAATAAGGTTTATTGCACCTACAAAGCCTTACGAAAATCCTCATATACCCTTTGCAGACACAAGGATTACCGACAACATAAAAGCCATACAAACAGAAGTAGAGGCTGCCAAAGCCGTAACTGCGCCAGAAGACGGTGTACTTAATCTTGATGTAAAAATGGAGACAGGTACAGGTAAAACCTATGTTTATACCAACACGCTCTACGAGTTGAATAGAAGATACGGCATAAACAAGTTTATTATTGTTGTACCCTCACTTGCTATAAAGGCAGGTACACAATCCTTTATAGAAGATGGGTATGTGCAACGGCATTTCAAAGATGTATGTGGGTATGGTACAGATATAGAATTAGGGGTACTGGAGGCTGTTAAAAACAAGAAGAAAGGTCGTAAGTATTTTCCTAACGTTGTTGGTGAGTTTGTGCGTGGCTCTTGCCAGAACACAAAAAAGATTTATGTGCTACTAACCAATATGCAGTTACTTACGTCCAGCAAAATGCTTAAAGACGATGATTATGACTTCGGTGCTGAAGGCTTTTATCGTCCATTCGATGCACTTCGGGCAACAAAGCCATTTGTGCTGATAGACGAGCCGCATAGGTTTACCAGAAATCAGACTGCATATAAAGCTATCGTAAGCGAGTTACAGCCCCAGTGCATTGTACGTTTCGGTGCAACATTCCCCGAAACAACTGTTGGTAAGGGTAAAGAGAAGCAGACTGTTAAGGACTATCTTAATCTCGTGTATGACCTCAACGCCTGCGAGTCATTTAATCTGGGGCTTATTAAGGGCGTAGCAAAGGAACATTTTGAGCCTTTATCCAAGCGTGATGAGAAGATAAAGATCACCTCTATCGTAAGCAAGGATTCTGTAAACATACAGCACTTGCGTAAGGGTGAGCCTACAAAGACCTATACACTTAAAGACGGTGATGCCTTGTCTGTAATAAGCAGTGCATTCGAGGGTATTACTGTTACAGCTATTAGCAAGTCAACTGTCGAGTTCTCTAACGGTATCGAGAAAAGCAAGGGCGAGGAACTTGATGTTGATATTTACATGACATCTTATCAAGAGCAGATGTTAAGACTTGCTTTGCAAAGGCATTTTGAAGCCGAAAGAACCAACTTCTGTAACAGGAGCAACAAGATAAAAACGCTTGCTTTATTCTTTATTGATGATATTTCTTCATACCGCCCTGATGATAAGGGTAAAACTCCTTATCTGCTTACTGCATTTGAAGCATTATTGAGAGAACAGATTGAGAAAACACTATCTACGCTCAATGAGCATGAGACAGAGTATCGTAAGTATTTGCAGGCAAGTCTTGCAGATATATCTACTTGCCATGCAGGGTACTTTGCACAGGATAACAGCGACTCTGATGAGGAAATAGCCAAGGAAGTACACGCTATTTTGCATGGCAAGAAAGAACTGGTATCGTTCAAAAACAGCAACGGCAACTACAATACATTGAGGTTTTTGTTCTCTAAGTGGACACTCAAAGAAGGGTGGGACAATCCGAACGTATTTACTATAGCCAAGTTACGTTCAAGCGGCAGTGACATAAGCAAACTACAAGAGGTAGGGCGTGGCTTGCGACTGCCAGTAGATGAGAACGGCAACAGGGTATCTGATGAAGAGTTCCAGCTAAACTACATTGTTGACTTTACAGAGGCAGATTTTGCAGAGAAACTTGTTGAGCAAATCAACGGAGAACTGCCGCAGACTATGGTTATTTCAGAAGAACGACTGGCGGAGGTTGCTAAGAAGCTGGGTAAAACAGCAGATGATTTGTTTGATGAACTCTATGATAAGCATTACATCGACAGGCACAACAATATAAAAGCAGATACCAAGGATAAATTCTTTGCTGAATACCCTGACTTTGCTGCAGGTCTTAAGCCTAACAAGGTAAAAGACCGAAACAAGACAAAGGAAAGGTCTGTCAAGATCAGAAAAGGCGTATACAGCGAACTTAAAGAACTCTGGGAGCGAATAAACCAACGGTATCTTCTGTTCTATGATGATGACCTTGCCTGCGATATTGAAAACGCAGTAGATGATGTACTAAACTCTAGTAAAATATTTACCGAGGTTACAATGCACAGCAGCAGACAGGTAGTTAAAACAGGTGACGAAGGATTCCGTACAGAAACCGCTTCAGGTGTTACCTACAATATCGATCGTCCTATTGGGTATAGTGAGTTCCTAAAGCGCATAGCAAGTGTAACCAATATACCTATAACTGCATTACATACAGCGATATGCAAGTATGCAAAAGCAAACGGGGGCATTGATAATAGGTATTTCAACGAAAACAGCGCAGCCGCTTTCTGTTCGGCGTTTACCGATTGGAAGAATACTAACCACCAGAAACGTTTTAAGTACGTTAAGAGCAAAACTGCATTAAGAGAAACTTCTCTTTCTTTTGCTGATGGTACACCAAAGGAGAGTATTGCACAGGGGCGAATAGGTACAAAACTCATTGAAGGTACGCCGAGTGATAAGTATTTGTATGATACCTTTGCGTATGACTCTCCGTTAGAGCAGAAGAACATTACGGCAGAGGTTGAAGAAGTGGTTGTTTACGGAAAGATACCACGCAAGAGCATAGCAATACCTACTATTACAGGCGGCACTTACAGCCCTGATTTTATGTATGTCGTAAAGCGTAAAGACGGTACAAAAGACCTCAACATTATCATAGAAACCAAGGACGTTGAGGGTAAGACCGATCTTCGAGGAACTGAGGGCGTTAAGATCGAGTGTGCAGAGGTGTTCTTTGATGCTTTATCAGAAGAAGGCTATACAGTACATTTTGAGAAACAACTGAACAACAAGGATTTGCTACAAATCATAAATGATATTTTAGGTAGATAGTTTGATTATAAGACTACCCAGAACGCTATTATGTGTTCTGGGTAGTTTTTTATTTTCTAACTGATTTAAGACATCCAGAAAAATTCAAAATTTTTTTCTGGTTTTTAATAATCTAAATTGCATATTACAAAAAACGCACTTTTCCTTTAGAACGACAACTATTTCTCGAGTTACCAACAACTATTGATTAGGTATCTGCTAATATGCACAAAAAGCTGGAAAAACTTTGTCTCCTTTAGCCCTTGATGGCTCGCAACCTCTGGAGCTACAATAGATGCAGACATCTGAATAGGTATAGTTTTTTAGACAATACAAAATCAAGTTAAATCATATAAAAAATTTGTCTGTAAATCATTGGGTATTGATTTTTAGATGTCTAAATATATTTATATGGTTTACAGACAGCAATAGGAGTGATCGTATGGCAACATTTGGTTATGCTCGTGTAAGTACCGCCGAGCAAAATCTGGAGCGACAACTAAAGCAACTGCGTGAACTAGTGTCTGACGATAGGTACATTATCACGGATATGGCGAGTGGGAAAGATTTCAACCGTAAAGGGTTTAACTCGTTGATTGGTACAGAATACACCGCACCACTATTGCATAAAGGTGATCTACTGATTATCTGTAGTTTAGACCGATTAGGGCGTAACTACACCGAGATATATAAAATGTGGCAGTATATAACTTGTACATTGGGGGCGAATATACGTGTTCTTGATGTGCCTTTACTGGACACATCTACAGAGAGTGCGAGCCTTGACAAACGTTTTATTGCGGACTTGGTTCTACAGATACTCTCCTATACTGCCCAGAAAGAAAGGGAAAACACTCGTATACGGCAAATGCAAGGTGTGGAGGCTATGCCTGTTGTCAATGGCAAGAGGGTGTCCTCACGCACAGGTAAGCCTACTGGAAGACCAACAATTGCGTATCCAGAAAACTGGCTGCAAGTTTATGATGAGTGGAAATCTGGTGACATAACTGCCGTTAAAGCCATGAGCCTGTTGGGTTTAAAGCGTTGCTCATTCTACAAATTGGCTCACCAATATGAAGATGAGTTAGAAAAATAACTCACGAGATAATATAAAAATCTGTGAGTTGAGGTTTTGTGATTTAAGATAAGGTATACGTTTAAGAATAACTATGAGTTGAGGAATTTTAAGTGATGCTAAAAAGTTGGCAGAACTTATTATTGAAAGGGTGGTTGTTATGCAAGACAACACCGTAGTCAACGAGGGTATTTTGAATAGGCAGTACCTTAACGCACAAGGAGTTAGCGAGATTCTACAGGTTTCTGTACCACAGGCGTATAAGGTTATCAAGGCACTTAACACTGAACTATCCGATAAAGGGTATCTTACCATAAGAGGTTGTGTATCAACTAGGTTTTTGCTTAGTAGATACGGTTTGCAGGACACGTTGAACAATGAAGATCGCTCAGCAGCATTGTTCTATGATGTTGATGACGTTAAATCATTGTTTAGCACATCACAGTCCAATGCCTATAAGTCAATCAATAGTTTAAATGCCGAGTTAGAGAATAAAGGGTATTTAACCGTTAGGGGTAAAGTGCCTGCACATTACCTGAGAGAAAGGTACTACATATGATTCTATGCAACTATATTGTGATAATAAGAGGTAGTTTTTATGAGTGTTGGTAAGCTAAATAACCGAAGAAAGCCTTGGTATTTCTCTGTTCGTTATACTGATGATGAGGGTAATACGAAACAGAAGAAGAAAGAGGGGTTTGCTACACGCCGAGAAGCGTTAGAAGCCGAAAGAGCGTTTATTAGCGAGCAAGAGAACAAGCAATCCTATAAACGTACTTTCAAAGACGATGTCAAAGAATATATTGCGTATTGCCAGTGTAACAAGAAGTTGAAGGTTTCTACATTAGAAACAAAGCACAACATGATTGAGAAGCATATCTTGCCATACTTCGGCGATATGCTAACTGCAAACATCACTAAAGTTGACGTACTGTCGTGGCAGCGTACCCTTATTCAAGACGAAGAAGAATACTCAAAGACATTTCTACATTCAGTTCACTCACAACTATCTGCAATTTTTAACTACTTATGTAAGTATAAGGATTTACCCCGCAATCCAGCCAGTGAATGTGGCGCAATGGGGCAGAAGAAGGTAGACGAGATGGAGTTCTGGACGGTTGATGAGTTCAATGAGTTTATTCAGGTTGTTGACGATATGATGTTTCGCACAATCTTTTATGTCTTATTTTTCTCTGGTATGCGTGTAGGCGAACTACTGGCATTAACAAAAGATGATATTGATTTTGCTGGCAATACGATCTCGATTAGCAAGACTTTCAATCGTGTAGGGGGTAAAGACATAATTACCTCGCCTAAGACAAGGAAAAGTAAGCGTGTGATAGATATGCACCCTACTATCATGAAGATATTGCAGGACTATGTTGATGCTTTATACGAGTTGAGGGATAATGATAGATTGTTCGCCACAACAAAAAGTGGTATTGCCAAAAGGAAAGCTGCTTATTGTAAGAAATCAGGGATAAAGCAGATACGCACTCACGATCTACGGCACAGCCATGTTGCTATGCTTATCAATCTTGGGGTAAGAATAGAGGTTATCTCTGCCAGATTAGGACACGAAAAGGTTTCTACTACTTGGGATATTTACGGACACCTATATCCTAATTCCCAGCAGGAGGCTGTTGCAAAGATGGATAGTTGCATAAAAATATAGCACCCCAGCTATATTAGCAGAGGTGCTATAGAGTATTATCTTGTTACGATTGTGTTACGGCATTATCGAAAAAGTGCGTAAAATGGGGATAAAATGAGCTTAGTTCTTATTCCCACTCAATAGTAGCAGGCGGTTTTGTAGTCACATCATACACAACTCTGTTGATGTGGTCTACTTCGTTGACTATGCGTGAGGAGCAGACTTCCAGCACCTCGTAGGGTATGCGTGCAAAGTCGGCTGTCATGAAATCGGTGGTGGTGACGGCTCTCAGCGCAAGCGTGTAGTCGTAGGTGCGGAAATCTCCCATTACGCCTACCGAACGGTTGTTCGTCAGTACTGCGAAATACTGTCCGATACTGCGGTCAAGACCTGCCTTGGCGATCTCCTCACGGAATATCCAGTCTGCGTCCTGAAGTATCCTCAGCTTTTCGTCCGTGATCTCGCCCATTATGCGTATTGCAAGCCCGGGTCCGGGGAACGGCTGTCTCCAAACCAGCGTGTCGGAAAGTCCCAGTTCCTGACCCAGCTTTCTTGTCTCGTCCTTGAACAGCATTCTCAGCGGTTCGATGAGATCCTTGAAATCAACGTGCTCAGGCAGTCCGCCGACATTGTGGTGGCTCTTGATGACTGCCGCATCGCCGCTTCCGCTCTCGATAACATCGGGGTAGATCGTACCCTGAGCTAAGAAATCCACCTTGCCGATCTTCTTCGCCTCCGCTTCAAATACACGGATAAACTCCTCGCCGATGATCTTGCGCTTTGTCTCGGGATCGGAAACGCCGTTCAGCCTGCCCATGAACCTGTCCTTTGCGTTCACACGTACAAAGTTTATGTCCCAGTCAGCAAATGCCGCTTCAACCTCGTCGCCCTCGTTCTTGCGCATGAAGCCGTGGTCAACGAATATCGCCGTCAGCTGACTGCCGATAGCCTTCGAGAGCAGAGCCGCAAGAACCGAGCTGTCAACGCCGCCCGAAAGTGCGAGCAGAACTTTTCCGCCGCCGACTTTCTCACGAATGTCACGGATAGCGGTCTCGGCGTAGCTTTCCATAGTCCAGTCGCCCTTGCAGCCGCATACTTTTTTCAGAAAGCTGTCGAGCATCGAAAGTCCGTTTTCAGTGTGGTTGACTTCGGGGTGGAACTGAACGGCATACAGGCGCTTTTCCTCGTTAGCCATTGCCGCAACGGGACAGTTGTCGGTGTGAGCGGTTATGGTGAAGCCGTCGGGTATCTCGGCGATGAAATCGGTGTGGCTCATCCACGAAACTGCCTTGTTGCCAACCTTGCCGAACAGGGCGCAGTCGGGGTCGTAGTAAGTTTCGGTCTTGCCGTACTCGGAGGTAGTGCAGGTCTGCACCTTGCCGCCAAGAACGTGAGCCATGAGCTGTGAACCGTAGCATATGCCGAGAACAGGTATGCCGAGTTCAAAGATCTCCTTGTCTATCGAGGGCGCACCCTCGCCGTAAACGCTCTGCGGACCGCCCGTGAAGATTATGCCCTCGGGAGAAAGAGCCTTTACCTCGTCAAGAGTTATGCTCTTGTAGCTTTTTACTTCGCAGTAAACATTGCATTCTCTCACTCGTCTTGCGATAAGCTGGTTGTACTGACCGCCGAAGTCGATGATAAGCACATATTCGTGTCCATTCTGACGCATTTTATCAAACCTCCGATAAAAAATATATAATCATTATATCATATAGTATGCTATGATGCAATACCAAAAACAATAATTTTCTGTAAAATATCGCATTTACCGACAGGTCACAGCAGCATTGACAGTTTGCGTGCGAATTCATCGGGATGTTCGCTTATGATCATGTGTGTGCTGTTGCGGAAAGCGCCTGCTTTGAACGGGACTTTCACATTTTCCTTGTACCACTTTTCCAGCATCGGCGAGAACAGCGATCCGGGTACTGCGTAAAAATATGTCAGCGGAACTGTCAGCTTGTTTTGGATAACGTCACGGTTGTCCTGTATTTTCATGGAACGTGCGAGACTTCTCAGGACGCTTTCATCACATTTATCAAGTATCTCCTGCAATCTCGGACGAAGAAGAAACCACGGCACACGCTTTGTTTTCGGCAGTGCATTTGCCACGAACGAACGATAAAGGTCAATGAACGCCACATTGTTCCGCTCGTCACGCTCCATGTCCTCACGGGTGTAACTGCCATTGTTCAGCCCCAGCTTCCACTCGCTGTCATTCAGCTGTTTAGGGCTCATGTCGCACAGCACCACCTGTTTCAGCGCCGAACAGCCGTAGTCCCTTATGTAAGTCATGGCGACACCTGCGCCCATTGACCAGCCCACAAGTGTCACATTTTCAAGACCCAGCCCCCCGATAATTTCATTCAGGTCGCCTGCAAGCGTTTCCATTGTTACGTTTTCGCCGCCTGCCTGCCTGCTCATGCCGTGACCACGATGGTCGTAGATGATACAGCGAGCCTTTTCCGACAGCTTTTTCGCAGGCTCGGTGTAGATGTCGTGAGAACTTGTCCAGCCGTGCATCATAATGACGGGACTTCCCTCCCCCGTGTCCTCGTAATACAGTTTCATACCGTTTTTCAGTTCAAAATAACTCATAGATATTTGCCCCTTTGCTTTGATAAATACATATTTCATTATCTATCATATCATATTCATTTAACAAAGTCAAGCCATTTTGTTAAAATATACTTACCGAACAGGTCAGTATCAAAAAAAGCCTTACCCCATTTCTCAGGGATAAGACTTTTTCATAATTATTTCTTGCAGGAAATGATGATGTCGCAGATGCGGTCTACCTGTTCAAGTTCAAGGTCGGCGTAGAGCGGCAGAGTGAGAACAGCCTTGTTGACAGCGAGCGCAACAGGTGTTTCGTTCGGATCATACTTGCCTGCAAAACACTCGAATGTATTGGTCAGCGGATAGAAATACTTTCTCGCAAAGATGTTATGCTCTGCTAACACGCTGTAAACCTCGTCACGTCCGCAGCCGAACACCTTTTCGTCAAAGACCGCAGGCAGATAAGCATAATTCGGCTTGACATCATCGCTCACACGGTTCAGCTTAACGCCCTCGATGCCGTCAAGTCTTTCGTGGTAGCGTTCGGTAACAGCCTTGCGCTTTGCTATCTCCTCGTCAACGTGTCTCAGATTGCAGATACCCATAGCGGCGCAGAACTCGTTCATCTTTGCGTTTGCGCCGACAGACTCAACGATCTCGGGACCGTGTATGCCGAAGTTTTTCAGGTCATATATCTTGTCGCCGAAAGCCTGATCCTTAAAGCAGACCGCTCCGCCCTCGACTGTGTTGAAGACCTTTGTTGCGTGGAAGCTGAAACAGGAAACGTCACCGAACGAACCGATGCCCCTGCCCTTGTAAGTTTCGCCGAAAGTGTGCGCCGCATCGTAGATGACTTTCAGACCGTGCTTGTCGGCAATGCGCTGTATCTCCTCGATGTTGCAGATATTTCCGTAAACGTGGACAGGCACTATCGCAGAAGTCTTGTCGGTGATGAGCGCTTCAAGCTTTGTGGTGTCTATCGTGAAATTATCGGGGTCGATGTCGCAGAAAACAGGCGTAAGTCCGTTTCTCACGATAGCATGAGTGGTGGACGCAAAAGTGAACGGCGTTGTGATGACTTCACCCGTCAGTCCCAGCGCCTGCATCGTCAGTTCAAGCGCCATGTGACCGTTAGTCAGCAGGTCTATCTTCTCAACTCCGAGATAATTTTTCAGATCCTCCTGCAATTTCTTGTGCTTTGGACCCATGTTCGTGAGCCAGCGAGTGTCCCATATGTCCCTTATCTCCTCGCAGTATTCCTCATAGGAGGGCATGGAGGAACGTGTGACAAGTATCTTTCCCGTCACGAATTTGTCTATCATCTTATTGTAATTGTTATCCTTTGAGTTCATCTGCATCGTATCTCCCTATAAGCATATTGTTGCCGTTTTCGTCAAGGACTTTGACAGTGCTGTAAACCTTGTCGATCGTGCGGATAAGTTCCTGCTTGTCGTCCGAACACATATAAATACGTCCGAACACCTGAGAATAATCCGCAGGAAGTTTACAAACAGTACCCACGCTCATTTTTTGCGAAACATAGATAACGCACTTTTCACGGCTTATCTCGTCAAGTCCGCTGATGCTCGCTATCTTTCCTTTTGTGGCAAGCAGAGTTATCGTAACGCCTGTTTTTGCAAAGTGGGGATTGTCCTTTTCCGCTATAAGGCGGTCATCGCCCATTGTTCCCGTAAGCGCATAGCGTATCATCATCTGTATAACGTTCATGCCGTTGATAAAATCGGAGTAATGGAACGAAAGCGAACCCTCCAGCCTGTACCCCAGATCAACAGGAACAAAATAGCCGTTTTTCATCTTGCCCTGCATGAGCGCATAGCCGTTCTTCATGCCGAGCGAACTGAACAGCTCTCTGAACTGCTTGTCCTGCTTTTCGATAAAGCCGTCAAGATATTTCGAGGGATAAACGTTTCCGACAGCCTGCTTTATCATTCCGCCGCCGAAACCGAAATCCACCATTATCCTGTCGAGCGAGTTTGAAAGAGTAGCCGTGCCGTTGTGGATAGTGTAGAAAAAGACAGGTTCATATCTCGGGTCATCGCCGTCAAGAAATTCCTCGATCATCGCAGTTTTGCTGACAGAACTGTTGCAGGCGTTTTCATAAGCCTTTTCCAGTTCGTCACGGTCTTTGCAGACAGAAACGCCTCTGCTCCCCGCATTGTCGACAGGCTTGACAATAACAGGGAAACGTATGTTCTCATCGTTCAGACTGTATGCAGAAGTTGCAGGAACGCCTGCGTCGATACAAGCCTTTCGGAATTTATCCTTGCTGAATATCACATCAAGGTCAGCGCCCTCGGTGTAGCAGTAAAAGCCCAGTCTTTTGCAAAGTTCTGTCAGGCACTCGACACGCCGCTCGCTGTAACCTGCAAGACAGCCGTCAACATTCCTTTCACGGCATATCTTTTCCAGTGCGTCCATGTCCGACCAGCTTATGTTATAGGCTTCATCAGCGACATACTTCGCAGGTGCAAGTGACCAGTCAGTGTGGTTGTCGGTGACTATCGTGTAAACTCCCAGCTTCTTTGCTTCGTTCAATATCTCGATCTCAACAGCAGTCGCACCGAGTATCAGCAGTCTTTTTCCTTTAAGATCCATTATTTTAACTCCTTTACTTTCAGAGTTTTGAGAGAATATATTCCATGTCTTCCCTGCCGTATCTCTGGTCGACAGGCAGAGGAACAATGTTTTTCGCAAGTGAATATTCAAGACTGTTTTCCTTGCATATGTCAAAAACATCTCCCCACAAAGTCGGCACGAATATCTTCATGGAACACAGTTCCTTTTTGATCTCTGCACCGTTTTCAAGATAGAGCGGATACATGAATGCGCCCTTCGGAACGTTCAGTTTCAGTCCGTTTCGTGCTTCAAGATGCTCGTGCAGGAACTCAAAATTCTCAGTCCTGCGCCTTGCTATCCTGTCATAGTCATAAGACCTGAGCAGGTTTTCCGTCAGCTTTGACATTTTTTTAACAGGTTCATCGGCGAAAAAGTGATTGTTGTCGGCAGATTCCTTATAGAACTCCCCTGCCGTGCGCTCAAATCTTCCCATTATATAATGTATACGCTCGAAAGATTCGTCCTGCGGCAATTCCCGTTCAAGCGACTTGTCAGTATAAAGAAACGCACCGTCAGGCACTCCGAAATACTTTCGGCAGGTATATAGCGTGTCGATCTTTTCGTTTGGGCGCTGGAAATAACTCTGTGAATTGTCAAGTATAACACGCCCGAACCTGTGCTTCAAGGCTGTTATCTCCTCCTGTGACAGCTGTCCGTAGTAGTTGACGACATACAGCCATTCGTCCTCCGAAAGCCCGAACTCCGCAACAGGTCTGAGGTAAGGATCAATGTGATAATATCTGACCTCAACGCCGTACTTCCCGCACACCTTGCTAACAGAACTGCACAGAAAATACGGCAGACGTATCTTCTTTATCCCCTTTGTCTCGATAAGATACGCAAGACAGTTCCTGCCGCAGTTGAGCGCCTTTGCCTCCTCGTGATACAGCGAACCCGAGTAGCTTTCAAATTCAATATAACCGCCGATCTCTTTCATATCAGTCAACCTTAACACTTATCCACTTTTTAGGATTATCCATCATATCCAGCATTTCCTCCATACTGTCGAACTTCATGAGCAGTATGCCGAGAGTCGTGTTTGCTCCCGTGAACGCCGAAATTTTATCGCCCTCTTTGACGATGATGTGATCCTCGACTATCTTTGCCTTTGCCTTTTCGTCAATGTCTATCGAGCGGAGAATACCGTCCTTGTAGCTGTGTACCGCATAATAGGCATAGAACGTGTCATATGGCTTCATCTTCACTCCGTCAAGCGAATCGCCCATAGCCGCCTTGACAGCGCACTCCACAAGATCGACCCCCGTGCAGTACCTGATGATGTCGGGGATATAGTTTCCGCCGTCCCTCGGTGCGACTTCCATGAGATACACGTTGTAGTCCTTGTCGATGCGCATATCAAAATTATATGTAGTCGTACTCATGTCGAGCAGGGTCAGCAGACGCTGTATCTCGCTGTGTATCTTCGCCTGCACTTCATCGGGCATATTATAAGGGAAGCTTGCCGAAACAGGCACGAACGGGTTAACGCAGTCGGGATCGAAGTGGTCATTTGCAAAGCACCTGAACACAAGTTTTCCGTCTATCGAAAGACCGTCGCCTGCGATCTGATAACCGAACTTCTCCACGAACTCCTCAACGATTATCTTGTGACCTCTCGAAAAGGACATTGCGTATTCCAGCTTTTCGGTAAAGCTGTCGCTCTCGTCTATCCTGCCAACGCCCTTGCTTCCCGAGGAATCAACAGGCTTCACGATAACAGGGAACTTAAACAGTCCGTTTTTCAGGTCAGTTTCAGCCGATGCCGTGTCCTCATAGCCCTTTGCCTTTGGCGTGCAGAAGCCGTTTTCCGCAAGGAACGCTCTGAACTTGTCCTTGTTGCAGAGAATGTCCACAGAGCGGTAAGGACTGCCTTTAAGCCCCATTTTTTCCGCAACATAAGCGGCAGTCGGAGCGGCAGGGTCTGACGCATATGCAAGAACTCCGTCCACCTGTTCTTTTTCCGCAGTTTCAAGCACCGCTTCTTTGTCGGTGGTGCTTACAAGATAGAATTTATCAGCGGCATACTGCCCGGGATTGTCGGGAAGAAAGTCGCACAGAACTGTATAATAGCCCAGCCTTTTGGCAGTCTCGACAGCAATGACCTGCTGTGCCGAACCGCCGAGCAATAATAGCTTTTTCACTTTGCTTTGCCTCTTTTCAGGAATTTTTTCATCATGCCGAGTATATACTCAAAGCACTCCAACTTTAACATCTTTGCAAGGAGAACATAAAGTCCCACGCCGAGCGGTATCTGTATCAGGAGTGTCAGCCACGATCTAAGCCCCAGCAGATTTATTGCGTAAACTGCCGCACCCATGAGCGCAGCAACGGCAAATGACGGCAGAATATCGTGCATCTGTTCGCCGTAGCCGTATCCGAGCAGTTTCTTGTTCGGCGAAGCGTTGACGAAGCATGAAAGAACAGTCGTACAGCACTGACCCAGCACTATCGCAAGCGGAGTATTGAAAAATGTCACTGTGATTATAAGTATCACTATGCCGTAACACTTTTTGATGACTTCAAGTTTCAGGAACATATCGCTCCTGCCCTGAGCGTTGAGCGCCTGCAAATTCGCTGTATGTATCGGCCAGAAAGCGTAAACAAAGCAGTACGCCTGCAAATAAGGCACGCACGGAAGCCACTTGTCAGTCAGCAGAAGATGCACCATAGGCTGTGCCACTACTGCCATTCCCATACATATCGGGAAAATGAGGAACGAACTTGTGACGATCGAACGGCGCATCATGCTCTTTATCTTGCTGTTGTCGCCGTTGTGTTTTGACAGCGCAGGAAGCATAACGCTCTGTATCGAGCCGTTGACGTTGTTGATGATGATGTCGGGGAACTGCTTTCCACGGTTATAGTAACCAAGCATTCCCGCATCGTATTTCTTGCCTATAACAAGGCTTTGCAGTTCACGGAAGATAGTGTCGATAAGTCCCGAGATCATGAGTTTCCAGCCAAATGAGAACAGAACACTTACTCTGTCCCATTCCAGCACGGGCTTTGGTCTCCACTTAACGATGAGCAGCAGCAGCAGGCAGACAGCAACACGGCTTGAAAGCTGTTGAGCTACCAGTGCCCACACGCCGAAGCCGTTTAACGCCATGACGATGCCGACTGTTCCCGAGATCAGCACTGAACCGATAGTACAGAACATAAGTTCTTTAAAGCGCATCTCTCTTGCGACTTTTGCATTCTGTATCGAATTGAACGCACCGGGGATAAGCACCAGTGCAAGCACTCTCAGAACGCTTTTGAGCGGCGGCATTTCGTAGAACGCCGCAACAAAAGGCGATGCAAAAAACAGTATGATGTAAAGCCCGATCGCAATGAACAGGCTGACATAGAATATCGAGGAATAATCGTTCTCTTTTATGTCCTTGCGCTGGATAAGAGCTGTGTTCAGTCCGCTCTGAACGAACACCTGTGAAACACTTATGAAAATGGTCAGAAGTGTCAGCATTCCGTAATCTGTCGGGTCAAGAAGTCTTGCTAAGAATATCTGCACCACAAATGCAATGCCCTGATAGCCGACACGTTCGAGGAACTTGAACACCAGCGATTTTATAACAACTGATTTTTCAGACTGTTTATTCTCATTCGGAACAAGTTCGTCATCTGCGGGCTGTTCGTATTCTTCTAAGGCGGGATAGTCCTCTTTTGGCTGTTCATATTCTTCTAATGCAAGATCATCATCTTTGTGATGCCAATTTTTTTTCAAAATCAGTTCTCCTATCCTTTAAAATCTGAAAACAAAGTGGTTCGAGCCTGACATTCCGTGGAGCATTATCCACAAGAACCAGTATATCCCGAGGAAACCAACGATAACGGTATCGGCAGCGACCTTTTCGGGCAACGAACGCTGACTGAATGATTTTTCAAGCGCAGGCACTGTGAGCATCCAGAAGAAGTCGCAGTACATCGAGATCCTTCCGCCGTAAGCTGTGCTGAATGCCACAAGTACGTAGGTATAGAACACAAATCCGAGTATAGCCACGATATTTGCGTTCTCGTCGATGTCCCTCTTAACTCTTATCACCGAGATCGGAGGCAGGATAACAAGCAGAGTTCTGAATATCCAGTCCATGAAAACGTGCTTGTTGAAGCCCTTTATTCTCAGGTAAACGTGCTTATCCATGTTGAATACGGCATCTATATTTCGTGTATACTTTTCGGGCATGATGCCGCTTGACAGCAGATACTGGCTGATATTTTTAAGGAAGATAACGATAAACAGGAATACCAGCACCAGCGTTATCCTTGATGCGAGTGCGTGTTTACCGCTGACCACTCTTGAAAGCAGTATGAACAATAATCCGAACATCGCCGAGAAATGGAATGCGAATGCCAGAATGAATGTGATAGTTGCGGGAACATATTTTTTTTCTTTAAGATAGCAATAGCACAGCAGTATGAATGCCGAAGAAACGCTCTGCTTCATAACGTTGAACGAACCGTTGTAGAAAAGGAACATATAACAGCACATGACGAGCCACATAGGATATTCCTTTCGGTTTTTGTATGCAACTATATAAACAGGCAGGACAACCATAAACTGCGAACCGAACAGAAAATATCCCGTGTCATCAAAGAACCATGATGTCACATATGCAAGTATATTATATCCGATAGGTTCGCCCGAAAGTTCCTGCATCTGCGAGAACGACGTTGACTGCTTTGCATAATCAAACGTGCGCACGGCATATTCAAGAACGTCTCGCCCGACCGTATCGCCTCTGACTCCTGCAAGAAGTGAGGGGATAAAAACAGCCAGCGCAGAATAGAATACTGCCTTATTGTTTTTCTTTCTGTTGATATTTTTTTCTGCCAGCCCCGTTGATAAACAGGTCAGCAGAAAGACAGATAAATACAATAATGTACTTTCCCCAATACTCATGTATACTCTCCTTAAACCGACAAGCAGGATAGCCTGTCAGTTATATATATAACAGCCGTTATCAGTGACACGGCTGATAGATCATCTTTTTTTAAGCTTCTCCAGAAACGGGAGCTTATCCTTTACCTCATATTTTATTTTTTCATACGGAAGAAGTTCACTGAAAACCCCGGACTTCTTCATGCCTTTAAGGTCATTCAGGTGCTGAAAATATATAAGTTTCTTGCGCTTTATCTGATGCGCTATCTCGGCGTGGTATCTGCCCTCAGTGAACTTGTCGAACTCTTTGAGCAGACTAACGTGGCGGTCATAGAAATTCTTTTTCAGGCTCTCGGCGGAAGTTCTTATCGAACCCGACGCAGAGCTTGGATTGCCCGTTCTGTATGCGCTCATTATCTTATTGAAATAGTGCGCACAGCCGTCATGCGTTGTGACAAGCCTTACCAGCAGATCGAGCGATGTGGAAAAATCAAGCAGTCTGTAAAGCTTTTCAGTCCTGCCCACAAGAGAAGCAGTCGGCGTGAAGTCGAGCCTTATAAGCTCCTCCACCGAAATGTCCGTACCCTCGGGCTTTTCAAGCTTTGCGAAAAGCTTTTTGTCATTGAACATCTTTCTCGGATAGAAAGTCTTGATAAAACTGCCGTTCGTGTCAACAACATTTGCGTTGTGGAAAGTCAGATTGCACTCGGGGTGCTTTTCGAGATAATCAACCTGAGTTTGCAGTTTCTTTTTATCGCACCAGTAGTCATCGCCCTCGCAGATAGCGAAATACTTCGTCTTTATCGAAGGTATAACATACTTCTGAACTATGTTTATCCCTTTGCTGTATTGATTTTCCTGCTGAATGATAGTATCGATCTTGTCGGGGTATTTTTCCGCAAACTCCCTTACTATCGCCGCAGAGCCGTCAGTCGAACAGTCCTCATGGATAAGCACCTTGTATTCAAAAACTGTTTCCTGCGTGCAGATGCTCTCTAAGCATTGTCTCAGCCATTTCTCATGGTTATAACTCAGCACGCCAACTGTAACAACAGCAGCCATTTATCATAACTCCTTTTTCAAAGTCTGTATCCGTCTATGATGCCTTTGAGCATACTTTTGAGTTTGCTCACTTTGTCAGTTTCATAAAGTAATGTCTGGATAATGCGGTTTATAACACGCTTATCAGCCGAAAGACCCAGCTTATACTTGCGTTTCAGGTATATGCTGTTTCTTGCCCAATAGTATTTTCTCAGCGGCGAATGGTTGAATATTATTATATCTTTGCCAAAAAAGCGCTTTGTGACGCTCCTGCCGACTTCATGCAGAAATCCCACATAGTTCATTCTGATTATCTTGTAGCCGCTTCGTGTCAGCGCATAGCATATGTCATAATCAACCATGTCGATGAACAGCTTTTCGTCAAAGCCGCCCACCGCCTTGATACAGCGGATATTGTTGAACGCTCCCGAGGTTATACAGAAGCTTTCCTTAACGTAAGGCGCTGTCAAGCCGAAATCGACTTTCACGCTCCTGTCCTCATACTTCGAGGTGATGATCGCCACTTTGTCGGTCGCACGTCTGCACAGCCTGTCATACTGTTCGATGATGTCGGGCTTGCAAACGGTGTCCTGGTCGAGCGTCAGCACCCACTTTGCACCCAGTTCGTCAGCCTTTTCGACTATCTGGTTGAGCGCCTTTGCGATACCCATATTGTCGGCATTCCTTATATAAGTTATATTATCAAAGCGGCTTATGAGCGAACTTATCCCGTCAGCATTCTTCGAGCCGTTGTCAACAAGTATAACGTCTTTCACCTGCGGACTTATAGCCGAGATATTCTCCTCCAGCCTTTTAATATCGGGGTTAAAAAGCACTATCCCTGCGGCGTGTTCCATTGAAACGATCACCTCTTTTTGTTATTTTTTACCGTATTCCGCAAGGAAGATGTCATAGAAAGCCTCACGCTTTTTGACAAGCTTCTCTCTCGAAAATTCGGTGGACTTTTTAAAATTCCTCTTGGCAAGCTTTTCCATGTCAGAGTTAAGAACTCTTTCAACAGCGCTTATGAGCGTTTCACTGCTTCCCTTTCTGAACAGACAGAACTTCGGGATAAGTTCGGGAATGCCTGCGATGCTCGTGCCGATAACGGGACAGCCCCTGCTCATAGCTTCGATGACCGCTCTCGGCAGTCCTTCCTGCTTGCTCGGCTGAACATACAGGTCAAGAGAATCGTAATACTCGGGCATCTGATCAGCCGTAAGATTTCCCATAAACTTCACTCTGTCGGCAACGTTAAGTTCCCTTGCAAGGTCACGCAGGAAATAGTCATGCTTTGCGCCGTTGTAGCCGCCTGCAAGACGATACTCAACGTTATAACCCATATCAACTAAGGCTCTGAGCGCCTTTATGACGTATTCCTGACCCTTATAACGTGTATCAAGCGCCGCCGCCGTGCCGAGTATCAGCTTCTTTTCGGGGTCAAAGCCTTTCAGCTTTTTCAGGCGCTTTTCAAGTGTTGCTCTTTTCGGAGCGTCGATAACAACGTTTGAACAGCTCACAGTCTTGCCGTCAGTCGGATAGCGCTTCTGCAAGAACTTGCCCGTAACGTAGTAGACATACTTCGCCCTGCTGATTATACTGCGTGTCTTGTAGTACATATACGGAGCGACAGCTTTTCCCAGCAGACCGTGGTTCCAGTAGCTGTCCCACGAACAGCCCACGCTCTCGATGATATAGGGCTTGTTGTATTTCCTGATATATTTTTCCGCAAGCTGTGCGATAGAACTTTGCGTGCGCAGAACGAAATAGTCGTTCTCCCTCACGCACTTTTCAACTATCCTTTCAGCCTTTGGCTTGTTGACGAGTATCGTCTTTGGGCTTTTGAAGTTCGGCACGCTTATGACCTTTATCTGCGGCGGAACGAGCGTGAACTTCTTGCCCTCAGAAGGCTTTGTGCGGATAAGGAATGTTATCTCATCGGCAAGATACGAATATCTTTCGTAAAGTTCGTGATAAGCGTATTCGTAATAATTGCCCTCTTTATCGTAAAACAAAGGACCGTCATGTATAAAAACCAGCTTCATTTTAGCTTTGCTCCTTTTATTCTGACAGAAGCTTGTGCCAGAATTTAAGATTTTTGTCAAATGAGAATTCTTCTTCCCACTTTTCAAGCGAACTGCGGCTGCACTCTGTCCAGTGTTCGTGGTCGGAGGCGAGTTTCATGACTGCCTCTGCCCAGCCGTCAGTGTTCTCGCTGTCGTTCACAAGATAGCCTGTCTGTCCGTCAGCGACAACATTGCTGTTGAACCCAACGTCAGAAGCCACCGCAGGCAGTCCGACAGCCATATACTGCACCAGCTTGAAGCCGCCCTTGCCCATTGAACGCTTGATGTTGAGAAGCGGCATGATGCCGATGTGCGCTTTGAGCATCTCGCCTAAAACGATGTCACGTTCCCAGCGGATATTGCGTATTTTCAGATATTTTGTCTCATATTTCAGCGGAAGATTGCAGATGACTGTCAGCGTGAGTTTCTTTCCCGTTTTGTCGGAAAGTTCCTTAGCCGCCTTGTCGAGCGCAGGCACAACATTTCTGATGTGTTTAAGTCCCGAGGACGAACCCACCCACAGAACATTTATCCTGTCGGCAAAAGTCCTGTCTCTCTCAGCGTTCAGCAGTGACTTGTCCTCAACTGTCAGATCGCCGTCGGTAGTCGGCAGAAGAACGGCTTTCCTGCCGCACTTTTTGCCGAGCATATCCCTGAGATAGTCGCTCGTCACGATTATCCTGTCGCTGTATTTTTTAAGAAGTCTTGCTTCCGCAGGTGTTATCTCGTTTATACCGAAAATATCATCGTCAAAATCCCATATGACTTTCGAGCGTTTCAGCACTCTTTCATAAAGCATATCGAGCGGAAAAACGCACACTTTCGGGACTGCTGCACGAGAGATCACTACCGTGTCGGGCTTTGAGATGATGTCGGCGGTAAAGTTCACGATATTCTTGAAGAAGAACATAAGGTGATATTCTATCTTGCAGAGAAGTGTCGGCGAGTTTGAATACTTTCTGAACAGCTTGTCAGTAACGGTGAACCTGTTGGTAATCTTCACATCTTTGAACCGCTCTGTGTACTGCAAAACTCTGTAATAGCTTGCCGCATGGGTAAAGCCCCTTGTGTAGACCGAGACTTTTTTCATGGGTGCGGCGATCGCCCTGCTCCCCTGCTCGCTCTGCTTTTTCCTCATGCGCTTCTTTATTATTTTCAGAACGCCCAGTTTGTAAAGCACGGGGCGCAGAAGTCTTTTTATCCTGTTTTTAGGCTTGTGTGTCGAGGGGAAATATTTTCTCTGCAAGCCGTCCATAGTCAGCTTGTCCAGGTCTGCGAACATTTCCTCCCTGCGCGGCGAGGGCTTTGCAGAACCCACCATCATGCCGCCGTTTATGGCACTGTCCCTGTCAAAGTCAAGTTCCCTGACTTCAAGATATTTCTTTATCTTCTCAAATTCCTTAGCGGCGTGTTCATCGTTTACCAGCACTTGTGAAACGCCTATTCCGTCATCCATTTCGGGTGCAGCACCGCTTACGTACCAGTAATCGCCGGCGGTGAAACTGCTCCGTCTGTGCTTGCCCTTGACCTTGCACTTGTAGCAGGACGGACGTGAGATCATTTCCTTGCTGTAAAACTGGAGCATGGGGTCAACGTCAAACGGTTCGTCATATTCCGTGCCGTCAGTGTAGATAACACGCATAGTCGTGCTTCCGTAGCCGTAAGTCTTTTCACGGAAGCGCACTTCCTTTATTTTTTTGCCGTTCTTAGTGTGCCACCCGAGATACTTCTTCCAGAACTTCGGCGAGGGAACGCCCTTGCAGATTATATCCATAGTCAGCAGGTCATCATATTCCCTGCCCAAGTACCCGAGAAGCCCCTCGACCTGACAAGGCGTGCCTGAAAACAGCACTTTCCTGCCGCTTTCCAGCATCTCTTTGACCTTGCGGTAAGTCATACCTATCTCGCTCTGAACGTACTTTGACCTGTTGAACTTTGTTATGTCCTCTTTTTTCTCGATAAAGCTGTGCCTTACCTTGAAATGCTCGTCAAAGCCCACGCCGAAAACACAGCCGCCCTCGTCAATGACATATTCAGCCGCCGCCGCAAAAAATCCGCCCGAAGTCGAACTTTTCCTGAGCGCTGTGTTCTTGTGCCTTACGAGATAAGCCCTCGGACGGTTGTCGGGAACTTTTCGGCTGAGAACAGGACAGACCCTCTCGCACCTGCCGCAGCCGATGCACTTTTCCTCATCGACAGCAGGATAAAGAAAGCCGTCCTTGTCAGGCTTCATTTCTATACAATTTTTCGGACAGCTGTTCATGCAAGCCGAACAGCCGCAGCAGTTATCCTTAACTTTTTCAAGTATATCCATTATCTTTCCACCGTAAATCAATCAGTTTTTGAGCGCATTTGAAAGATAGCGCCACGAATAACTGCGCATTTTTTCAATGTTCTCATGCACCTTGTCGTAGTCGGTGCTTTCGGTAAGAAATCTGTCTTCCCACACATCGTTCACGATGCGGTCTTTCATGTCGGCGATAGACAGAAGCGATTCCAGCCGTGAGAAAGTATTCTTGTTGCTGTCGGCGCTGTGCCGTCTGAAAACCAGCACTTTCCTGCGGTAAAGTATCGAAAACACAGTTCCGTGGTAGGAATCGGTGCAGACATACTCCGCATTCTTCACTGCACTTACAAAGTGTGACGGGTCGGGATCGTCTATTATCTTAGCGCCGAGTTTTGTGTCAAGCTTTGATATTTCGCCGAAAAACGGCATCATAACGATAGGCAGACCCGTTTTCTTAGCAAGCTTCTGCACGCATCTTCTCGGTTCATCTCTGTTTCCCAGAAAATAGCAGAAAATATATTTTCCCTCAGCAACAGGTTCTTCGGGAAGTATCTTGTCCCATTCCTCAGCCGTGAAAAGTATAGTCGGGTCGCACACAACGGGAACTTTTTCACCCGTAAGTTTTCTCACGATCTTCTTGCCCCTTATCTCACGCACCGAGATGTGGTCGAACTTTTTCAGAAAATCCCTGTATGACCGTCTGAGCAGTGCAGGCACTTCCGACACACCGAAACTGGGTGCATAAGCCACACGCTTAACGTCACTTCCCAGCCAGTTGAGCGTGTAGAAATCCGAACCGCTGTTTATGGGATTCCAGACCTGATCGCTCCCCAGCACTGCCATGCTGTAATCATTGCCGACTTTTTTTAGCGCATCATAGCCGACTATCTTTTTGGAAGCCACCATGTACTTATCCACAAATGCGTCAAAAGCCTTGTTGCGCCTGCTGATAAGGTCACTGTTTTTGCGCTGGAAGACTTTTCTTTTCAGCACCGAAAAGCGCTCCGCCATTATAGAAGGTATAAGCAGCTGGATAAGATACTTATACGCCGTTTTTTTCGTCTTTGTGTATTTTATATATTCATTGTCATAGCCCAGTTTTGTAACAGCCTGCTGAGTTGCATAGGACTGCAAAACACTGCCGAAATTCCTGATGTTAGGGCAAACAACAACTGCGACCTTTTTCATAGCAAGTCGAATCTCCTTAAATGTTATTAAATTTTAGCCATTTGCTCATAGCATTATCACAAACTCATTTTATTATACCAAATACAGATAACACTTGTCAAGCCTATATCTGAAATATTCTATGAATTTTGAAGTCCGAATTTCTGTTTATCTATAGCAATACAAGAAAATAGCAGCATAAAGATTTCGAGAGAAAATTTCACAGTGCAAGGAAAACGACCGCAGCCGTGCTGTCGCACTGCAAGGGAGTTTGACGCTGCAATGTGGAATTTTATCCGAAAGATTTGTGTTGTTATTTTCTTGGATTGCTATATATAAGAACCTGTCTTCACAATTGCAAAAAAAATCGGTGCAAGATCACTGTATGACCTGCACCGATCTTCATTTGCTTATGAATTACCCGTTTTGAATACGAAGAAAATAGTTTTTATAATAATTTTAGCATCGACTAATACAGAACGTTCTCTGATATATTTTCTGTCAAGCTCGATCTGTTCCTCTTTTGTGAGGGAATTTTTTCCGCCCACCTGCCAGTAGCAGGACAGCCCGGGGGTCACGAGAAGTCTGTCATCCGGGAGCATTGCCTGTTCTCTCGGTATGAACGGTCTGGGTCCGATTATCGACATCTCGCCTTTCAGTATGTTTATCAGCTGGGGCAGCTCGTCGATAGAGGTATTTCTGATAACGTGTCCGATCCTTGTGATACGGGGGTCGTTCTTTATCTTGAAAGTTGCACCGTTGCTCTCGTCACGGTCTTTGAGCTGTTCACGTATCTTGTCAGCGTTTTTATACATCGAGCGGAATTTGTATATCCTGAATATCTTTCCGTTTTTGCCGACTCTTTCCTGCGTGTAAACAGGACTTCCGAAATCATCTATGATGATAAGCAGCGAAACTATAAGCATGAGCGGTGAAAAAACGATAAGTGCGATAAGCGAAAAAACGATGTCGCTCGCCCTTTTCACCGCATCGTAAACAGGTTTTCTTTGGTAAGTGTTCGGTGTAGAAATAGCCATCTTCCTTTCTTGAAGTGCTTTTTCATTAAAAGTGATGATCTCGATAGGATCTGTCAGCACATTTGTATCCGTCTGTACATTAACATTCGTCATATGTTTCCCTCTTATAATCCCTGAAACGATCTGTTCCGAAATAAACCTCAGCGTTTTACCCCTGAAAACTGTTATTTATGTTCCGCAGTGTTTTATCTGCCGCAGAAAACGTTTATCCTTTTTGTTAAATATTATATCACATTTTAAGTGTAAAGTCAATGATTTTACGTGTTTTAGTCGCTATCAATATTTAACAAATCTTGCTGATGATTATTATAGCAGTTTTATATAAATTTCTGACAATTATGAACAGTATTCCAAAAATATTTAGTTTATAAACATTTCAAGCTGTTTTTCGCCGCCTGTCGATAATCGCTTACTATTGATATTTAGCAAATAATGTCAAATATTGCAATATACGGCATTATCTCTATTTTTATCTATATAGAATACTAAACTTTTGTTATTGTATATTTTTTTTGAATTGGTATCGTATACAGTGTATTATTAAGCTTGATTTAATTGACATAAAACTAAACTTGTAGTACAATTTTAATGTATACTGAAATATTTATGCCCTTTATCTGCATTCGGATAAGGGTCATATGTAATAGTAGTATCTCTTTGAAATGTCGGAGCATTCATGTTTTTGCGCTTCGGCACAACAGCTTTTTTTGGGGGATTCTGAATGAATATAATCTTACTGTCAGGCGGAAGCGGAAAAAGGTTATGGCCTCTGTCGAATGACATACAGAGCAAACAGTTCATACGCCTGTTCAAAAACGAAGACGACAGCTATGAATCTATGCTCCAGCGTGTCTATCGGCAGATAACCTCGGTCAGCGATTCAAGAATAACGATCGCCACATCGAGAACACAGGTCAGCGCTATCAAAAACCAGCTGGGCGACAAAGTGTCTATCTGCATCGAACCCTGCCGCCGTGACACTTTCCCTGCTATCGCACTCGCCGCCGAATATCTTCACGATATTCTCCAAGTCAGCAGAGACGAAGTTATAATCGTTTGCCCTGTTGACCCTTACGTAGAAAACAGCTACTACGAATGTGTGAAGTCACTGGAAGAACACGTCAAAAATTCAGACGCAGGACTTACACTCATGGGCATCGAGCCTACCTACCCTTCGGATAAATACGGCTACATAATCCCCGAAGATAAATCCGAAGTCAGCAAAGTCAGCTGCTTCAAGGAAAAGCCCGACAAGGCAACGGCAGTGGGATACCTTAAACAAGGCGCACTCTGGAACGCAGGCGTGTTCGCTTTCAAACTGGGCTATCTGCTCGATAAAGTTTACGAAATAACAGGTATTCTCAGCTATAATGAACTTTTCAACAAGTATGAAACGCTCAATAAGATCTCCTTTGATTATGCGGTAGTCGAAAAGGAAAGCAAGATACAGGTCGTCCGCTACTCGGGCAAGTGGAAAGACGTTGGAACGTGGAACATGATGACCGAAGTCATGGCTGATACGTCTAAGGGCGATGTTACCCTGGACGAGACTTGCGAGAACACTCAGGTCGTCAACGAACTCGGTATACCTGTTCTCTGCATGGGCTGTCATAATATGGTCATTGCGGCGAGCGGCGACGGCATACTCGTTTCCGATAAGGAACGCAGCGGCTACATGAAGCCCTATGTCGAAAAGATCGCAGGCACGGCTCACTTTGCCGAAAAGTCATGGGGAACTTACACAGTTATCAACACCGAACCCGAAGCCATGACTGTCAAGATAAAACTCTTTGCAGGCAACAGCATGAACTACCACAGCCACGAACACCGTGATGAAGTGTGGACGATAATCTCGGGCGAGGGCAGTATCACTCTTGATGATGAGATCATACCCGTTAAACCGGGCGACACCGTTACCGCAAAGGCAGGCACAAAACACATGATAACTGCCGAGACAAACATGACCATAATCGAAGTTCAGATAGGCAAGAACATCAGCAGGAAAGACAAGATCGTTTATGAGCACAGAAACAAGTAAAAATAATTTCGAGTGGATCTCAACGCTCAGAGGCTTTGCCGCACTTCTCGTTTTCACGGCACACCTGCCGATCCCCTTTCCACATACAGTCAGCTTTGCTCTCGGCAGAGCGGGTGTTGCGCTGTTCTTCCTCATGATGGGCTATCTTGCAGTCGGCGCACGAAAAAAACGCACACGAAAACAATATCTGTTCAACCGATTCGTGAGAATGTACCCGACTTTCTGGCTCATACTCATCGCAACTTACATCGTGAAGATACTGCTCTGGAACGCAGGCTTCGTCAAGCACCTCAAAGACCTTGTTCTCAACATGACGCTGTTCAATGAGTTTCTGGGTTCTGACTGCATCATCGGCACAAGCTGGATGATGCCTATTCAGGTCTGCTTCTTCCTTCTGCTGACAGTGCTTTCTGCCGAATTTTTCACACAGGAAGGCAGCCGCCGTGAGGACATTCTCTTTATCGCAGGCTGTGCAATGTCATTGGTACTGTCTGTGCTGAGATACGTCACCTCAAAACCTTTCCCGACTGCATTCGGACTGCTGATACTGCTCGGACTTATCGGCATACGCTATCAGGGCACAGGACTGAAAGGCTGTGTCAAGTACCTCTGTATATTCGCAGTAACTTTTATCCCGAGTGTTTTCCTCTCATACAAAGATGAAGCTTTGGGCTACATCATCGCTTACGCCGCAGGTATCGCACTTTTTATTCTTGCGGACAAGCTTGCTGTTTCGGTAAATGCCATGAACAAGCTTGGCGGCATCGGTTTTTCTTTCTTCCTTGCGGCAGATATTCCACACCTGCTCCTTGAAAAAGTTATCGACCCGAACGCTTCTGCCTTAAAGCTTATACTATTCATAGTAATAAAGCTTGCGGCAAGCATCGCACTTGCGGTACTGCTCACAAATTTCATTGAAAAGCCCATGCTCCGCAAGGCTAAAAAGCTTGAAAATAAATTATAAAAAATAACGAGGCATCAGAATATGAAGAAAGTTTTACACATCTCAAAGTACTACTTCCCGTTTGTAGGCGGCGTTGAGGAAGTCGCAGCCGACATAACCGCTGCGCTCAAAGGCGAAGACTACGAACAGAAGATAATCTGCTTCAACGAGGATTCCACCACTGACGGCGTGACTACTCACCGTGGTGAAACAGTTCACGATAACGTGGGCGGCGTTGAGGTCATTCGATGCGGAACGGCTGTCAAATTCGCATCGCAGGCGCTCTCAACGACATACCACACCGAACTGAAAAAGGTCATGGAGGAATACAAGCCCGACATTGTTGTGTTCCACTACCCTAACCCGTTCGTGTCGGAACTCCTGCTGAGATACAAGCGCTCCGACTTCAAGCTGGTGATCTACTGGCATCTTGACATAACAAAGCAGAAGATACTCTCGAAATTCTTCTACCATCAGAACATCGAACTGCTCAAAAGGGCTGACAAAATAGTTGCAACAAGCCCCAACTACATAAAAGGCAGTCCGTTCCTGCGCCGTTTCAGGGATAAGTGCGTCGCTATCCCAAACTGCATCAACAACGAACGCCTGACCGTCACCCCCGAGATAGAACGCCTTGCCGCAAAGATACGCAATAAGTACAAGGACAAGATCATCTGCTTCGGGCTGGGGCGGCATATCCCCTACAAAGGCTTCATAAAGCTGGTCGAAGCTAGCCGTCATCTTGACGACAGGTTCGCTATCCTCATCGGCGGCAAGGGCGACCTGACAGGTATGCTCATGAAAGAAGCCTCGGGCGACAGCAAAGTTCATTTCTTAGGCAAGATAAGCGACAGTCAGCTGATCGCCTGCCTGCTCGCCTGCGATATTTTCTGTTTCCCGTCCATCACGAAAAATGAAGCTTTCGGCATCGCACTTGCAGAGGGTATGTATTTCGGCAAGCCTGCCGTGACATTCACTATCCCCGGAAGCGGCGTGAACTATGTTAACGTCAAAAATGTAACAGGTCTTGAATGCCCCAACTCAGACAGCGTGGCTTATGCAAAAGCCCTTGAAAAGCTTGCGGCTGACCCGGCACTCAGAGAAAAGTTCGGAAAAGCAGGCAGAGAAAGAGTTCTGAACAATTTCACTTATGACACTTTCCGTCAGAATATCCTCGAACTTTTTAATGACCTTTGATAAAACGCAATGGCATCTTCAAACAGAAGATGTCATTTTTTTGCGCCAAAAAAACAAGACCGGCAGCCTTTTCCGAGAGAAAAACTGCCGATCCTGTTCTATAAAGGGGTGTTACTATGTACAGCTGTCAGAATTACTCAACAGTAACAGTAACAGCATTCTTGAGTGCATTTTCAGTGTCCCACACGCCATTTACTCTTGCGGCAACAGCCACTTTATAGGTCTTGCCGGGTGTCAGGTTCTTAGGGGTGGTGTAAGACGTGGCGGTGATTTCCGAGGTCTGAACTCTCCACTTTCCTGCGAGTAAAACTGCGATGCCGTATTTGTCAGCGCCCTCAACAGCGTCCCATGTGAATCTTGCCTGATGATATTCCGGGTTGTACTGAACATTGATGTTTGTCGGATAAGCAAAAGTCCCGTCTGACGATACGGAAATAGTCTGACTTACGGGAGTTGTGCCGTAAACGACGTAGCCGAACAGATCTTTTCCTGTAACAAAGGCAGTCACTACATCAAGTTCAAGGTTCGTGCCCTTAACTTCTGCGCCGTCTTTGATCTCCAAATAGAAGTCGCCTACCTTGTAATCAGAACCGATCGTCATAGGGTTTATAACGGTGTATACGGTGTATCTGAACTCGCCGTCGTCCTTGTAATCGCCTAAGCTGTTTCCGCCGATAGCAGAATCAAACTCAACATTCTCGAAAAGCGTTCTTTCAGTCTTCAAAGAGAGCGTAAGCCCTGAGACTTGGTTTTTTACAAAGCCTTTCATGTAAACAGGGACAACAAGATACTTTTTGTCATCAATGGTTTCGACTGAGCCGGCGCCAAGCTTAGTCTGAACAGTCATGCAGGAGACAGTTCTCACGGGGTACTGGATAACATCGCCCGTTTTGGTATTTATAGCCCTTGCGAGATAATGTCTCATATTCTTTTCTCTTGTCATGGTATCGGTGAACACGTTGCCGTTACCCTCGATCCTAGTCCATTTAAGAGCGTCAGCACTCTCAGTTCCGGGAACTTGATCGTCGCTGTAATACCACTCATAGGTGAAATCGCTCACCGTATAATCGTCAAGCAGATCGCCCAATTTCAGCCTGATGTCAAAATAGATCTGACCGCCGACAGGAACATACTGGTTGCCTGTAAGACCGCCAATGTTAGTTACTTTGTAGCTTATACTTGATACATTTTCAGCACTTGCGACAGTTGCGGGAATGGCAAAAGCCGCTGTCGGGAGCATAACTGCCGCCGCACACAGAAGTGCCGCTGTCCTGCCTGCAATTTTTGTCATTTTCATCGTTCTGACCTCCAATAAACTCCAATTTTCTTGTCCGAAGCACATTCTATGAAACTGTCAAATTAGTTCACCGCTGTTTATGCTTTCATTTTGTGATATGTACTTTGGTTCAATCATTTGACATATATATTATAACACATATGTCAAACGTTTTCAATACTCATATCTTACAATCATGACCAATAAAATTAGTGACATATGCACAAATTATCTTGTACAAAATATACAATATAACATATATAAACTAAACAAAAAAGACCGACAGTTCTGAGGGGGGACAAAACCATCGGTCTTAATATTTTAGTATATCGCCTGACTACTAATTTTGTATATTACTGAACTGTAACAGTAACAGCGTTCTTGATAGCGTTAACAGTGTCCCATGCGCCGTTGACTCTTGCGGCGATAGCTACCTTGTAGGACTTGCCGGGAGTCAGGTTCTTGGGAGTGGTGTAAGAAGTGGTAGTAAGGCTGGAAGTCTGAATTCTCCACTTTCCTGCGAGATAAACAGCAATGCCGTACTTGTCAGCGCCTGCAACTGCGTCCCATGTGAATCTTACCTGATGATATTCCGAGCTGTACTGCACCTGAATGTTGGTAGGATATGTCGCAGGAGCAGCAACGGTAACAGCGCCAGAGTTCTCGATGCCGTAGATGAGATCACCGCTTACGTTGGTGAGTGCTGCGGAAGTAACATCAAGGCTTACATCAGAGCCGAGGTAGTTTGCGCCGTCCTTGACATACAGAGTGTAGTAGCCGAGAACATTGTCCGAACCTACGGTCAGATAAGAAGCATTGCAGCCGCCTGCAAAGAGATAGCCGTCAGACTGCATATTGCCCATTTTTACGTCAAAGCTGCCCTTTGCGGAAAGAGTAAAGTCAGCGTCCTCGAAAACAGAGGTATCAAAGCTCAGCTTTGCCTGATAAGCATCGATAGCGTTGTTGATAAGACCCGAAGCGATAACAGGTATCTTCACGATAGGACCGTAATCATCGGAAGTGATAACGGGAGTGCCGAGAGAGAAGTTTACCTTAGTGCAGCAAACAGTGCTGAAATTGGTCATTTCTTCTCTTTCGCCGGTTGCAGTGTCAACCTTGACAGCCCATATGTGAGCGCCGTTGAGCTTTTCAGTCATCTTAAAGCTGAAAGTGTTCGAGGTCTCGCTCATCTTTGTCCATGTGTAATCAGAGGGGAATAAGCTGTTGATCTTCTGAGTGCTGGTGTACCACTCATAGGTGTAGCTGCCGCTCGTAGCAGGAGTAACAGTGAATGTAGCGGTGTCGCCAACTGCAACGTACTGATTGCCTGTGAACTTGGTGTAAGTCGCAGCGCTTGCAGCGATCGCATTATCATTTGCGAATACTGCTGCGGGAGCTGCAACTGCTGCTGTGGGAACGAGTACTGCTGCTGCACAAAGAACAGCTGCGACCTTGCCTGCCATTTTTGCCATTGTCATACTGATGACCTCCATTAAAAAAGATTGAGATTGTCCTGTCCGTTCTCTCATCGGACACAGTTTTTAAAACAGTAAAAAGGAAATCCTGAAAGCAATAAATTCATATGTAACATTGTGTGTTTTCAGTCATTTCTTTTAACTATATGTATTATACCATAAAGTTTCTCGCATTTCAATAGCAATTTTGTATAAAGTTTACTTTAAATTTACCTAAAATTTTCCAACATATACATAATTAAAATCAGTCTTAATATTCATATTTCTACATCCTGCGTACACATCAAAAGACCGACAGCTCCGCAACAGAACTGTCGGTCTTGAATTATCTGAACTTAGCTGTCAGCGCCAAAACAATTACTTAACAGTAACAGTGATAGCGTTCTTGATAGCGCCTGCGGTATCCCAAGTGCCGTTTACCTTAGCAGCAACAGCAACCTTGTAGGTCATACCGGGAGTCATGTTCTTAGGAGTGGTGTAGCTGTTAGTGGTGATGTTAGAAGTCTGAACTCTCCACTTACCTGCAAGCATAACAGCGATACCATACTGAGTAGCGTTAGGAACCTTGTCCCAAGTGAATCTCATCTGGTGGAACTCTTCGCTGTAAGTAACCGTGAGGTTCTGAGGAACAGTTGTAGAAGTAGTGGAAGCACCGATAGTTGTGCCTGTGTAGCTCATACCGTAAACGATATTGCCTCTGTAATTATCGCCTGTCAGTGTAGCAGGGTTGCCGTTGTATGCAGACATACCGATAGTCAGAGTCTTAACGCCGCTCTTGGGCTTAACATACAGATAGCCGAGAACCTTGTCAGAACCGAGAACAGTAGGAGTAGTAACAGTGGTGTGCTGGAGAACATAGGAGTTAGCAACCTTTTCTACCTTGTCGGTCTTGCCGTCGCCGTCAGTGTCGATAGGCTTGTTAGCCTGGAAGAAACCGAAGCCGAACTGATCGCCGTCATTAGCGAGTTTGGTGCTGTATTCCCAGTCGATGTCATCGATAGAAGCAGTGTCAACGGTGAAGTTGGGAACGAATGATGCGATAGCATTGTCTTTCAGACCTGTGATTCCCAGAGGGATCTTGTAATAGCCGTCAGACTGGAGAACAGGAGTGCCGAGCTTTGCGGAAGCTGCGATGTTGGACAGAGTTCTTACTGCGGATTCCTCAGTCTTGTTTCTGTCGGTATCAACAACTACGCATCTTACGAGTGCAAGGTTGTATGCGTCAGACATTGTGCCCTTAACGGTAGCGGAAGTTGCGCCCGAAATATTTGTCCATGAGTTGGAACCTGCGGGCATCACCTGCCACTGATAAGTTGCGTTCTTTACCCAGCTGCCTACATTAACAGTGAAGCTGAACGATTTGCCGTTTGCTACGTACTGGTCACCTGTGATGCTTACAACGTTCCAGTCAGGAACAGCAGAAGTTGCTGCTACGGCAAGAACAGTGCCTGTTACTGTGTTAGCAGAAACAGCAATAGCGGTGGTAGGCACCATAACTGCTGCTGCACAGAGAATAGCAGCTGCTTTGCTTGCGAATTTTGCCATTTTCATTTAAAGACCTCCATTAAAAAATGTGATATGTTTTGCCCGCTCCCTATGTCGGGCTTTAAGAGGATGGTTAAAATCAACAACCGTTATGTGAAAGCCATTTTTCCACTATTTTGGTTTATATTTTAACTGTAATCATTATATCATGCTTATTACTTGTTTTCAACGGTCATCATATCCAAACTTTGCAAGTTTCTTTTGTTACTTTTGCACTATTTTTTGACTGTTTGTAAAACTGTTTGATTAATGTTCATTTTCACTATATACCATGTTTACTTTTTTAATTTAAAATACTTATCAAAGCTTTTCTTCAAAGTATTTTCACTCAAAAACAGCCGTTTTATGTAATAAACAAGTCCAAAAAACTGCCCGTTTATAGCTTTTTATTACAATTTTACCGAACTTTTACGCAAAAGTTTAGTTATATTGCCAATGAAGTGCTGTTCAGCCTTGCCAATCGTGCGAAAAAGTGTTATAATATACTATTGAAAGTATATTGGGGCATTTCGGTCTTTCGGGCTGTTTATTTATATTTATATAGTATAAGCTTTTAAGGACAGCTTGTCCCGTGTGAAAAACATTATTAGGAGCAGGATATGAAAGGAATAATTCTCGCAGGCGGCTCAGGCACAAGGCTTTACCCCTTGACAATGGTGACAT
>CAMVRM010000033.1 GCA_947169885.1 uncultured Ruminococcus sp.
GTGAAATTTTCTCTCGAAATCTTTATGCTGCTATTTTCTTGTATTGCTATAGTTAAGTGATGATTTTGCGTGTTTATGTGTTCGGCATACTTGACATTACTCTATAAATACGCTATAATATATTTATAATGGTATATATTATTACAAAGGAGCGTGTTTATATGACATTCGATCAGCTTATGACAAAAGTCAAGGGTATGAGCGGCAGGGTCAATGCTTCGGGCATCAAGTTCCTTGCAGTTCAGGTGAACATCAAGGGCGAGAACGGCGGCGTGTTCTATGTCGAGATAAAGGACGGCAAGGTGACTGCCGAGCCTTACGAATACCACGACCGAAACTGTGCTATCACGATGACCATGGAGGATTTCAACAAACTGCTTGACGGCGAACTCGACCCTGTAAAGGCGTTTTTCGGCGGCAAGCTGAAAGTTGACGGCGATGTTGGCAAGGCGCTGGAATTCTCAAAGCTTATCAAGTAAAAAAAGGTGTCGGAGTTTTTCACTTCGGCACCTTTGATTTTTTTATTCTTCTTCTTCAGCTTCGCTGTTTTCCAATTCCTGTTCTTTTATCAGCAGGAAGTAGAGATCATCATAGCCGAATCTTCCGTCTTCGCCGACCTGAAGCTGCCATGTGAATATCCTCGAAGGGTCAAGGTCATACTTGTCGCCCTTGCGCTTGCCTTCTTCATCGAAGTCATCGCTCAGCACTTCGGCAGTGCCGTCAGGGAGTATTTCGAGATAGATTATCTCATCGTAACCCTCATCGTCCTCCTCGTCCTCGTCATAGACGGTGAACTCAGCACCTGCTACCATGCCGAAAGAATCAGCGTTGCGCTTTAAAAATTCACAGGCGGCAGGGAAAGTCGCTCTTGCCTTTGCCTCACGGATAAAGCTTAAACGGTTGGTCTGACGCAGGTCGATCTTTTCACGCTCTTCCTCGGGTATCTCGGGGATAGTGTATTCAGTGCCGTCAGGGAAGCGGAGAACAGGCTCGGCGAATATCTCCGTTTCAGCTTCTTCATCGTCACTCGGAAGTGTGATAGGTCTCCACTTGACACGCAGGAACTCCTTATTGTCATAAGCAAAGCCTGCATTGAACCATATGCCCTCATCGGGGAGCGGATCGACTGAAACCGCGTTTATTGCGATCTGGCGCACCATGTCACGAACATAGTCAAGTTCTTCCTCGTCAACAGCGGGAACGAGCAGATTTATCGAACCCGACTGCGGAAGTCCCTCGGTGGTGACATCCAGCTTTTCTTCCTCGAATGCCGAACGGAAAACGGCTATCCTGTAAAAATACTTTTCAAGCGGTGCAGACGTTCCCGAAGCTTCTATCTCAGCCCACTTTGAGGAAAGCAGTCTGCTTGATGAAAGGTCGATGATAAGCGGAGAACCGCCCGTGTTGAGCGCATTCACGAACTTTATGAGCCTGCGCATACCGACAAAATTATCGTCAAATGTTGTCATGACGACCATTGCCACGGTGTAATCTTTTATGACTTCGCCTGCGTGTTCACCAAAGTAGTGGGGCTGTTCAAAGCCGTCAAAACCGTGCATATCGTCAAAGGCAATAATGTAGTTGAAAGCCTTGCCGTCCTCATCTCTGCCGCCTGCATACAGCAAGCCGCTCTCTGCGTCTACCGCAACGCTCACGTTTTCAAATTCGCCAATGCTGTTAAGAGCCTGTTCAATCTGTTCGGGAGAGGGGAAGTCATCAGAGGTCTTGAACGGGATAGCGATGCCTGTTCTTTGGTTGGGTATCCTGCCGTGTGCAGGGAGTTTGAGTTCGATAGTCGGTGCATCGGGATACTCAAATTCCATTAGCTGTGTGTAATAGTCGGTCTTGTTGCGTGCGTTGAACTTCTCGGCAAGGTCTTCCTCGACTGCCTTGAACTTTTCATACATTTCCTCGCAGTTGTACAGACCCTCGCCGTTATACCACTCGAAAGAAGAATTAAGGTTGGTGTGGATAGATTCCTGATCCGATTCAACGAGCTTTTCAAAGAAGCGGCGTGCGGCATCGGCATATCTGAATCGGTCACTTGGAGATTTTGTCTCGCTGAAAAGGTGAACGGTGCGCCTGAACAGTTCATAAGCCTGATTGAGGTCACACATGGAATAAAGCTTGATGACTTCAGCGATGTTGCGCAGTGCGTTCAGCTCGTCGCCCTCAACTCTGGGCAGAAACAGTGACGCATAGTGCTGTGCCTCGTCATACATACCTTTTTCCGCAAGAATGCCTGCAACAGTTCCATAGGTATACTGGGGCTGTTCGGCACAGCGCATACCCCTTTCGATCATCTCACGCAGAAGTTCCATGCCCTTCTCGAAAGAACCGTAACGCAGTTCGCAGTTTATGCGCTCCGAAAGTTCGCAGGTCTCGCAGTCGCTCATGGCGGTGCGTTCGTACTTTTCGGAAAGCTCCATTAAGTCCAGCATCGACTGAGGGTCGGGGTCGATACTGCTGTAAACGCTGAACTGCTCCTTGTAATAGGTGCGGAGTGTATAGCCGAACTGTTCGATGTAGTCACGGAAACGCTTGAAATACTCGTCGATCTGTTCAAGGGTTATCTGGTAGTATTCATCGGTGCGGTCGATTATCCACTTGAACACGAACATAAAGCTCACAGGATCCATGATCCCGGGATTTTCGTCAAACAGCTTCATCAGTTCGGGGAACATGAGAAGTCCCTTGAAGCCGTCATCATGGAAAACGCTCTGCTCTATGTAGTCATGGCGCAGGTGGAGTGCGTGTTCCATGTCCTGTTCGGCATCTGCTTCGGCGATGCACTTTTTAAGGTATTCCATTTTTTCTGCGCCGTCGGCAAGTGTTTCTAAGTATTCGTAATCGTACATTTTGCTGTAACTCCTGTTCTTATTAAATTTCTATGAGTTCCAAAAGACTGATGACGGTCTCTTCATCGGTGTAATAACTCATAGTCTGTTCGGTATCGTTGTCAGTTCTGACAGTGATACAGCTGTTTTCGCCGTTCTGTATGAACTGGACTTTATAGCTGTGACCGTCAAGCTGATATTTTACGAAAATACCATGACCGCCCTTTGCAAAAGTGGTGCTGACAGGCTGTTTTTCCGCACGGATATTTTCTATCTCGGATATGATACTTTCGCATTTTGCGCTGTCGGTGAGCTTGCTTGACTTTCCGTCACGGGTGACGGTGATCTCGGGTGTTTCAGCTGTTTCGCTGTCGGCAGTCTCAGCAGTTTCGGCAGGCATAGCCGTAACATTTTCGATATTTTCGTTGGTGTTTGCAGATGCTCCGCAGGCTGTCAGCAAAGCCGCCGTGAGAATTATAAACATGATTTTACGCATAAGATCACCCTCCTTGATCTTAAAATTTGATGTATGTCAAAAGATGTTTCTTTTCGGGTTATTCTTCTAAAAATATTATACCATAATTCTCACTTTTTGTCAACTATTTATTAAAAAAGCTGACTGCTTATTAAAAAAGCGGACTGCGTAAAATAACAACAGCAGTCGGGCTGTCAACATTGTAATAAACGCCTGTTTTGGTGTCGGCATTTATACCACGGTTTTTGAGGTATGTGCTGACAGTCTTAAAATCGAACCTGAAACCGTCTGTATAGGTGAATATGCTGTTTATAAAGCGTATCTTGGTGTCGGGCGGCTGTATGATGTCAAGCGTCTGTGCTTTATAATCGATGATGAACTTAGCGTAAGTTTCAAACTTGCAGAAAATTTCTACAAGCATTTTGTTTTCCTGCTGTTTCATATGCCCCACTCGATAAGTTTTATAAGGTTGTCGTTCATGATGTTCATTTCCTTTGAATAGACGGGATAGCCGCCCGAAATGAGTGCCTGAACGTAAAGTATCTGTGCAAACGTGGAAAGTTTCTTCCTGTCGGAAACGCCCGAGAGCCGCTTTATCAGCTGACTGCGGCTGTTTAAGTACAGGCTCGCTTTGGCTTCCTTGTATTCTTCCTCGAAAGCGCCCAGCATATCGGCGAACATCGCATCGCCTTTTTCTTTCGACTGCTTAATGTCACGCTTGATGTCGGCATCGGAACTGCGGCTGTAAACGGCACTCAGCTGAACGGGTGCATATGAGCGCATGACCGCCTTGCAGTCGAACTTGTTCAGTGCGCTGTCGAAAATTTTGATAAGTTCCGCAAAATCCTCCTCGTTGGGGCATTCGCCGAGAGTGTCCGCAATAACGTTGTCGGAAAGCTGCTGGACTTTCATAAGCCCAAGACGTTCCGCAAAGAGGAGCAGGTCTTTTTCGTGGACGTATGCTGTGTTGACAAGAAGTCTGTTGGCATCGGAGAATATCGGGCGAAGCTGTCTGAAAACTTCAAGGTCTGAAACGTAGAAAACTTCACGCCCACGGTCGGTAAGCTGTTCGCCGCTGACCGTGCCGAAGCTTGTCTCGAAGTTGAAATAGGGCAGGAAAGTCCTGAGAAGCTGTTCGTTCTCGCAGGCGATAGACCGAAGCGCCGTGCCGTGCAGTCTGCCTATCTGTGCGAGCAGTTCGGGGCTTTTTGAGGACATCAGTTCTAAGTAACCCGAGATGCAGTCGGCTATTTCCTGACGGGCTTTGTCGAGCATCTCATCGTGATAGAAGCCCTCTCGTGATGCGGTGGGGCGCAGTTTGTCGGTGTTGATGAAACAGCGCACGAAGAACGCCCACTCGGGAAGAAGCCCTGTGCCGTCCTCGGTAAGGAGCATATTTTTCAGGTATATGCGGTGACGTTTTGCACTGCCAGCCGCCGAAACGGTGTAGGGGAGTATGTAAGCCGCACCGCTGAAAAGCTTGCTCGGCGAATCGAGGGGTATGTAGTCGAGAAACTGTGTGTCGGTGTCGAATATGCGCTTGCCTGTCTCGATTACGAATTTGCGCTCGTCCTTTCCGCCGTCGCCGATGTAGAGAACGTTTGCACGGGTCTTTGTCACGCCGTCAGCCGAAACGTAGATAGGGTAGGGGAGCGGCAGTCCGAAGTAGCGCAGTTTTTCCTCGCAGAGCTTTGCATCGAAGTATTTCTCATTGCCCTCTGACGGGCTGAAAGAGATACTGCTCCCTATGGGCATATCAGGTTCTATCGTTCTTATGGAGTAGCGCCCGTCGGCAAAGCCGTGCCATTCAACGGCGCTGTCGGGGCTTTTTACCGAACGTGAGCGCAGAACGATCTCGTCCGTCACGATAAAACAGCTGAGAAGCCCGATGCCGAAACGCCCGATAAAAGTGCCCGAACCACGCTTTGAGGACTTGCCGATGACCGACACGAACTTGTGTACTTCTTCCTCGGTAAGACCCGTACCGTTGTCGGTGAAAGTAATGCTTTTTCCGTCAGCCGTGACGTTTATCTCGGGTTCGGCAAAGCTTTTGTCGTTCCTCTTTCGCATCGAGATAGCATCGGCGGCGTTCTGCAAAAGTTCACGCAGAAAAACATCGGGGCTGGAATAAAGATGATCCGACAGAATGCTTATCATTCCTCCAAGGTCAACGCTGAACTGATGTTCACTCACTGCTGTCACTTCCTTTCAGTTTTTCGCCAAGTTCTGCGTAGAACTCCTGTTGTTCGTCATATTTCATGTGAGCTATCTCATCGTAATCATAGCCCATTTCGGCGACTTCCTGCTCGTTCAGCCCAAAGGTGTAGTACATATAGAACCGCACCTGAGCGACCTCGCTTATCATTTCGCCGTCAGTGATGTTGTCATATTCGCTGAGTTCGGGCAGGTTTACAGGCTCGCTCGAAAACTGCACTTTTGAAACGTCTATCTCGACCGTGCCTGCGGAAGTTTCCTGCGTGATGTGTTCAAGACCCTCAGCGCCCTTTGCGGTGTCGAACACGAATGTGAACGTGTCAGCATCGCTCCCGCTCCCTGTCGGCGAGCGATAGATCTCGGTAGTCTTGCCGTTTTCCTCGCTCACGCCCGAGAGAACGTCACCTTTGCCAAGCTTTATGAAAGCGTTGCCGAAAGAACCGTATTCGTCATTGAGCTGATAGCAGTGTATCTCGGGAAGGATCATATAAGTCTGCTTGTTTGTCTTGAATATCTCGGTATAAACGCCCGAATTGTCCATGGACACAAAGCCGTCCTCGCCCGAGCGCCTTATCTCGACTGCCATATCGTCAAGATTGCCGCCGCTTATCTGAAAGGCGATGTCATAATCGCCGCTGTCGAGCCTGTCGCTCAGCACTGCGGCAAAAGTTCTGTCCTGTTCGGCGGGTTCGGAAACGGCAGTGCTGTCAGAGCCGCACCCTGTAAGAAAAAGAAATGCCGCCGCCGCAGAGATGAATTTTCTGTTCATTTTGTTCACTCTCATTTTTATACGTTTTTATACATTATCTTTGTTTTAATGTCTTCGTTTTTAAGCCCCATGCCAAAGGTTATCACAACTGTCAGCATAAGTATCAGCTGTGCGGCAGGGAACACTCCCAGAAGCACAGAGTTCATATCGGCGATGTCCATAGTCGGGACGAAAGCGTTTATAAGCCCCCACAACCCTGCGTTTGCGATCTTCACGCCGAGGATTGCCGAACCGATAACGCCTTTGTAGGAGAGTATCAGCACGCCGTAGCTTATCAGTGCGGGCAGAACGCTCAGAAAACCCAGCAGAAAGCCGAACCCCGAGCCGACCGTGTCGCCCCTCAGCTGGTTCTTGACCCTTGCCTTTGAGCCTTCTTTCAGCCCGAAATCTGCAAGCACTATCGCATAGCAGAGCAGTCCCAGCAGTCCGAAAACGATGTCTCCTGCGCCTTTCATGACGATACGCATGGCAAACAGCGAAAGAAAGATGAACACTCCGAAGAACTCACATTCCAGCCATTTGAGAAGTGCGGTGATGCAGGCTTTTTTTCGTCCGTAGGTCATTTCTTCCGAATAGTCCTGCTGTTCCTTTTTCGTTTCATGTTCTTTTGTCAAATTTTTCACCTCCGCAGTCTGCGCATATGAGTGTATTATACCACATTTCGTACAAAATTTCAATAGCGGCGTTAAAATCTCATTTACTTTTCACAAAAACGCTGACGAAACGATTTTCGTTAGTAAGTTTAAAATTATTATATTTCGGCATATTAAACAAAAACGGATGTCCGAAATAACTGTTTTTTTTAAGTCGTTGCAAGTAAATAATTATTGCGGTCAGTTTTGCCTGAATCATTAAATAAATGGCAAAAGTCTAGTTATTTCTTACAAAATGATTACTGAGTTATTGTTAATTATCACAAATATAATTGTTGTGTAAGCCCTTTTTTGGTGCTTTCGGATTTTTTTTGTAAACTTTATTTTACAACTATTTACTTGTGAGGAATAAAGTGATATACTTTTAAACACAGAAACGAAAACGATTAAGGTTTGCCGCACTGTGCGGCGAAAGGGAGAGGACTTATATGAAGAAAAGAATGCTGACAGCAGTTGTCTTAGCGGCAGTTATCGTTATGGCAGGCTGCGGAAAAACAGAGAAAAAAACCGAAAAGGTCAACAATGAGCCGGCAGTCACCGAGGCTGAGGAATCCCGTCCCGAGGGCGAGTTCGAGAAGCTTCCCGATGAGGCACTTGAAGCATTCGACAGCCTGACTGTTGAACTGAAAGACATCTTCCCCGATACAAAGGGAAAGCTTATGTACGGCTACACAGGCGAGCAGCTGATAGACACCGAGAGCGGCGAAAAGGACTGCTATATTTTCGATTACTATACATATAAAAAGAAGGTCTACACAAAGATAGCTACCGTTGCAATGGACAAGGAGAGCAAAATGGTCTATCTGTTCGATGAAGCTGACGGCACATTCTCCGAGGCAGAGACAGAGCAGAACGAGGAAAAGAAGTGGTGCGAGACTGCAACTCCTGCGCTTGCGGCGGCTGTTTCGGACAAGGAACTTAGCGAATAACGTCTTTCAAAAGGGAAAGTAAGATAGAAGAAGTAAAAGAATATGTGCAAAAAAGCCGAGGAAACTTTGTGAGTACCTCGGCTTTTTGCTGTTTAGCTGTTTAGATGTTTAGATGTGTTTATCAGAGCGACTTTAATTCCTCATCGGAGACAAGCTTGAAGCCGCCCTCGGTCAGTGCGGTAACTGCCTCATCGGTCTTGTCGGGTCTGAGGATAAGGTATGCAGTCTCGCTGGTCTCGGAGATGAATGCCGCATACATATACTCAACGCTGATGTTGTCCTTATAGAGACAAGCCATTGAGTCGGCAAGTCCGCCCGGACGGTCTGCGATGCGCAGTGCAAGAACGTTGGTGATAGTTACTGCAAAGCTGTTATCTTTCAGCACCTGCATAGCTTTTTCGCTGTCGTTGACGATAAGGCGCAGAATTCCGAAGTCCTTTGTGTCAGCGATAGACATTGCACGGATGTTGATGCCGTTGTCGCCCAGCAGTCTTGTGATGTTCGAGAGCCTGCCTGCTCTGTTCTCAACAAATACGGATAATTGTTTTACTGTCATGATAAATACCTTCTTTCGGTTATAGTATTATTTTGTTTAGAGTTCTGCCGTAAACAGCGCCCACGCTTTGTTCCTGCGGCAAAAATTCCAGAATGACATACTGTCACGCAGATATTCGAGCGAATATTCGCAGTCATCGTCACATTTATCGGGGTAGTCATCGGCAGAGATACGTTTGTAGCCGTTGATGAAATCCTTGTCGGAAAGCTTTTCGAGTGCATCGCAGACAAGCTCCACCGTCTCGGGGCTTTTTGCGCATATCAGAAAATCCTCATAGCTCAGTATCTCGCCGCCAAGTATCACCTTGTCAAGCGGTCTGTCGCCGTCAAGGTAAAATCCTCCCGTCAGCGCACGGTGTATCGCTTCCCATGCGCTTTCAAGTTCAAAAGTTCTTTCGGGATATTCTTCAAGATACAGCGGTTCAAGTTCCCCTGTGATAAATCTCTGACGTTCGGTCATATTGAGACTGCGGAGGTTTTTAATGGTCTGTTCATCTACCGCAAAATAAACGCCGCTGCCGATCATACTGTGTCCTCCTTACATGAGATCTTCGGGATCAAAGTTCTCTGCCATGTCGTCCTCGTGGTAGGGAACGCCGTTTTTTACACCCATTTTGATATGCACGGGAATATCGGCATAATCGCCCTCCCAGTCATAATCGGCAGGCTTTGCCGCTAAAAGCAGTTGAGCAAGTTCCTTAGCCGCCGCATTTGCTTCTATGCTGTGGCAGTCGCCGCCGATAGCAGGACCGCTCGGACCTTGATATATTTCCAGATAAACAGGCTCGCATCCCTCTCTTTCGGCAGAAACGACCATGCTGAAAATATCCTCATAATCATCTGTGAATTGATCGGGCTGTCCGAAAAGCGCTATCGCCTGACCCGGGAACAGCACTGCCGCCTGCTGAGAAGAATTGCCGACATTCTGAATATTTGAGCCGCCCTGATATTTGCTCCTGTCAGCTCTTCTGAATGTGAACATAATGCAATGCTCCCTTCGCTTATACCAGCTTTCTCTTGTCGATAACACGCACAGCCTTGCCCTCGGAACGTGGGATAGACTTAGGTTCAACAAGCTTTATCTTCGCACGGATACCTAGAACGCTCTTGATGTCATTGGAGATCTTCTTCTGGAGTTCCTCAAACGTCTTGATCGTATCGGAGAACATATCATCGCTTATCTCCACAAGTATCTCGAATGTGTCGGTAGTACCCACACGGTCAACAACAATTTGATAGTTAGGCGTTGCGTTGGACATTTTAAGCAGAACGCTCTCTATCTGTGACGGGAACACGTTCACGCCCTTGATGATGAGCATATCATCGCTTCTGCCCATAGGCTTAGCCATGCGGACAAGTGTTCTTCCGCAGGAGCATTTCTCACGGGAGAGCACGCATATGTCACGGGTGCGGTAGCGTATCATGGGGAAAGCTTCCTTGTCGATAGCGGTGAACACAAGTTCGCCCTTTGTGCCGTCAGGGAGTACTTCGCCTGTTTCGGGGTTGATTATCTCTGGGATGAAGTGGTCTTCGTTGACGTGCATACCCTTTTGCTCACAGCACTCGAATGCCACACCGGGACCGCTCAGCTCCGTCAGACCGTAGATGTCATAAGCCTTGATGCCGAGCGACTTCTCGATCTCCTGACGCATTTCCTCAGTCCACGGCTCTGCGCCGAAGATGCCTGCTTTAAGCTTTATGTCATCGGGAGTAAGACCCATTTCCGCAAGAGTCTCGCCCACATAAGCCGCATAAGAGGGAGTGCAGCAAAGGATAGTTGCGCCCAAGTCCTGCATGAACTGTATCTGACGTTCGGTGTTGCCCGAGGACATAGGCAGAGTGAGACAGCCGACTTTATGCGAACCGCCGTGCAGACCTGCGCCGCCCGTGAACAGTCCGTAGCCGTAAGCCACCTGACATACATCATCTTCGTTTCCGCCTGCCGCCGTGATAGCTCTTGCAACGCAGTCTTCCCACATATCAACGTCAGCCTGAGTGTAGAACGCTACTACACGCTTGCCTGTCGTGCCGCTTGTGGACTGTATGCGCACGCACTCAGAGAGCGGCTTGCCCAGCAGTCCGTAAGGATAAGCTTCACGCAGGTCGGCTTTCGAGAGAAAAGGCAGTTTGCAGAGATCGTCCACCGTCTTTATGTCATCGGGTGTGACGCCTGCTTCTTCCATTTTCTTCCTGTAATAGGGAACGTTATCCCAGACGTGCCTGACCTGCTTGACGAGCTTTTCACCTTGCAGTTTCTTCATTTCCTCACGGGACATACATTCGTGTGCTTCGTCCCAGTACTTCCTGACTTCTTCCATTGAGTATCCTCCTGATCTGTTTTTAAATAAGAAATTAGAAATCAGAGATAAGAAATAAGGAATTGTAAGCGCTCAAAAAGCAGCTCCGTCCGCAAAGCGGACACCTTATTTCTTATTTCTTAATTCTTATTTCTTATTTAAGTTTACGCTTCTCTGCCGAGAGCGAATGCCTTTTTGTTGAGGTCGAGGAACTTTGCGGGGACACACTGTTCAAGAGCCGTCTGCCAAACGCTTTCCTCAAAGGGAAGCTTTTTGGAGACAACGCCCATGAGAACAACGTTTGCCGCCTTTGCAGTTCCTGCCTGTTCCGCAAGTGCAAGAGCATCGACAGATGTAACTTCAACGCCCATTGCTTCTATCTTTTCGATGATGTTTTCGGGATAGACAGCTTTGCCCGTGATGACAGGCATGGGGTCGAGTTTCTGAACGCTGGTTATCAGCTTTCCGCCCTTTTTGAGATAGGGCAGCCAGCGTGCGCTCTCTAACTGTTCAAAGCTGATTATAACGTCAGCCTCACCCAGCTCTACAACGGGAGAATATACCTTCTCGCCGTATTTAACATAGGTAACGACTGAACCGCCTCGCTGACTCATGCCGTGTACCTCGCTGACCTTAACGTCATGACCCTCGGCAAGAAACACACTGCCGAGTATGCGTGAAGCGAGCAGAGTGCCCTGTCCGCCTACGCCGACTATCATAATTGATCTCGTTTCCATTTATAATTACTCCTTGTTATTTTCGTTATCCTGTTTCGCTTTAAGTTCTGCCTTTTCCTCATCGGTCATATAGAGGTCGGGACGAACTCTGCGCAGTACGAATCCCACCGCCGCCACAATGAGCGCTATCGCCACAAACGGCACGCCCATGACTACGGCGGCTTGAAGCAGGTCATTCATGTTTTTCTCTCCGTTTTTCATTCAGCAGGAAAAATTCAAGTTTTCTGCACTTCGGGCAGACAAGTATCATAACAGGCAGCGCACCGGCAATGATATTGTCCCAGACATGATTGTGAAATAACCAGTTAGCCTGCCCCAGCTGTATTCTCTGATTTAAAAGATGCTTCATCGGTGTGCTGCATCTAAGGCAGTTTATTTTTTGCATTTTGGCTGCTCCTTTTGGGTGGGGTATCCGTGTGAGAGGCGCACGGACGCGCAATGCGCGCCCCTACATTATTTTAGCCGAGCGGCTTTTGAATGTTGTGCATCATATACACAAGCTCTATTTTGAAAAATATTTTTTACGGTATTAATATGGATTATTGCGGATATATTTTTTGCAGGCTTGATACTCTTGTTCGTTTCTTATTATCTTGTCATAGAATAATTTTTGCCATATAGAATAACCGAGTTCTTTGGTTACTGCACCTTTGAACTGGTTTATCAGATTTGACAGTGTAGGGGCGCACATTGTGCGTCCGTTTTCGTCGATGCCGTTTTGAAATCTCAGCAGCAGATGCAGATGATCAGGCATGATCGAATATGTGTCGACCTTTACAGCCGAATAGTATTTTTCAATATTCATAACTGCTTCATTGACTGCTGCACCTGTTTCCGAATAAAATACAGGCGTATCTTCTGACGTGAAGCAATTAAACACACATGACCTTTTATCCCACAAAATACGGTGCTTGTCTTTGACGCATATCGTTACAAAATATATACCGTTTGCCGAATAATCACGGTTGTCAAGCCTTATATCCTTGCGCCTTATCCATTCTCCGTTTGGGTGTTTATGCCGCTCCACATTATTTAACTATCGCATTCACCTTGCAAAGTTCGGTGCAGATGCCGCACCCTGCGCACTGGGTATGGTCGATAACGCTGACCTTTGTTTTCTTAGCCGAACCCTCGGGACGGTCTTTCATGGAAATAGCAGGACAGCCTACTTTCAGGCACTGCTTGCAGCCTACGCACTTGTCATTGTCAACGTGCAGAGGGGGATTGTGCTTGACATATTTCAGCAGAGCGCAGGGACGGCGTGAGATGATAACAGACGGCTCATCCTTTGCAAGTTCCTCCTCGATGACTTTCTTCGTTTCAGCCATATGGTAGGGGTCAACGACACGCACGCTCTTTATGCCGATAGCGTGGCAGAGTTCTTCAAGGTTTACAGCCGCAGCAGGGTCGCCTTTAAGGTTCTTGCCCGTGGTGGGGTTCTGCTGATGACCTGTCATGCCTGTTATGGAGTTGTCGAGTATTATCGTTGTGGAATTTGAAGCGTTGTAAGCCACGTTCACAAGTCCTGTCATACCGCTGTGCATGAAAGTCGAGTCGCCGATAACTGCAACGCTCTTTCTCTCAGCCTCAGCGCCCAGAGCCTTGTTGTAGCCGTGTAAAGCACTGATAGACGCACCCATGCAGATAGTAGTGTCCATGGCATTGAGCGGTGCTGCCGAACCCAAAGTGTAGCAGCCGATGTCGCCCGAAACGTAAACACCCAGCTGTGACAGGCAGTAGAACAGACCTCTGTGGGGACATCCTGCACACATAACGGGGGGACGAACGGGAACTTCCTCTCCGAAAGTCATGACTTCGGCAGTCTCGCCCAGAACAGCCTTGCGGACGATCGACTGTGAGATCTCGCCGATGCCGCTGAAAACTTCTCTGCCGATAACTTCGATGCCGTTCTTCTTGCAGTGAGTTTCGATTATATCGTCAAGTTCCTCGATAACGTATACCTTGCCGCACTTTGCCGCAAAATCACGGATAATGTTCACAGGCAGGGGGTTCACCATACCGAGTTTCAGATAGCTTGCCTTGTCGCCCAGTGCTTCCTTAGCGTAAACATAGCAGTCTCCTGCTGCGATAACGCCTATTGAAGTGTCGTTGTATTCAACACGGTTGAGAGGGCTTGTCTCGGCGTATTCGGCAGCGTCACGGAGCTTCTGCTCAACAACGGGGTGACGGCGCTTTGCGTTGCCGGGGACCATTACGAACTTTGAGGGGTTCTTTTCGTAGGGCTTTGCTTCGGGAACAACTCTGTCGAGCAGTTCAACGGAGGACTGTGAGTGAGCGATACGGGTAGTCATGCGCACGATAACGGGGCAGTCGAACTTTTCGCTCAGTTCAAAAGCAGTTTTTGTGAAGTCCTTGCATTCCTGAGAATCGGAAGGCTCGACCATGAGGACTTTTGAAGCGATAGCGTGGTGACGTGAGTCCTGCTCGTTCTGAGAGGAGTGCATACCGGGGTCATCGGCAACGCATACGACCATACCGGCGTTCACGCCTGTGTAGCCTGCGGTGTAGAGGGGGTCGGCAGCAACGTTCAGACCAACGTGCTTCATTCCGCAGAAGCTGCGCTTGCCTGCGATAGAAGCGCCCAGAGCGGCTTCCATAGCGACCTTTTCGTTAGGAGCCCATTCAGCGTACATCTCATCGTATTTTGCGGCGAACTCAGTTACCTCAGTGGAGGGAGTTCCGGGGTAGGAGGAAACGAATCCGCAGCCTGCTTCGTACAGACCACGAGCGAACGCTTCGTTTCCGAGCATAAGTTTTTTCATCGAAAAACCGTCCTTTCAAGTCTTAATATTTCTATTATATCACAACGCCTTAAAAAAAGCAATATTTTTTCTGCGTGTTTTTGAAAATATTTTGGTGCTTTAAATTGGCAAGAGAGCAAATACAGATAAAAGATAAGAGATAAGAGATATTTGTTTGTGACATCTTTTCAGGTGGTAATTTTTTTTCTGATAATAATTATTTATGTATATCAGTTATTCATAAGAAATAAGAAAAAAACAGTTGACTTCCATATACAAATGTGGTATACTATATAAAAGTAATAACAGCAAAGGAGCGTATCTGCAAAATGGAAACACGCATAGCCGTTATTGCGATAATCGTCAGAGACCCCGAGTCGGCAGCAGGCATAAACGCACTGCTCCATGAGTACGATACCTTTGTTATCGGGCGAATGGGTGTGCCTTACCGCTCAAAAGGGGTCAGCATAATAAGCATTGCGATAGACGCACCGCAGGATAAGATCAACACCCTCACGGGAAAGATCGGCAGACTTCACGGAGTCAGCGCCAAGACCGTCTACGCACCAAACGATTAAAAATAAGAAATATGAAAGAAGAAATAAGGTGTCCGCCGGAACGGACGGCTCTTAATGGTTTATTATATTTCTGATTATCAGATCACCGCCGCAGGCGATACATTTTTTCTTATTTCTTATTTAGAAGAATTGCCTCCTGATGTTGAAGCCGCAGAAAGCGCCTGAGACAGAAGTTTGACAGCACCTTACCATAATGAGATTTTACGGGACAGGTCTATCTGCTTGCAGGAGGGACTGTCCCCTTTTTTATGCTATAATAATGATGATCTCGCATGAGGTGTTTTATGGATATTGAACTTAAAGAACTTATCGACAGGCTAAACGCCGAAAAGTGCCTGCCACATGAGGGCTGGGTCAGGCTGTTTGACGGCTTTACAGACGAGGAACGGGAATATTCCGCTTCGATAGCACGGCGCATAGCTGACGAAAAATACGGAAAGAACATCTATATAAGAGGTATAGTTGAGTTTTCCAATTACTGTAAAAATGACTGCTTTTACTGCGGTATAAGATGCTCTAACAAGAACGCACAGCGTTACAGACTAACCGATGAGGAGATTTTGCAGTGCTGTGACGAGGGCTATGAAACAGGTTTCAGAACGTTTGTTCTTCAAAGCGGTGAAGACCCTAAGTATTCCGCTGAGAGGATGTGCAATATAGTCCGTGCGATAAAAACCGCACACCCCGACTGCGCCGTAACGCTGTCGCTGGGAGAACTGGAACGTGGAGACTTAGCCGAGCTTCGGGCGGCAGGCGCTGACAGGTATCTGCTTCGGCATGAGACTGCCACAAAGAACCACTATGAACAGCTCCACCCGAGTTTCATGTCCTTTGAGCATCGCATGAAATGTCTGCAAGACCTGAAAGAACTGGGTTATCAGACGGGCGCAGGCATGATGATCGGAGCGCCGTTCGCATCTTCCGACACGCTTGCCGCAGACATGGAGTTTTTGGGCAGGTTCAAGCCGCAAATGGTGGGGACAGGTCCTTTTCTGCCCCATAAGGACACGCCGTTCAGGGTCTGTCCAAAAGGGTCATATGAACTTACGCTGTTTGTGCTGAGCCTTGTGAGGATAATGCTCCCGAACGTGCTTTTGCCTGCGACTACGGCTCTCGGCACTATCCGTCCAAACGGCAGGGAACAGGGCGTTCTGCACGGCGCAAACGTCATAATGCCTAACCTTTCCCCCACGGCTGTGCGCAAGAAATATATGCTTTACGACAACAAGATATGCACCGAGGATTCCACGAGCGAGTGCCGCTTCTGCCTGCAAAGGCGCATGGAGTCGATAGGTTACAACATCGAAATATCAAGAGGTGACTTCTGCAATGATTAAAATAGCGATATACGGCAAGGGCGGTATAGGAAAATCCACGATCGCATCAAACATTTCTGCGGTACTGGCTGTCAGAGGATACAAGGTCATGCAGATAGGCTGTGACCCGAAAGCGGATTCAACATCACTGCTCCACGGCGGTGAGCGTATACCTACCGTGCTTGATATGACCCGTCAAAAGGGCAAGCTGCTCAGACTTGAAGATGTGGTCTTTGAGGGCGAAAATGGAGTAAAATGCGTTGAGGCAGGCGGACCCGTCCCCGGTATAGGCTGTGCAGGCAGAGGTATCATCAACGCTCTTGAAACGCTGGAAAAGCTGGGTGCATATGAGGTGTATAAGCCCCATGTTGTGATATATGACGTGCTGGGCGATGTGGTCTGCGGCGGTTTTTCGATGCCTATGCGCAAGGGCTATGCCGACAAGGTGTTCGTTGTGACGAGCGGCGAGAAAATGTCACGCTATGCGGCGGCGAATATCTGCATGGCGGTGGAAAACTTCAAAGGGCGTGGCTATGCTTCGCTGGGCGGCATAATACTCAACCGCCGTGGAGTTCGTGGCGAGAACGAGGGAACTGCCGAACTTGCCGATGATTTCAACACTTCTGTGATAGGCGCACTTGACCGCTGTGAGGAGATACCCTTTGCCGAGCAGAAGGGCAAGCCCGTGACGGTCGTCTGTCCCGAGAGCCGTGCGGCTTCACAGTTCAGATCGCTTACGGAGTCTGTGCTTTTCAGGTTCAAGGATAAGGAGTAAGGATATGCTCAGAGACATTCATTACGAAAAGCCCCCCTGCAAGCGCATAGCCGACACCGACCGTGACTGTTTTTTCGAGTCGGGGCTTGAATACAACACACCTGCAAGGGGAATGTGGAACATCGTGCATTCAGGTTTTCTTCTGCCCGAAGCGCATGAGATATTCTGCTGTGCGCAGGGCTGTCTGAGGGGCGTTATACTCACAGCCGCCGAGATGTTCGAGCTGGAGCGCATGAGCTGGATCTCCGTTTCGGAGGAAGATATGTTTGACGGCAGTATCGAGACTGACGTTATCGAGGGCGTTACCGAGATAATCGGCAAGCTTAAAAAACGCCCCCCCGTGGTGCTGTTGTATCTGAGCTGTATACATCTGTTCGCAGGCGTGGATTTTGAAGCGATAATAAATGAACTTCACGAGCGTTTTCCGGACATATGGTTCTCTGACTGCTACATGACCCCCACCATGCGCACAACTGTTTCGCCCGTCACAAAAATGGCGGCACAGCTTTACGATGCGTTAAAGCCCATGCCGCTTGACAAAAAGTCGGTGAACATTATCGGCAATGACCGTGCTACCGATGAGGACAGCGAACTTGTTAAAACTATCCGCAAAGCAGGCTTCACTCTGCGTGACATAACTCTCTGCAAGACCTTTGAGGAATATCTTGATATGGCGCAGTCATCGCTCAACATCACTTATATCCCCACGGCACTTCTTGCAGGAGACACGCTGGAGAGCCGCTTCGGGGCAAGGCACTTGTATCTGCCGAACAGTTTTGTTTATGACACTATCGAGGAGAACCACCGTCTGCTGTGTGAAGCGCTTGGTATGGACAAAACGGATATTTCGGAAGAAAAAGCGGCGGCTGAAAAAGCACTTTCGGCGGCGAAAAAAGTCATAGGCGATACTTCGGTAGCGGTCGACTTCACGGCTGTTACACGTCCGTTCGAGTTTGCTGAATTGCTACTTTCGCACGGATTCAATGTGAAGTATGTCATCGCTGACGGCGCAGGCGAGGAAACGGCGGCATTTGACCGTCTTAAAGCGGCTTATCCCGATTTGGAGATATACGCCGCCGCTAACGTTAATATGCTGAATATGCGTTATGAACCGCATGAAAAAGTGCTTGCGGTGGGTCAGAAAGCGGCTTATTATTTTGCGACAGATAATTTTGTGAATATCATTTTGAACGGCGGTCATTACGGTTATTCGGGCATTAAAAAGCTTGCGGAACTCATGACCGACGCTTACGAAAACAAAAAGGACAGAAAGCGTGTCATAAGCCTTAAAGGTTTTGGCTGTGCGAGCTGTCTTGCGTAAGGGGGTGCGGAAATGAAGAACGTTTCAAGGATAATCCCGTGTTATTCAGCGGACACGGCAGGAGTCTGTTCGGCGCTGTACGAACTGGGCGGAATGGTCGTGACGCACGATGCTTCGGGGTGCAATTCCACCTATGCGACCCATGACGAACCCAGATGGTACGATATGCAGTCTAAGATGTACATTTCGGCACTGACTGAACTTGATGCGATAATGGGCAACGATGAAAAGCTGATCTCGGATGTTGTGTCGGCGGCGGCTGACCAGAAGCCCGAGTTCATAGCGGTGTGCGGTTCGCCCATGCCTATGATGACGGGCGTGGATTTTGATGCGATAGCCGCCGAGATAGAAGCACGTTCGGGCATACCGACTTTCGGCTTGCACACAAACGGCACACGCTCCTATATCGAGGGAGCTTCGGAAGCTTTTGATTATATCGTGAAGCAGTATGTCCGTGAGTGCGAAAAGTCGGACGGCATAGGCGTTAACATTATCGGCATGACACCGCTCGACTTCAAATGGAAAGGTACAATGGAAGCCATGAAGAAGTGGCTTGCGGACAGCGGTCTGGAATATATTTCCTGCCTTGCAATGGGGAGCAGTCTTGACGAGATAAAGCGTGCGGCGGCGGCGAGAGTGGATCTTGTTGTGAGCAGTATGGGTCTTTCTGCGGCGAAGTTCATGCAGGAGCGTTTCGGCATACCCTATGTGTGCGGAGTTCCGACAGGTCAGGCTTTTTCGGGGCATCTTGCCGAGGCGCTGAGAGCCGCCGCCGAGGGCAAAACTGCGGACGTTCTGAGCGTGCGTTCGGGCGGAAAAGATGCTGTCATCATCGGCGAGGGGATAGGTTCGGTGTCGCTGTCGGCGGCGCTGTGGCTTGACGAGGGGATAAGTTCATCGGTCATCTGTCCGCTCCCGACAGGCGAGGGGATACTGCAAAGCGGCGACCTTGCGCTGTCAGCTGAGGAGGACATCGAAGCGGCGCTCGAACGTCTTTCCCCGAAGAAAGTCTATGCCGATCCGCTCTACAAATACATCCTCCCCGAGAAAGCAGACCTTATCCCTACGCCCCACTTTGCCTTCTCGGGAAGATGCTTCATCAGATAGGAAATAAGAATTAAGAAATAAGAAATAAGGTGTCCGCTTTGCGGACGGATCAGTTTGTGATCTATGCGTTTTTTGAGCGTTTACAGTTCTTTTTTCTTTAATAACATCGCCAAAGGCGATACATTATTTCTTATCTCTAATTTCTTATTTTTAAAAAAGAGGTTTGATAAATGATAAAAATTGCACTTTACGGTAAGGGCGGTATCGGGAAATCTACCTGTACTGCGAACCTTGCGGCGGCGTTTGCTGTGCTGGGCAAACGTGTTATACAGATAGGCTGTGACCCGAAAGCAGATTCGACTATAAATCTTCTCGGCGGTCAGCCTTTACAGCCCGTTATGGATCACCTGCGTGAACATGACGATGACCCCGACAGCATTGAACAAATATCAAAGATAGGCTTCGGGAATATCCTGTGTATCGAGACAGGAGGACCTACCCCCGGGCTGGGCTGTGCGGGACGCGGCATAATCACCACTTTCAACCTGCTGGAACAGCTGGAACTTTTTGAGAACTACAAGCCCGATGTTGTGCTGTATGATGTGCTGGGCGATGTTGTGTGCGGAGGTTTTGCCGCTCCCATACGTGAGGGTTATGCCGAGCAGGTGCTTATCGTCACATCGGGCGAGAAAATGGCGCTTTATGCCGCAAACAACATAAACAGCGCCGTTAAGAACTTTGAGGACAGGAGCTATGCAAAAGTCCGTGGAGTTATCATGAACCGCAGGAACGTTGAGAACGAGGAGGAAAAAGTCTGTTCCTTTGCCGAAAGAGTCGGGCTTGAAGTTGTGGCTGATATTCCCCGTTCGGCTGACATCATAAAGTTTGAGGACATGGGAAAAACAGTTATCGAGGGCGACCCCGAGTGCGAGACTTCGCAGAGGTTCTTTGCCCTTGCACGCAAACTTATCGAGGAAGAAAATCTATGAACGGAGCATACTACATAACGGCTAAAGCCCTTGCAGAAGCAGGCTTTGACAATATCCCCGAGGAGCTTGTGTCCTCAAAGCACATGATATATTCCTCGCCTGCAACGCTGGATTTCAACTCCCCGGGTGCTAAGGGTTTCGGTGTAAAGCGTGCAGGGCTTGTTGTTCCCGAGTCGGTCATGCTGCTTGTTGCCCCCGGGTGCTGCGGACGGAACACGGCACTTCTCAACGAACTGGGCTACAATGACAAGTTCTTCTATCTCATGCTGGACGATACGGACATCGTAACAGGGCGTTATCTGAAAAAGATACCAAAAGCCTGCGCCGAGATAACCGAGGAACTTGACTACACACCCTCGGCAGTGATGATATGCGTGACCTGTGTTGATGCACTTCTCGGAACGGACATGGAGCGTGTCTGTCGGAGTTCCGCCGAAGCCTGCGGAGTGCCGTGCGTGCCTGCCTATATGTACGCACTGACGAGAGAAAAGCGCCTGCCGCCTATGGGTCTTGCTAGAAAGTCGATATACTCACTTCTCGAACCGCAGAAGCGCCGTTCAAACGAGTGTGCGATCATGGGCTTTTTCTCGGCGCTCGATGACCGATGCGAGATATATGAACTGCTTAAACGTGCAGGCATAAAGAAAGTCCACGAGATAGGGCGGTGCAAGACCTTTGAGGAATACAAGCAGATCTCACGGGCGAATTTCAGTCTTGTGCTGAATTCAGAAGCGAGAGCGGCGGCGCAGGACATGGAAAAGCGCTTGGGTATTCCGTTTATCGAACTTACACGGCTTTACAGGCTGAGCAAGATACACAATCAGTACCGTCTGCTGGGTCAGGCGATAGGCGCAGAACTTGACGACAGCGAATTTTACGATGAAGCGTTCGACACGATAGAGCAGTTCAAGGCTCGGCACGGCGAAGTCAGCTTTGCAGTCGGGGAGTGCCTTAACGCCGACAGCTTTGAGCTTGCGCTTGCGCTGTGCGAGTATGGGTTCAGAGTGGCTGAGATTTACGGAACGGTGGGCGAGCGCAACTTTGTTTTCATAAAGAAGCTTGCGGAAGTTTCGCCCGAAACACGCATATATTCAAACCTTTCGCCGACTATGATGAACTATGAGCGTGAATGTGAGATAAACGTCTGTATCGGAACTGATGCGGCTTACTATCACAAAGACCTGCCCTCGGTGAGCTGGAGCGGCGAGGAACAGCCGTTCGGACACAGGGCGGTGACTATCCTTTTCAAAGAACTTGACACGGCGGTAACTGAGGGGAGGGCTGTGAAGATATGAGCACGCTTTTGAAACACATCTCACCGCTTGCGCCCGACGATTCGGGGGCTTGCTCGGTGCTTTACGAAATGGGCGGCATAGTTGTCATATGCGATGCAGGCGGCTGTGCGGGAAACGTCTGCGGTTTTGACGAACCGAGGTGGCATTTCAAGCGTTCGGCGCTGTTCAGTGCAGGACTGAGGGACATGGACGCAATACTCGGGCGTGACGACAGACTTGTTGAGAAACTCGTGAAAGTAACAAAGCAGGTGGACGCTGAGTTCACGGCGATAGTCGGAACGCCTGTCCCTGCGGTGATAGCGACCGACTTTCACGCACTCGAACGCATGAGCGAGCGCCGTTCGGGTCTGCCGTGCATAGCGATACCCACTGACGGCACAAGGCTTTATGACTACGGCGAACAGCTTGCATACACCGAGCTTTTCAGGCGTTTTGCCGAGGACGGTCACGAACCGAAAAAGGGCAGGCTCGGCATTTTGGGTGCAACTCCGCTCAACACGGGTCTGATCTATTCCGACAGTCTGAAAGAAGCCGCAAAAGAAATGGGCTATGATGAAGCAGTCTGTTTCGGGCTTGACAGCGGACTTGACGAAGTAAAGCGTGCGGCTGAGTGTGAGCGCCTGCTTGTCATATCGCCGTCGGGAATTAAAGCGGCTGAGTATCTGAACAAGCGTTTCGGAACGCCGTTTGAAGTGAGTTATCCCTGTCTGTCGGAAGATGTTAAACAGAGTGTAAGCACACTTTCGGGGAAGAAAGTGCTTGTGATAAACCAGCAGTTTGCGGCGAACGCATTGCGTGACGAGATACACGGCTGTGAGGTGGACTGTGCAACGTGGTTCATGCTCGACAAGCGCTATGCCGCCGGGAACGATTTCCGCATAAAGGACGAAAATGTTCTCCGTGAGCGCATAGAGCAGAACGGCTATGACGTTATCATCTCCGACCCCGATCTCTGGCGTGCAATGAAAGGTCACGATGCGCAGCTCATACCATTCCCCCACTATGCAGTAAGCGCAGAGCTAAGTGAAATAAGAAATAAGAATTAAGAAAGAAGAAAGAAGGTGCGCCTTCGGCGGTATTTATAAAGAAGAAATAAGAGATAGAAATTACCTGTCGTAAGCCTAAACAAAAAAGCGGACACCTTATTTCTTATCTCTTATCTCTTATTTCCTATTTCTTATCTCTTATCTAAAAAAGTTGGTGTTTTGATGAAAAAAACAGTTCGTATAAAGGTTTTCGGCATAGTTCAGGGGGTCGGGTTCAGACCGTTTACGGCGGTGGCGGCTGATTCCTGCGGAGTGACGGGGACTGTTGCTAACAAAGGCTCTTATGTGGAGATCTATGCTCGGGGGAGCAGGGAACAGACAGAACGCTTTCTCGGGATAATAAGGGATTCGCCGCCCGAACGTTCGGTCATTCTGGGACTTGACTGCGAGGAATGCGCCGAGGGCGAATGTCCCGACTTTCAGGATTTTCAGATAGTCGAAAGCGAAAAGGAGTACGGCGATATTTTTGTGTCGCCCGACATCGCCACCTGTGACAAGTGCCGCTCGGAACTGTTCGACCCGAATGACAGACGTTTCCTGCACCCGTTCATAAACTGTACGCAGTGTGGTCCGAGACTGACGATCCTTGACACTATGCCCTATGACCGTGAGCGCACCAGCATGAAGGAGTTCCCAATGTGCCCCGAGTGCAGCCGTGAATACCACGACCCCGACACTCGCCGCTATGACGCTCAGCCTGTCTGCTGTAACGAATGCGGTCCGAGGGTGCGGATACTGGGCGAAGATATTTTTGACGGAGATGCCATAACGCTTATAAGACGTGAGATAATGGCAGGCAAAGTCGCCGCTGTCAAGGGCATAGGAGGCTTTCACCTTTGCTGTGATGCGCACAATGCACAGGCAGTCGGCAGGCTTCGTGAACTGAAACACCGCCCGATGAAGCCGTTTGCAGTCATGATGCGTGACATGGGAACAGTCCGCCGTGAGTGTGAAGTAAAGGACGGTCAGGAAGAATATCTCACCGGCTGGCAGAAGCCCATAATGCTTCTTGAACGCCGTGAGGACAGCACCCTCTCGGAACTTATCGCTCCCGACAATGACACGGTGGGCGTTATGCTCCCCTATGCGCCCATGCAGATGCTCCTGTTCGACTATCCCGACGGCGTGGAGATGACCGACTGCCTTGTAATGACAAGCGGAAACGCAAGGGGAGCGCCGATATGCCGCAGTGACGAGGACGCACTTGCCGAGATAAGCGGTTTCTGCGACTATATCCTCACTCATGACAGAAAGATACGCATTCGTGCGGACGATTCGGTGTGCGACTGGCTTTTCGGCAAGCCGTATATGATACGCCGTTCGAGGGGCTTTGCGCCGCTTCCCATAATGCTCCACGGTGCGGAGGGGCGGCAGGCGCTGGGCATCGGCGGCGAATTGAAAAACACTTTCTGCGTGGCGAGAAACGGTCTGCTTTACGCTTCGCCGTTCGTGGGGGATATGGCTGACATTCGCACGGTCAAAGCGCTGAAAGAGTCGGTATACCGAATGCTTGGACTGCTCGAAGCCGAACCGCAGGTGATAGTCTGCGACACTCACCCGATGTATAACACGGTGACAGTTGCCGAGGAACTTTCGGAAGAAATGGGTTTGCCGCTGGTGAAGATACAGCATCACTTTGCGCACATACTGTCCTGCATGGCTGAGAACCGCACAGCACCCGACCGCCGTGTGATAGGCGTGAGCTTTGACGGCACGGGTTACGGTGATGACGGCACTATCTGGGGCGGTGAACTTATGGTCTGCGGTTATGACGGTTATGAGCGTGTGGGAAGTGTTGAGCCGTTCATGCAGTGCGGCGGCGACCTTTCCTCAAAAGAGGGCTGGAGGATAGCCGTCCAGCTTATCCGTCAGGGCTTCGGGGAGCAGGCTGAGGAAGTCTGCGGAAAGCTTGGGCTTTGCGACAGGCAGACGTTCAAGATACAGTCGGCAATGGCGGACAAGGGCGTGAACAGCGTGCTTTCGACAAGCTGCGGCAGGATCTTCGATGCAGTCTCGGCGATACTCGGGATAAGAAAGTCATCGACATTCGAGGGCGAAGCTTCAACGGCACTCATGACGGCGGCAGAACGTTACGTAAAAAAACACGGCGAAATGAGACTTTCGATGCCTGTGAGCATAACGGCTGACACTGAAAGCGGCACAGGCTTCATAACGCTTGGGACATCGGAACTTGTGACCGAGATAACAAAGCGTTATTTAAGCGGAGGTGATGTGGGACAGCTTGCATACGAGTTTCACCTTGCGCTCTCGGAACTTATCCGCACAGCCTGTATCGAACTTCGTGAAAGAACAGGCTTGAACGAGACAGCCCTGAGCGGCGGCGTATTTCAGAACAGGCTTCTTGTGCGCCTTACGAAAGCGGCTCTCGAAAAAGCAGGCTTCAAACCCCTGCTCCACAGTCTTATCCCGCCCAACGACGGCGGCATCTGCATAGGACAGGCAGCTTTTTTAAATAAGAAATAAGAAATAAGAAAGAAGAAAGTTTAAATAGGAAAGTATAAATAAGAAAGTTTTTCCGCTTTGCGTATTTGCACATTTACGCACCTTTCTTATTTTAAATCATCGCCGCAGGCGATACCTTATTTCTTATTTCTAATTTCTTATTTCTTATTTCGTATAGTTAATTATTATCATTGGAGGTACAAAAAAATGTGTGTTGGTTTATCTGCAAGAGTAGTGAATGTTAAGGACGGGACTGCGGTCATTGATGCGAGCGGTGCAAAGCGTGAGGTCAGCGCAGGGATACTTGAAGACCTCGAACCGGGGGATTTTGTAATGGTACACGCAGGTGTGGCTATCGCTAAGATCACTCAGGACGATTCCGAAGAAGCTGACGAACTCATGGAGGATCTTTTATGAACGAAAGCGTTAAAAAGGCAAGAGACATCATCACGGGCTACAACGGCAGACCGCTGAGGATAATGGAAGTGTGCGGAACTCACACACACGAGATCTTCCGCATAGGGCTTAGAAAACTTCTGCCCGAAAGCATTGACCTTATCTCGGGTCCGGGATGTCCCGTGTGCGTAACGGCTGTCGGGTTTATTGACGAAGCGGTGTGGCTCGCACTTGAAAAGGGCTGTACGGTCTGTACCTTCGGCGACCTTATCAGAGTACCGGGAACGGAAATGAACCTTGCAGATGCAAGGGCAAAGGGCGCTGAGGTCAGACCCGTTTACTCACCCCTCGATGCGGTGGAGATAGCTAAGGAAAACCCCGACAAGCAGGTGGTGTTCCTTGCAGTCGGTTTTGAGACTACCACACCCTCGGCGTGTCTTGCGGCAGAGCAGGCAAAAGCGCTGGGGCTGAAAAATTTCTCGCTCCTGACAGCGAACAAGACTATGCCCAACGCCTACAATGCGCTTGTAGGCAGTGCAGACGCTTTTCTCTATCCCGGGCACGTCAACGCAATAACGGGCAATTCCGCCTGCATAAAGCTGTGCGAGGAAAAAGGCGTTTCGGGAGTTGTAGCAGGCTTTACTCCGAGCGAGCTGATAACTGCAATGGCTGTGACGATAAAGCTTCTCGAAAAGGGCGAGCCGTTCTTCCGCAACTGTTACACAAGGGTGGTAACGGACGAGGGGAACAAGTCGGCTATGGCGCTCATGGAGCGTGTCATGGAGCCGTGCGACAGCGAGTGGCGCGGACTTGGACTTATCCCCATGTCGGGTATGAAGCTTCGTGCGGAGTATGCGGAGTATGACGCACGCATAAAGTACTCCATGCCCGAGATAAAAGGCAAGCCGAACCCTGCCTGCCGATGCGGAGACGTTTTGCAGGGCAAGTGCAAGCCCTCGGACTGCAAGGTATTCGGCAAAGTCTGCACGCCTCTCCACCCGATAGGAGCGTGCATGGTGTCGGACGAAGGAGCGTGTGCGGCGTACTATCAGTATGCTGAATAAAAGGGAAAAAGAGACAGGAAGATAAGAGATAAGAGATAAAAGATAAGAGATATTAGTTTGTTTACTACTTTTTTAGAGGTATGTATAAAATATGAGTTTAAACAGCATCGTTCTTGTTAAAAGTAAAAGATTTGCAGTCCGCATAGTAAAAGTCTATTCGTATATGTGTGACAAGCACGAATTTGTCATGTCAAAACAGTTGTTAAGATGTGGTACAAGTATCGGTGCAAATATCACTGAGGGCATATATGCACAGAGCAGAGCCGATTTTATCAACAAAATAAATATAGCTTTGAAAGAAGCTGCTGAAACGGCATATTGGCTTGACCTTTTAAAAGACACGAATTATTTAACACAGCAACAGTATAGATCTTTGAACAACGATTGTCAGGAGATCATAAGGATACTTGCGTCAACGATAAAAACGTCAAAAGGATAGTATCAGAACTATATAAATATCTTTTATCTCTTATCTCTCATCTCTTATCTATAATACTATTTTGGAGGTCATATCACAATGAAAGATACAGTAACTCTCGCCCACGGTGCGGGCGGAAAGCAGACAAGTGAGCTTATTGAAAGGGTGTTCAAGGCGCATTTTGACAGCCCGGAGTTTACCGCTGATGATGCGGCAGTCCTGCCGGAGATAGGCGGAAAACTCGCTATGACAACTGACGGTTTTATCGTTTCGCCCTGGAAATTCAACGGCGGTAATATCGGTAAGCTGTCTATCTGCGGAACGGTCAACGACTTGTCCTGCATGGGCGCAAAGCCCCTTTACATGACCTGCGGTTTTGTTATCGAGGAGGGTTTTCCACTTGATGATCTCGAACAGATAGCCGCCGCTATGGAGAAAACTGCCGCAGAAGTCGGCGTGAAGATAGTCGCAGGCGACACAAAGGTGACAGGCAAGGGTCAGTGCGACGGCGTGTTCATCAACACTACGGGCGTGGGACGCATCATGGAGAACGCTCACACTTCGGGCAGTCTTGCAAAGCCCGGCGATGCAGTCATCGTGACAGGTGACGTTGGCAGACACGGCTGTACTATCCTTATCGCCCGTGACGATTACGGTATCGAGTCGGACGTGGACAGCGACTGCGCACCTCTGTGGCACACGGTAGAAAGTATGTTCGAGGTGACAAATGATATACACGTTATACGTGATGCAACAAGGGGCGGCGTGGGAACTGTTCTTTACGAGATAGCTTCCCAGAGCAATGTAGGCATAACTCTTGACCGTGAGGCTATCCCCGTGGACGAGCGTGTAAAAGGTGTTTGCGGTATGCTGGGACTTGAACCGCTGTATCTTGCCTGCGAGGGAAGACTTGTTATCTTCGCACCTGCTGAACAGGCTGATGCACTGGTGGCAAAGCTTCGTGAGGGCAAGTATTCTGCGAATGCGGCAGTCATCGGTCATGTCACGGCTGAAAATATCGGCAAGGTGGTAATGGAAACAGAGATCGGCACACAGACGATGCTCCCCCAGCCAAAGGGCGAACTTCTCCCGAGAATATGCTGATAAATAAGATATGAGCTATAAATGAGCGATTTTGTTAAAATATACAAATGAAGCGGCACATTAAAAGCAGTCCAAAGATTAACTTTTGTGCAAATTGTCAAATCTGCTCATTTATAGTTTGATGTTGACCCTGCTTTTTTTGTGTGGCGTGGGCTTTTCATTTTGTTTTGCTTAGGACTGCTTTGATGTAGACCCTACTTTTTGGAGGGACACCCCCTCGGGGAAGAAAGAGGAAAGGGGGGATTTCATGAGACTATCCTCGGACTGCTTAGTATGCCCCCTTTCCCCTTTCCTCCCCTAGCGGGGTTTCCCTCCAAACCACCTTTCCCCCTCTCCCTACCTTTTCCCTATCTCCCAACTTTTTACAGATAACAGATGATAGATGACAGACGATAGATAATATTTCACGTTGACCGAGATAGGCTCACGGACTCTTAGGATTCTGAAAGATTTAACTCGATAGTTTTTGTGATTAAAAATCAGCATTTCCATGATAAGACATGAATATAGCTATCATCTTATATCTTTCAGATTCCTAAAATATATATCGACTTGAGTTTAAGGTGTCTAGGTGTCTTATCGACGGTATTACGTCGTTTTGGGTGTCTGAAATGGTGTCTGAAAGACAGGCAGGGTGTATGGAGCAGACACCTTTATATAGCGAAGTTTTATAGTGTCACGATCACGGCGCATCTCCAAACTTGACTGAAAGCAATTAAGACAGGTTCTTATATATTTTTTATCTACTTGCCAAAAAAACATTGGGCAAAAATAACTTTTGCCGTGCATATTGCAAAAATTTTGGAAAAAACACTTGACAAAACAGGCGTGATAATGTATAATAATATCCGTAAAAGAGAGTAGTCGGCAGGGGAGACCCTGCGTGAACGGCGTCAATCACGTTATCGGCATGGGCTGTGTGTCCGACAGATCGGTATCCGCTGTTCACTCAAATGACGAGACTTTTATTAAGACAGAAAATGCAGTCTGCATAACGGCTTACCATTAGTGTGGGCTATTTTCAGTGCAATTTCTTTTCTGTTTTAATAAAAGCCTCGTTTTTTTATGGCTGCTCAAAACTGTTTTTACTGAAAGGACTTTGGAAAATGGCAGAACGTTACAGACAAACCCCCGAACAATTGTACGATGAGTTAGGCTCGTCGGCTACGGGACTGACCTCTGAGGGCGCAAAAGCGAATGCCGCAAAATACGGCAGGAACGAACTTACTCAGGGCAAGAAGAAAACTCCCTTGCAGATATTTCTTTCCCAGTTTGCAGATTTCCTCGTTATCATCCTTATCATCGCCGCTATCGTTTCGGCGATAACGGGCGACGTTGAGAGCATGATCGTTATTGTCGCTGTTATCACTATGAATGCGATAATCGGAACAGTTCAGACGCTCAAAGCCGAGCGCAGTCTCGACAACCTCAAAAAGCTCAATTCACCTAATGCAAAGGTTCTGAGAAACGGCGAAAAACTCATCGTTCCCTCTGAGGAAGTGACTGTCGGCGACATCGTTATCCTTGAAGCAGGCGACAGCATTCCTGCTGACGGAAGAATAATCGAATCCGCATCGCTCCAGACCAACGAGAGCGCACTCACGGGCGAATCGCTCAACATCGACAAGAGCATTGAGAACATCGACCGTGAAGTTCCCCTCGCTGACCGCAAGAACATGGTTTTCTCGGGAAGCTTCGTGACCTACGGACGTGGAAGTTTCATCGTTACAGACATCGGCATGAACACCGAAGTCGGCAAGATCGCTACTCTTATCCAGAACGCAGACGAGCGCAAAACTCCTCTGCAAAACACCCTCGACAACTTCGGCAAGAAGCTTTCTGTTGCTATCCTTGCTATCTGCGTGATAGTTTTCGGACTGTCGCTCATGAGGGCTGACAAGATAAACTTTGACAGCGTTATGAGTTCGCTCATGTTCGCTATTGCACTTGCAGTTGCGGCTATCCCCGAAGCGCTCAGTTCTATCGTGACTATCGTGCTTTCTTTCGGCACGCAGAAGATGTCCAAGGAAAACGCTATCATGCGCAAATTGCAGGCTGTTGAGGGCTTAGGTTCGGTATCCGTTATCTGCTCGGACAAAACAGGTACTCTTACCCAGAACAAGATGACTGTCCGCCGCATCGTATGTGACGGTCACAGGATAGTTGACACCAGCGTTGACGTTGGCAATATCAACGAAAAACAGCTTATCATCTCGTCAGTTCTCTGCAACGATTCTTCCTGCAAGGACGGCGTTGACATCGGCGACCCCACCGAGACTGCACTTATCCACTTTGCTCACAAGGTAGGTCTTTCGGACGAGGAGATCAGAGAGAATTATCCCCGTATCAGCGAGATACCTTTCGATTCAGACAGAAAGCTCATGTCAACTCTGAACGTTGTGAACGGAAAGCATATCATGTACACAAAGGGTGCGACTGATGTGCTTATCGACCGCATGAACGTAAGCGAGAGCGAAAAGAACGAGATACGTCATCAGGTAGAGCATATGTCGAAAAAGGGTCTGCGTATACTCTGCTTTGCTTACAAGGAATTTAACGGCGACAAGATCGACATTCCTGACGAATATGACCTCGAGTACATGGGTCTTATCGCTATGATGGATCCGCCCCGTGAGGAATCCAAGCAGGCAGTTGCTGAATGTAAGAGCGCAGGCATCAAGCCCGTAATGATAACAGGCGACCACCTTATCACCGCTTCGGCTATCGCTAAGGAGATAGGCATTCTCGAAAACTTTGACGAAGCAGTTGAGGGAAGTGCGCTCGATCAGTACACTGACGAACAGCTCATCGACTTTGTTGCCGACAAGAGCGTTTACGCAAGAGTTACTCCCGAACACAAGATACGCATAGTAAAGGCATGGCAGTCACGCAACAACATCGTTGCGATGACAGGTGACGGCGTTAACGATGCACCTGCACTGAAACAGGCTGACGTTGGTGTTGCAATGGGCATCACGGGTACGGAAGTATCAAAGGACGCAGCCGCAATGGTGCTTGCTGATGACAACTTTGCAACGATCGTCAAGGCGGTCAAGAACGGCAGAAACATCTATGACAACATCAAGAAGTCTATCCTGTTCCTGCTGTCGGGCAACCTTGCAGGCATAATCGCAGTTCTGTTCAACTCTATCGCAGGTTTTGCGGCTCCCTTTGCGGCGATACACCTGCTGTTCATCAACCTGCTGACCGACTCGCTCCCTGCTATCGCACTGGGTCTTGAACCTCATTCTGACGAAGTAATGAAGCGCAAGCCCCGTCCTGCTGACGAGAGCATCATGACAAAGCAGTTCCTGTTCGGAGTAAGTTACAGCGGTATAATAATTGCGATCGCAACGATAATCGGCTTTATCATCGGCAAGCAGACCAGCAACGAACTCGGTATGACAATGGCATTTGCAACGCTTTGTATGTCAAGACTGTTCCACGGTTTCTCGGCTAAGGACGATGCACCTGTTATCTTCACAAAGAAGTTCTTCAACAACAAGTGGGGTCTTATGGCGTTTGCCGCAGGCATGATCTTCTTAAATCTTGTCCTGCTCGTTCCGGGTCTGCACAGCCTGTTCAAGATCTCGAACGACCTCGGTTCAACACAGATACTCACTATCTACGTGCTTTCTATCTGCTCGATGCTCGTTGTTCAGGCGTTCAAGTTCGTGCTGAAACTTGCTAAGAAATAATTGGTATTTGCCCTCGTTAATGTCATTCTGACATTTTGTGTAACGGACTTCATGTCCGTTGGGTGTTAATGTCCTTTGGACATTATAGGATTTTTTCGGGAAACGCTTACGCTGTCCCGAAAAATAAAAATCGGCATTATGGTGCTTCTACCCTCGTTTGAGGTGTGCCATAATGCCGATTGCTTTTTGTTAGTGTGTTTTTGGATATGCCGATTTTTGACTTGTGGGGGAAGTTTGAGCGCTTAGGTTTAATTTTGTTTTGACTGCTCTTTTTATCGCCCCCTTGGGGCGAATGAGGACTTTGCCCTCAAACTCCCACCAAAGGGAAAACCCTTTTGAAAAAGGGTTATTCCCTCTGGACTCTCTTTCCTAAAACTTTTAGTCCTCTGGCGCTCACGGTTCATTTGTGCTGACTTTTCGGTTCACGTCAGTCTTTCTTATCTCTTATCTCTTATCTCTTATCTCTTATTTCTTATCTCTTATCTCTTATTTCATTTAGAGTGCTGCGTAGTCTATCATGCCGTATGTCGCTTCGCCTGTCTTGTTCGTCATGTCTTTCAAAGCCGTGATGACTGATGTGTCAAGCGCTCCCGACTTCCTGATGACTGCAACTTTGTATCTTGGATATATCGTGCCGTATTTCTCTGTCGCCTGCGGGATGAGCAACTGCCTTAGTGCTGTGTTTACTTTGTCGATGACTACATCTGATTCTTTGTTCTCACCCTCAGCTTGCAGCATTACTACAAATTCGTCAGAACCCGTGCGGTAAATGTTCTCCTCACCGAATACCTCTTTCAGATCGTCAACAGTGTGTACAAGTATCTGGTCGCCCGAATCGTTGCCGTACTGCGAGTTGATGCCGCTGAAATCACAGATGTTGAACATCGCAAAATAATACTTCTGCTTTTCGCCTCCTGCTTTCTCAGCCGATACCGAGAAACTTATACGGTTGTTGATACCAGTCAGAACGTCCTTGAACATCGCCGTGTTGAGCGATTTCTTAGTAAGGTTGTTCTTCGCAATGGTCGAAACCAGCTTCTGGTTGATCTTCTGCTGCCGCCTTGTGATAAGGTTGAATACGAGAATGAGTCCTAAAATAACAACTGCGAATATGCCGAGATATACTCTCATAGTGATCGCAAGTGCGTAAACTTCGCTCTTTTCATCATCGATCATAACGATCCAGCCGTACTGCGGTATGTATGCGTAGCTTGAAATATAGGTCGTGCCGTTTTCCTTGTACTGGAATTCCGATGTCTTGGGTTCGCTGCTGCCGTTCAGCTCTCCGCAAAGCTTGACTATCTCGGAGTTCTGCGCTTCGATGTCGATGTTTTCAGCGTCTTTGTTGAAGATGTACTTGTTGTCGGCAACATTTACCATGCTGTAAGTCGAACCTTCAAGACCTCTTACAGGTATCTTGTCAAGAGTGTCCACCAGACCGCTTGTGAATATGCCGAGACCCACAAGTCCGATAGGCTGGTTCGCATCGTCAAAAACTGCTATGTACATCGAGATACACTGCTTGCCGCTCGCAGGCGAGATGATGATACCTGCATTGTAAAGACCGTTGTCGCCGTTGATAAGTGAATCTTGCAGCTGCTTTAATTTTTCGGGGTCTTTACGTGTGGTGATGCCGACAACATCGGGGTTGGTCTGCGTGAGAACGAGCGTGTCCCATGTGCCTATCCAAACGCCTTCAAGGTTGTCGATGTCCTTGCCGAATTCCTCGGTATAAGCCTGAGCCACATTAACAAGTCTTACCGCCTCGGGATCGGGCGAAGCAATTTTGAGTTCCTTGTCAACGACCGTGTGATAATCCACCTTCTTGCCGTATTCAAGAAGTTCTTTTACCTGCGAAGCCTTGCTGAAATTCCTGAGCGTTTTTTCGGCGTTCTCGATGTATGATTCGATTATGCTCGCACGCTCGTCAGTGATAGCGCCCATGTGTGAAACTGCGTTCTCACGGGTCTTTGTGCTAATGGTTTTTGTGATGAACAGCGAAAGAGCGAGCATCACGACCAGCTGGACGATAAGGACGGTATTCAGGGTGTTAAAGCCCTTGCCTGCGTCCTTTTTTTTGTTTGTACTCATTTTTATTTACCTCTCTGTCTATGGTGTGTTGTGTGTCAGCCAAAAAGACCGAACAGCTTTTTCTTCTTTGGCTTGCTTAGTTGTTCGAGAAGTTCCTCGTCTTCCTCATCGTCATCATCAACGCCCTCCATGATGCTGTTTATCCTGTCTTTGAGAAGATCGCCCTTTGCGCTGATGTTCCGCATGGGTGCGGCGGCAGGCTGATTTCCGCCCGAGAACCTTGCGATCTCAGCAAGCGGTATCATTCTGTCGGGCATAGCAACGCACGCCTGAGCATTCTCAGCCCCCTGCGACAGGATAAAGTTCACGCAGGCGGCACACGGGAGCATTGCGGTGCGGTTCATGGCGCTTATGAGGATAAGTTCAGCTATTGCAGTATCGCCGTATGACTGCATATTTCTAACAGCGTCGATCTCGGCGTGAAGCTCTGTAATTACCCCGTTGACAGGCTCGGGGCGGCTGACCCCGTAATAGATCCTTCCCGACCTTGTGCTGATAACGCAGACTGTTTTTTCGGGTGTTATCATCTCGCCCCCCGCAGCCAGCTTGTTGACGGTATCGACCGCCGCAGCATAGATCGCTTCAAAAGTCATTTGCATTGACCCCCCCTCTTTAAATAAATTGATCTGCACTTGATTTTTGTTTAATAAAGCAAAAACTTTCAATATTTTAACTAATGATTTGTGCAAATCTCTGTATATTCATAATATCACAACAATTTCGGCATTTCAAGTATTTTACGATAAATTTTACATTTTATTAACATTTCTTGATTTGATTGTAGTCGAATAACAAATTTGTCATTTAACGTGACTGCATGGTGCTTGCTATACTGTCAAACTGCACAATTTGCCTATGATATAACTAATTATATTGCCGAAAATAGTGAACAAATGTTTATGTGCATTTACAAGTCATCTTTAAATGTGTTATCATATTATTGAAAAGTTCAACATACGGAGGTAAAAAATGGATATTATAAACACGATAAAAAGCGGCGGCGCTGTGATAGGAATTGAGTTCGGCTCGACAAGGATAAAATCGGTGCTTATCGGCGAGGACAATGCTCCTGCCGCTTCGGGCGCTTACGAGTGGGAGAGCAGGCTGACGGACGGTGTGTGGAGCTATCCGCTCGAACAGATACACGAGGGTCTGACGGCAAGCTTTGCAGCGCTCAAAAAGGACGTGCAGGAAAAATACGGCGTTGAGCTGACTTCTGCCAAGGCTTTCGGCGTGTCGGCGATGATGCACGGATACCTTGCGTTCGACAGCAAAGGCGAACTGCTTGTGCCGTTTCGCACATGGAGAAACACCATTACTGCCGAAGCCGCCGACAAGCTGACGGAAGAGTTCGGGTTCAACATTCCCCAGCGATGGAGCATCGCACATCTCTATCAAGCAATATTAAATAATGAAGAACACGTTAAAAATATTGCTTTTGTCACAACTCTTGCCGGATATGTACACAGTCTGCTGACGGGTGAAAAAGTCATCGGTATAGGCGACGCTTCGGGGATAATGCCCATTGACCCCGAAAGGAAAAACTATGATGCGAAAATGACCGCACGTTTTGACGAACTGACCGCAGGGACGGCGTTCGGAAAGAGCCTTTCGGACGTGCTGCCTAAGATCGTTCAGGCAGGTGAATGCGCAGGAAAGCTGACCGAACACGGCGCAAAGCTTCTTGACCCGACAGGCGGTTTCAGTGCAGGCGTTCCGTTCTGTCCCCCCGAGGGTGATGCTCAAACGGGCATGACTGCGACCAACAGTATCGTTCCAAAAACGGGTAACGTGTCGGCAGGGACTTCGATATTCGCCATGATCGTGCTTGAAAAGGCGCTGAGAGCCGTTCACCGTGAGATCGACATGGTGACGACCCCCGAGGGTCTGCCTGTTGCCATGGTGCATTGCAACAACTGTTCTTCCGACCTTGATGCGTGGGTAAAGATGTTTGAAGGCGTGCTGACGGCGGCAGGCTGTGAACTTACGAAACCTCAGCTTTACGACCTTTTCTACGGACTTGCGGACAAGGGCGCTCCCGACTGCGGCGGGATAATATCATACAACTACTATGCAGGCGAGCAGATAACACAGCTTGAAGAAGGCAGACCGTTAGTTTTCCGTCAGCCCGATTCGGCGTTCACGGCTGAAAATTTTGCGAGAAGTCTTGTGTATTCGACTGTTGCCACGCTCAAACTGGGTATGGACATTCTGACAAAAGAAGAACAAGCAGGTTTAGAGCGTATCTATGCGCACGGGGGTCTTTTCAAGAACCCTGTTCCGTCGCAGGGCATACTTGCGGCGGCGCTGGGCTGTTCGGTAACGCTGATGAAAACGGCAGGCGAAGGCGGTGCGTGGGGTATAGCGTTGCTTGCGAAGTACATGATACGTAAGAACAGAGAAGCAAGTCTGAGAGAGTTTCTTTCGGGGGAAGTTTTTGCGGACACGGAGGAAAGCACGGTAACGCCGAAGCAGTCGGACAAAGAGGGACTTGCGGAATATATGAAACTATATGAACAAGGTTTATCAGCCGAAAAAGCACTGACGAGATCTAAATAAGAAATAAGAAAGACTGACGTGAACCCACACAAAGTCAAAACAAATGAAGTGTGAGCGCCAGAGATTCAAAAGTTTTAGGAAAGAGAGTCCAGAGGGAATAACCCTTTTTCAAAAGGGTTTTCCCTTTGGTGGGAGTTTGAGGGCAAAGTCCTCATTCGCCCCTATGGGGCGATAGAAAGAAGGGCGCAAAACAAAATAAAGATAAAGCGCTCAAACGTCCCCAACAAGTCAAAAATCGGCATACCAAAACCAAATTACCAAAAATAATCGGCATTAAGGTACATCTCAAACGAGGGTAGAAGCACCATAATGCCGATTTTTATTTTTCGGGACAGCGTAAGCGATTC
>CAMVRM010000034.1 GCA_947169885.1 uncultured Ruminococcus sp.
GCTTTTCTCATATCTTTATTATATCATATTCTGCGCTATTTGTCCACACCTATGTCATAAATAACACGATAAATATTACTCAGCATAGTAACTATAAATGAGCGATTTTGTTAAAATATACAAATGAAGCGGTATATCAAAAGCAGTCCAAAGGTTCACTTTTGTGCAAATTGTCAAATCTGCTCATTTATAGTAAGAAATAAAAGATAAGAAAGAATAGATGAGAAATAAGAAATTACAGCCTGCGTGACCGGAAGTTTATGTTAATGTATGAAATAAACCAGCCTGCGCTGATAAACTCAACAAACAGCAATATGCACAAAACAAATATTTCCGTTTTATTTACATCTACAAGAATTATAAACAAATTGTTAATCCTTAACAATAATAATTGACTTTTTTCACATAAATATGTATAATAAATACATAAAGTAACACATAACACAACTCAACAAACTAAAAGGAGGTCACTATTATGACTGATGAAATGAACAAAAACCTTAAAAACAAAGAACTCGACCTGGAACAGCTCGAAGGTGTAAGCGGCGGTCTTATAGTTGACTGTGGTAAATATCGTAACTATCGAATTGTTAGTGATAAAACGGGTGCGATATTAGATACAGAGTGGTTTGTTTCAGATAATGCCAAAATAACTGCCGAGGCTCTTAAAGTAAGCACAGAGATCATCAGCATGGCTGAGTATAAGAGACGTTTTGGAAAAGACATTGATCTGTCCATCGAGATCGATTCAAAAGCAGGAGATCCGTGGCTTAGATAATAAGATAGAGCAACACAACTCAACAAACTAAAAGGAGGTCACTATTATGACTGATGAAATGAACAAAAACCTTAAAAACAAAGAACTCGACCTGGAACAGCTCGAAGGTGTAAGCGGCGGTCTCATAGTTGACTGTGGTGGTCCTTATAACTATCGAGTTGTTGATGATAAAACGGGTGAGATATTAGATTCAAACTGCTGGTATAAAAGCCACGCCCAAGAAGCTGCCGAAAATCTTAATGTAAGCTGCGATATCATCAGCAAGGCTGAGTATAAGAGACGTTTTGGAAAAGACCTTGATATGTCCATCGGGATCGATTCAAAAACAGGAGAGAAGTGGACTCGATAATAAGATAGAGCAACACAACTCAACAAACTAATAGGAATATTAACAAATAAGCACGAAAGGCATTGCAGGTACCAAACTGCAATGCCTTTCTTTTACTTCTGATCGACCTTTTTTCCGCAGTATGGTATAATTATCCTAAGAATTACCGTTTCTATTATCTATTATCTTTCATCTATTATCTGAATTTGACATGGTGTGGGTTTTGTGGTATTATGGTTATAGTTATGATGCGGAGGGGAAACGGTATGGATAAGTTAAGTGAGTTTGCAAAAAGGTATGCGGAGTCGGGGGTGTCACGGTTTCATATGCCCGGACATAAGGGCGTGACACTGCACGGGCTTGAAGCTGTTGACCTTACCGAGATAAAGGGTGCGGACTTTCTGTTCGAGCCTGACGGCGTTATCGCTGACGGCGAACGGCTGACTGCTGACGCTTACGGCTCGGCGGCGACCTGCTGGTCGGCTGAGGGGACGAGCCTTTCGATAAAGGCGGCAGTCTGCATGGTAAGGCAGTATCTCGGACGTGATATAACTGTCGCTTCGCCGAGGAACTGTCACAGGGCGTTTCTGAACGCCTGCACACTGCTGGGTATCGACCCTGTGTGGATATACCCTGCTGACAAGCGCTCTCTGCTCTGTGAGTGCGCCGTTACGCCCGATGATGTGCGCAAAACGCTCCTGAACGGCGGCGTTGATGCGATCTATATAACTTCGCCCGATTATCTTGGCGGCATGGCGGATATTCGTGGGATAGCTAAGGTCTGCCGTGAGTTCGGCGCTCTGCTCATCGTTGACAACGCACACGGAGCGTATCTTAAATTTGTCGGAAACGAACACCCTCTCGGCTGCGGAGCGGACATAGTTTGCGATTCTGCACACAAGACCCTGCCCGTCTACACAGGGGGCGGCTATCTGCACATCTCAAAGTCAGCGCCGAAAGAACTTGTACAGCTTGCCAAACCTGCAATGGCGATGTTCGGCTCTACAAGCCCCTCTTATCTCATTATGCAGTCGCTGGGAATGTGCGCCGAAATGCTCACGGGTGAACTTCCGCAAAAGCTTCGTGACTGCTGTGAGCGGACGGCGAAAGTCAAGGCGCTCATGAAAAGCCTCGGTATCCCCGACTTGTCCGCAGAACCGATGAAGATAACTGTCGGCGCTTCAAAGGCAGGCTATGACGGCGGCGAACTTGCGGAACTTATGCGTGAGAACAAAATGGAGTGTGAGTACTCCGACCCCGATGCAGTGGTGCTTATGCTGTCGCCATACAACACAAAGACCGACTTTGAACGTCTGGAACGGTTTTTCATGAAACTTGAAAAGCGCATACCTTTGCACAATGCCGACTGCACGGAACTTTTCGGGGTGCGTCCCGAGAAAGTGATGAGCCTCAGAAGTGCGATGCTCTCCCCTTGCGTGAATATCCCCGTTGACGAAAGCGAAGGCAGGATATGCGCCAGAACTGCAATGTCCTGTCAGCCGTCAGTTGCCGCTGTCATGGCAGGCGAAAGAATTTCCGCCGAAATATTAAAAATTTTGAAAAGGTATAGCATTTTTTCGATAGATGTGATATAATTAAGATATGAGTTAAAGGATAAAAGATATTTGATGATGATGTAAAAAAAGGTATCTTCTTTCTTATTTCATTTTTTTAGATCAGTGTAGGTGTGTAGAATGATAGAGTTTATCGGCAACGAAACGCAGACGGCGCTGACTGCACAGCTTATCGCAAGACAGCGTGAGCCGCACTCGGTATTGATATGCGGCGAGCATGGGCTTGGAAAGCGCACTCTTGCCAAGGTCTTTGCTTCACAGTTGCTCTGTGAACGTGGTGACGGGAGCTTCTGCGGAAAGTGCCGCAGCTGCCGCCTTATCGAAAACGGTCAGCACCCAGATGTTATGACCATACAAAGTTCCGAGACAGGCAACTACAAAGTTGATGATATACGTGCGATAGTTTCTGATTCGGTCGTAACGCCGAATGAAGCACGGCTGAAAATATACATTATACCCGATCTTGACCGCTCACGTCAGACGCTTATACAGTCGCAGAATATCCTGCTCAAACTTATCGAAGAACCGCCCGATCACACGGTAATGATACTTACCGCACGTTCAAAAGAGACTTTTCTCGAAACGATAATCTCACGAACACTTCACCTGACAGTCGAGGAGATAGAACCTGCGCAGGCGGCGGCTTTCCTCACCGAAAAGGGCTGTGACAGTCTGCTTTCGGAAGAAGCGGTGCGAAGATGCGGCGGAAATATCGGCGCTTGCCTTGAATACATCGCTGACGAAAAGATACGTGATCTTGCGGACACGGCGGCGGCGGCAGTCAAGGCGGTCGCTGACGGAAACGAATATCAGCTCCTGCGCCTGCTCACTATGGCTGACACAAAGCGTGAGACTTTCATGCGGCTCATGGCGTTCATGCAGCGTGCTGTCAGAGATTCCCTGCGCATACACACGGGCAATCAGACCCCTTATGTTTTCTCGCAGGAAGCCTGCAAAGCACTTGCGGCAAAACGTTCGGTAAAGCGGCTCATGGCGGCTTATGACGTGCTGGGCGACTATTCGGGCAGGGCTTCGGCTAACTGCCTTATAAGTATTCTTGTCAACTCACTTTCAGCGGCGCTTATCACCAGCTGAGAGGTTATATATATTATTTTTCAGGAGGTTCTTAATGGACGTAAAATACATCGGTGTCCGCTTTAAAAAGGCGGGCAAGATATATTACTTTGCGCCCGGTGACTTAAACGTCATCAAGGGCGACAAGGTGATAGTCGAAACTGTAAGGGGCGTTGAATGCGGAGATGTTGTCATCGAGATCCGTGAAATGCCCGAAGAAAAGCTGAGTTCGCCGCTCAAACCCATAATCCGCATCGCTAACAAGCGTGATTTTGAAACGATCGAGCGCAACAAGAAAAAAGAAAAGGAAGCTTTCACTATCTGCGAGGAAAAGATCAAAAAGCATGGTCTGAAAATGGATCTTGTGGACGTTGAATGCACCTTTGACAACAACAAACTGCTGTTTTATTTCACGGCGAAAAACCGTGTGGATTTCCGTGAACTGGTAAAAGACTTAGCAGGCGTTTTCCACACACGCATAGAACTGAGACAGATAGGCGTTCGTGACGAAGCTAAAATGCTGGGCGGTCTGGGAATATGCGGTCAGCCGTTTTGCTGTTCACGCTTTCTCGGAGACTTCCACCCTGTTTCCGTCAAAATGGCTAAGGAACAGTCGCTTTCGCTCAACCCGACTAAGCTTTCGGGAAGCTGCGGCAGGCTTATGTGCTGTCTGAAATATGAAAGTGAAGCTTATCAGGATCTTCTGCGCACCACGCCGAAAGTCGGGGCTATCGTCAAGACTTCCGAGGGCAAGGGCACTGTTATCGACGTTAACCTTCTTACAGGCGTGCTGAAAGTCAAGCCCGAAAAAGGCGACAACGTGCTGACCGTCAAGAAAGACGAAGTTGACGTTATAAAAGACGGCGTTGTAAAGCTTGACAAAAACGAACTCAGAGCGCTCAAACAGCTGGAGGGCAAATAACCATGCCGTCAGGACTTATTCATCTTACGATCGCAGAACTTTACGCCGAAAATCAGCACAGCGGAGCGCTGTCTGTCAAAAGTCTGCCCGATCTTATGCTGGGGAGCATCTCGCCCGATGCTGTGAACCTTGGAGATATGGCATCGCAGGAAATTCGTTATGAAGCGCACCTGCGTTCGAGAAATATTCCTCAGTGGATAAAGAATATCCACGAATACCGCACAGCACATGAACAGGACTTTTCAGAGCGTCCCGATGTGCTGAAAGGGCTTCTTCTTCACCTTTTTACTGATATTGCATGGGACGAGCGTGTTCAGCCTGAGCTGTTCACAAGAATGTACAGGTCGGGGATAAGGTACGAGGACAGGAGCAGAGCAAAGTGGAAAGAACTTTACATACTTGAATCCAAAATACGTGAGTGGGACTGCACCCAGCACGCACTTGATGAACTGAAAAAAGCCCAGCCGTTCGCCGTTACTTCCGTTTCAGCGGAGCAGGTGGGAGCGTGGCAGATCGAAACTCTGCGCCGTTACGACACACTTGAACGGCAGGAGGGCGGCGTGCTTGACACAAGCTTTATCTTCTCGGCGCTTCAAGGGGTCGAGGAGCTTATGTTTCGGGAATACAGATAAACAGCTATCAACAGTCGGTATCGTGATGCGGTATCGGCTGTTTTTTCTAACGCTTCACTGTCCGAAAAGCGGATTGCCGACTATGACCGTATCGGAAACAACATACTCATCGGTCACTTCGACTGTCTGCGGCTGTCTGCCGACAACTGCGAGTATCTCGGCGTTTATATCCAGCCGCAGGGAGAAGTGTGTCTGATTTACGCCTGCTGTTGTGAAGTTCCCCGAGAGTTTAACATCGGCAGTACCGTACTGTTCCAGACCGACACGAACATCAAAGCCCTTACCGACAAGGGGCGCAAAGCCTGTGAGCGTGCCGACGGGAACAGTTATCTCGCTGTCGGACAGTTTTGAGAGAGCGTCATTTATCTCGGTTTTAAGGCGGTTTTCGAGGGCGTTGAGCTGAGCGGTATCGGTTTCGGCGAAAGTGACCGAACCGTCTGCCGCACGCTGAACGGACAGGCAGTCTTGGTGTTCATCTTTGAGTGCCCTGTCGACAGCCTGAGATATAAGATGATCGGCGGAATGACGGACTTCAAATCGCAGGACTTCACGGCTGTGAGCGATGACTTTTGAATATAAAAGCACAGTGCAGACAGCCAAAGAAATAATGAAAAGAAGCAGAAGATAAGAAAACCGCCAGGAGCGTGAAGTTTTTCCGGTACGCAAGAAAACACCACCTAATAAAAAATCAAAGCAAATAAACCGTGAGCGCTAGAGATTCAAAAGTCTTTGGAAAGGGAGTCCAGAGGGAAGAACCTTTCTTCAGAAAGGTTTTCCCTTTGGTGGGAGTTTGAGGGCAAAGTCCTCATTCGCACCAAGGGTGCGATAGAAAGAAGGGCGCAAAACAAAATAAAGAATAAGCGTACAAACGTACCCTACAAGCCATAAAATCGGCATTCCAAAACCCACTTTCAAAAGTACACAAAATGAAAGAATATACCTATAAAGGGGAGAAGCACCAAAATGCCGATTTTTATTTTTCGGAACAGCGTAAGCGTCTTCCGAAAAAGCCCCCAAATGTCCGAACAGGACATTCTTCCACACACACCGCACAACACACAACAAACAACACAATAAAGCCTATTACATAATAAGCCGAATAAACGAAAAATGTTCAAAACAAAAAAGAGCATCTCTTTTTTTACGAGAGATGCTCCGAAAAAAGTTTGTTTATCAGTAGTTGTAAACAGAGGTTATGCCGAGGTATTCTTCAAGGGTCTTGCCGCTTGCAGTTACCTTTTTGGCAAGGTCAACGCCTAAATAGCGTATGTGCCACGATTCGTACATAAAGCCTGTTGAGTATTCCTTGCCCTGCGGATAGCGGAGAATGAAACCGTATTCCGCACAGTGGGCTGCGAGCCACTTTGCTTCGGCTGTGTTGTTGAAATCGGACGAGGGATTGTTCACGTCAAGCGCAAGACCTGTCTGATGCTCGCTGTGTCCCGGACGTGCGGAATATCTGTCGGCTGCGGCTTTTCCGTCACGGGCTACGTAGTTGTTATAGAGCGACTGCTGATAACCATAGCTGCGAAAACCCGATGCACACCACAGATATATGCCGTCCTGTTTTGCCGCCTGCTGGAGCTTTGCAAATGCCGCCGCTGTCTCGGAAGTAAGTCCGCCGGGGTTGTAGTTGGAAGGCAGTGCGTAGGTCTTGTTTGCGATAAGTATGCCGTTAACGTATGTCACGCCGTTTTTTACCTCGATCTTAGGACCAGCATTCGGGTCTGCAAGCGTGGTCGCTTTGTAGTTTTTGCCGAACTCGCCGAATACCTTGCTGCCGTCAGCTTTGAGCCTGAATGCACGTATCCTGAAATAATATGCAGTGTTCGGGTTCAGACCCTCAAAACGGTAGTTGTCAGCGTCCTTGCCGACTGTTGCCGCAAGAACATAGTTTCCGCTCACTTTGCGGTAAACTTCGTAACCGTCACAGTCGAGCTTGTCCCAGCGCAGACGAACAGCCGTCTTGCCCTTGCTTATCTTCGTGACATTAACAACGGGCGGAGCAGTGACAACAACGTCGTTCTGTTTTAGAGTAGTTACTTTCTTGTTCGCAGAAAATTCACCGAACACCTTGTCAGTGCCGTTTGTGTTGAATGCTCTGACTGTTACGTAATAAACAGTGTTTGGAGAAAGCCCCGTGATGCGGTAGTTGGTATCGTCAGCGCCTGCGTTGCCCACGAACAGCCACTTGTTGTCCTTGTAAATGTATATCTCGTAACCCGAACACTTCTGAGCATTCCAGTATACCCTGATCGCATTGGTTGACTTGCCGATGCCCTTTAATGTGACCTGATCGGGCTTTGCGGGAAGTGCAGTTCCCTTTGTGGTGGAGGCGATTTTGCCTGTGTAGTCGCTGTAAACCTTGCTGCCGTCAGGCTTTAAGTTGAAGGCTCTCATTTTGAAGTAGTAGGTAGTTCCCTGCAAAAGACCCTCAACACGGTAGTTGTTCACGCCCTTTGCGGAAGTGCCTGCAAGCTGCCATGTTCCGTCCCTTGTGATATACACTTCAACGCCGTCACATTCCAGCGCTTCCCAGTAAAGTCTCAGTGCAGTCTTGCCAAGACCTGTTTTTACGTACTTCGGAACATTGGGAGCTTTAACTTCGGGAGCAGATGAACCTGTGGTAGCGGCTGCGATATGACCCGTATAATCGCTGTAAACCTTGCTGCCGTCAGATGCGGTATTGAAAGAACGCAGCTTGAAGTAATATGTCGTACCCGGTTTCAGACCTGCAACACGATAGTTTGTAACACCCTTTGCAGCTGTTCCCTGCAATACCCACATACCTTCGCCGTCATTCATGTAGACTTCAACGCCGTCGCATTCAAGAGCTTCCCAATAGAGCCTTAAAGCGTTCTTGCCTCTGCCTGTTTTGGTGTATTTGGGAACATCGGGAGTTTTGACAGTCACAGGTGCAGCTGCTGTTGCGGCTGCGATATGACCTGTATAGTCGCTGTAAACCTTGCTGCCGTCAGATGCGAGGTTGAAAGCTCTCATCTTGAAGTAATAGTTCGTCCCGGGAGTAAGTCCCTCGATGCGGAGATTGTTGTCGCCCTTAGAGGAAGTGCCTTTGAGCTGCCACATTCCTGCGCCGTCCGACATATAGACTTCAACGCCGTCACAGGGAGCAGGCTGCCAGTAAAGTCTCAGTGCTGTCTTGCCGATGCCTGTTCTTACGTGTATCGGAACAGCAGGTGCTGAAACATCGCCGGTTTTGTCCGATGCGCCGCTTTCCTTGATGTCGCTTCCGTTTATCTCAGTGACAGGGCTTTTTATGGTGTCGCCGTCAACGTTTATATATGTCAGAAGTCCGTATGTATAATCGGGGTCAAAATCCTCCCACACGTAAGAAGTTGTTTCCGCACGCAGGATATGGTGTTCATAGCCCTTTAAGCCGTTGCGGTAGAGAAGATAGCCGTCAATGCCGTCAACCTTTTCCCACTCAAAGCGAACGCTGCCGTCAGCCTGCTTTGAAGCGGTGAGTTTCGGAGCAGTCGAAACGCCCTCAGCCTCCATTTTAATTCTGCTGTCGGTTATCTCTGAGTAAGCTGTCATTGCTTCGATCTGATTTTTTGCTGTTTCCGTGTTGTCAGCAAATGCAGTTGTTGCAGCCCCTGCCGCAATTGTCAGGGCAAGCAGCCCTGCTGTGATCTTCTTCATCATCATTTTCACATCACGCCTTTCTTTTATATCAGCCCGAATTTCGCAGCGCCCTCTCTTATTTCGGCGAGCGTTCTCGGTGTATAGTCCATATAAGGCATCATACAGCCCACGTTATAGCATTCGTGTCTTATGCCTGCCTCTTTCATTGTCCTGTGATTTTTCAGCACGAACTCAAAGTCTCTGCCGTTGTGTACGTGACCGTAGAGATGTACCGAGCCATAATCAGAGCGTTTCCAGCATATCATCGGATAGTGCGACAGCACCACATGGCATTTTCCGTCCACAACGTCTGCGTATTCCTTAGTCCACTCAAAGAGCGAATTAAGAGCCTTGTTCGGCTTGTCATGGTTGCCGAGTATCAGAAATTTCCTGCCTTTCAGCTGACTGAATACTTCGATACCTGTTTCGTTGTTCCATGTTATGTCGCCCAGAACATAGACAATATCGTCATCATCGACTCTGCTGTTCCAGCGGCGGATCATTTCTTCGTGCATCTGTGCGAGCGTTTCAAAGGGACGTTTATCAAATTTCATAACATTTTCATGACCGAAATGAAGATCGGATATATAGAATCTCATCTGCGCCCCTCCCACTCTGTATCATAAATATATTATAACATAAACGAAATGTTATTTCAAGTAAAAAACAGTCGCATGAACAAATTGCAACCAAATTGTAACCAAATCAAAGGAGACACTTCCGTGTGATCTTTGCGAAAGTGTCTCCAAAAATACGATCTTATTATTCCTTAGTGATCCAGATCCTGTTGACCATTCCGTCATCAAAGAAAGAAATCTGAAGTTTTGTGCCGTTTTCCTCATAGTAATAGTTGTAATCATCAGAGGTCTTAGGCTCGCCGTAAGCAGCTATAACGCTGTCCTTATCAGATTCAAGGCTCACGTTCACAACTGTGTAAGCATAAATATCATCAGCGTAGTACATATTGTCAACAATTTCAATAGAGCATACCTTACCGTCCTTGACCTGAACGTTCATGCCATAGAAATAGTATTCATAAGTAACATTGCTCTCGTCTGCCCAGCTTGTCACCTTTGCGGGAGCGTCTGCCTGTTCACCGAGGCTTGACTCTATCTCGTTCATATCATCACCAAGACCGAATTCAACGCCGTTATAGAACACTCTTACGTCATGCTCGAACTGAGTGATAACGGGGGGAAGCTCAGGTTCCTGATTTGAAGTATCGGTATCAGTGATATTGGGTTCGGTATCCTTTGTTGTGTCTTTGGTGGTGTCCTTAGTTGTGTCCTTAGTCGTCTCTTTGGTAGTTTCCTTAGTTGTCTGAGCGGTAGTAGCCTTAGTAGTCGCTCTTGTTGTTGCCTTAGTTGTTGCTCTGGTAGTCACTACCTTTCTGGTAGTAGTGGTAGGTATCTTAGTTGTCACTTTTTTTGTGGTGGTAGTATTAACTTTTTTTGTATATGTCTTATAAGTCACGCTATCCTTAGCGGAATCGGTATCGGTGACTGCATCGGGGATAACAGTTGTGACTTCGTTCGGGTCAGAACTGCTTATCTCGGAATCATCAACAGTCGGAACTTCCGCTTCTGAAATAGTCGGTGTTGTTCTGAGTGTTGCAAGGCTGCCGTTGCCTTCTTTCTGATCGTCCACCTTACCGCATGACGCAAGACAGATAGCTGCCGCAGCAACAGTAAAAATGACCGCACATAACTTCATAAATATGATCTCCTTTGTATGCCTCTTATCAGCCTGAATGAAAGCGCCTTTTCATCAGGCATTCTTTCTTCGTACATTCTATTCTACAACATTTCACCCAAAAAGTCAATCAGCAACCATAATGAAAAAAATATGTATTTTGCTGTGATTTCAGTTCATTTTGCTTGTTTTTATGCCAAAAAAAGACACCTTTGCGAACAAATTCGTCAAAGGTGTCGCTGTGAATTTAAGACTTTTATGTTTTAGCCCTTCATCTTAGCATAGCATTCGTTGCAGTAAACGGGTCTGTCTTCTCTGGGCTGGAAGCGCACCTTTGCCTCGCCGCCGCAAGCAGCGCAAACGGTTGTGAACATTGGTCTTTCGTCAGTTCTGCCTGCCTTGCGCTTGTCACGGCATTCCTTGCAGCGCTTAGGCTCGTTGGTCAAGCCCTTCTCTGCGAAATATTCCTGCTCGCCTGCGGTGAAGATGAACTCTTTTCCACAATCTTTACATACTAATGTCTTGTCCTCGTACATGATTACCAAACCTTTCTGATCGGTCGAACCGATACACTTTGATTAAATTTCTCCCGATTCTCCCGTTAACCGCAGATCATCGAAGAACTAATGCTTTTCGAGTTCTGTTCTAAGCTTTTTTCTGGCACGCTGCATAGCATTATCGACCGATTTCGGCTCTTTCCCGAGCCGCTGACCGATCTGCGAGTAGCTCAGACCAACGAGATAGAGGCTTATGACCTCACGCTCGTAGTCAGTCAGGCAGGTTTTTATTGCCTGTCTGAGCGTTTCAAGCTCCTCGTTGCCGTTTGGTGTGTCATCTGCAAGCTTTGACAGTTCCTGTTCGGGGTCATCAACTCCGCTGATAATGCTGTTGCACTTTAATGCACTGAGCATCCTGTTTCTGGCAGCGGTCATAAGGAACGTTCTTGCTCTCCCTTTTTCGGGGTCAAAGCTTTTTGCCGCATTAACAGCACCAAGCAGCCCCTCCTGCAAAAGATCCTCACATATAAGCGGATTTATCCCCATAGCGATCGAATAGATCTCAGGGGTCAGTCTGACGATAAGTTCAGTTTCTGCCGAAGTCTCTCCGACTGCAAGAACTGTCAGTTCATCATCGCTCAGCTGTTTGTAATCCCTCTGTTCCAAAGTTTCCTCCCGAGCATCAGCCCTTATAGTAATCATACCACATCATAACAAATAAGTCAAGCACTATTAAAAAATTATCAAAAATATCGCAAAAGTTCGTTGGATTTGACAATTTTCACCAACATAATTTGTACATAAATACTACACAAGACGTTAATTTACTGTAAAGCGTAAAAGTGCCGTTTTATAAAAAGAAAGCAGCCTGTGTCAAAGCTGCTTTCTATGATTTTTTATCAAAGTTCGGCGTATTCTGCCCTGCCCGACTTGAACACATTTCCGCCATGGCAGTCTATCGCCGTTACAACAGGAAAATCCTCGATATAAAGTCTCTTGACCGATTCACAGCCCAGATCCTCGAATGCGATGACCTCGCACTCTTTTATCCTGCTTGCCGCAAGCGCTCCGCAGCCGCCGACAGCGCAGAAATAGACCGCACCGTTGCGCACTATCGCATCGCAGACAGCATCATTGCGTTCGCCCTTGCCGATCATCGCCGCAAGTCCCAAGTCGAGAAATCTCGGGGCATACTTATCCATTCTGCCGCTTGTGGTCGGACCGCACGAACCTATCGGCTTGCCCTCGGGTGAGGGGGTCGGACCTGCGTAATAGATAACAGCATCTCTGAGGTCATAAGGCAGTTCCCTGCCCTCGTCCAGCAGTGCGGTTATACGTTTGTGGGCAGCATCTCTGGAAGTATAGACTGTTCCCGTGAGCAGCACTTTGTCGCCTGCTTTGAGGGACGGTGCAGCTTCACGCAGCTGCGATATATCGAGCCTTATAGGATCACTGTTCGCCATCGTCAACAAGGTCAAGACCCTCATCAACAAGGTCTCTTGCAGCGTTTGCCATTCTCATGCTCTCGGTGGTGAGTTCGTTTATCTGACCCAGCAGGTTGCTCACAACAGTATTCAGGCTTTCAAACTGATCCCTGACCTCAGTTCTGAGATCAGCCGACTTTGACTTTATGTTGCCTGCCTGATTCTGAGCATCCTCGATAAGCTTTGCAGCCTGAGCCTCAGCCGTGGAAGTGATCTCCTCAGCCTCTGCTCTTGCGTCAGCCATAACAGTTTCAGCAACTTCGTTAGCGTGCGCCATAGTCTCAGCGGCATCGTTGTTAGCCTTAGTAACGGTGGCTTCTGCCTGAGCGTTAGCATCATCAATGACCTGATTAGCCTGAGCCTCAGCTTCATCGGTGGTGTTCTTAGCCTGTTCCTTAGCAGCGAGAACTATCTTGTTAGCGGTGTTCTGAGCCTCGATAAATACGTTTCCGAGGTCAAATGCCTGAGAAGTGCCTGCGGAAGCGGAAGCGCCCTCTTTCTTAGCGTTCTCAACGTCTTCTTTGAGCTGTTCGATCTCCTCAGCCTGCTGCTTGATGGTAGCATCTTTTTCAGCGATCTGCTGTTCGTAGTCAGCGATGCGCATATTCATCGAGTCAGTCGAAGCCATAAGTTCAGCTACCTTGTTCTTAGCTTCCTCGACCTTTTTCTTAGCGTCTTCTACCTGACCTTCGAGTTCAGCCTTGCCCTCGAAGCCGCCGCTGCCGCCTGCGCCGTTAGCGACCTGCATTTCAAGGCGTTCGTTAGTTTCTTCAAGATCTTTTACCTTATTTTCAAGGTTATAGATCTTTGAGTTAAGGTCATCGACGTAAGTAAGTACGTCCTGCTTATCAAATCCGCCCATACGGACAGTTCTTAAATAACCTGTGCTTGCCATTTTAGTTTCCTCCCAAAAGATGAAATTTACATATACTAATTATACTATACTTTTATCTTTTTTTCAACTCAATTTATGAATTTTTCTAAACTTCATCAGCTTGAACAAATTAAAAAGTATATTTTTGTTTATTTCAACTATTTGTTACAAAAATTAATTATTACTGCCCTTTGCACAAAGCCATATATCCTTACGCAAACGTTTTCGTAGATACTGACAATTTAAATGTTAGATTAAAGGCGAACAGCAGTCATCGACCCGTCCGCCTTGTTTGTTTTTATTTCGACTTGAAGATATTGAAAATATCGTCGTAGTAAGTCGGGTTGTCAGCAGCCTTAACGCCTGCTCTGTGGTTAGCCTCAGCCTGTTCCTTAGCGTTTTCCTCAGCTCTGTTAGGTCTTGCAGGAGCAGCGTTGTTCATCGCAGCATTATTCAGAGCAGCAGGCTCAATGGGCTGAACTTTTTCCTGAATATCAGCCTTTCTTTCAGCAGCGCCGTCAAAGTCAGCAGCGATAACAGTTACGTAAACTTCATCACTCATGTTGCTGTCATAGCCGTTACCGAAGATGATCTCTGCGTCCTCGTCAACAGCCTCGGTGATAGCCTGTGTCAGCTCATCGATCTCGTCAACAACGATGTCCTCGCTCATGGTTATGTTAACAAGCAGTCTCTTTGCGCCTGCAACGGAAGTTTCCAGCAGATCGCTCTTGATGACCTGAGCCACAACATCGGGAACTTTGTCTTTGCCCTGACCGTGACCGATAGCCATGTGTGCAAAGCCTGCGTCCTTGATTATCGTGGTAATATCAGCAAAGTCAACGTTTATCTCATCGTGTCTTGTGATTATCTCGGCGATAGAGATAACATCAGTCTTTAATACCTCATCAGAAAGAGCATAGCTCTGTTTCATGGTGAGTTTCTGACCTGTTGCGAGCAGGTTCTGGTTCGGGATAACGATAAGTGCGTCAACATTTTCGAGCAGTTTTGCGATGCCCTGTTCAGCCTTATCCATTTTCTTTGCGCCCTCGAATTTGAAAGGCTTGGAAACTACTGCAATGGTAAGCTTTTCCATATCGTGAGCGATCTTTGCAACAACAGGTGCAGCACCCGTTCCTGTTCCGCCGCCCATACCTGCGGTGATGAACACCATGTCAGCGTCCCTTATCACCTCGCTGATCTCGTCCTGGCTCTCGATAGCCGAAGCCTCGCCGACCTCGGGCTTTGCACCTGCGCCAAGTCCGTGAGTCTGCTTAGGTCCTATCTGTATCTTTTCCTGAGCCTTTGAGTTTTTGAGTGCCTGTATATCGGTGTTGATAGCAATATAATCAACATTTCCGATGATACCGGTATCGGCGATGCTGTTGAGCGCATTTCCGCCGCCGCCGCCAACTCCGATGACCTTGATCTTAGCTCCTTCTACCGGAGCTTCAACATACTCGTAAGCCATGTTCAACATCCTCCTGTTTTACCGCTTTATTACTGTAAAATATTTTTTTGCTTTTACACAAGCCTTGCGCCGCTTTGCACGAACTGTCCAAATTTCGGCGCAATAGTCAATATACTATTATAATAACACAAAAAAGCCGTATTGTAAAGTGGTTGAAATGTCAATCGCCAAATTTTAGCTAAATGCACAATCTCTGCCACACATTTTCGCTTTATTTTTGTGCAATCAGTCATTACCAGCCGCCGTAATCGGTATAATCATCGTAGTTGTAATCACCGTAACCGTAATCGGTATAACCGCCGTCATAGGTCTGTTCTCCCCAGCCGTAATCGGTATAACCGCCGTCATTATTATAATTATACTGATCCCACGTCTGAGTGCCGTCTGCCGCCTGATCGGGCGTGCTGCTGTCTGCCGCCGAGCTGTTGTCTGAGCGTGACTCGGTGCTTGCCGTCTGCGGAATATCCGTCTTTTTCGGCAAAGTCGACACACTTTTATCGCTGGGATTGAACCACACTGTTCCCTCGTAAGTCTGAGGGAGCTGTGTTTCGATGACCGCCTGAATATATCTGAGTTTTATGTCGAGGTCGACTGCGCTTCCCAGTTCTATCTGTATCCTGCCGTCATAGATAAGCTTGATATTCGTTCTGTCGGTGATGTCGATCTTTGCTATCTTCCTGAAATTCAGGCTGTCCAGCACATCGAACAGGTCTTTTATTATAACAGCTTTCTGTTCGTCAGACGAAACAGCCTCAGTTCCTGCGGTTATGGGAAGTTTTGGGTACTCGCCCGTGTCCTCGTCAGGTTCGGCATCGGTGTTATCAAGCCCCACAAGTTCATAGCCAACGATGACGGGGAGCAGTTTATCACGCTCGTGATTTTGTATATCAAGCAGTCTTCCCGAGGAAGACACGGTGCAGTAACCGCCCTCATATTCTATCTGAGCCTTGCGCTTTGCTTCTGCGATGTTAATAACAAGCCCATCGGGATAATCTTTTATGACCTCCACCGAGTCGATGTAAACAAGGTTATCTTTAAGGCGCTTTTCAATGAAGTCGGTGTTGAGCCTTATAAGGTTCTGACCCGGGACAAGACCGCCCACCTGCAATATCTGTTCGGGGGCGTAAAGGCTTGAACCGTTTATCGACAGACCCGTTGGCGACAGGTTAAAAAAGACGTTCACGCTGAGCAGCGACCCGACAGCTGCGATAACGGCAGCGCCGAGTGTCAGATATAGATTAACGGTACTTCGGCGGCGCACCTGTCTGACGACTGTCGAAGTATATTTTTTTTGTTCTTCCATTTCCTTCTATTTTCCTTACAATTCCGTATTATATAATAAATACCGCCGCAGGCGCACCTTATTTCTTATCTCTTATTTCTTATACTATAAATGAGCATATTTGACAATTTGCACAAAAGTGAACCTTTGGACTGCTTTTGATGTGTCGCTTCATTTGTTAGCTGTTCAAAAGTATTTCCTCGGACTATTTTTGATATGCCGCTTCATTTGTTAGCTGTTCATAAGTATTTCCTCGGACTATTTTGGATGTGCCGCTTCATTTGTCGCTCGTTCGCCGCTGGGCTCACATTGCACAAAGGTAAGCAAGCCGCTCGTAAGGGATAGCCGTGGTCGGTTTATTTGTTGCGAGCGGCTTGATTTTGAATGGAGCTCTGCTCCAAACCTCGCCGGTCTAGCGCGACCGGAGCGCGCTAAGTCGCTTACGCGCAATTCCGCTTCATTTGTATATTTTAACAAAATCGCTCATTATAGTATTATATAATAAATACCGCCACAGGCGCACCTTATTTCTTATCTCTTATCTCTTATCTCTTATCTCTTATCTCTTATTTCTTATCTCTTATTTCTTATTTTTTATAGTCTGCTTGCTTTTGCGCCAAGAGCCGAAAGAGCCGTTTCGATCGAATCGTAACCTCGGTCGATAAGTTCGGCGTTTGAGATGAGCGTTTCGCCCTCGGCTGCACACGCCGCCGCACAAAGCGCCGCCCCTCCACGCAGGTCGGGAGCAACGACTGCCGCACCCGAAAGCGACTTCACACCTCTTACGACTGCCACACGTCCCTCGGTGCGTATGTCCGCACCCATTCGCATAAGTTCGTCAACGTGCCGAAAACGATTCTCGAAGATGTCCTCGACAAAAACGCTCGTACCCTGCGCCCGTGTCAGTGCCGCCATGACTATCGCCTGCGCATCGGTCGGAAAGCCCGGGTAAGGACTGGTGCGGATATTCCTCACTGCCCTCATTCTCTCGGGCGCTGCAAGAAACAGCCCGTCAGACGTTTCAGCCGTTTTACAGCCTGCCTGTTGCATGACGCTTATCACTGCTTCAAGTTCAGCCGCCGAAGCGCCCCTTACAAGCACCTCTCCGCCCGTTGCCGCCGCCGCACACATATAGGTAGCAGCCGCTATCCTGTCGGGCATGACCGTGTATTCACAGCCGTGAAGTTCGTTCACTCCCCTGACTGTCACTGTCGGACTTCCTGCGCCGATTATCTTTGCACCGCACTTGTTGAGAAACGCCGCAAGATCGGCTATCTCAGGTTCACGGGCGGCGTTTGAAATGACCGTTTCGCCCTCAGCCCTGCAAGCAGCAAGCATGATATTCTCGGTCGCACCGACTGACGGGAATGACAGCGCAATGCGTTCGCCGTGAAGCCTGCCTTTGCATTTGCAGACAAGCCGTCCGTGGCTCTCGGTTATCGAAGTACCCATAGCCCTGAGCGCCGAAAGGTGCAGGTCTATCGGTCTGGGTCCAAGTTCACAGCCGCCCGGAAAGCTGAGTTCGCATTCGCCCGTTCTGCCGAGCAGCGCCCCTAAAAATACTATGGACGAGCGCATCAGCCGCATGAGCATATCCGATATGCAGCAGCCGCACAAGTCCTCTGCATTGATGTGTATGTCGCCGTCTTTGAGCCTGCATTTGCAGCCCAGCGCCGACATTATCCTCAAAGCTGCGTAAACGTCCGAAAGCGCCGGGCAGCGGTGTAAAACAGTTTCGCCGCCGCACAGCACAGCCGCACTGAGTATCGGCAGAATGCTGTTTTTTGCGCCTTGTATTTCAAGTTCGCCGCTGAGCCGTCTGCCGCCCTCTATTCTTATTGCCTGCATTATGTACCACCTCACATGGTACATTTTATGCTTTTTTAGCAGAAATTGTTAAGACTGTTATGGCTGTTATGGCTGGAAAGTAACAACATCCGATACGAACATGAGTGCAGGGATAGTCGGCAGTTCAACGCTCCCGAACAGCCTGCGCTTCATGCCTTTGGTCGAAAGCACCAGAGAAGTTACGGCTTTATCGAACTCCTCATCGGTCAGTCCCTCTTTATTGACAAGAATATCCACTTTGACAGTTTTGCTGGAAAACGCCGAAACTTCGGTGTTTTTGTCAACAGATGCCGAGTAAACGATGTTGTTCTTGTGGTCGCCGCCGTTTGCTACGGCATAATCGCCCAGCTTAACGGTAAAAGGTGTAAGGTTTCTCACATTGAACGAAACTGTGCATATGCGGTAACTCTTGCTGAGGTCGCTTGACATTGCGTTTATGTTGTATACGTTGTAATTTGAGAGTACCTCGGACTTATACTGAGTAACTCCCTTTCTTGCAAAAATATCTTCATATCGGCAGCCGCCCTCGCTGTCGTTCGCCGAGAATATGGGCGGCGCAAAAAGCAGAGCGCCCACAAACAGCACACAAGCCGCAACAATAAGTGTTATGAGCCTGCGCCTTGCAACGTAAGTGCCTTTTATCTTAACGCCGCGATCAAGGCTGTTTTCGGCGATCGCCCTTTCACGCTTTGTTTTGGTGAACTCTTCGTAAAGCTGTTCACCGTCGAGCGGCATATCTTTTTCGGGATCGTGAGCTGTGAAAACGATGTCCCTGTGCTGGGTCGCTTCGGCAAAATCCGTCTTAGGCTTGGTAACGATACCGTCCATAGCGTTCTTGCGGTCGAAAGCGTTAAGGTCTTTTGCCTGCTTGTCCGTAAGATTGTTAAGGTCGGGGGTCGAGATCGAATTCATATTTCCGTGTGCCATCGGCAGTGTCCTTCCTTTAAACGTTCAAAAAGCGTTTTATTCCTTGATTATCGGTCTTAGTGCGTTATAGATCCTGTCATTGGTGTCGGATATATACAGTTTTGCGGCGTTTTCAGAGAGTGCCGCAAGCTTTGCCCTGTTATCAAGCAGGCTCTTGACCGTATTTATGAGCCATTCGCCTGTCAGGTCTTTCTGCTCGATAACGATCGCCGCTCCTGCTTTTTGAAGCACCATTCCGTTGTGATACTGATGATTGCCTGCAACTATCGGCGAGGGAACGAGTATCGAACCTCTGCCCATTGCTTCAAGTTCGGTGAGCGCATTCGCACCGCATCGTGAGATAACAAGATCAGCCGCCGCCATGCAGGTAGGCATATTGTTTATGTATTCCTTAACTATCAGGTTGGGATTGCCTTCAAGCTGAACTCCCCTTTCGGCAAGGCATTTCTCGAACTGAGTTTCTCTGCCGTTTCCGCCGTAAGAGTGGATATGGTTCACTTTGATGCCTGTTTTTTTATACCATTCTATAAGGTCAAGGACAGTTGAATTTATCGCTCCTGCGCCCAGACTTCCGCCTGTCGAGAGGATACATACCGTATCATTGTCAAAGCCCAGTTCACGCCTTGCCTGCTCTTTGGTTATCTTTGAAAAGCCGGAGCGTACAGGCAGACCTGTGACTGTGAACTTTATCTTCGGGTCAAGATATTTTCTTGCTTCTTCCACCGTCAGCATACAAACATCGGCATACTTTGAAAGCAGTTTGTTCGTGACCCCGGGGTAAGCGTTCTGTTCGTGGATAGCGGTCTTTATGCCCATTTTAGCCGCCTGACGGACGATAGGTCCTGCAACATAGCCGCCCGTTCCGATAACGATATTCGGCTTGAAATCGTTGATTATCTCCCTTGAACGTGAACCTGTCTTTATAAGGCAGGCAGCCGCATGGAGATTGCGCTTTATGTTCTCGCCGCTTATCCTGCGCTGAAAGCCCTCTACCTGAATGGGATAGAACTTGTAGCCTGCCTGCGGCACAAGCTTTGCCTCCAGCTTTTCGGGATTCCCTGCGAACGCAAATTCAGCGTCGGGGTGATGCGACTTTATTACCTCGGCGATAGCAAGTGCAGGATTGACGTGACCTGCTGTTCCGCCGCCTGCAAGCAATACTCTAAGCATTGTTATTTTTCCTCCAATAGTTCAGAACTCGGTTTATTCGATTATTAAGTGCCGTAAGTTTTATGTCGATACTGTTGCACTCTCCGCAGGCTTTGTCTCGATCTTTTTCTTCTTGATGCGCTTTTTGAGCGTCTGACGTGAGATCGAAAGCATTATGCCCATTTCAAACATCTGCAAGATTATAGCCGTACCGCCTGCGCTGAAAAACGGGAGCGCAACGCCTGTGTTTGGGAAGCCGTTTGTGGCGACCATGATGTTGAGCAGTGCCTGAACGCCTATCTGTATGGTGATGCCAGTTCCGACAAGCATTCCGAAACGATCCCTTGCGCTTGTGGCTATCTGAAAGCCCTTGATTATGAACAGCACGAACAGAAGCACTACCACAAGTCCGCCCGCAAATCCGAGTTCCTCGCAGATAACGGCGAAAATGAAGTCGTTCTGAGATTCGGGAAGATAGAGATATTTCTGTCTTGATTCGCCGAAGCCAAGTCCGAACCAGCCGCCCGAACCGATAGCGAGCAGGCTCTCATAAGTCTGATGAGTGGTGTCTGCCGTGTCAGCCATGGGGTCTTTCCATGCGTGGTATCTTGTTAAGATGTAGCTGAATTTTCCGCCGCCTTTTACTGCAAAAAGCACCACCAGTGCAATAAGTCCGAGAGTTCCCGAAACTGCCATGAACTGCCAGAAACGCTTTCTCGACATTCCGCTTGCGAACAGCATGGATATGCCGATTATCGTGAACAGCATGACCGCAGACATATGTCTTTGAAGCATCAGCACGCCGAAAACAAGTCCGAACGTGATATAGAACGGGATATAGATATAGTACGGTCTTTTCTCGAATTTTTGGAAATTGACCGACAATATATAGGCGAAGATTATTATGAACGCTATTTTCAGCATTTCTGACGGCTGGAACGTAACACCCACTTTCGGAATGGTTATCCAGCGTTTTGCGCCTGCAACATCTATTCCCCGAAAAGCCGTGTAGATACACAGCACAAGCGACACTCCGAAGAATATATACGCTATTTTTGTGTTGAAAAAGAAATTGTAGTCAAGGAACGAGGCGACGAACATCGCCACCATACCTATACAGAAGCACAGCGCCTGACGCTTTATGATATAAAAGCTGTCGCCGTTATGCTCCGAACGTGAAGATGCAAAGCTCGCCGAAAACATCATGAGCAGACCGAACGCACCCAGCAGTATAACAAGCCCGAAAAACGTAAGGTCTATCTCCGAGAGTATAAAGCGCAGATTGAGTTTGCTGCGCTTGCTTCCCGCCTGTTTAGGCGAGGGTGTTTTTTCTATTGTTGCTTTACTCGCCATTTTGCTGTCCTTTCATAAAGCCGTCAGAAGTATCTGTTCTGACCGTATGCCGCAAGTCCTGCCGCCGCAGCTGCGCCCATGAACGCCGCCGCCGAAAATATCATTATTACTTTGTGATCGTTTATTTTGAACATCGAGATGTGTTTGTGCAGCGCCGCTCCACGCATGAGAAGTTTCTTCTTTGAGCGGTAGACAAGAAAATTCGCCGCCGCCGCAATGCTGTCCGCAAACGCCGCCAAAGCCGTCAGCAGAACTGCCAACTGGTAAAAATCGGTAAGTGCGATAAGCCCTGCCGTCAGCGCTCCCGAGAAAAAACCTCCCGAAGAGCCGCTCCTCAGCTTTGAGGGTGAAAGTCCCCACAGAAGATAGCCCGCCTGAGCCGCCGCACCCACAAGTCCCAGCGCTGTGAACGTATCATTTTTCGTGATGCTACCCATGAGCGAAACGCCCAGCATCGAAACTGCGCTGACCGTCTGCACAAGACCGCCTATGCAAGTCTCCTCGTCCGTCCCGAAGCGGTTCAGCACACGAAAACTGTAAATAACAGCCGTCATGAACGCCGCTGTCACGGGGCAATAGGCTTTTCCCATTTCAAAAAAGCCCATTCCGAAAGGCAGAAGCACCGCCGAACCCGTCAGCCCTAGGAACTTGCCGAGCAGGACTGCCGTGAGCGACACTGCATAAGTGTACCCAAGCTTTACCGACGTTTTCACGCCGTAAGCTTTGCCATGAACTTCCGTCATTATGTCGTCCGCAGTGCCTGCCGCCGTTATCAGCGTGACAAACGCCGCAAATATAAGCAGACGTTTTCTGTCGGTGATATAAGCCGCCGCCACCGACACGCCGAAAAGCAGCACCACGAGCGTCACCGCTCCGCCGAAAGACGGCTCACTGCCGTCTGCCGCAAATCTGTCGCCGATGTATGGCTCATATCTGCCTGTTTTGTATTTCCTCAGCAGCGGTATCATCGCTATCCCAAAGAAATAACTCAGGACAATGCACATCGCCGCCGTTACTGTCAGTTTAAGAAAGAGCATCTACCGCTTCTTCGAGTTTCATGCCACGGCTGCCCTTGAACAGCACCACATCGCCTGCATGAAGTTCGGCTTTAAGTGCTTCGATCATGTCCTGCTTGCTCTCGAAGAACTTGCAGCTTTCGGGGGTCATGCCTTTTTTCACTGCACCGTCAACGTAGTATTTTGAATCGTTTCCGCAGCAGAACAGCAGGTCAGCCTTTGAACTGCCCACATATTCGCCCGTTACTCTGTGAAGGCTTCTTGCGTGCTTGCCGAGTTCCAGCATATCCGAAAGCACCGCAACACGTCTGCCGCCCTCCGGCACGCCTATCTGATCGAGTGCCGAAAGTGCTGCTTTTACCGAGTCGGGAGCGGCGTTGTAGCAGTCGACTATGAAAGTCATGTCCTTTACCTGACGTATCGACTGTCTTATGCCCTGCGGCTCAAATTCGGCTATCGCTTCGACCATAAGTTCAGGCTCGATACCCAGCGTCTGACCCACGCAGAAAGCCGCAAGAGCATTCTTGACGTTGTGTTCGCCCAGAGTGTTGAGCCTTGCGGCGATGTTTCCGCCCTTATAATTTATCTTGAACGAGATGCCCTTTTCATCGGGGACGATCTCAGATGCGTAAACGTTCGCAGTTTTTTTCTTTATCGAGAAGAAGATAAGTTCCCTGCCGTGTCTCGGCTGTATCTGCGAAAGAAGTTTATCGTCCATGGAGAGTATCAGAGGTGCCATGTATGCCGCACCGTCAAGTATCTCCATTTTTGCTTTGAGAATGCCCTCCTGCGAACCTAAGTTTTCGATGTGGGAATGTCCGATGTTCGTTATCACCGCACAGGTCGGCTCACAGCACATGGAAAGTCTTGACATCTCGCCGAAGTGGTTCATGCCCATTTCGATGACTGCCGCACCCGTTGTGCTGTCGATGTTGAACAGCGTTTTCGGCATACCTATCTCGTTGTTGTGATTGCCCTCGGTCTTGACAGTCTTGAACTTTTTCGAGACAACAAGTGCTATCATATCCTTTGTGGTGGTCTTGCCGACACTGCCCGTTATGCCGATGAGGGGTATATCGAACTTCTTTCTGTAATAGTTGGCAAGGCGCAGCAAAGCCGTATGGGTCGAGTCGACAACAATGCACTTTGCGCCCTCGATCTGACGTTCTGCGATGACCGCTTCCGCACCCAGTTCACAAGCCTTTGCGCCATAATCGTGACCGTCAAAATTCTCGCCCTTGATTGCGATAAAGACCGACTTTGGCTCGATAGTTCTTGTGTCGGTAGAGACAGAGCTTATCTCGACATCGGCAGGATAACCGAAGCTGCCCCCGACAGCCTGCACGATCTCCGACAATTTCATTTTTTCCATATCCGACACTCCTTTGATTTTTTACAATAATTTCTGCTTAGTTTTTATCCAGTTCTGCAAGCGCTTCTGCAACTATTTCACGCTCGTCAAAGTGGATATGCTTGCCGTCAGCAAGTATCTGATAATCCTCATGACCCTTGCCTGCAAGCACGATTATATCTTTTGGTTCGGCGTTCCTGACCGCCCAGAATATCGCTTCACGCCTGTCGGTGATGCGGATATAGGGGGTATTACAGCCGTCAAGCCCCTCGATTATCTGATCGATTATCAGGTCGGGGTCTTCGTTTCTCGGGTTATCGCTGGTGATTATCATGAAGTCCGAGTTCTCAGCCGCAGCCTTTGCCATGTGCGGACGCTTTGTTGCATCACGGTTTCCGCCGCAGCCGAAGAGACATTTCACCTTGCCCTCAGCGCCGTGACGTATCGCCTGCAAGACGTTCGAGACTGCATCGGGCGTGTGCGCATAGTCGCAGATGACTGTGAAATCCCTGCCTGTCGGCACAACTTCCGCTCTTCCACGAACGCCCGTCATGGAATTGAGCTGTCTTACCGATTCGGCAGGCGTGTGACCCAGTTCATGCAGACAGCCCAGCACCGCAAGCGCATTTGAAACGTTGAAAATGCCCGGCATCGCAAAGTTGACATTATGCTTTGCAGTGCCGCAGCAGTAAACGAACTTAACGCCGGCAGCCCCCAGCGTTACAGCCTCGGCATAATGATCCGCAGGCTCTGCCGCAGAGTAAGTCTTTGCAGGGATGTTTATCTCTTTAAGATACCTCTGCCCATATTCATCATCAAGATTTATGAGCGCCGTATCGCATATCGAGAACAGCAGTTTTTTAGCCTGATAGTAGTTCTCCATTGTGCCGTGAACGTCAAGATGATCCTGAGTGAGATTCGTGAACACTCCCAGCTTGAAGCGGCAGGGACCTGTTCTCTTTTGTTCAAGACCCTGTGAAGAAACTTCCATGATAACATACTCACAGTGCTTGTCAGCCATTTCACGCAGAAGTTCAAACAGGTCATAAGGCTCGGGAGTGGTGCGTGAAGTGGGATAAACTTCATCGCCTATCTCGTTCTGACAAGTTCCGATAAGCCCCGACTTGTGTCCCAGCGCCATGAGCGATTTTTTCAGGACGGTGGTGATAGTCGTCTTGCCGTTTGTGCCTGTCACGCCTATCATCGTCACTTCACGCTCGGGGTTGCCGAACCATGCCGCACACAGGTGAGGGAAAAAAGCTCTTGTGTCGGAAACGATCATCTGACATTCAAGCCCTAAGTCATGTTCGCAGAATATCACTGCCGCACCCTTGTCTATCATAGCCTGTGCGGCACTGTGACCGTCAAACGTGCCGCCCTTTATACATACGAAGGCAAAACCCTTCGGCATTTCTTTTCTTGTGTCGGAGGTCACGCCCGTGATCTCCATATCGGCAAGCGCTCCTGCATCGAGTCCCATGCCTTTTATCAGTTCAGACAGTTTCATATCTTTATAATCCCTTCCTTACTGAGAGTTAACAACATACTGCTGGAAGCTGACGGGAACAGCCGTTCCGATAGGCACTGACATACCCGTCATTTCGCTTGAAACAGCGCTCATGTTTTCTTCACTTATCGCCGAACCGTCAGTAGTCATGTTCAGCCCGACACTGTGCAGAAGTTCACGGGCATATTCCTTTGAAAGACCGCCCACATCGGGAACGGTGACTACCTGTTCGGGCGAGTAATTATCGGTGTAAAGCACAACTGAACCGCCCCTCTGTACAGAAGCACCTGTCGGGCTTTGACGAACTACCGAGTCGCCATCGCCGATGACTGTTACTTCAAGTCCCAGCTGTTTTATCGTTTCAGTCGCTTCGGAAACGGTGCGGTATTCAACGTTCGGCACGCTCACATCAAGTTCCGCAAGTTCCTCATCGGTGTATTCGGGGATAAATCCGAGGTAAGGCAGAATGTCCGAAAGCACCTGAGTGCAGACAGGCGCTGCCACCTGACTTCCATAGAACTCATCGCCCTGCGGATCGTCCACCATGACGAGCATTATCACTTCGGGATCGTCAGCAGGTGCAAATGCGCAGTAGGAAGCAACATAGTCTTCCCTGCCCGTGGGGTCGATGTCAAGCTTCTGGGAGGTTCCCGACTTGCCGCCGATGCGGTAGCCCTGAATATAGCAGTTTGAACCCTGATTCGTCACGCAGACGTTTTCGAGTATCTCTCTCATTGCGGCGCTTGTGTCCTCGGAAATGACCTGACGTTTGATGTCAGGCTCAAAGTCCTTGACAATGTTGCCGTTTGAGTCGATTATGCGGTCGATGACCTGCGGCGTTACGAGATAGCCGCCGTTTATCGCCGCCGAGTAAGCGGTTATCATCTGTATCGGGGTTATCTTGTTTGTCTGTCCGAAAGATTCGGACGCAAGGTCAACGATCGTCATGTTGTCATAAAGCTTAGTCAGACCGTAAGCCTCGCCGGGGAGGTCTATGCCTGTTTTATCGGTAAAGCCGTATGCTTTCAGATACTTATAGAACTTGTCGATGCCCAGCCGCTGACCTATCTGTATAAAAGCAGGGTTGCAGGAGTTTGTCATAGCGTCCTGCAAATTCTGCGCACCGTGGTCGCTGTCAGACCAGCAGTGATAGGTCGTGTCAAGCACTTTTATCTGAGTTCCGCAGGAAAACGTGTCCTCAAGCGTTATGGCGTTTTCTTCCAGAGCCGCCGAACCCGTAATGACCTTGAAGACTGAACCCGGGAAGTAAAGTTCCGAAATAGCCTTGTTGCTCCACTGGGTCGCCCATGCGTTCATTTGCAGGTCGGTGTATTCTTTGGAATCCTCGGGGAGCGAAGCAAGCTTTGCGGCTGTCTGTGCATCTGTTACCTCAGCAGGCTCATTCGGGTCGTAGCTGTAACAAGTCTCCATTGCAAGCACTTCGCCCGTTTTCGGGTTCATGATTATTCCGCAGGCACGATACTTCGGAGAGTGCTGTGCGCAAACGTCTTCCAGTGCCCTTTTTAAATAGTACTGGATATTGACATCAATGTTGGCATAAAGCGTGTCGCCGTCCTGAGCCTCGTAACTCTGCTTGTATTTATAAGGTATCTCGTTTCCGTATTTATCAGCGGCGGTGACAACTCTGCCGTCAACGCCCGCAAGGTATTCTTCGTAATACGCTTCAAGACCGTAGATGCCCGTGCCGTTGTAATCGGTATAGCCGATAACGTTTGCGGCGAGGGAGTTCTGCGGATAAAAGCGCTTTGTATCGGGGTCGCATCTGATGCCGTCAAGTTCCTGTTCCGAGAGGAATTTTTCTATCTCGTCAGCATCTGTTTTCTCTATCTCTTTTTTAAGGATAACGTAGCGCATAGACTTGTCGGACAGCTTATCCGCAAGCGTTCCTCGTTCTATCCCCAGTTTTTCCGCAAAGAAATCCAGCACGGCATTATATGTATCGTTCGAGTTGAGAGTGTTTTTGAGTTTTTCGGTATACTCCGAGATCGTTTCCTCATCGTTCTCCTCAGCTATTGCCGCTTTAAGTTCCTTGATGCGGTCATCTTTTTTGTCGATAAATTCCCACAGCATAAAGTTGTCGGAATAAATTGTATAAACGGTCGCACTCTGAGCGAGTACCTGACCGTTTGTGTCGTAGATCGTTCCCCTCGATGCAGAAACAGTCGTGCTGGTCAGCTGCTGAGAGTTAGCGAGCGACTGCCACTTTTTGCTTTCCTTTATCGAGATCTTGAATATGCACCATATCGTATACCCGACAACTATCGCAAGTATAAGCGTGAGCCACACAAGCACTCTGCGGCGCATACGTTCGGTAGGGCGGTCTATCATTTCGTTCCATCTCCATAATGATCCATGTACAACAAGAAAGCTAAGCACATTTTTTATAATGTTCTTAACTTCCTTGTCAGAGGGGCTTATCCCTCTGTAATTATTCTATTCATCAAAGTCCCAGATATTCCAGCGTTTCTTCCCACCATTCCGAAAGCCTGATAAAGACGTTCTGATCTTCGGGCTGTACTCTCTGTGCGGCGGTCTTTTCCTGTATCTCAACGTATTCTATCTGAGACTTGTCGAGCTTCTGCAAGCCCAGCTTTGTCTCTGCGTATTCCTCGACTTTTGTAAGACCTGTCTGCTGTGCAAGTTCGCTTTGCAGGCTCAGGTTCTCGTTATTCAGCACTGCCAGTTCATTTTCGAGGGCTGTATTTTCGGCGTAGAGCCTCGATTTCTCGGCTTTTCCGTACAGAACTCCCGAAAGCAGACCCAGAAAGACCAGCGCTGCCAATATTATCTTGACGTTTGCCGCATTTCTTCTGCGCTTATTGGCGCTGCGCTTGCTGCGTATCTTGGCGGCATACTCGTCCTCCTGCTCGCTGAACTGTTCATATTTTTCATAATCGTAAGCAAGATCAACATTAACTGCCATCAAAGCCCACCCCCTTTTTTCAAGATAATAGATAAGAGATATATCAGATGTCAGTTGTTACTCATCATACTGTGTTTCTCTTATGCGTTCGATAGTTCTCAGTTTTGCGCTGCGGCTGCGGCTGTTAGCTTCGAGTTCCTCCTGCGATGCCGTTACGGGCTTGCGGAACACGTTCTGTCCCAGCGGCTTTTTTCCGCATACGCACTGCGGAAAATCGGGCGGACAGGTGCAGCCTGTGCAAAGTTCGGCAAAGCGGCGCTTCACCATTCTGTCCTCGAGCGAATGGAACGTTATGACTGCGAGCCTTCCGCCGACTTTCAGCAGTGAAAACGCCGTGTCGAGCGTTCTGTCCAGTTCGCCCAGTTCATCGTTTACGGCTATGCGTATAGCCTGAAAAGTCTTGCGGCAGGGGTTCTTTTCCCTGCGCACACGCTGCGGAACAGCCGAGCTGATTATCTCCGCAAGCTGCATAGTCGTTTCTATCGGCGAAGTTTCTCTTGCCGTGACTATCGCTTTCGAGATAGACGGTGCGAATTTTTCCTCGCCGTAATCATAAAGTATCGTTCTCAGCTGTTCATAGCTCCAGCCGTTCACAACATCTCTTGCCGAAAGACCCTCGCCGCTCATTCTCATATCGAGCGGTGCGTCCTTGTGGAAAGAAAATCCTCTTTCGGCATCGTCCAGCTGGTGTGACGAAACACCTAAGTCGAGCATCACGCCGTCAACTCTGCCGACTCCCAGTTCTGCAAGCTTTTCTTTCATGCCCGAGAACTCGGAATGTATCACCTGTGCAGGCAGACCTGCAAGCCGTTTTGAAGCCGCCTCAACAGCTTCGGGGTCACGGTCAAAAGCGAACAGCCGCCCTTTTTTCGGGTCAAGCTGTGACGCAAGTTCAAAGCTGTGACCGCCGCCGCCCGCCGTTCCGTCGACGTATATGCCGTCGGGTCTGACGTTCAGCGAACCTACTGTCTCGTGCAGCAGCACCGAAACATGACTAAACTCCATCAGAATCCTGCCGCCTCCAATGCCTTCATGTATTCCTCATCGGAAAGGCTGTTTTTCTCGTTCCATTTATCGGCATTCCATATCTCGCAGTGGTCAAAAACGCCTGTCACGACAGCCTCACTGCCGATACCTGCCATTTCTCTGAGCCGCTGAGGGATAAGTATGCGCCCCTGCTTGTCCGCATCAACGTCCACGGCGTTTGCCATGAGTGTGCGCTGAACGGTTATGGTCGCCATCATCGGCTGTTCGCCCAGCTTTTCCGCCTTAGCGTCAAACAGTTCGGGAGTGAACACAAAAATGCAGCCGCCGACACCTCTTGTAAGCACAAAGCTTTCGCCCATGATCTCACGGAGTTTTGCCGGGAAAGCCATTCTGCCCTTGGCATCGACCGACTGGCTGTAAGTGCCTTTGAGCATTTTGCCTGCCATTTTGCCCGTTCACCGCCTTTTTGGTCGGATAGTAGGAAAAACCGTGACAAAAAATCACCGCTTTTTAACACTTTTCCCCACCTTGATATTATTATACACCATTCTCCTGAAAAATGCAAGTGGAAAAACAGACAAATCCGAGGTCAAGTTGAGCCGATAAGCGTACAGGGAGAACAAAAAAGGCAAAATTTTCGGAGAAAATTATTACAAATCAGGAAAATCTTTTAACCGAATTGTAATGTGAACAATACCGTTTTCGTCAAAGTCCGTGTCAAGGTGTCCATACTTCCCTCAACCTACCTATATTATAGCACGTTTTCAGGCGTTCGTCAATAGGCTGCGGCAACATTTTTTCGACATTTTCGGTCATTTTTTTGTACTGTTCAATATTTTTCGGCTTAATAAATATGACAATATGGTTACAAATCGGCATTCAAAATCAGCAGACTATTTTCAAAAATCAGAATATAAATTTTTTTTGAATTTTTCCGACATGAAACCGTTATTGTGACAGCTGATCTACTCACAATATTTTCCGATCATATGCCAAATTTAAGCAAATATATCAAATCACGCCCTTTCAAAAACCTTTTCGACCGCCTTTTCTTTGTGCAACTTGACGATTTAATTAAAAAATCTCCTTAAATTTTGACACCATATTGACAAATCCTTTCCAAAGTGATATAATGCAATTAACAAATTGTCTGAGATGATATACTATTTTGATATAAAATTTAACTTTTCATAGGAAAGGAAGTGAGACTATGCTGTTCAGATCACACGCTTTGAACCCGACTGATTACACGCCCGTCGGCGACCTGACAGTCGTAGCCCTCTGCCTTATAATCGCTGTTCTTCTTGCACAAACATATATCCGCAAGGACAAAAATTTCAAGCTTATGCTGGGTATGCTCACGGCGCTTGTCATAGGTTCGATCTCGAATGTTCTCTTCCAGATGCTGGTACATTCGGAAGAAACTCTCAAATACAGACTTGTGATATATGCTTCAAGATTTATCCACAATATCGCAATAATCGGCTTTATCCACCTTTACGGAGTTTATCTGCATGACCCGTTGTGGATAAGCGAACGCTTTTCAAAGATATACCGCCGCATCGAATGCGGGATAATCATTCCCGTCATTCTGTTCGATGCCTGTGCAACGGCTTTCGGATTCGGTTTCAGGATAAACAGCGAGGGCAGTCCGCAAACGGGCGTGAACCTTTTCATTCCGCTCTACGGGATCTTCATGGCGAGCATTTTATACATGGTGATCCGTTACCGCTACCGCCTGATAAAGCAGGTTTACAGAGGGCTTCTCGGGGTGAACATCATCTCATGGTTCATTATGGCAAGTCAGGGTCCGCACAAACAGCAGTCATTCACAATGGCTTCGATCTTCTTCCTGCTCATGGGTATCTTCTTCATCTTTCACTCGAACCCATATGACGTTGATACGGGCGCAGTTTCGTCCAACTACTTCTTCAACGAACTGAACGACGCTTTCGACAAGGAGCGCAGGCTCGTCATAATGAGCTGTACCATGCTGGGCTTTGACAAGAACATAAAAGAGTCAAAAGACCTCAAACTGGAATTTTATGACTTCTTCCGCAAGAACGTGCGCCGCGGCGTGCTTTACCGATTCCCGAACGAACGCTTTGTGCTTACTCTGCCGCTCTCGGAACAGAAAGACACAAAGTTCATCATTGAAAAAATGCTCTCGGATTTCGGCAGAAAGCAGAAGAAATTCGGCTTGGAATACAAGATCGTAATATGTGAAACGGTAAGCGACATAACCGACTCCGCAGAATATGCAAAGCTCATTGATTTCGTTGAAGCGTCAATGGCTTACAACAATATCCACAGAGTTGACGAGAACGATATACAGCGTTTCTTCGATTCGAGATATATTCTCGACCAGCTCGATGACATCATGAACAGCCATGACCTTAACGATGGAAGAGTTCTGCTCTATTTACAGCCTGTGTTCAACATCACCACGGGCACTTATGACACCGCCGAAGCACTCATGCGTCTGCGGCTCGAAAAGACGGGGCTTGTGTTCCCCGACAAGTTCATTCCTCTTGCGGAACAGAACGGTCAGATACACGCTCTGAGTATGATAATTTTAAACAAGACCTGCCGCATCATCAAGCACTTTACCGATAACGGTCTTGACATCAAGCGAATATCCGTAAACTTCTCGGCGATAGACCTGAAATATGACAGCTTCTGCAAGGAAGTCCGTGAGATAATCACCATGAACGGCATTCCTTTCGAGAAGATCGCAGTCGAGATAACCGAGAGCCGCAGTGAACAGGATTTCAAGCTTATGAAAAGCCGCATCATGGAACTGCAAAATCTCGGCATAAAGTTCTATCTTGACGATTTCGGGACGGGATATTCAAACTTCGAGAGGATAATGGAACTGCCTTTCGACATCATCAAGTTCGACCGCTCGCTCCTTATCGAAATGGGCAAGAACTACTCCTCGGAATACATGGTCAGCACCTTTGCGGGAATGTTCATAAAGCTGGGTTACTCCGTGCTGTTCGAGGGTGTTGAGAACGAAAAGGACGAGAAAAACTGCGTCCGCATGAATGCAGGCTATTTGCAGGGCTACAAGTACTCAAAGCCTATCCCTGCCGCCGACATCAAGGGCTTTTTACAGCCTATCGCCCGATAAGAACCTGTCTTCACAAGGCTCTGTACGTGTCTTTTCAACGATATTCAGTCGCTTTCTGCGTTGAAAAACCTTGCAGTGCGACAGCACAACTGCGGTTTTTCGCCTTGAAATCGACTAAATCTCGCTGAAAATCCACGCACATTTCTTGTGAAGACAGGTTCTTAATTTTCCCGAGCCGATGCTGAAAATGTGTCGGCTCTTTTTTAGGGTGAAATTATTACGAAATTTCGTTAAAAATACTTGCAATTTTGCGAATATTATGATATAATCAACTTAATAAGAAACGTCCGAAAGGATCGGGCAATTTTAATCGGAGGTATTTATTATGAAGATCAAGAGATTTTTAGCAGGACTGCTCGCAGTTTCGGCAGCTGCTGCAATGCTCGGCGGCTGCGGCAACAGCGATGACAGTTCGTCCGAGGGCGGCTCTGCAAGCAAGGCTGACACCTCTTCTGCGGCTGAAAGTGCGGCTGAAGAAAGCACCGCTGAGGAAAGTGCGGCTGACAGCACCGCAGAGGAAAGCACCGCTGACGAGAGCGCTGCCGATGCAGATGACCCCAACGCAGGCGACCCCAACGACTATCACTTTGAGCCTGTTGAGGACGGCGTGGACAAATACGGCAGAGCAGGTATCGTGTGGATGAACATGGATCAGTGGGATCACAGAAAGGATCTCGACCTGTGCGCTACCGATGAAGCCGAGACTTCGATCGTCCCCTCGACTAACGTTGACGTTTACATCACGGGCAACGGCACTTACACCGTTGAGATGAGCGGCTATCACGCTCCGCAGGAGTGGCTCGATGCAGGACTTATGTGCGGCTATTTCGGCGTTGAACTTATGACCGAGTTCGCACAGTATCCCGACCTGACTTTCTGGATAGACGAGTGCGTTATCGACGGTCAGACCTATACATTCGAGCATGACACCGACCCCGAGAGCGAGAAATATCAGGTCATAGAGGACACCGAAGCTTACGAAGAAAACAAGCAGATGATAAAGATCAAGAACGGCTACGGCGACGGTCTTATGGAAGATGCGACCTGCTGGAAAACAACCGACCCGATCACCGTTACATTCACGATCGGCGGACTTCCCACTGACAAGATCGAGGACTATGACGAAAAGATAAACGTTGTCTACGGCAGCGGAAGCATCGAATAAAAAGATAACAAATGATAGATAAAAGATAACAGATATGGTGCTTTTATCTTATAGCAATACAAGGAAATATCGGCATAAAGATTTCGAGAGAAAATTTCACAGTACAAGGAAAACGACCGCAGTTGGGCTGTCGCCCTGCAAGGGAGTTTGACGCAGTAATGTGGAATTTTATCCGAAAGATTTGTGTTGATATTTTCTTGGATTGCTATAGTCTGTTCTTGAAAATTTGCGATAAACTGCGAGGGCGTTCGGGGCGTTTTTTCCGATGTCCTCGCTTTATTGCATATGTCCGAACAACTTTCTTACTTATAAAAAAGGGGCTATAAAATGTACGTTACCGAACAGCAAAATCCGAATCTCGCTTACCTGAGAGACAAGACTTCAAAACTGACGGGCAAGCCCGGGTGCTACCTCATGAAAGACAGCACGGGCAAGATAATCTATGTCGGAAAGGCGAAGAATCTTCACAACCGTGTCAGCAGTTACTTCCGAAAAGGTCAGGATCATCTGCCGAAAGTGTGGAAAATGGTCACGCTTGTCAAGGACTATGACTTTATCGTGACAGACAGCGAGTTTGAAGCGCTGGTGCTGGAATGCTCGCTCATAAAGCAGTATACCCCGAAATACAACATCAAGCTCATGGACGACAAGGGTTACAGCTACATACGTGTTTCGGACGAACCGTTCCCCAGACTGACTGCCGTTTTGCAGAAAGAGGATGACGGTGCGCAGTACATCGGACCTTACATCAGTTCCTACTCGGTGCGTCAGGCGGTCAGCGAGGCGAACAAGGTGTTCATGCTCCCGACTTGCAGTAAAGTGTTCCCGAGGGACTTCGGCAAAGGGCGCACCTGCCTGAATTTCCACATCAGGCAGTGCATGGGCGTGTGTCAGGGGAAAATTTCTCAGGAGGAATACTGTGAGACTGTCCGTCAGGCGGTGGAGTACATCAAAAACGGCTCGCAGGCAAGCGTTGAACGGCTGACCGAGCAGATGTACAAAGCTTCGGAGGAGCTGGATTTTGAGCTTGCGGCAAAACTCCGTGACAGGATAACCGCCATAAAAAAAGCCGCAGAAGATCAGAAGATCGTGAGCGAAGACCTGAAAGATATGGACATCTTCGCAGTCAGCTGCAACAGCGGTCAGGCGTTCGGGAGCGTGCTGATGTATCGTGAGGGGCGGCTTTTCGACAAGCATTCCGCACCGCTCGGCATGACTGACGAGGGTTCGAGCATGAGAGAGGGCTACATTCTGGAATTCTACCGGGACCGTGACGAGATACCCCGTGACATTCTGCTTGACGAACCTGTTGAAAACGCCGAACTTATAGGGCAGTATCTTTCGGAAAAGTGCGGACACAAAGTAAGGCTGAGTGTTCCGCAGAGGGGCGGTCTGCTGAAACTCACTTCCCTTGCGAAGTCCAACGCAAGTGAGCATCTGTCGCTGAAAGTCGGCAGGACGGGCAGGGAGATCGGCGCACTTGAAGAACTGACGAAAGCGCTGGGGCTGGAAAAACCGCCGCAGTTCATCGAGTGCTATGACATCTCGAATTTCGGCTCGGAGGACATGACCTGCGGAATGGTGGTGTTCGAGAACGGGCGACCCTGCAAGCGTTTTTACAGGCGATTTGCGATAAAGACGCTGACCGAGCAGAACGACTATGCGGCTATGAGCGAGGCAATAGTGCGGCGTTTTGAGCGCTATTTCGAGCAGGAGGACGAGGGGTTCTCAACGCTCCCCGACCTTATCCTTCTTGACGGCGGCAAGGGTCACGTTGCAACGATAACGCCGCTTGTGCGGTCAATGGGCATAACCGTGCCGATCTACGGACTTGTGAAAGACTCAAAGCACCGAACGAGAGCGGCGACCGCCTCTGACCACGAGATAAGTCTGCACGCATACCGCAAGGCGTTCAACCTTGTCACGCAGATACAGGACGAGGTGCATCGCTGGGCGATAGGCTACACACGCTCAAAGCACTCAAAAGCGGCGATAAAGTCGGGGCTGACGGAAGTTAAAGGCATCGGCGAAAAGCGTGTGCAGAAACTCATGACCGAGTTCAAGACCAAAGAAGCACTCAGCCGTGCAAGCGTTGAGGAACTTGCGGCGGCGGCAGGCGTGAACCTCGAAACCGCCGAAAACCTCTACGAATACATACACAGACTTGATTAAATAAGAATTAAGAAAGAAGAATTATGAAACTATAAATGAGCGGTTAAAATATACAAATGAAGTGGAATCGCGCGTAAGCGACTTAGCGCACTCCGGTTGCGCTAGACCGGCGAGGTTTGGAGCAGAGCTCCATTCAAGATCAAGCCGCTCGCAACAAATAAACCGACCACAGCTATCCCTTACGAGCGGCTTGCCTACCTTTGTGCGATGTGAGCCCAGCGGCGAACGGGCGACACATGAAGCGGCATATCCAAAATAGTCCGAGAAAATACTTATGAACAGCTAACATATGAAGCGGCATATCAAAAGCAGTCCAAAGGTTCACTTTTGGGCGGCGTAGGCTT
>CAMVRM010000035.1 GCA_947169885.1 uncultured Ruminococcus sp.
GACTAAATCTCGCTGAAAATCCACGCACATTTCTTGTGAAGACAGGTTCTTAAAAACAACCGCACATAAAAAGCCATAAACAATAAGAAAAGGGCGTGAAAGAATGGATATACTGATAGTCGAAGACGATAAGGATATGGCGGCTCTGCTGACGGATTTTCTCAGGGCTGAGGGTTACTCCGTTTCGGCTGCCGACTGCGCTGAAAAGGGTATATGCCTTTACGAAAGATACGGCGCAAAGCTTGTAGTGCTTGACGTTAATCTTCCCGATAAAAGCGGCTTTACCGTCTGCTCGAAAATACGTGATACCGCCGACACGCCCATTCTTATCGTGAGCGCCCGAACGTCTAAGGAGGATAAACTCAGCGGTCTTGAACTGGGCGCTGATGATTATATCGAAAAGCCTTATGACATCGACATAATGCTCGCAAAAATACGAGGGATCTTCCGCAGACGTTATTCGCAGGATATAGTCTCTGACGGCGATATAACACTTAACCGTGCAGACCGCACCGCCGTTATAAAAGGTCAGCAGACCGAACTCACCGCAAAGGAATTCGATCTGCTTCTGCTGCTTATCGAGAACAAGGGCAAAGTCCTGAAAAAAGAATACCTGCTCAATGCCGTGTGGGGAAGCGACAGCTTGTCTGAACCTCAGACGCTGAATGTTCACATCAGCAGACTGCGCTCACGCTTTGAAGCCGACCCCAAAAAACCTAAACGCCTGCTGACGGTGTGGGGCGTGGGGTACAAATACGTATGAGGACGTTCCGCAAACTGACAACGGCTGTTGTTATCGTGATGATAGTTCTTGCGGCTGCCGTGAATATCTCCGTAATGCGTATCGAGAGGGAAAACAGCGGTCTTTATCGTGTTGAGGCTAAACGTGCCGCCGATGAGATAAGGAAAAACGGCAGTGCTGACCTTTCGCATTACAGATTTTTAACGGGCATTTACCCCGATGACGGGAACTTGTACGAAACTGACGAACAGTATATGATCGTTGAAGCGGACGGAAAACTCTGGCGTATCGAATATGAATTTCACGATGACAAAGTTCAGATGTTAGCTCTCGTGAACATCGTAATGGGCGTGTGCTTTCTGCTGGTGGCGGCAGTGCTTGTTTTCATTCGCCGCTCGGTGCTTAAACCGTTCTCGGAGTTCACCGACCTGCCTTTCCAACTTGCAAAAGGCAACCTGTTCGTACAGCTTCCCGAACATAAGAGCCGCTGGTTCGGCAGGTTCACATGGGCGGTGCAGATGCTCCGTGACTCGCTGGAACTCAGCCGCAGACACGAACTTGAAGCCCAGAGAGACAAGCGCCTGCTCCTGCTTTCGCTTTCTCACGATATAAAAACGCCGCTCTCTGCGATAAAACTCAGCGCCGAAGCACTGTCGAGAGGGCTTTACTCCGACCCTCAGAAACAGCATGACACCGCCGTTCTTATCAGCAAGCGTGCCGCCGAGATCGAAGCGCTCATGGCTCAGATACGTGATGCCGCAAACGAGGACCTTATCAAGTTTGAAGTGCATAACGGCGAGGTCTTTTTAGACAGCGTGCTTGACAGTATAAAGCCGCAGATCGCCGCAAAGCTTGAACCGTTCGGGACGGAATTTATTGTTGAAGATCACTCCGACTGCCTTATCCTCTGCGACCCCGACAGACTTGCGGAGTGCATACTCAACCTTATAGTCAACGCCATGAAATACGGTGACGGCAAGCGGATAGCGTTCAGCTTTTCCGATGAAGAGGACTGTCGGCTTATGACCGTTTCAAACACAGGCTGTACACTGCCGCCCGAGGAATTGCAGGATATTTTCGACAGCTTCAAGCGTGGGAGCAATGTCGGAAATGCCGAGGGGAGCGGTCTGGGACTTTATATCTGCCGAAAACTCATGACCCTCATGGACGGCGAAGCGTTTGCCGAGATAGAAAACGGCGAGTTCAAAGTCACACTCGTCATACGCAAAGCCTGAATATCGTCATACAAAAAGAGCGTTCCCGAACACATCGGCAGCGCTCTTTTTAGTTATTTCACTCTGATACGTTCCGCTTCGGCGGCATCGGGCTTGACATAGACCGTCCGCTGGTCGGTGAATATCACCATGCCCGGCTTTGCGCCGTTTGGCTTTTTCACATGGCGGATAAGCGTGTAGTCAACGGGCACTTGCGAACTCTGACGTGCATTCGAGCAGTAAGCCGCTATCCTCGCCGCCTGCAATATCGTCGAATCGGGGGGAGTAACGCCGCCCGTCACGATGACTGTGTGCGAACCCGTGATGTCATGTGTGTGAAGCCAAATATCGTGCTTCTGCGAGTCTTTAAGCGTGAGTTTGTCGTTCTGACGGTTGTGCCTGCCGACAAGTATCGTGAAGCCGTCATCTGAAAGATACTTCATCGGAGGGAGCGGTCTGTCAGCCTTTGCACGTCCTCCGCGTCTGCGCAGATAACCCTGTTCGATAAGTTCTTCACGAAGCTGGTCGATGTCGGAATCGCTCTCGCACCGTTCAAGCGAATCGGCTACCGACTCGATGTAGCGCAGTTCCTCCTCGCCTTTCTGTATAAGTTCTTTCAGTTTTTTCTCGGCAGTGTCAGCTTTGCGGTACTCCTTGTAATAACGCTGGGCATTCTGCGAGGGAGTAAGTCTCGGGTCAAGCGGAATAGTTATCTCGCCGCCGTTCTCGCTGTAATAATCCGCACAGGTGACAGAAGTCTGACCCTTGCTTATGGCGTAAAGATTTGTCATGATAAGGTCGCCCATGTTTTTCAGCTTGTCACGGTCGGCGCACTCCGCAAGTTCCTGACGCTGATTCGCAGTTCTCCTTGCAACACGCTCCGACAGCGAACCCAACAGCCTGAAAAGATCCTGAGCTTTCTGCCTGATGCGCTCCGAACGGCTTTTCTCGGAATAGAAAACGTCCAGAAGTTCGCAGGCGCTCTCAGCGTGACTTAGCTTCATGAGACTGCCGAAGTGTTCTATCCGTGTGAAGCAGAAATCTTTCAGCATTCCCTCGGGTGTACTGAGTATCGTGAAATCTGTCCTGCCGTCCGAAAGCCTGCTCCCCTGCCCTTGAAGCCACTCTGTCAGCCGCACAAGTTCGCCGTGAGACAGTTCCGATACAGCCTTGTCATTTCCGACACATACAGACACCGCTTCGTCCGCAAACACGGGCGAGATACCTTCCAGCACCTGAACGAGCGCATTTGAGACACGCTTTGCGCTGAACACGCCCAGTGCCTTTTCAAACTGTTCGCCGTCAAGCGCCGTAAGACTGAGCTTCGGCGAGCGTGGGGGCGTTGTATAGGCTATTCCGGGAAGAACGGGGCGCACTGCCGACATATCGGGCGTGACACGCTTTATACTGTCGATGATCTTGCCGTCACCGCCGATAAGAATGAGATTTGAGCGCCTGCCCATTATCTCGGCTGCAAGTGTCAGCGTTTCGTGGTCGCCAAGTTCGTTCACCGTATCGAAATCAAAGCAGAGTATACGTTCAAAGCCCTCCTGCCTTATGCCGATGAGCCTGCCCGAACCGAGCCGTTTTCTCATGAGCATACAGAACATGGGGGGCGTTTTCGGGTTTTCGATGCTCTGCGCCGTCAGGTGAACTCTTGCCGTGCCTGCCGCCGAATTTATCAGCAGTCTGTATGAGCCTTCCCGTGTGCGAAGTCCGATCACCAGTTCTTCACGGGAGGGCTGATATATCTTATCCACCCTGCCGTTTTGCAGAACTTCAAGTTCCTCTTTAACAAGGCTCATAAATATTCCGTCTAATGCCATTTTCTTTCTCCTAGATACCGATTATGTTCCGCACGATCCACCACAGCAATATCACCGCCAGAAATGCGATATTGACTTTTTCACTGCCTGTCGTGAGGATATACTTTCCTGTTTTTATATACCTTAATGAAGTCGCCGTGATGAGCCATGCCGCAAACACCGCTTCAAGCGGCATGAGTGCGTTCCACCTGAGTGCCTGCGCAAATTCCAGCCTTGCAAGGCAGTGCAGAGCGTGAGTGTTGCCGCACCCCGGGCATCTGAACCCTGTAACTTTGCGGAAGATGCACGGCAGTCCGTGACCTGTTTTATCCATGATGAGTGTATACAGACAGATGACTGCCGCCGCCGCCGAAAGGAACAGCACAACTCTTAACGTTCTCTTTTTCAAAAGCACTGTCCTCCACTAAAAAAGCTGCCCGAGCTAATGACGGACAGCTTTAAGTTTGGCTTATGCCAGCTGGTTCATCTCATTCTGAACGAGTGCCATTACTACGATACCGAGACCCAGCACCGAAAGCAGAATGTAAAGGATCTTGTTGTCGCTGGGAGGAAGTCCTCTCTGCTGTTTTACTGCGTTGAGGTTGTCATCAGCGTTTATTGCAAAGAAAATGCCGCCGACATAGAGGAACAGCAGGATAAACTGGATAGTCGGGTCAAGTCCTGCAACGCTCTGACCTCCTGCGTTGTAAAGCTCGTGCATTGCGCCCCAGTACCACACCAGACCATAGATACCGCAGGTAACGATAGTCAGGATAACAACTGTTGCGACCGATTTTTGTGTAAACATGATGCTTTTCTCCTTTCATAATATTTACTGTAAACAGGCATACTGACCTGTCAAATATATTTTATCACATATCTCATATAAAGTCAAGGATTTTTCAGAAAAATCTTTAAAAAAAATTTCCATAATACACCAAAAAACTATACAAAAAACTTTTTCTCGAGCGTTGTTCTGAGCGCAGGGTTTATGGCAATGATTATGAGCATAAGACCTATCAGCAAAAACGCCGCACAGGGATATATCGACCAGACGAGTCGGCTGTGTATGTCGAAAGTGAAGTTCAGCAAAAATTCCGTCAGAACTATCGCCATTCCGCTGAGTATCGTTGCTCCGCCGAAGATGTATAGATAACCCTTTCGGACATATCTGCAAAGGGCAATGACCGCCGTTGAGATGATGCAGGATGCTCCCACTGTCGGAAGCGCAAAGGACAAAAACCAGTTGCCGTCAGTAAAAAGGTCGATGTGGAGCAGAAAAAGCGCCGCCGCCGCATGGTCAACAGGCACGAATACCACAGGGTTAGGGCGCTTGAACCAAAACGGCAGCACCACTATTATGTATGCGAGCACTATCGCTGAGGCGGATATTCCTCCCCATGTCACTTCGCCCGTTATGCTCAGGTTGCAGATGAGCGGCATGACGAGCGCTATGAGAAACAGCGATGTAAGTATGAACAGCGAGCCTGCACGTGTGACTGTGTGCCGCTTTATCACAGGATTGTCGGGAAAAAGCGGATCGCCGTCAGGCATTTCAAGGTCGGGGTGGTAAACTCTTGTGAAGCACAGGGGACATCTCTTCTCGCTGTCCGCAAGTTCCACTCCGCATTTTATACAGTACATTTTATTGTACACCTCCGTATCCGTAATTGGAGCTGAGTTTGATGTGAAGCCCCATATCCCTGAGATTCGTTATAAAACGCTGTTCGAGAACAGGCTCTTGTATCGAGCGTATCAGTTCAATATAAAGCTTGTCCCCGAAGCTGAGTATCGCACAGTTGTTCGGCGAAGTATGCTGAGTTCCCAGCGTGAAGCCCACACGCTGAACGTGCGCCGCCATTTCCTGCGGCATTTTCACAGCACCTAAATTCGACATGGTGATGCAGGTCTTTTTCTCGCCGTTCATGTTATAGACGATCTTCATGCCGATATTTTTCAAAAACAGCGGCAGAAGTTTCAGCACCCACATCTGCTCAAAGCCCACGTTCGAGCGTATCCTTGCGGCTATCCTGTAAGGTGTAAGTTCAAGCGCCATTTGGTGATGAACGTCGCTCAGCATCTGTTCAAAAGTCAGGTCGCCAAGCTTAGGGTCGATTCCCGGGGAAACGTAAAGCACGAAATTCCTGAGCGTTTCACTCGGGAAGATCCGCCGCAGGTTGTTCGGAACAAGCACTTTGACGGGTCGGCGCTTTTTCGGCGGAACACGTTCAGCCTGCACCGACAGAAATGACTGTATCATCACCGTCACAAGCAGTTCGGTAAGTGTCGCCTTATACTCGTGGGCAACATCAAGCACTTCTTTAACGTCAAGCTCTGCGATTATAAGGTCACGAAAACCGTTCGGGAGAGGCGTGCCTTTGAGCTGGTAAGCGGTCGCTTCCGACTGTTTTAGCGGATTTTTGCCTGCGTATCTCAGAAAATCGTCCCTGAGTTCTTCCTCACGGGGCTGTTCTGCAACGTCAAAAACCCCCTGCTCGCACGGTATTTTTATACTGCGTGAAAGTTCAAGATACTTTGCCGTCAGCGTTTTAAGAAATATAAGACCGCTGTTTCCGTCGGCGATAGCGTGAAAAAACTCAACAGCTATGCGGTTTTTGTAGTAAAGCACACGAAATGCGCACCTTTGTATATCGTCAAACGGCATATGTGTGAGCGGATAGCTGTGATCCTGCTTTACCCTCGGCGCACGCTCAATTTCTTCCAGATAATACCAGAACACACCTGCACGCACACGCACAGCGATAGACGGAAAACGCCGCACTGTTTTGTTGAGCGCCTCTTGCAAAAGCCACGGGTCGATCATGCCGTCAAGAGTTATCGACAGCCTGAAAATATTGCTCCAATCACGCCGTTTCGTGGCAGGATATAGCTTTGCGGAATTATCAAGCTTCATCCACCGAAGCTGACGCTTTTTCATCGTATCACCAGCCAATGTAAAGTAACTAATACCATTATACCAAAAACCTGTCAAAATGTCAAATATCTGCGGACAGTTTCCACATAATGGTGAAAAAACTGCGCTCCCCATAAAAAGAAGCGCAATAAGAACCTGTCTTCGCAAGGCTCTGTACGTGTCTTTTCAACGATATTTAGCCGCTTTCTGCGTTGAAAAACCTTGCAGTGCGACAGCACAACTGCGGTTTTTCGCCTTGAAATCGACTAAATCTCGCTGAAAATCCACGCACATTTCTTGTGAAGACAGGTTCTAAAATTATTTATTCATCGTCATCGGCTCTGTCCATGTCGTGTTTTCTTATCTCACCACGCTTTATCTTTCCGCTGGTAGTCTTTGGAAGTTCATCGACAAACTCGATTATCCTCGGATACTTATAGGGTGCAGTCGACTTCTTGACGAAAGTTTGCAGTTCCTTCACCAGTTCGTCCGAGGGCTTGTAGTCCTTGGTCAGAACGATAGTCGCCTTGACAACGTTTCCTCTTATCGGATCCTTAGCGCCCGTTATCGCACATTCCATGACCGCAGGATGCTCCATGAGTATGCTCTCGATCTCGAAAGGTCCGATGCGGTAGCCCGACGCTTTTATCAGGTCATCGGTCCTGCCCACATACCAGTAATAGCCGTCCTTGTCCATATAGGCTGTGTCGCCCGTGTGGTAAACGCCGTACTTCCATGCACGTTCATTTTCGGCAGGATTGCGGTAATACTCTTTGAGCAGACCCATAGTCCTGCCCTCTTCGCCGAATACGACTATCTCACCAACTTCGCCCTGCTTCACAAGGTTTCCGTCAGAGTCCATAAGTCCGACTTTGTAAAGCGGAGTAGGTTTGCCCATTGAGCCTGCTTTCGGCTCCATGCCGTAGAGGTTTGCAATGATGACAGCCGACTCCGACTGCCCGAAGCCTTCCATGAGTTTCAGACCCGTGTACTCATACCAGCGGCGGTATACCGCAGGATTGAGCGCCTCGCCTGCCATACAGCTGTACTTTATGGAACTCAGGTCATACTTGCTGACGCCTGCTTTGATGAAAAAGCGGTACATTGTCGGAGGTGCGCAGAACGAGGTTATCTTGTAATCCTGGATCACCTGCATGAGCTTGTCGGGGTCAAAGCGGTCGAAATCATAGATAAATGTTGTTGCGCCTGCCACGAACTGACCGTACATCTTGCCCCATGCGCACTTTGCCCAGCCTGTTTCCGAAACGGTCAGGTGGAGCGAGTTCTCGTCAAGGTGATGCCAGTGCTTGCCCGTGATGATGTGCGCCGCAGCGATCGTGTAGTTGTGCAGAGCCATTTTCGGCTGACCCGTTGTTCCGCTGGAAAAATACATGAGCATAGGCTCATAGATGTTAGTTTCCATGCGTTCATGTGTCGGCTCGAACTTTGCGATCTCGGGCAGAAAATCCACCCAACCCTCACGCTGACCGTGTGTTATGAACTTGCCCGAAAGCTTTCCGTATTTTGCTTCCGCAGCGTCTACCTTTGCGGCAACATCGTTCTCGGCTGTGCAGACTATGTACTTTATGTCCGCCGCCTTGAAGCGGTAAATATAGTCCTTTGTGCTGAGCTGATTTGTTGCGGGAACAAGTATCGCACCTATCTTCATAAGTCCATAGGCTAAGAACCAGAACTCATAGTGGCGTTTGAGGACAGCCATAACAAAGTCGCCCTTTTTAATACCGTGAGCTGTCATCATGTTCGCAACCCTGTTCGACTGCTCCATAAGGTCACGATAGGTAAAGCGCTTTTCCTCGCCGTTCTCGTTGACCCAAAGGATAGCGAGCCTGTCGGGTTCAAGCCTTGCAAGTTCGTCCACCACATCATATGAGAAGTTGAAATTATCCTTTATATCAAGTTCAAATTTCAGCAGTCTCCCCTGCTCGTCAAGTTCCTCTTTCACGAATCTTTTGTAAAAATCCTTCATCGTAAAGCCTCCAAAAAATCAGCTGTGCAGCAGCCTGTAAATATCATCGGGACACTGAGCGAGCATATCAGCTCCTGCCGTGACCAGTTCATCTTTACCCCGAAATCCCCACTCGCAGCCTATGCACTTTATGCCTGCGTTATGCGCCGTCTGAACGTCAACGTCCGAATCGCCTATCATAACAGCGTCCCCGATGCCGATACCCAGCTTCTCGGCAATGCCGAAAAGAATATCGGGCTGCGGCTTTGTCGGAACGCCGTCAAGCTTGCCTCTCACAAGGTCAAAAACCTCGCTCCCGAACAGCGCCGTCACTATCTCCTGCGAGAATTCATCGGGCTTGTTCGATGCAACAGCACACTTGATGCCCTCAGCTCTCAGCTTCTTTATAACTTCTGTTATGCCGTCATACGGCTTTGTTTTGTCAAGGCAATGCTCACGGTAATATACCGAAAATCCCCTGTGCAGTTCGTCAAGAGTTTCCCCGTCAGTGCCTTTCGGTGCAGCACGCTCTATCAGCTTTCTTGCACCGTTGCCGACAAACTGCCTGTATTCCTCAACAGTGTGTGCCGCATATCCATGCTCTTTCAGCGAAAAATCTACCGCCGCCGCAAGATCGTATATCGAATTTGCAAGCGTTCCGTCAAGATCAAATATCGCCAGCTTTATCATACTTTTTTTTCACTTTCCTTATCCGCTGTAATGTTCATAAGTCCCGTCATCTTTAAACTCGGTCGTCAGACCATGCTCACTGATGTGATCCATAATATTGACATCCATACCGCCGCTGAGAGATGCTGAGGACTTGCCGCCGCTGTCGGTATATACTTCCAGACGGTCAAATTCCAGCTTTTTTACGATGTAATCCTCATCAATATGCTCACCATTTTCGTCCTCGGTGATGCCCTCATCAAGATAAACCTCCCGAACGTACTCAGTCAAACCTTCAACAATTATCTTTCTGTCTCGTATCGTCCGCCTGATAAAGTTCAGTACCACTTCCATATCGGTGCTGTCACCCTCGACATATATCTCAAAACCGCCTGAGAAATGATCTTTCAGCTGTTCCCTTGACAGAATAAGAATATTTTTTTTTGTGTCCCTTTCAAACAAAAGTTCACCAAGCTCACCGCCGTCAACGCTTACTGTACTGCAATACTTGTCACGGTATGCCTGCTTGCGCTCCCGAATGCGTCTGTCATCACGGTTCATGGCATAATGCTCAAAGGCAAGGAGCAGTATATCCACGAGCAGCACTATCCCCGCAGCGGCAAACCTCATCGTTAAAAGCATTGCACCAAGTATGACAGCTCCGACAATAAGGAGCAGACAGCCCGAAAAGAGAAAAACGTCCCATATCCTGTCAGAGAGCGTGCGAAATTCCCTTGTGTCCACTCTTAATCCTCAAGCTTCTGCGAAAGCTTAACTGAGTACTTCTGTCTGAATTCCTCAAAACGTCCCTCGTCAAGCGCTTCACGTATACGCTCGGTAAGTGTGTTGTAGAAATAAAGATTATGCTGTACCGCAAGCCGACCTGCAAGCTGTTCGTTCGACTTGAACAGATGCCTTATGTATGCTCTCGAAAAATTTCGGCAGGTGGGGCAGTCACATTCCGTATCGAGCGGACGGTCATCAAGTTCATACTGCTTGTTGTGAGCGTGCATGATGCCGTTCCATGTGAACACCGTTGCGTGACGTGCGTTTCTGCTGGGCATAACGCAGTCGAAGAAGTCAACACCTCTTGCCACCGCCTCGATAATGTTTGACGGCGTGCCGACACCCATTAGGTATCTCGGCTTGTCTTTCGGCATGAACGGCTCGACCTTTTCGATAACGTGATACATCACCTCAGTAGGTTCGCCGACTGCAAGACCGCCTATCGCAAAGCCTGCACAGTAATCCAGTTCACGTATGCGCTTCATATGCTCAACTCTCAGGTCATCGTAAGTACAGCCCTGATTTATGCCGAAAAGCATCTGCTCACGGTTGATAGTCGTTTCCAGCGAATTGAGCCGCTTCATCTCGGCTATACAGCGTTCCAGCCAGCGTGTTGTGCGCTCGCACGAACGCTTTGAGTAGTTGTATTCCGCAGGATTCTCAACGCACTCATCAAAAGCCATGGCGATAGTCGAAGCAAGGTTGGACTGTATCCTCATGCTCTCCTCGGGACCCATGAATATCTTGCGCCCGTCAACGTGGGAGTTGAAGTAAACGCCCTCCTCTTTTATCTTCCTGAGCTTTGCCAGCGAGAACACCTGAAATCCGCCGCTGTCGGTGAGTATAGGTTTGTGCCAGTTCATGAATTTATGCAGTCCGCCCATTTTGTAGATTATATCGTCACCGGGGCGGACGTGAAGATGATAGGTATTGCAAAGTTCTACCTGACATTTCAGTTCATTTGCAAGGTCTATCGAGGAAATGCCGCCCTTTATCGCAGCACTTGTTCCAACGTTCATGAAAACGGGTGTCTGTATCGTGCCGTGAACAGTGGTGAACTCTCCACGCCTTGCCGCACCCTCCTGTTTTATCAGTCTGAACATCTGTATCTCCTTATAAGCTTATTATATTGACTTGACCCTGAAAAATAGGTATTTTCCTGTCACAGTATTTCAATTTTAACACAGTAAATATCGTTTGTCAAACACGTTTAGGACAAGTCGGGAAAATTGGTACAAAAAAAGTGCATGAACTTTCCTGCACAGTAAAAAAATGCCCCATGGCGACTTTTCGCATCACCATGGAGCATATAAGAACCTGTCTTCACAAGGCTCTGTACGTGTCTTTTCAACGATATTCAGTCGCTTTCTGCGTTGAAAAACCTTGCAGTGCGACAGCACAACTGCGGTTTTTCGCCTTGAAATCGACTAAATCTCGCTGAAAATCCACGCACATTTCTTGTGAAGACAGGTTCTAATATATTTATATCACGACTCTGCAAGCATATCGCTCATAGCGTAAAGACCTGCGCTCTTGTCCTTTAAAAACACAGCCGCATTGACCGAACCCACCGCAAAAACGCTCTTTGAGTGAGCCTCGTGTTTTAAGGTTATGACCTCGTCACGTCCTGCGAAGATTATCTCATGCTCGCCCACGATCGTGCCGCCTCTTATCGAGTGCATACCTATCTCGGTTTTAGTTCTCTTTGCACGGACGGAGTGGCGGTCATAAACATAACTGCACTTTGTTTCAAGCGTTTCGTTTATCGCATCAGCAAGCATTATAGCCGTGCCGCTTGGAGCATCGATCTTCTGGTTGTGGTGCTTCTCGACTATCTCTATATCGAACTGACCTTCAAGAACAGCCGCTGCCTTTTTCGCAAGTTCTGCCATAAGGTTGATACCCAGCGACATATTGAACGTGAAGAACACGGGTATGCTCTCGGCAGCTTTCTTTATCTGTGCGATCTGATCTGCGTTGTAGCCTGTTGTTGCAACAACTATCGGAACGCCGTTTGTCATGCAGTAGCTGAGCAGACCGTCAAGCGTCGAGGGGTGGGAAAAGTCGATGATAACATTGGGCTTTTCGGGGAGTTTGTCGGGAGTGTCGACTATCGGGAAATCGGAATAAGCCTGAGTTATCTTGTCGATGCCTGCGATGACCTTGCAGTCCTCACGGTTTGCGATTATGTCGGCGATAACTCTGCCCATGTGTCCGCAAGCGCCGCAAATAGCAATATTTGTCATATTAAACGTCCTTTCTTAAAATGCGGAACTCGCCGAAGCAAATTCCGCATTAGTTTTACTTTATAGAACCTGTAAGTCCAAGCTTGTCAAGTTCAGCCTTGATCTTAGCTTTCTTGTCATCGCTTGTGTCACAGAGGGGCAGTCTGCAAGAGCCTGCCTTGAAGCCCATAAGGTTGAGTGCTTCCTTGACGGGTATCGGGTTCACATCACAGAACAGAACGTTTGCAAGGGGAAGATATTCCATTGCAAGGTCAAGCGCCTCAGACCACTTGTTTTCGAGACAAAGTGCTGCGATGTCATGCGTCTGCTTAGGAACAACATTTGAGAGAACAGAGATAACGCCCTTGCCGCCCAGCGACATGATAGGCACGATCTGATCATCATTTCCCGAATAGATGTCAAGACTGTCGCCGCAAAGCTGACGGACCTTAGCGATCTGGCTGATGTTGCCCGATGCTTCCTTGATAGCTGCGATGTTGTCGATCTTTGCAAGTTCTGCCGCAGTCTCGGGGAGAATGTTGCAGCCTGTTCTTGACGGAACATTGTAGAGTATTATCGGCAGTGTCACAGCCTCGGCGATAGCGGTAAAGTGCTTGATAAGCCCCTGCTGCGAAGCCTTGTTGTAATAAGGAGTAACGCAGAGAAGTGCATCAGCGCCCAGCTGTTCAGCGTGCTTTGAAAGATTCACGGCATAGTCGGTGTGATTCGAGCCTGTTCCTGCGATAACGGGCACACGCTTTGCAGTCTTTTCAACTGCGAACTTGATGCAGTCGATATGCTCCTGATCTGTCATACAGGCACTTTCGCCCGTAGTGCCGCAGATTATGATAGCATCTGTGCCGTTCTCGATCTGGAAATCAATAAGCCGTCCCAGCTCGTCATAGTTTATCGAGCCGTCAGCGTTCATGGGAGTTGCGATAGCAACACCTGCGCCTGTGAAGATCGTCTTTTTCATGGTTTTTGACCACCTTTCTTTATAAAGGTAATAATATACTCTCCTCTATTCCATCTGCCACAATATCTTCGCACATAAACGGATTTATTGCGGCATTTGGAATAGAGGCGAGTATTTAAAATGTCAGCGTCTTCTGCTGTCATTTCTTTTTGTCATCATAACGATGCGTATAAGCTGCAAAACTCCCGTCAGGAGCGATGCAACATAAGTGAGCGCCGCCGCAGTCAGGACTTTTTTAGCGGCTCTGCATTCATCAGCTTCAAGTATCCCCTGCTGTTCGATAACTCTGAGCGCACGCCTGCTTGCATCTATCTCAACAGGCAGAGTTGCAAGCTGGAACAGCACGATCATCGCAAACATCATAACGCCGATAAGCATGATATAATGCCCTGCGAGACTGCGTGAGAAAAGCGCTCCGAGTATCACGATATAATACCAGCTTTTCGAGCAGAAATTCGTCACGGGGAGTATCTTGCTGCGAACGAGTATGGGAGTGTAATTCTCGGCATACTGCATGGCGTGACCGCATTCGTGAGCCGCAACTCCGATAGCCGCAATGCTCTGTGAGCTGTTCACTGTGTCGGACAGCCTTATGCGGTTGGAGTTCGGCTCGTAGCGGTCGGTAAGATCACCGCTTATCCTGTCAAGCTTTATATACTGCAAGCCTGCGCCGTCAAGAATGCGCCTTGCGGCTTTTTCGGCTGAAAGACCGTATCGGCTGCGCTCCTTGCTGTACTTTGAATATGTCAGCTTCACATTCAGTTCGGCAGCAAGGGGTATTATGATAATAAGCAGCCAATAAAGTATATCATAGCTGTAAGGCATCTTACCTGTCGAAGTAACCCTTTGCAGCCAGCAGCTCAGCCAGCAGAACAGCACCGCCTGCTGCACCTCTCAGGGTGTTGTGAGACAGGCAAACGAACTTGTAGTCATACTGGGTGTCCTCACGAAGTCTGCCGATAGAAACAGCCATGCCGCCTTCAAGGTTTCTGTCAAGCTTTGCCTGCGGACGGTTGTCTTCCTCGAAGTAGTGGAGGAACTGCTTAGGTGCGGAAGGCAGTTCAAGCTCCTGTGGAACGCCCTTGAACTCAGCCCAAGCCTTTTTAATCTGCTCGATAGTAGGCTTCTTCTCAAAGGAAGCGAAAACAGCTGCGGTGTGACCGTCCGAAACAGGAACACGCAGGCACTGAGCGGTGATAGAAGGCTCAGTTGCGGGAACGATCTCATCGCCTACGATCTTGCCCCAGATCTTCAAAGGCTCCTGCTCGCTCTTTTCCTCCTCGCCGCCGATGAACGGGATAACGTTGTCAACGATCTCGGGCATAGTCTCGAAAGTCTTGCCTGCGCCGCTGATAGCCTGATATGTGCAGGTGAGTGCCTTAGTTACCTTGAAATCCTTCATGAGAGGAGCAAGTGCGGGAACATAGCTCTGAAGCGAGCAGTTTGACTTAACTGCAATGAAACCTCTCTTTGTGCCAAGACGCTTTCTCTGGGAAGCGATGATCTCAATATGCTCGGGGTTGATCTCGGGAATGACCATGGGAACATCAGGAGTGTGTCTGTGAGCCGAGTTGTTTGAAACAACAGGAACTTCGTGCTTAGCATACTTCTCTTCGAGAGCCTTGATCTCGTCCTTCTTCATGTTAACAGCGCAGAATACAAAATCAACCTGCTCTGCGATCTTGTCAATATCCTTTTCGGCATCAAGAACGATCATATCTGCAAGCTTTGCAGGGATAGGCTCAGTCATAGCCCACTTAGAGCCGATGGCTTCTTTAAGGGTCTTGCCAGCCGAACGTGCAGAAGCTGCAACGCATACCACGTTGAACCAAGGGTGCTCAGCAAGCAGCAGAGAAAATCTCTGACCTACCATTCCTGTTGCACCGATGATGCCTACATTGAATTTCTTTTCCATTGTGAAAACTCCTTTTCCCTGAGTACGCATTAATAAAATGTGTACAAAGCCTAAAATTTGTCGGAACATTAAAAAAACGGGTTGAAAAGCCCGCCATCATGCAATATAATAAGAATGTTGACAATCAATGCCGATAGCACTCCATCACAAAGCATGATGACAACCGCAAACCTTTTCGGCAGGCGGTCAGCAGCAGCGCCCCACACACTGAGCTTCGGCGGCATTGCCTTTCGCACAATGAGCATATGCGTTCGGGGTAACGCACTTTCACTCATGGGCTACTTTTCGTTGCCGCACCTCTATCTGTTCAATCTTAATAATAGCAGATATTCGCACAATTGTCAATAGCGGCTGAAAAAAATATATGACTATTTTGTAAATTATTCAGGAGAAAAAGAAATGCTTGATTTAAACAACATGACAAAAGCCGATTTTTACTACGATCTTCCGCAGGAACTCATAGCACAGCACCCTGCCGAGCCGAGAAATTCTTCAAGGCTCATGAAGATCGACCGCACAACAGGTGAGATAGAACACGCTCACTTTTACAATCTATGCGAGTTCCTGAAAAAGGGTGACTTGCTGGTGCTTAACGATTCAAGAGTTCTGCCTGCACGCATCTACGGCGAGCGTGAGGACACGGGCAGTTTTATCGAATTCCTGCTGCTTGAACAGCGCGGGAACGATGAGTGGGAAATACTCTGCCGTCCCGGTAAAAAGGCGAAGATCGGCACTCGGTTCGTGTTCGGCGAGGGCAAACTCACTGCCGAGATAACCGATGTTCTCGAGGACGGCAACCGTGTGGCAAAGTTCACCGTGCGTGAGGGGAATATTTTCTCCACTCTTGACGAGATAGGTCAGATGCCGCTCCCCCCCTACATAACCGAAAAGCTCGAAGACAAGGAACGCTATCAAACAGTCTATTCCCACGAAGTCGGCTCGTCCGCCGCTCCGACCGCAGGTCTGCACTTCACAAAAGAGATGCTCAAAGAGATCGAGGACATGGGCGTGAACATCGCATATGTCACACTTCATGTTGGTCTGGGCACTTTCCGCCCCGTCAAGGAGGACAAAGTTCTTGACCACAAAATGCACTCTGAGCATTACGAAGTCCCCGAGCGCACCGCCGAACTTATACGTCAGACGAAAGAGAACGGCGGCAGGGTCATCGCAGTCGGCACGACTTCCTGCCGAACGCTTGAATCGGTGGCGCAGAAATACGGCGAGGTGATCCCATGCGAGGGACGAACGGAAATTTTCATCTACCCCGGTTTTGAGTTCAAGGTGCTTGACGGACTTGTGACGAATTTCCACCTGCCCGAAAGCACGCTCATAATGCTTGTATCGGCGTTCTTAGGCTACGAAAAAACCATGAACGCCTACAAAGTCGCAGTCGAAGAAAAATACCGCTTCTTCTCGTTCGGCGATGCGATGTTCATAGCACCGTAAAATGTAAAATAACGATACCCCCCGGACAGAACGATCTAAACTGTCAAGGGGGTATTTTTTTCAAATAACATCTGTTATCTATTTTTTCAGCCTGTATCCGATGCCCCAGACTGTTTCGATGTAGTCGGTGTCTGGGTCGCATTCTTTCAGCTTTTTGCGAAGCTTGCTTATGTGGACGTTGAGCGTGTTGTCATCGGCGGAAGTCTCATAGTCCCATACCGTATCATAGATAAGGCTCTTGGTGCAGGTGCGCTGAGGTTTCTCCATGAGCAGTCTCAACAGCAGGAATTCGTGCTTTGAAAGTTCCACTTCCCTGCCGCAGCAAGTTACGGAAAAACTTTCGCTGTCGAGAACAACGTTTTTATACGAAAGAACATTTGTTCCGTTCACTTCTTCCGACTGAACAGGAGTTGTGCCCGTCCTCAGCCTTGCGGAGATGCGTGCGAGCAGTTCTTCATTGTGGAAAGGCTTTGTTACGTAATCATCAGCCCCCAGCGAGAACAGCCCGACTTTCTTGCTGACATCGTGGATAGCGCTCGTGACGATAACAGGAACATTGTGCTTCTGTTTGAGGTCTGCGATCACCTCCTCGCCGCTTTTGCCGGGGAGCATCAGGTCAAGAAGTATCAGGTCGATGTTGTCGCCGTGCGCAAGCAGACCCTCAGTTCCCGAATATGCGCTGACCGTGCCGTAACCGTTCTGCCGCAGCAGCAGTCTCAGCATATCGTTGATGTCGGGATCATCCTCGATTATAAGAATAGTACTCATATCCTCACTCTCCAAAAAATCCGAAATGCTCCATAGCCTTGTAAAGCCCGTCAGCGTGAATGTCATCGGTCACATAGTCGGCATAGGGATAAAGAACTTTTCCGTTGCCCATGGCGATCGAAGTCCCGACTGACGAGAACATCGGCAGGTCATTCATGCTGTCGCCTATCGCATATGCCTGTTCTTTTGCTATCCCAAGATATTTCAACAGGAAGTCGATACCCGTTGCCTTGCTGCAATTTTTCGGCACAAGTTCAACAAATGCGCCGCCCCTGTCTATCCATGTGAAATGCTTATCCGTAAAGGCTCTCAGCTTGTCAAGCTGTGTATACTCATCAAAACTGAGTACGAACTTGTCAAAGATAAAATGCTCATCGTCAACAGAGCAGTTTTTAACAGCGTCCGACTCACCCATATTATCGTATATTTCGCAGACAGGTGCTATCTGCCGTGACTTAGGGTCGCTGTAAACGCCGTCACGATGCTCGAACATTGGACAAGCGCCGAACTCACGGACTTTTTCAGCCACCTCACGGCACAGTTCTTTTGAAAGCTTGTTGTAGAAAAGTTCCTTGCCGCCGTATTCGATATAAGTTCCGCAGCCGCACACAAACCCATCAAAGCCCATTTGTCTCAGGTTATCGCCCACGATAACAGGCGTTCTTCCCGTGTTGACAAACAGCAGATTCCCTGCTTTCCTCGCAAGTTCAAGCGCTCTGAGGGTGCTTTCGGGAACAGCGTGGTCTTTGTCCTCGGGGATAAGCGTTCCGTCAACGTCAAAAAACATTATCTTTTTCATACATACTTCTTTCCGTAATTCATTAAATATAAAAACAGGCAGATACCCCTTTCACAAGCTATCTGCCCATTCTTTTATACTTAGTTAAGTCTTAACTCAGATCATGGAGTCTTCCCAGCAGTCGGGAGCTTCAAGACCAAGCAGCTTTGCAACAGTAGGAGCAACGTTTGCAAGACCGTACTTTGTGCTGTCTGCATCGATTATCTCGTGACGTGTCTCCTTGTCCCAGATGATGAAAGGAACTCTGTTGAGCGAGTGAGCGGTACGAACCTGGATCTCGCCCTTCTTGTTCTTTTCCAGCATCTCGTCAGCGTTGCCGTGGTCAGCAGTTACGAGCAGTGTGCAGTTGCACTCATCGCAAACCTTGATAAGACGTGCAAGACCAAGGTCAACAGCCTCAACGCCCGTGATAGTAGCGTCCATGTTGCCTGTGTGACCTACCATGTCGCCGTTAGGATAGTTGCAGCGGATAAAGTCATACTTGCCCGAACGGATAGCAACAATAAGATCATCGGTTATCTCAGCGGACTTCATCCAGGGGCGCTCGTCAAAGGAAACTCTGTCAGAGGGTATCTCTTTCCAAGTTTCCAGTTCGTTGTCGAAACGCTCGGAGCGGTTGCCGTTCCAGAAGTATGTAACGTGACCGTACTTCTGAGTTTCGGAAACTGCATAGCTGTAAAGACCGTTCTTGACAAGCAGTTCGGAAAGGGTGTTTCTGATCTCGGGAGGATTAACAAGATATTTTTTCGGTATTTTCAGGTCGCCGTCATATTCGAGCATACCTGCGTAGATAACATCAGGGATAACGCCTCTGTCGAATGCCTTGAACTCCTCGCCGCCGTCAAATGCCATGGAAATTTCAATAGCTCTGTCACCACGGAAGTTAAAGAGGATAACGCTGTCGCCGTCCTCCACCTTGCCGACAGGCTTGCCGTTCTTAGCGATAACGAACTCGGGAAGATCCTGATCGATAGCGCCTGTTTCGTCACGGAGAGTCTCAACAGCAGCAAGAGCGTTGTCGAACTGTCTTGCATCGCCGTGAACGTGAGTGTTCCAGCCACGCTCGACCATGCCCCAGTCAGCCTGATATCTGTCCATAGTGATCTTCATTCTTCCGCCGCCCGAAGCGATCTGAGCGTCAAAGGAAGCATCGTTCAGAGCTGCGATGCAGTCTTCCAGTTCCTTGATGTAGATAGGTGCGGAAGTTGCGGGAACGTCACGTCCGTCAAGGAGAATGTGGCAGCGAACTTTCTTAACGCCCTCCTCCTTAGCCTTAGCGAGCATTTTTTCTAAGTGGTGGATATTCGAGTGAACGTTTCCGTCAGAAAGCAGACCCAAGAAGTGGAGAGTGCTGTCCTTAGTCTTAACGTTTGCGATAAGTTCCTTCCATGTTTCGGAAGTGAACATCTTGCCGCTCTCGATGCTCTCGTTAACAAGCTTTGCGCCCTGAGAGTAGATCTGACCGCAGCCGAGTGCGTTGTGACCGACCTCGGAGTTGCCCATGTCGTCATCAGAGGGCAGACCAACTGCATCGCCGTGAGCTTTGAGCGAAGTGTTAGGATAGTTCTTTAAGAGCATATCCAGTGTAGGGGTGTTAGCCTCGGTAACAGCGTCACCAAGACCTGTAACGGAGAAGCCTACGCCGTCCATTACTACTAAAACTACTGTTTTCTTTTTAGACATTTTCTTTGTCCTTTCTAAAAAACGATTGTTGTTTATTGATAACTAATTAAATTATCGTCATTCTGAGCGTTCTTGTGCCACAGCATTGCAAACGCCATAAAAAGTATTATTTCAGAGGCAGTAAATAAGAACCCCATGAAATAAAATACCCGGTCGTAAAGCGTCCTTGCAGTCATCGTTAATGAACCAAAGCTCGAAGCATACCGCAGATCAAAAAAGTACACACCTTTACCGATAACAGGTGTAATAAACGAATATACCGCAAGCAGAACGCCGCCTGCAATGCCGAAATTACCGTGTTCGGTCATGGTGTTTATGAACAGCCACAGACCTATAAACACCGCAAAGCGAATCACTGCAAATATGACCGTACCGATGAAGGGTCTGAGCTGCAATTCAGAACCGCCGATGATCGCAGAACGTTCAGTTACTTTCCAAAATACGGGGTCAAGCACGCCGAAGAGCTGGGGCATAAAGCAGTACAATAAAAGGTACAGCACATTATATATGATGCCGCAGACAAGCGCTGCTTTCAAGATATTTTTTATCAGTTTATCCGATCTCATGATGTTACCTCACCAGTTGAGGACTACCTGTCCCGTTTCTGTGTTTATCAGATAACAGGACTTGCGGCGTGAACGTGTTTCAGGGAAAATATAAAGCTCGGTGACGTTCACGCTCTCGTCCTTTTCATACAGGGTGGGGTAATTTACATATGAGTCCAGCCTGCTTATAAGTTCCTCGTCATAATTTCCTGCTTTGTTATCGGGCGGATAAAAATAGTGTTCTCCGCCGTGGGCTTCCGCCTGCTGACGGATATATGCTATCCCCTCGGAATCAGTTGTAAAGCTGATATTTACATATCCTCTTGCGTCCTGACCCACCATAGGGCAGCCGTACCGTGCCTTGTAATCATCGCACTGCGGTATCTCATCAGGGAAAAATGCAAGCACTTCGCTGTCGGAGTAATTACCGACAGAGTAAAGCTTATTTCTCAGCGTATACCTTTGCGGCGTATCAAGCCCTATCCCGAACACGATGCAGAAAAGGAGCGCAAACTCCAAAACAGCAAGCACCCTCAGAATGATCGTGAGCGCTTTTGGTCTGCCGTCAAGCCGCTTCTGAATGATGATGTAAGCCGCACCCGACAGCGCCAACGGGATAGTAAATCTTGAATAAGCCCCGAACAGCACAAAAAGCAAAGCTATCATCAAGCCGCCTATGAGCCTGTCAAAGCCCGATACAAGCTTTTTGTTGGTCTTGTTATCAGCCCTCAACAGCAGCCTGAACGATAACGTTGAAGTCAGCAGCCTTTAAGGAAGCACCGCCGATAAGACCGCCGTCAATGTTGGGCTTAGCCAGCAGTTCAGCAGCGTTCTTAGCGTTCATAGAACCGCCGTACTGAATGGTAACAGCCTCAGCAGTTGCCTCGTCATAGAGCTTAGCGATAGTAGCACGAATGAATGCGCAAACTTCCTCAGCCTGCTCGGGAGTAGCGGTAAGACCTGTGCCGATAGCCCATACAGGCTCGTAAGCGATAACAACGTTCTTTACCTGCTCTGCGGTCAGCGACCAGAGGTCAAGCTTGATCTGACGAGCAACAACTTCGTCAGTGATATTGCACTCACGCTCCCACTTCAGCTCGCCTACGCAAACGATAGGCTTTAAGCCTGCGTTCAGAGCAGCGATAGTTCTCTTGTTAACAGTCTCATCAGTCTCACCGAAGTACTGTCTTCTCTCGCTGTGACCGATAACGACATACTCAACGCCTACTTCAACGAGCATATCAGCGCTGATCTCGCCTGTGAAAGCGCCGCTCTTTTCAAAGTGAACGTTCTCAGCGCCTACCTTAACGTTAGAACCTGCGGTAACTGCAACAGCCGTTTCAAGGTTTGTGAACGGAACGCAGGCGATAACTTCTACCTTGCCCTCAGCGTTAGCAACGAGCGGCTTGATGCTCTCGAGAAGCTCCTTAGCCTCGGGACGGGTCTTGTTCATTTTCCAGTTGCCTGCGATTATAGCCTTTCTTACATCCTTTTTCATGGTAAAAACTCCTTACGTTTATTTGATAAAATAAAAATCATACAAAAATGCCGCACCAAGTCCTAAAAGCACTATCCCGAATCCAAGCATAGCAATAAAAGCATTGTTTGTTTTTGGTGTTTCGGTCAGCACTTCGCCGTTGTCATCAGTGTCGGGAGTATCGTTCTCGTCAGCCTTGACCTTGTCGGAGATATAAAAATCCTTCGGGTTAACCGGGTCATACTCGATAGCCACATTTCCCTCGAATCCTAAGTCTGGGGTCCAGTTGCTGTAAGTTATACCGTCAACGTCGAACTGAACGAGCATCTCTTTGAGCGTCATAGTCGCAAGCTTGGTGGTGCGCCTGCTGACTATCTCCGCTTCGGCAGGGACATAATTTGTCTCCTTGATGACGGGTTCTTTGTTAGTCATTTCGAGATAAAAGCTGCCCATTTTCTTCACCTTGCCCGAAAAAGCGAGCATGATTAAGCCGAACACGCAAAGCACTATCCCGAGTATATTGCCGTACTTATCGAGAATGCCTGTCTTTCCGAAAGCGTTTTCCTGTGCGGCGAAAAGTATCGGCAGATATTCGTATATTCCTGTCATTTTTTCCTTTTCCTAACTAAAACTTTCCTTCATAAAACATAAAACGGGGCGGACGTTTTATCCGCCGCACCCCGTTATTTGAACCTGTTCTGACAAGCTCTGTGTACCAAAAACTGTCGGAACAAGTTCTTATAGATTACTTATCAGCGATAACGTCGATACCGGGCAGTACCTTGCCTTCGAGGTACTCAAGGGAAGCGCCGCCGCCTGTGGAGATGTGGCTCATCTTGTCAGCGAAGCCCAGCTGGATAACAGCTGCTGCCGAGTCGCCGCCGCCGATGATCGTGGTAGCGTCTGTCTCAGCGAGAGACTTAGCAACTGCGATAGTGCCCTTAGCGAGAACAGGGTTCTCGAATACGCCCATAGGTCCGTTCCAAACAACGGTCTTAGCGCTCTTTACAGCCTCAGCATAGAGAGCAGCGGTCTTTTCGCCGATGTCAAGACCCATCTTGTCAGCAGGGATGTCTTCAACGTTCTCTACTGCGATCTCAGCGTCGATAGGATCGGGGAACGATGCAGCAACAGCGGTGTCAACAGGGAGAAGGAGCTTCTTGCCTGCTGCCTCTGCCTTAGCGATCATGTCCTTGCAGTAATCGAGCTTGGTGTCGTCAACGAGCGAAGTGCCGACTTCCTTGCCCTGAGCTTTCAGGAAGGTGTAAGCCATGCCGCCGCCGATGATGAGAGTATCGCACTTCTCGATGAGGTTATTGATAACGTTCAGCTTGTCAGCTACCTTTGCGCCGCCGAGGATAGCAACGAAAGGACGAACAGGATCTTCAACAGCGTTGCCGAGGAAGTTGATCTCCTTCTGCATCAGATAACCAACTGCAGTCTCCTTAACGAACTTGGTAACGCCTGCGGTAGAAGCGTGCGCTCTGTGAGCCGAGCCGAAAGCGTCCATAACGAAAACTTCGCCGTCAACGAGGTCAGCAAGTTCCTTAGCGAAAGCTTCGCCGTTCTTGGTCTCCTCTGCGCCTCTGAATCTGGTGTTCTCGAGAACAACGATCTCGCCGTCAGCCATTTCAGCAACAGCCTTCTTAGCGTTGTCGCCTACAACGGTGTCGTCCTTAGCGAAAGTTACCTTTGTGGATACCAGTTCAGCAAGTCTTGCAGCTGCGGGAGCGAGGGAGAACTTGTCCTCGGGACCGTTCTTGGGCTTGCCGAGGTGCGAGCAAAGAACTACCTTTGCGCCGTTCTCAACGAGCTTGTTGATAGTGGGGAGAGCTGCGGTGATGCGGTTATCGTTGGTGATAACGCCGTCTTTCAGAGGAACGTTGAAGTCCACACGAACGAGGACCTTCTTGCCCTTAACGTTAATGTCGTCAACTGTGACCTTGTTTAATCCTGCCATTATAATGACATCCTTCCTGTAATAGATTTTGAGGAGCGTTGTGCCCCCTATAATTACCAAAGTTTGCGGATCACCGATCCGTGCATTATTATTATACTACATACGTTCAAGAAAATCAAGAGTTTTTTTCCAAAATTGATATTTATTTCACAAATCCGCTCATCTGCGGAGCGTTCTTAGGTAGACTTTCACAGCATCGGGCACTCTGCGGCTCTCGCACGACTTCTGTATCGCCTTGTTGTGCGTCCATTTGTCAAGCTTCTGCTGTTCTATAAAAGTCACGGCAGTGTCATACTGCTTTGCCATTGCTTCGGCGAAGTACCACGCACGCATCATGTTGACGTAATACTCACTGCTTGTCACAGCTGCGACTTTCTCGGCGTATGACGGCTCGAACTCCTTGCCTAAGAAATGCTTCATGAGCATACCGATGCCGTACCTCACTCTGAATGTCTCACCCGATGCGATCCAGCGGCTGATATACGGCAGAAGTTCCTGACGGTGCTTTGTGAAAACTTTCGGCAAAAGCTGGTCGCAGGTCGCCCAGTTGTTGACATAAGTCAAGAACCTGTCAGTCTCGGCAGCAGCCGTCTTAAATTCTTTCATCTCGGATATAATGAAAGCGTGAAGCTGATCCTCCTCGAAGTACTCATGCGGAAGTTCACGCAGGAACTCCTCTGCCCTGCCATCACGTATAAGCTGTTTTGCAAGCGCCCTCAGTTCGGGCGTTTTCACCCCGATAAAATGACCCTCATCAACGTTCGGGACAAGCTTTGCGTTGAAACTGCGGTATTTTTCGTCAGACAGCGCACGAAGTTCGGCAGTTATCTCTTTCATTTTTCACCTCCGTTATACAAAAAATCCGCTGTACCAAACGATACAACGGACTGTTACAACGCGCTTGCAGGGACTCGAACCCCGGGCCTACTGCTTAGAAGGCAGTTGCTCTATCCAGCTGAGCTACAAACGCATAAGGGTGGGTAGAGAGATTCGAACTCTCGATCTTCAGGACCACAATCTGACGCGTTAACCAACTACGCTATACCCACCATATTCAATTTTGAGAGCGGGTGATGAGAATCGAACTCACGTGGCCAGCTTGGAAGGCTGGAGTTCTACCATTGAACTACACCCGCATTGTTTAACGTTGTTCGAGCGTTTGGCTCAATCAACGTTATATATTATATCACGCTAAATCACTTTTGTCAAGCGGTTTTTCGCAGTTTTTTACGATTTGTACAACTGCACAACTAAATTTGTTGATTACTCATCCGCTTTGTGCATCTTGTTTCTTTTACTATGCTCACTAAGCTTTGTGATTATCTTTTCACGGAAAATAAGCCCCAGAATAGCAATAACAACTATCACCGAAACAACAGCTATCGCAGCGCCTATGTTGCCCTTTGCGGCGTTGTTCCCGAATGCTGTTGAAAGAAATATCGCAGGCAGACGAAACGGCATGACATACAAAAGAAAATCTTTCAGCTTTATCTTTGTGAGCGGAACGAGATAGGTTATGATGTCTTTCGGCACACCCGGGATAACGTATAGTATTATAAGAATGAAAATGAGCCTGCGTTCATCGTCCAGAAAGCTGAACTTTTTCAGGTGCTTCTCGCTTACGACCGCTTCGACCAGTGCCGCACCCATGAGCCGAACCACGCCCCACACTATCAGCGCTCCGAGGACTATCCCCGCAAACGAGAGCAGCGCCCCGAAGAACCAGCCGTAAAGCAGTCCTCCGACCACCTGAACGGGCGGTATGACCGCAACGACCACCTGCAAAGCCTGTATCGACACGAACACGACAGGTCCGCCTACCGAGCCGTACTCGCCGATAGTCTGCTGCACCTTTTCAAAATAGCCATCCTGTCCCACATTCCTCAGAAAAGGCAGCACAAGATAAGTTATGCCTGCGACCGCAGCGAGAAAAAACACTGCACCGACTATGCGCAGCTTTTTTCGTATCGCTTCACGCTTTGCGAGCTGTTCGGGTGTCAGACCGCTTTTCGCACGTTCAAAAATGCTTTTTTCTTTCATTCCGAAATTATCGCTTCCTTTAAGTTACTATTTTTTAGTAAGTATCTTCTTTCTGAACCATATCGTATAAAGCTCTATAAGGTTGCCCAACAGTCTGTCATATATTCCGAAAAACACATTCGCCATAAGGAGCATCGCAGGGGCAGCCCACTTGCCGAACTTCTCCATGCCCTCGAACAAGTCCACCGATGTGAACAGGAGCTTGAATATGAGCGCATAAGTGATGACTGCAATGTTGAAAATGACGAGCTTTGCGAGCCGCTGCAAACGTGCGTTCGCAATGCGCCGCAGATAAACATAAAGTATGGGATAATACCCCATAAACAGTATGAACAGAAGATTCGCCTGATAATCAGGGCTCATGAGCAAACAAAGCGCCGCACATGAAGCATATGTCATGAACGCCCACCCCGAGCCTGCTTCCGAGATGACTACCACCATGAGAAATCCTGCGTAAGTCGGGATAGCATAATCGAGCATGGGAAAGATCGTGTTCATGAACATTAGCAGCAGCACCAGTGCCGTTATAACGCCGCCCAGCGCCACGCAGAACGCCCTGCTGCGCTTTTGTCTTGCGGCGAACAGATCGTTGTTGTTCAGCAGCATGGTACAAGGTCTCCGCCCATTGCTTCACAGCAGCAGTCAGCGATGCACAGACCGTTGAGTATATCGCACACATCGGGAGAACCCACCGCAGGCGAATTGCGCTGGAATGCGTTGCCTGTCATGTAGCCGCTCCGCTGACGGTTCATCTGCTGGAACGCCGCAGAATACTCAGCATTCCCCGGAGCCATTTTCGATGCCTGCGAAGTGTAATGATAAGCCTCATTGAACCAGCCCCTCTGATAGCTCACCATGCCTTTGAGATAGTTCCACTCGGCGTTGCGCTGTGCTATCGGGACGCTTGCGAGCATATTGTCAGCAGAATTCAGGTCGCCCGACGAGATCAGCTGTCTTATGCGGTAAGCGTCAAAACCGGTGTTCTGATTGAAATTGCTGTATGTGTTGTATTCCGTATATCCGCCATTCTGCGAGGACGAATATCCGCCGCTGTAACGGTCATCGTCATAGGTAACGCCGTTTCGCTTGTCCTCCATTACCCTGTCATAGGCGTTGTTTATCTCCGACATTTTCTCGTTTGCAAGTTCTGCCATGTCGGGGTCGGTGTAGCGGTCGGGGTGATATTTTTTGACCAGCTTTTTGTATGCGGATTTTATTTCAGCCTCGGAAGCGTTCTTTGACACTCCGAGTATGCTGTAAGGATCATTCATTTGCAGTTCCCTTTCGTTTGTCTTTTTTTGCCGCTGAGGGCTTTTTTCTTAACGTCATAAAATGTCTGCCGAAGCCCGAGATAAACGGTGTTGTCCATGATAGGTTTCATACCCCCGAAATCAAGCTGAACATAGCTTTCGGCAAGTGCGCCGAGGGTAAGCATGATGCTGTTTTCGGCATAGTCCGCCGCTTTTTCCTTTTGTTCACGGGTAAGCGTTTTTGAACCCCTTGCAGACTTAGGGATAAGCGGATCGAAGTTTCCTGCGGCGGCATCATCTTCAAGATCATCAAGCGCATCGCAGATATACACGAACCGTCCCAGCGCATATCCGAACCGTCCCAGAAGTTCCCGCTTGTCGGGGTCTGTGCGTGAAAGCCCCCTGAAAACCGCACTCATCATGGCGGCGGTAGGCTCTGCGGCACGATCGAGCGAACATGAACGGCTGCGCTCCGAGGCAAACTGCTGTTTCATGGCTCTTTCAACGGCATCGGCAAGTTCGGGATATTTTGCGGCGGCTTTTTTGTAATCGGCTCTTGCTTTCCACAGGAGCGACAGCGCACGCAGTCTGTGCTTCAATCCCTTGTCGTGAAGATCGTCCCTGAGTTTATGATAAACAAGTATGACCTCTGCGCAGGCGGCATATTCAAAAGCCTTTCCGCTGCACCGAAGATACTTTGTCTTTTTGACGGGGTGGACGGGACATCGGCAGCTGTCTGTTTTCAGCCTGTCACCGTTTATGCCGACATAGCAAAGCGCAAGGAACGCAAGGTCATAACTCAGCGTAAGCGTTGACACGAACCCGAAACTGCTGTTCAGTTCCCTGCAAAGTCCGCAGTAAGCCGCCTTATATACCTCATGCTCGTATACTCTTAAATACGGCTTGAATGGCTTGACATATCCGAACATACGAGCAACCACCTTTATTCTATACGTTTATTGTGTAAATCAAATGGCAGATAAATAAAGAAGAAATAAGAAACTTTTAAAATCCGTCTGCTCCGACAGACACTTTATTTATTATTTCTTAATTCTTATAGTATTATATCACATTGAGGTAAGATTTGTCAACATAAAAAAGTGCCCTGTCTGTTAAACAGGGCACGGGGAAAAGTTATCAGTTTGTCGGAGTATCGGAGATCTTGGTGTTCGCTTCCTTAACGATGAAGTCGACCTGCTTCTCGTACTCACCACGGCACTCGGTCCATGTGGTAGCGCCGCCGCCTGTGAGCATCGTTGCCTGCGAAACGTTGAGCATTGCAGCATCCATTTCAGCGGAAACGCCTGCGGAGAAGTTGAATACAGGATGCTCAGCAGCCATTTCATATATTCTCGTTCTCATGTCATACATTTCGTCAGTCCACTTGTATTCCTCTTTAAGGGTCTTTTCGGTGATAGCCTGAGTGTTATCCTTAGCTACCATCAGGCAGTCCATGTATGCCGCAAATCCCTCGGGGTTGGGAGCGTTGTGGCAGAGGTTGTAACCCTCAACTCTTGAAGAGATGTAGTATGTATCGCTGTCAGGATCCTTAGGCATAGGAACGAACATGATCTCGCCTGCTTCCATATCGCCAAAAGGCTTTGTGGTAGCAAGAGGAGCTTCGATACCCCACAGACCAACAGGGATAAACAGTGTCTGATAGTCGCCGAGACCGTTTCCTGTTGTGCCATCGCCTCTGGTCGCCCAGCCGTTTGTCGAGCGGTCGAACATAACGCCGTTCTTACCCAGTTCGTACATGAAGTTCTGTACCTTTTCAACCGCAGGATCAGCCATGTTGTTAACAAGCTGACCGTTTTCAAGACCGATGAGCGGAACACCGCAGGTCTCGGAGATAGCGCTTACATACCAGTAGCCGTCAAGAGCATACTTGTCGTTGTCAGCATCGGTAAATTCTGTACACATGGTCTTGAAAGTATCCCAGTTCCACTTGTCTTCATCAAGAAGCTCGGCAGGATCGTCAAAGCCGTTCTGCTCCATAGTGGTCTTGTTGTATACGCAGACGAAGTTCGGTGAAACATCGATAACTGCAACATAGTGCTTGCCGTTGAACACGAAGTTGTCGCTGGACTCCTTGGTGGAAGACCACAGGTCGGAATCAAGAGCGATAACGTCGTCGATCGGGTCGAACATTCCCTTAATAGCGCCCTTGGGGAAAGTATCCATATCGGAAGCGGGGAAGAAGTCGGGGGAGTTGCCGCCCATTACTGCGTTTGCAAGGTCATCGTAACGGGTGTTCCATGTGGTCTGCACCCACTTTACCTTGCCGTTGTATTTCTGCTCGAAAAGTTCCAGTCCGGGGGACTTTACTGCGCCCTCGCTGGGGTTGATGTCATAGTGAGCCATCCACTTGACTTCGGGGTTTGCAAGTTCCTTGTCTTCCAGCTTGTCTTTCAGCTCTGAGATAGTTGCCTTGTCCTCCTCGTCAAGATCTTTGCCGGCTGCTGCCTTAGAGTCACTGCTGCCGCCCGAATTTCCGCACGAAGCAACAGCAAATGCCATTGTCAGCGCAAAAGAGCCTGCAAGTAATCTCTTTAATTTCATAATAATAACCTCCTAAAGATATTAAAAACACATATCAAATACATATACTCATTGATTTTACGTTTTAACTATTCCTATTATAACAAAACAAATCCTCAATTTCAATCGGCATTTTGCAATATATCGGCACGGACTTTTGAGCATTTTTCACAAAAAACGTTTTCATAGTTGTGAGTATACGTTTTCAGTAAACGATTACCGCACGTTAATTCGCTCAATTAACAATAAATTTACACAACAGCATTCAGGACGTGTATTTTGTGCAGACTTCACAAATTTCTTACATTATCAGGGAGTTGATCTCGTCAGCCGTGAGTGTCGGGTGAAGATAAAGATTCACGGCGGCGGCGATGAGTTCTGCCGCCCTCAGAACAAGCTTGTCCACGGGTTTCGGAGTGACGAGCAGACCCTCAAAACGGCTGTCTCCCGACATGATGCGTGAAACGGTCGGCACGCCTATCGCTGCGGCAGGCACACCGAGCGTCTTTTCAGACAGTTCCGCACGTGCATTATCAACGCCGCTCCCGGGGGAAATGCCCGTGGAACAAAGCTGTATCGTGCGCCCCATATGGCTCGGTTCACTGCAAGCGAGCGCATCGCAGACGATGACCTGCGAGGGCGCAAGCTGACGGCAGACCGCCGACGCAAGTTCTTCCGATTCTATGCCCGTCTGCGCCAGCACTCCTGCGGAAATGACCGACAGTTCGCCCAGTTCGTCCGTGTCGAGTTCCTGCGAAAGCCGCTTGATGTGGCGTGTTGCAAAAACTCTGTCGGCGGCAAGCGCTCCAACGCTGTCAGGAGTTATGCGGCGGTTGCCCAGCCCGAAAAACAGCACCGCTCCCCTGCCCTCGCACACCCGTGAAAGCGCTCTTGCGGCGGCGGCACACTGCGCCCCAAAATACGGCGAATACTCATAAAGCGGCTGTTGTGCTTCGAGCGTGATATACCTGCCGACAGGCTTTTTCAGGCGCTTTGCCGCCGCTTCGGTCAGAATGTCTATCTCCGTTATCTCAAAATGTGACGGCTCGTCAAATGTCTTTTTGCAGCTCACCCCCGACAGTTCTCCGCCGTTTTCACGTTCGTCATCGAATATCTCCATTGCAAGGTCTGTATCAACTGCCATAAATGCTCCTTTTGTAAAAAATAAACAAAACTTATTTGTTAGCTGTGTGAAAATTTTCTGTGAAAGGGCTTGAAATTCGGAAAAATGTGTGCTATAATATTCACAATGCTTGTTTTGAGCGCTGATGAATGTTCCCTCTCAGTCATTCGTTAGTCTGCACGAATAAGTTAACATTTATTCACAAAGGGAGGTCAAACCAAATGGCAAATATCAAATCCGCTAAGAAAAGAGTTCTCGTTAACAACGCTAAGGCTGCTAGAAACAAGGCTGTCAGAAGCGACCTCAAAACCGCTCTCAAAAAGGCTAATCTCGCAGTAGAGAACAACGCAGAGGACAAGGAAGCTGTTGTAAAGGCAGCTATCAAGAAGGTAGACAAGGCTTGCGCTAAGGGCATTATCCACAAGAACAATGCTTCCAGAAAGAAGGCTAGTCTCGCTAAGTCTCTCGCTAAGTAATTTCACTGAACACTAAGGCGTTCGTCCCACGACCCAAGGACGAACGTCTTTTTTTATTTTGACAAATCTTTCGTTATGTGCTATAATTATTCTATATTAACTGAAAGGGCAATTCTTATGGCAAAAATATGCAAGTCATGCGGAAAGGAATTCAAGGGCGAGTTCTGTGAACACTGCGGTTACGGCGACCCGAACCTTAAAACTCATGCCGCCGACAAATACAAGTCCTCAACTCCAATCCGCTATATGACCCCCGAGCAAAAAGAGGAATACTATGCCGCCCTCAAAAAGAAAGAGGAGGAGCGCAGGCTCAGCGGCGGCAAAAAAAAACGTGACCCAAAACAGGTACGGCTGCTCATCGTGATAGCGGCGGCGGTTGTCCTGCTCATCGTGGGGACGCTTTTCGGGTCGGGTCTGCTTGGCTTCGGCGAACAGAACACAGACGTTGTCGAGCGCTATCTGCACGCCGTCAATGAGCGTGATTTCGACAAGTATGTTTCCTGCTTCCCGAGTGACATAAAAAAGGACTACGAACAGGATCTCGCCGACACGGGCTTTTCCGAAAAGGAGTACATGGACGCTTTCTGCTCTGATTTTGCCGAAACATACGGCAGTGATTTTGTTATTGAGTATAATATCCTGAACGTCAAACTGCTGGAAGAATATTCACTTGACGGCTACAAGGAGCAGTACGGCACAGTACCCAACGTCAGCGAGGCTTATCTTGTCGTGACGGAAGTGACTTACCGCGGCTCGCAGAGTTCCGAGACATTCAGGTATAACTGCTATGTCGGAAAAGTCGGACTTCATTACAAGCTTTTCAACATCGAATACGACCCCGGCATAATCACAACCGATATGTTCGACAGTTCTGCCGACAGTTCAGAATAATAAAAAATAAGGAGAAACAGTATGGATATAACGATACTCAAAAACATGGCTTCGTCCACAGGGCGTGAGACTTTTATCACAGATGACAGCTTTAATATTCTCTGGACAAATTCCGAAAAAGACTTGGTCGAACTGTTGTTACAGAACAGCCGCAAAACTCTGAACAGCAAGCCCGAAACAGAAACGCTTGTCCGCTGCGGCGATGATTCTATGAGGATACTCCCAATAACCGACGGCAGTGAGACTGTATTTCTTTTCGAGTTCATAAGTGCTTCTCATGCCGCAGAACTTTTTACGAAAACATCGGCACTAAATGCACTGAAAGATCGCCTTGATGAAAGCATGAAAGAATACAACAGGCTGGTGAACGAAGCAGTCATGACAGCACCATATCTCTATAACAAGTTAGGCAGTCAGCGTGTCAGAGACTCAAACGTTGCCGCACTTCTCGAAATTCTCACTGTCAACGATAATGAACTGCTCCTTGACGTAAGCGAACACATAAAAACTGTTTTGAACGAACTTGTCGGTTCACGCTATTCAGCAAAGCTCATAAGGTTCGATCAGCAGATCGAAAACGGCATATTCTGTTTTATCGACCGCAATGATGTTGATTATGCGATCATGAACATGATCTCAAACGCTGTAAAGCACTGCAAACCGAAAGACCTGCCCGTTGTTCATTTCAAGGTAAGTGCAGATGACAGTTTCTGCATCATCGAAGTATGGGACAACGGCACAGATGCCGATCTCGAACGGATAAGGTCGCACATGAAACTCTGTCCAGATAAAGACAGCGGATTCTCGGGACTTGGGTTGGCGATAATCAGCACCTTTGCCGAAAAATACGGCGGAACTGCCGAATGCTCCCTCACCGAAACAGGCGGACTTCACCTTACCGTCAAAATAAAACGCCCAAAAAACAAAAACATGATAAGCCTTTATTCTCCCGAAACGGACGACCCGTTCAGTGACACCATAAACTTCATGCGCTCGGGCTTTCAGGACATTCTTGACGCTTATCAATAAATATACATACAAAAAGCGGACAGCTCTTTTAACAGGAACTGTCCGCTTTATCATATGAAATATCTAAGATAAATGTCAAAGCCTATCTTTTTGCACCATACTTGGTGCGGTCATCGGTTATCTTATTTAACTACTGCCTTGTGGAATACCTTTTTGCCCTTCTTGATGACTACCTCGGAGGAAAGGTCAACGCTGCCCTTTGGATCAGTGAACTTTGCATCGTTTACCGAAATGCCGTTCTGGGTAACAAGTCTTCTGCCCTCGCCCTTTGAGGGAGCAAGTCCGCAGCGAACGAGCAGATCAAGGATATTCATGCCGCCGTCGGTCAGTTCGGAAGCATCTATCTCGGTGGTCGGCATATCAGCGGAAGTGCTGTTTGCGGAGAAAAGCGCCTTTGCAGCATCAAGAGCCTTCTGAGCCTCCTCCTCACCGTGAACAAGCTTTGTCAGCTCGAATGCGAGCAGTTCCTTAGCCTTGTTGAACTCTGCGCCCTCCATGGTGCGCTCCATTTCCTCGATCTCTTCGATAGGCACGAAAGTGAGCATTTTCAGGCACTTGATAACGTCAGCATCCGCAACGTTTCTCCAGTACTGGAAGAAATCATAAGGGCTGGTCTTTTCGGGATCGAGCCAAACTGCGCCCTTTTCAGTCTTGCCCATTTTCTTGCCTTCGGAGTTGAGCAGGAGGGTTATAGTCATAGCATAAGCGTCCTTACCCAGCTTCTTTCTGATAAGCTCAGTGCCGCCCAGCATATTAGCCCACTGGTCATCGCCGCCGAACTGCATATTGCAGCCGTAATCCTTGTACAGCTTGTAGAAGTCATAGCTCTGCATTATCATGTAGTTGAACTCTAAGAAAGTAAGTCCACGCTCCATGCGCTGTTTGTAGCACTCGAATGTGAGCATCTTGTTTACCGAGAAGTGTGCGCCGACTTCACGCAGAACGTCAACGTAATTCAAATCGAGCAGCCAGTCAGCGTTGTTGACTACCATTGCCTTGCCATCAGAGAAGTCGATAAAGCGGCTCATCTGCTTCTTGAAGCAGTCAACATTGTGCTGGATAGTTTCCTTGGTGAGCATTTTTCTCATGTCGGTCTTGCCGGAAGGGTCGCCTATCATTCCTGTGCCGCCGCCCAGCAGAGCGATAGGCTTGTTGCCTGCCATTTGCAGACGCTTCATAAGGCAGAGCGCCATAAAGTGACCAACGTGCAGGCTGTCGGCAGTCGGGTCAAAGCCGATATAGAAAGTTGCCTTTCCTGTGTTCACAAGCTCCTCGATCTCTTTTTCATCGGTAAGTTGTGCGATAAGTCCACGTCTTTTGAGTTCTTCAAATACTGTCATTTTTTATTCCTCCGTAATAATTATTAATGTATAAAACTGTTGATATTCCTGCATAAAGAACGAGTTCGTCGGGCGAGCTCATGTATATCACGACCTTTCATGTCTCGGAACGAAGTGCTTCACGGGCAACGTGCGTTTCGAGATCGGCTAAGCGTGTTGGTATCGGTATATGGCTCTCCTTGTCGGTGAGCCTTAAAGCGAGTGCCGCCGCTGTTTCAAGCGTTATGTTGTTGCCTGCCGACACGAAAACGGGACGAACGCCGTCATGAGTTCTAAGCACTCTGCCGCAGACTTCCCCCTCGACAACTATCTCGGTGAAGCTCCCCGCCTGTTCATCGGGCATCTCAAATTCTGCGCCCTTGACACGGTAATAAGTCTTTGCAACGCCCACAGTCGGTATGCTGCCGTCCAGCAAAAACGAAGCCTGACTTGCAAGCCCCATGTGTCTCGGGTGAAGATAGCCGTTGCCGTCAAAGAAGAAAATATCGGGCTTGGTTTCAAGCTTTGCGAGCGCCCCCGAAACGAGCGGCAGTTCTCTGAACGCTAAAAATCCGGGGATATACGGCACGGTTATGTCGCCCGAAAAGCTTTGTTTTTCAAGTACCTTATGAGTTTCCATGTCGATGACAACGATACAGCAGACTGCCTTTTCCTGTTCGTTTTCTTTCCAGTAGGCAAGGTCAACGCCTGCCGCCGTTTTCAGCGCCGAAATATCAAAGCTGTCGGCAAGTGTCAGTTGTGCCGCAAGCCGTTCCTGCTCCTCTCGGAATCTTTCGCAAAGCGTTTCGTTCATTTCCATATCAGCCGCTCCTGTTTTTAATAATAAACTCCCTTTAAAAAAATATTCCTAATATAGATCAAGCGCAGAACTAAATGAAATAAGAGATAAGAGATAAGAAAGAAGAAAGAATGTGTCCGCTGAAGCGGACGGATCTGTATTAGTTTGTGACCACTGTTTTTGTTTCGCTTACGATAAGTTAAATCCATTTCTTCTTTTAAATTCCGCCGAAGGCGCACCTTATTTCTTATTTCTTATTTCTTCTCTCTTATTTCTTATTTCTAAAATAAAAAGCCCTCGGGAGACAAACACATCTCCCAAGGGCGTGATAAAACGCTGTACCACCTTGGTTCATCGGGCAAAACTACCCGACCTCATTGACCCTTAACGCAGGAAACGCCGTGTGCTAATCGCTTTCGCCTTTCTCACACACGAAGCTCGGGGGCGTAGGTGACGCATGAGCCGCTTACCTGCTTTCACCGTCCGCAGGCTCTCTGTAAGCCGTAACTGCAAGCGCTGATTCCCCGTCATAGCCGTTAATTATAAGAAATGCCCCGTACCCCGAGGTACAGAGCCTTTTCAGAAAGAGCGGATTACGAGGCTCGAACTCGCTACCTCCACCTTGGCAAGGTGGCGCTCTACCAGATGAGCTAAATCCGCAAAATATAAAGTATAAAGCTTTTTAAAAGAGCGGATTACGAGGCTCGAACTCGCTACCTCCACCTTGGCAAGGTGGCGCT
>CAMVRM010000036.1 GCA_947169885.1 uncultured Ruminococcus sp.
ATAACTCATTTTGGAGTGGTTGTCTTTATTTTTTGTGCAGTTTTTTGGAGTGCTCGTTTATAGGATAGAACTCAATTCGGCGGCAGGCGGTTCATATCCGAAAGACGGCTGGGTAACTGCCGCAGCAGTCAGCAATAACCATTACAGTTCCCGTCAGCATTATATCAATATGCAGGACTATAACTGGATCAGACTGAATGTAAAAAATCCTGATGGAAAGAGCATAAGACTGAATTTTGATGTGCATGACGCTTCTGACGGTGTATCCGACAGCTGGATATTCTTCGGCGATTCGATAACTGCGGGAAGCATGGCAAACTGCTACGGTACAGGCTATGCGGAGTTTGTGAACCGTATCGACCCTGCATATTATCCCGTACAGCAGAACGGCGGTATCGGCGGTACTGTAAGTTCTGACGGCAGAAATGCGATAGATGAATGGCTCAGTGATTCCCCAGCCAAATATGTGAGCATAGCTTACGGCACGAATGATGCGTGGGGCAATCCGAACAATGCGCAGAAGTATTATGAAAATGTCAAGTACATGATAGATGCTGTTATTGCAAAAGGCAAAACACCTGTCCTGCCTAAGATACCATATTCGACCAATAAGGACGTTGGTTCAAACACAGGCTACTACAACGCTATGATCGACAAACTCTATCAGGAGTACGGCAGCAAACTTGTTCATGGTCCCGATTTTGATAAATTTTTCAGAGAACACACTGAATTGCTCGGCGGCGACGGTGTACACCCGAGTTCCGACGGTTATGAAGCAATGAGAAAGCTCTGGGCAGAGACAATGTATGCAAATGTATACACAAACTCTCAGTCTTCGGACAAAACTTATCCCGATAATATCAAGGTAAGTTACAGTTCTCAGTATCACCAGATCAGATTTACGTGGGACACAGTTGATAATGCTCAGAACTACGGTATCGCAGTTTATCTTGCAGGCAAGTGGAGAGTGCAGACACAGACCATTTCCGCTTCTGCAACTTCCTACACAACTCCGAAAGGTCTGACACCCGGCAAGACCTATAAAGTTGCAATAGCCGCCAAAGTCAACGGCAAATGGGATATTTCCAACGCTCTCAAGAACGCTGTTACTGTCACTGTTAAGTGATCGGCTTTATAATACAAAACAAAATACGTAAAAAAACGGCAGTTCCTTTCGGGGAACTGTTGTTTTTATAAACAGATACCGACATACCCCCCAAAAAAGATATTGCCTGATCGGTAAAATTGTGATATAATATATGAAAGTCTTAATATTACGTTCTTTCAGGATAAGGGGCGATATACAATGGTAAACGGACGTATTGCTGTTATGATCTCGGAGATTTTCGATCCGCTTGATTATGAACTGCTCAACGGCATTCACACAAAGGCAAGTTCACTCGGCTATGACACGATATGTCTGACGGGTATCAGAGATGTGCGGCTCTCAACGAATAACAAGATCGTTTCGGATAAAATGGATAATGTATATAACCTGATACGTTCAGCAAGATTTGACGGTATCATATTTATAGCCGAGAGTTTTTACAGCGAGCATACAGAACGATCTATATTCTCGATGCTCCGTCAGACCTCTGTGCCATGTGTTGTTATTGGCAGAGTGCAGGACGGTTTTTATACTGCACCTTCCGAACAGCGCTCAGTCATCCGTCAGCTCACTGAGCATCTTATATATCAGCATGGTTGCAGACATTTCGCCTTTGTGAGCGGTTTTAAAGGAGAATCCAACTCGGAAGAACGCTATGCAGGTTTTCTTGAAGCATTGTCAGATGCAGGGCTTGTTTTTTGTGAGGAAAATGATCTTTATTTCGGAGAATACTGGAAACAGCCGTCAGAACAGATAGGCAGGAAGATAGCCGCTGACAGAGAAAGTTTGCCTGATGCAGTCGTATGTGCAAGTGATCTTATGGCTGTATATCTGAGCGAGGGACTTATCTCCTCGGGCGTAAGAGTGCCGGAAGATGTAAAGATAACGGGGTATGACGGTGAATGGTATGCCGTTCTGCATACTCCTTCCATAACCACCGCTTCGGGCTGCAAATACGATGAAGGACAGCGTGCCGTGTCAGAACTGTATCACTGCATGACGGGTCTTGTCGCTCCCGAAAACGAGACAGCTTCAAAGCTCTGCTGCGGTACAAGCTGCGGCTGCAAACCTGATATGAAATATTCAAGCAGAACGGTAACAAACAAAAACTGGATCGAGCGTGAACTTCTCAACATCATAGACAAGCATCTGACAAGCGGACGCTATCTGAACAATGATATATCCGATCATGTCAGCAGAGCAGATACTTTTGAAAGTCTTATACAAAGGATACACGACAGTGCCGAAGCATTGCAGGGCTGGTATCGTATCAGTATATGTCTTTGCAGTGACTGGCGGTTTGATTTTGAAAGACCCGAAGTTTACAGGAGAGAGGGCTTCTCCGACACGATGCAGCTTGTCATGGATCATAACCGATATGAACCTGATGAAATATCACAGAACTTTCCAATAACTCATCTGCTGCCAATGCTTGAACAGGAGCATTCGCCTGTTCTTGTTACAATATCTGCACTAAACAGCGGAGAACAGATATTGGGGTATACGGCTTTTTACTATGATGATGTTGACAGCATCAATTACGATGCACAGTTTATGAACTGGAACAGCACGGCTGTAAGCGGCTTTCGCATGATACAGCAGAAACTCTATCTTGAATACAAGCAAAGAAAGAATATCGCTTTCTCAACGCTCGACCCGACCACAGGCTTTTACAACCAGCGAGGTTTTTTGGAACTGCTTTCTGCGAGAGGGGAGAGCGAATGCGTCTTATGGATGTTTGGGATATATGAGGATAATGATATGCTGACCGCTCAGAACGAGCACCATTTTTTCTCAACAGCACTCAGACTTTCGTCCGATAAAAATGAAGATATTGCTGTATTGGGAGATCATCTGTTTGCCGTTGTATTCAAAAAAAGCGATGTATCCCTCGAGTCATGTGCATTTCGGCGGCTGCTCCGATGTATGCGTGAAGCAGAAAGATTACAGCCGTTCGATAGGTACAGCAGATCTCCGTATGTGCTGTCTGTAAGTTTTTTACTTGAAGGAACTGCTGAACAAAAGCAGCAAAAAGCAGCAGAACTTGCAGAAAATGCAAGACAGCGGTTATGCTCGGGCAATCATGACACTTTGAAGTCGGAACTGTTATGGCTCAGGATACGCATATGGCTTCATCCCGAAACAGACCTGTCGATAGATGATATGGCAAGACAGCTCAATATAAGTCAGACATATCTTCACCGCATATACAAGAATAGATTCGGCATAAGTGCAAAGGAAGATGTGATATGTGCCCGTATCGAAAAAGCCAAACAGCTTTTGCTGTCATCCGGTGCTTCCGTAAACGAGATCGCCGAACAATGTGGTTATCATGAAGCAAGTCACTTTATGCGGCAGTTTCGTGACAGGGTAGGTATCACTGCGACAGGTTACAGAAAAAAAGGACGTTCCGAATGATCAAAAGCCTGATTACGAAAACAGATAAGGGAGCTGATGCACGTATGCAGCAGCTCCCCCTTTGTTTTTTTTATTCGGTAATTACTTTACAGTTACCGTTACTGCGTGCTTGACGGCTTCTGTAACGCCCCATTCGCCGTTCACCTTTGCGGCTATCGCTACTTTGTAGGTCTTGCCCGGTGTGAGGTTCTTGGGAGTGGTATAACTTGTGACAGAACCCGATATGCTCTGAGCCTGCACTCTCCACTTGCCTGCAAGATATACGGCTATACCGTAAGCCTGTGCGCCGCTGACAGGTTTCCAGCTGAATCTTATCTGATGATAATTCTCGTTGTATTCTACTGAATAAACTAACGGATAAGCAGGTTCATCGACAGTTATCTCAGCGCTGTCAAATATGAATTTCTGACCATTGCCGCCCCAGTACTCCCACTGACAGATATTAGCGCCTGCATCAAGGCTGATGTTGTATACATCAAGACCTGCTTTGCAGTCGGATACAGCCGAAAGCACAGCCATATTTCCGTTACCGTCATCGAGTATGCGGAATTTCTGCGATTCACTGCCGTTATAGTCTGAAAGAAGTATATCTGCGCCATTCTCGCCGCTTCCGTTCGCAACAGTCAGAGCCTTGCCGTCAGTTGTCCTCAGTGTGTACCAGCCGTTGCTGTCAGCAGTCACGTTCCATACCTGTTTGTCGGTGTTCTGTTCGGCGCTTCCGCTGTTTTTGGAAGTGCTTGCATTAAGATAAAGACCGCTGTTGAGGTTCTTTATAGTATAAGTGCCGTTGGCTATCGGTGTCTTGTCAGGCTCGAATATGAACTTCTGACCATTGCCGCCCCAGTACTCCCATTGACAGATATTAGCGCCAGAGTCAGTGCTGATGTTGTATACATCAAGACCTGCTTTGCAGTCGGATACAGCCGAAAGCACAGCCATATTTCCGTTACCGTCATCGAGTATGCGGAATTTCTGCGATTCACTGCCGTTATAGTCTGAAAGAAGTATATCTGCGCCATTCTCGCCGCTTCCGTTCGCAACAGTCAGAGCCTTGCCGTCAGAGGTACGCAGAGTGTACCAGCCTTCGCTGTCAGCGGTCACTTTCCACACCTGTTTGTCGGTGTTCTGTTCGGCGCTTCCGCTGTTTTTTGAAGTGCTTGCATTGAGATAAAGACCGCTGTTGAGGTTCTTTATAGTATAAGTGCCGTTGGCTATCGGCGTTTTGTTCACTATATCTTCCGATGCAGAGTAAGCTGTCTTTTTGCTTCCCCAGATGCAGATGTTGATGCCTGTGGCAGTAAATGTCATTTTCTTGACTTCCTGCGCAGATTCATCATTCTGAACGATAAATGCGCCCTTGTAGGTAACGCCGCCCCATGTGAAGCTCATATACGGTGTTCCGCTTTTGGTTATCTTCCATGTTGCACTTATATCACCTGTAACAGTACCGTCAGCGTTCAGTTTGATATTGATAGGCTTTTGCACATCGGCAGACTTTTCGTTCTCAAACTTCTGATTCGGGTCATGCCATATAAGCTCGTAATCCCCGACGATAGCCTCAGTAGTATGACCGTTTGGAGAAAGCGTTTCGCCCGAATACTCATACGAAGTTGCAGTCGGCCAGCCGTCTTCGTTCATTATCATCTGATGTACACGGACTTCGTGTGCGCCGTAATTGTCATCGAACTTGTTGTGGTATATGCAGAACAGTTTTCCGTCATCGTCCATAAGCACCGAGTTGTGACCCTGTGCGGTATTGGGCTGAGAATTGCAGCTCCACTGGTAGTTGCTCATCAGGCGTTCACCTGTATTGCCCGCAATGTTATCGCCGCCCTGTGCGAATATGGCAGGATTTCCATTTTGGTCAACATAAGGTCCCTGAGGTTTTTCACTTCGGAAGATACGCATATTGTATCCGCCCTTGTTGTTGAAGTAGCCGTAGGATAAGAAAAGATAGTAATATCCCTTTCCGGTCGCAGGGTCTTTCATATACTCAATGTACGGACCTTCACCGGATACCCAGTGACCTCCTGCAACGTGTACGCCCATATAGGCATCAGACTGAACTGCTCCCCCGTTCGATCTTGTCTCGTATTTAACGTTATAATCACGCAGACCCGTCTTTTCGTCCAGTTCCAGCATATATATACCGCCGAACCATGAGCCGTATACCATCCAGAGTTTTCCGTTCTCATCGTAGAAAGTGCATGGGTCAATGGCATTTGTGCCGTACTCTGCGTTCCACCTGCCGCTGCTGTTCAGATAACGGCTTAGGTCGGGGTTGCTGCCAAGAACTTTTTCAACGTCGGTATTCTTGTAGCTGTTGGCGGCATTTGCAGGTTTTGTCTCAAAGCCCGAATATACGATAGTGCCGCTGTATGTATAAGGACCTTCCACATTATTTGAAGTACACAATACGATAGACGAATGCCAGTCAACGCCATTCACCGAAAGATACATACAGTATTTTTTCATAACGGGATTATAGACTATATCAGGTGCCCACAGGTTGCCCGAAAGGTCATAGTTATTACTGGTGTTTGACCATTTCTCGGGTTTGGCAAGATCGGTATATATATTGTTGAAGAATGTTGTTCTTGTCGAGCCGAGATACGAATTTGCTGCCGATGTCCAGTTCATAAGATCGGTCGAGCGTGCAGCTCCCAGATGCGAGCCGATGATGAAATAATCGCCGTTATCCAGTTTGATGATGGACGGATCATGAACAGATACCCTTGTGTAATTTCCTGCACTTGCTGTGATCGAAAGCGCCGATGTGCTCATCACTGCTGCTGCAAGCAAGGCAGATGCTATCCTTTTAAATTGCATGATTATTCCTCCTTATTATGGGTCATTACATACAGAATGATCTTCTCTATGATTATAATAATACATCAAATTTATATATTTAACAATAGATTATCCTGCTAAATTTATTACATATCCTGCACAATTGTATATACGTAGCTGTCTGTATTACGCCTGAGACAGCCGTTCGGTGCTCTATATTATAGCAATCCAAGAAAATATCAACACAAATCTTTCGGATAAAATTCCACATTGATACGTCAAACTCCCTTGCAGGGCGACCGTCTGAGTAGAACTCAGACAACCAACTGCGGTCGTTTTCCATGCACTGTGAAATTTTTTCTCGAAATCTTTATGCTGATATTTTCTTGTATTGCTATAGCTGTTTTACAGCTTCGATAAGTTCAGTATTATCGTGTTCTTCATCGGCAAGCACATTTTCAAGATCATCATAGACCAGCGTTTCCTCTTGTCTGCATTGTCGGTGAAATATGTTTATGCAGTGCCGTTTTGCAATGACCGATAATAACGCTCTCACTGAGGTCATCTCAAAGCTGTTCTTTGATCCGATATTATAGAACATAAGAAAAATATCACTGACTGCTTCTTCAATGTCCTCTCTGGTGCAGACATCTTTCAGCCTTGTGTATGCGGTTTTATGCACATATGCGCTGTATTGCCTGACCACCTGTGCAAGCCCCTGTTCAGGGTCGCTTTTCAGCAGCATCAGCAGTTCATTGTCATTCATATGAAAACCTCGCTTGTTGAAACGTTTCACTATATACAGTCAAATCTAAACTGCAAAAAATCACATCAGATAGAACAATTATACAATAAGATTTGTAAACTTTTCATGAACAGAATACATGATATAGTTGTATTATATCATGTTTGTGTGATATAATACAATAGGTGTATTTTATACTCCTCTCTGTTCCAAATCCACCAATATCTTCGCACGGCAGCGAATCTAATGTCGGCGTTGAAATAAAGATGAGTATGATTTGATAAAATAAAGGAGATGTCAGCATGGAAAGACTGCTTTTGCTTGATGAAAAAAATTACGATAAAGATATGGACAAATTTGTAAGAATAGCTGTGCGTGGTATCGCTTTTGTCGGTGACAGACTGATTCTTATTGAGGACAGCAAGGGCGAAGTCAAACTTCCCGGCGGCGGTCAGGACGAGGGCGAGAGCGATGTCGATACTCTTATTCGTGAATTCAGGGAGGAAACAGGCTGTTCGGTCATTCCCGAGAGCATTTGTCCGTTCGGATATATCGAGGAAAAGCGAAGGGATTTTAAGAACTATCACGAGGGCAGGATATTCCACCAGATCAGCAGGCTGTATTTCTGTGAAGTGTCTGCCGAGCGTGGAGAAACTCACCTCAGCGAACAGGAAAAGCGTTACGGTATGCAATTTAAAATGTACACACTCGATGAAGCGATCGCCAAGAATCGGGCTATGCTTGATACGGTCGGCGAACTTGCGTGGAATCAGAGGGAGTACAGGACATTACTGCTTATCAAAGAGCATATTGAAAAGGATAAAAGATAATGACACAAAAGAACATCGTGAACTATTCCCGATATGCGGCAATGTAAAAAGGAGAAACAGCTATGACATACACAGCAAAAATTGAACAGACAAAAGACTACAAAAAGCGTATGCACTATATGCCGAACACGGACACATTTGAGGAAAAGGACTATGACAGCTTATCATATATCAGGAACGTGCCTTTTCCCTCAGGCTGGATAAAGGAGTCGGGAACGCCGCCTTGTGAGCATCTTGATGTTATCGTGATGACCGAAGAACACTGCGAACTCGGTGACGAGATACTCGTCCGTGTGATAGGCGTGTTCTGCCGTTCGGACGGTGACAACAAGCTTGTCGCTGTTCCGGTGAGCCGTCCCGAGAATGATATTTCCGAACTTCCGGACAGCGAGAGCGACACTCTGCACAGTCTTTACCCGAAAATAGGAAATGGTGAGGGCTGGTTCGGGAAAGAGCGTGCCGAGAATGTTATCTCGGAATTTTTCAGCTGTAAAAAGCGCAAGATAATAGTCACTGTTCAGCACACGGAATCGGAGCATCATATAAACGGTCACATCGGTGCGTGGGGCGAATGGGATCTGACCGAAAAAGGCAGACAGCAAGCCTTTGAGGTCGGCAAGTGGCTTTTGTGGGAGGACTGTCACAGAGGTTTCAAGATGTACTGCTCCGATCAGCCGCGAGCTGTGCAGACAGCCGAAGAAATGAACAAGTCGCTCAACTGCACGCCTGTGTATTCCGAACTGATAAGAGAGGTCAATGCAGGCGAGGGCAACGGCAAGCCGAGAGACTGGTACTATGAGCATGAAGCACCGAAAAACGGCTATGACCCCGATTACAAGCCGTTCCCCGATGCAGAATCCGACAGGGAACTTTGGAACAGACTCATGCCGTTTTATAAGCAGATAACGGAAAGCGATGAAGAACGCATACTGATAGTCTCCCACGGAACAACGCTTAGTTTTTTGCAGTCGATGATAATGGGGTACAGCTTTGAGGATATTGCAAAGTTCCGTTTCAATGGAAGCGGCGGTGCTGTCTCGAAATTTGTGATAGAGCCTGACGGCAAGGTGACAGCTTATTATATAGATCAAAAGGTATTTTATTAATTCGGCAACAAATAATTTGACAAACTCGCCAAAATGTGATATAATAAATATATAGAAAGCACAAAAGAAACGGATCACAGAAAGTAAAATCCGTCAATTGTATATGAACTGAAAAATGTAGCGCTAAAACTGAGGAAAAATAAGAACCTGTCTTCACAAGGCTCTGTACGTGTCTTGTGAAGACAGGTTCTAAAATATTAAAATGTTTTTCAAATATATCAACAAAAGAAAGAGAGGACGATCAAAATGTATGTATTTCCAAAAGGACTGTATGCGGATATTCGCATAGAAAAAACAGAAACTGCCGCATATATGGTTCATAACGGCGAGGTCAAGCAGAACAGCGAAACTTCCGTTACAGGTGCAATGATAAGGGTCTATGACGGAAAAATGTGGTACACCAGCGTTACAAACGAACTTAATGCTGTCCAGTCGGAACTTGACAGTCTGGCGGCGATAGCTGAACCGAATGATGATATTGCAAACGACCCCGTTGTGAAGATGTTCGAGGTCAACAAGGATAAGGTGCTTCATTTTGACGGCGAAAATGATGTCAGAAAGATAACCCGTCAACAGCGTGAAGATCTTGTTTCGCACTATATATCCGCCTGCGTTGACAAGACTATCCCCGAGATGAAGCAGTGGTATGCAGGTTATTCTCAGGCACACGTCATCAAGGAATTTTATTCCAGCAAGGGCGCTGAGATCATTCAGGACTATCAGCAGTGCGGAGTCTGGGTGTTCTTTGATTTCGTTATCGGCGAGATAAAGACCACGGGCGGCAGAAATTTCAGAGGAATGTTCTTTGATAAGCTGTTCGGTCATGAGCAGGAGATAATCGACCGCCGTGAGCGCTATCTCGACTATGCCAAAAACGCAGTTGACGTTACTCCGGGAGATTATGTGTGCGTGCTTTCGCCTGCGGTGACGGGAATGTTCACTCACGAAAGTTTCGGGCACAAGAGCGAGGCTGATTTCATGCTGAATGACAAGACCTTGCAGGAGGAATGGGTCATGGGCAAGAAGGTCGGCAGTGAGCTTGTGTCGATTTGCGACAGCGGCGATATGTTCCCCCACCGTGGCTATATCGCCTATGATGACGAGGGAACTGCGCCGAAAGAAACATGGCTCATCAAAAATGGCGTGCTGACAGGCAGACTTCACGATGCAAATTCTGCATCGGTTCTGGGCGAAGAACTGACGGGCAACGCAAGAGCCGAGGACTTCGGATATGTTCCTATGGTGCGTATGACAAATACATATATGCAGGCAGGCGAAAGCACTCCCGAAGAGATCATCGCAGGCGTTGATGACGGCATCTATGTTTATAACGTGAATTACGGAACAGGGCAGGGAACTTTCACCATGCAGCCCAATTGCTGTTACCGTATCAGAAACGGCAAGCTTGCAGAACCGCTCAGGGTCAATGTTGTGACGGGAACAGTGTTCCAGACGCTTTTTGATATAGACGCTGTGGGGAACGATCTGGAGTTCTGCGATCTAAGCACCTGCGGAAAGAACGGACAGTCCATGCCTGTTTCGGACGGCGGTCCGACTATCCGTGTCAGAAAGCTTACGATAAATTAAGGAGGGGGACAGAATGGAAAGAGAACTTATTACTTCGGAGTATTCATACCGTGAAGTCAAGATAGAAGAAACAAAGATAAAAACTTTCAGCAAAGATGACCGCATGAACCGTTCTTTCCGTGTTTATGACGGCGGATATGCAGGTATACAGTTCGTGCAGGGAAGTGCCGATGAGGATACTTGCTATAAAAAAGCACAGGACAACCTTATCCTGAAACGTCCCTACAAATTCCCGCTCGAAACAGGCGTTCGTCATCGTGACAAGACCGAGCGTGAGTACAGCGACAAGGAACTTATGGAGATTGCCCGTGAAGCGGTGACGTATCTTGAAAAGAACTATCCCGATTTCATTTTTGGCGGTGAGGTAAGCGCTGTCAGAGAAGTGAAGTCTATGAGCAACAGTCTCGGACTTGACTACTCAAACACTGACGGTATGCTCAACATAGGCATAAGCTTCAAACACAAGGACAGCAAGGACATCACAGACGGCTGGTTTTCGATAGGTCAGCGTAATTTCGACTTCAAGAAATTCACCGACATGGCAGACAACTATCTGAGCAATTTCACGAACATGGTCGAACTGCCCGAGGAACTTATCATTCAGAGACAGTATTACGGTTTTCTTGCCAAGCTTGACGAGTGCCTGAACGCCGAGAATTTAGCGCTCGGAACTTCGCTTCTGACGGGCATGATCGGCGAAAAAGTGTTTGCCGACAGCTTTTCTCTCACTCATGATGTTTCGGACAAGGAAACATGGTGTACGCCTTTCTTTGACGGCGAGGGCGTTGTTCAGCCTGACGACAAGCGCATCTATATCAAAAACGGTGTGCTTATCTCGGGTTATGCCGATAAATTCACCGCCAATAAATATGGCGTTCCGCACACGGGAAGTGCAGGCTTTGGCATGACTGACGTTCCGTATAACGGAAATGTGAACTTCCGCATCGAGCGCAGTGGAAAGACTGTCAAAGAACTTCTTGACGGCAGACTTTCGGTCGTTCCGATAATGGCGGCAGGCGGCGGCTTCAACGACAAAGGTGAGTATGTAACTCCTGTTCAGACGGCATTGCTGAGCGACGGCGAACGTTTTCTCGGCAGACTTCCCGAGTTTGCCATAAAGGGGAATATGTTCGATATGTTTGGCAAGAACTTTATCGGAGTAGGTTCAGATGACCCGATATTCAACGATAAGCAGATCATTGTGAAAATGGATTACAGCAAGTAAATATCAAAACAACATAAGAACCTGTCTTCACAAGACACGCACATTTCTTGTGAAGACAGGTTCTAAAAATGCAGATGCTTCACCAACGAAACATCTGCATTTTTTATTTTACTGTTTTCTGCTGCGCTTGTGCTCGACTTTTTGTGTATACATTTTTGTGTCGGCATCGTGGAGCAGTTTTTCAACAGCGTCAATGGTGTCAGCCTTACCGAGTGCAAAGCCTGCGCTTGCCATGACTTTGTAGGGTTTGCCGCTCTTTTCATTGTATTTGTTGAGAACTTCCAAGAAACTCATCAGCCGTTTTTCAAGTTCGTCTGATTTGTAGTTTCCGCTTCCGAGGATAAAGAATTCATCGCCGCCTGCACGTATACATATCTCACCGGGCATAGTTATGGAACGAGCCGCATGAGCAAGCTCGATTATAGCGCTGTCGCCCTCGGCGTGTCCGAAATTATCGTTGATGTATTTCAGTCCGTCCATGTCAAGCACGCAGGCGAACATCATCGGCGCTTTTCCGAGCATTCCCGTAAGCCTGTTCTCCATTCCACGGCGGTTCATAAGACCTGTCATCGCATCAAATTCAGAGTACATCGTAAGTTTGGTGCGCACTCTAATCATTTCAAGAGCGCTGTTGACGTTTCTGACCCAGTTGCGGTAAACTATGCCTATGCGTTTTTTCTGCGAAAGGGGACAGGCAAGAACTGCATAACCAAGCACAGTGTTGAGAAAATGCACACTGGAAAAGTAATAGACCAGCGGTTCATCATGTTCCTTGTCAAGTTCGGGGTGGAGCGTTTTCACATCGAACAGCTCGCCATTTTTATCGGAGCAGAAGCGGTTCTTTTTCACTTCATCAAAGTCTTTAAAAGAGCGTGAATGAATGACCGTTTTAATGAGCCTGCTGAAACCTTCGTTCGGGAGCGCTGTCAGCCAATTTTCGTTCAGACAGAGGAAGAAATCCTTGTATGGTTTGAGCAGATAGTCTGTTTCGCCGATCTTTTTCAGGCATTCCTCGGTGTCGGAAGTGTTAGTCAGCTTTTCGAGCATATAACTGTCGAGCCACCTGCCGATGTTCACATCATCATACTGTTCCATGTCATATGGGTTGAAAGTGACGTTGAACAGCGAATCATAAAGCCTCTCACGGATATAGCGGATATTCTCCTGACCGCCGCAGCTTGCACACACACGCAGACCGTTTTCTGCGCTCTTTTCCGCAGGTATGATCTCTGCGTCCGGTTCTATCTGTTTTCTCAGAGCATTGACTGCTTCGGCGGCAGCCTTGCTTATGTCGGGGATATATGTGGTGATAGAAAGTTCATTGAGCGCCGCTTCGTGAGTGGCATCAAAACCTGTGACAGATACCTGCTTCGGAACATTTATCCCGTGTTTGAGGAGCTTGTTCACAAGTCCGATCGCCATGTGGTCGTTTGCACAAATAACTGCATCAGGCAGTTCAACTTCACCGCTGATTATCCTGTCAGCAAGTTCTTCGCCGCCGTTGTACCAGAAGTTACCGTAGAAAATATGATCTTCATTCAGCTTCATACCACGGCGTTCAAGTTCATTTCTTATGCCGACAAGTCTGCGCTGAGTGACCTCTGCGTCCTGCTGACCGCCAAGATATGCGATGTTTTTTCGTCCGCAGTTGTCGATAAGGTGAGCGGTTATAGTTTCAAAAGCATCAGTATCGTCGACTTCGACTGCGCATGGAATGTCGCCCAGCGGCAAGTCGAAGCAAACTAATGGTTTATTGCATTTTTCCTTTATCTTTTTTTCAACTTCGTCACGTACCCATTCGGTGTTGGCTTCCGCAAGAGAGATAGTCGCAACAAAAACGCCGTCAAGTCTGTCAAAATCAACAAGGTCGAAGACACGCACCTCGCCATCAAGATATTCTCTGAAATCAGCGCAAGCCTGCATGAGCGGTGCAAAGACAGCAACGTCATATCCGTATTTTCTGCACTGTGCAAAAACGCCTTCCATAACACGCTGCTGATAAACTGCCTCGGGGTTGGCAGTTATTAGACCTATCAGCTTTCTTTTCATTGAGCGCCCCCCTTTTCAGTGTTAATAATATCTGTTATTATTTTATATAATATATATTACTACGATATGAAATATTATCACATATTTAGTAAATTTATGTATAATATGCTGAACTAATGTCAAATGCGTGTTATTCAACAGTTCCAAAATCAGCAGGAACTTCTTCAACTCCGTACTGCTCCAGCAGGTCTTCACGCATCCAGACAGTCTGATAGCTGTATTGTATAGAATCGAACTTCCATGTGAAATAGCTGTAAACTCTGTATACCCGCTTGAAATGGTGTTTTGCGACCTCGTCCTTGCCGTAGATAGTGTCAAGCACTTTCATATCACCGATGATGATGTCAGGATAAGGTTCTTTTGAAAGTTTTTCGTAGCAGTCTCTGCGATCTTGGTCAGTAGTTTTTTTGTATGTCTCATATTCTCTGTCACGACCCGGGTCGTAGTGGTTTGCGATGATCATTCTGCCGAAGTAAGGAGCAAGAGTTGTGGCATAAAGATTGTCTCTTACCGAGACATCTGTGTACGGGTCGATTTTCAGTTCTGACATATCTGTATTGATGCTGTAATCGCTGTCGTTCTCTTCTTCCTGCTCTTTAGGTTCAAAGAGCCAGCATGCAAAGATGCGCAGGTCTTCAAGTCCGTTGTCTTTAATGAAGTTCGCAATGTCTCTTGCTTCAAAAAATGTGTACTTGATGTCTTTGTAGCAGGAAGCGCCTGCCGATAAAGGCATGATGAGAAACAATGCCGCAGTCATCACAGACACACCTTTTTCAAGCGCAGGTTTATTTATCTTTTTTACGATCTCACGGTAAACAGGCTGTTTTTCGTCGGCAAATGCCGTGAAGATATACACCAGAAAATAGAAGTATACCTGCATCATGTGATGCCAACTCCATATGAAGGTGTAGAAAAGTGAAAAAATGATATACGGCACTAAAAACTCTGCCATGCACTTTTTCTTTTTGCAGAAATAGATCATGAAAGCATTTATCAGTACAAAAAACAGTACACAAACGACAATGCCCGATTTGTATTGCGTAGGTGAAAATGTTGCTTCAAACGGAAGTGCGACCAAAAGATTTAGATAATAGGTCAGTGAACCTGCTGATTCTATGAATCCGTTCGGGTCAAAGTTGGTGTTCTCGGTGCTTGGGAATATCATTATCATGACGAACACTGCCAGCACAAACAGCAGAGCCAGCGGCAGAACTCGTTTGTCCTTGAAGATATTGCCCTTGCTCTTGTCTTTTCTGTATTCGCCTATGATCTGGAATACCCACACAAGGCAGAGCAGTCCTCCCATCATGATGCCCATGATATGTGTAACGCACATGACGGCTATCGTTAAGCAGTAGGCGGCAGGGTGTTCATCACGTTCAGGTCTGAGCAGTCCGAGTATCACGAAGCACGTAAATAAAATGCAGTAGCTTCTGTTGATGATGGCTGTCTGATAAAGTATCATAAAGCTGAATGGGATAACTATCCTGAGCGTTCGGGGCATTTTTGACTTGAACATTATAAGTCCGCAGCCAAGCCCCGTGAACAGAATGTTGATCGCTTTGATAGTCGGCTCAAACGGCAGACCTGCCAATGCAAAAGGGCGCAGTATCAAGTGCCACAGTATCGGGTGGCACTCGGAATGCGGCACTTCAAAAAACAGATCGTGCCAGGTGGCTTTAGCAGCTATCTGCCATGCCTGTATCTCATCGAACCATGGTTCGTGAAAGACTGCTATGGTGATCGTGACCGCAAACCAAAGTATCATAGCTATGATCTCGGGCACGAACCTTTTCAGTTTTTCTGACATGAATTTGATCCTCCAATCTTTAGCTGTTGTCAGAAATTTTTTATAGGCACCACCGTACAAAGGCTTATGACGTTGGTTGTGCGGTGCTGCCTATGGTAAACGAGAATTAGATCTTCAACGTATCCCGCCCACAGATGCCGTGATATTTACAGACGTGAGTAGGATTTGTCTGAAAATCTTTGTTGTTTACTATGTTTTTTCTATATAACAGTATTGTAGTCCGCAGGGACTTCTTTGATACCGTATTTTTCCATTGCATCCGTTCTCATCCAAACTACCTCATATCCGTACTGAACAGAGTTGAATTTCCATGCGAAGTAACTGAATGTTCTGTATACAGGCTTAAAGTGATGTTTTGCGACTTCGTCCTCGCCGAATATCGTGTCAAGCACGGCAATGTCTCCGATGAGTATTTCAGGATAAGGCTCTTTTGAAAGCTTTTCGTAACAGTCAATACGATCCTGTTTGGTAGATTTGGCAAATGTATTGTAACCTCTGTTACGCTCAGGGTCATAATAGTTGGCAACAATGATGTGGTCGAAATAAGGTGCGAGCGAGATAGCATAAGGATTCAGTCTGACATCAACTTCGGTATATGGGTCGATCTTTTTTTCGCTGACCTCAAAGCCGATCCCGACATTGTTATCTTTTTCGGCTTCATTTTCTTCATCAACGTCAACTATCCTCTGGATAAACCAACTCGAATAAATGCACAGATCTTCAAGTCCGTTGTCATTGATAAAGTTGGATATAGCCCTTGCATCAAAGTAGTTGAACTTTATGTCTTTGTAGGAAGAAGCGGCGGCAGATGCGGTCATCAGCACAAAAAGAATAGAAGCAATAAATGCTGATGCTTTTTTCAGAAGTGGGTTTTTGATCTTTTCGAGAAGTTCTTTTGCTGTGGACATCTCTTTGTCTGAAAACGCAGTGAAGATGTAAATGAACAGATAATAATACACTACCATAAGGTGTTCGCTGAACCATATGATCGAGTAGAATAATGAAAAGGTGATGTATGGCAGGAAAAACTCAGCGATGCACTTTTTCTTTCTGCAAAAATAAAGCATGAAACCGTTGATAAGCACGAAGAAAAGCAGATAGATATACATAGGATCGGTGTTGAGCGTGAGTGAAAAAGTCGTGTCATACGGCAGTTTGAAAAACGAGGTAAAACGATCGAATATCCCACCGAATTTTATTTCATCGCCTATCTGTCCGAAGTTGGAATTTTTGGTGCTGGGTGCTATCATCAGCATTATCATAACAGCAAATAAGAACAGCAGTGCCAGCGGAAGCACACGCTTGTCCTTAAAAATACTGCCTTTGTTCTTGTTCTTTGCATACTCTTTTATTATTTGTATGACCCACACAAGGCATATAAGACCGCCTATCATCATGCCTAAAACGTGTGTCATGCACAAAAATGCAATGGCGGTAACATAAGGAACAGGATGCTCGTCACGATTTCTTCTTGTGATACCCAATATCACAAAGAAAAGGAAAAGCAGGCAGTAACATCTGTTTATGATAGCTGTCTGATAAAATATCATGAATGTGAACGGCAGGATAAGCTTTGGTATCCTCGGCAGTTCGCTTTTAAACAACAGCAAAGCACAGCCTGCACCCGTTATCACAAGGTTGACTGCTTTGATAGACGGCTCAAACGGCAAATCTGCAAGCGCAAATGGGCGCAGTATCAAGTGCCACAGTATCGGGTGGCACTCGGAATGAGGCACTTCAAAAAACAGATCGTGCCATGTGGCAGTCCTTGCTATCTGCCACGCCTGTATCTCATCAAACCATGGTTCATGAAATACAGCCACAGTGATAGCTGCCGCAAACCATAGGATCATGGCAGCTATCTCGGGACAAAACTTTTTGATCTTATCTGACATAAAGGTATTTTCCTCCCTTATTCCTTTGATGCCAGAATAGCGTTCAGCTTGTCAACGGTCATTTGCAGGCGTTCTCTTGTTATTTCTTCGTTGTCGGTGAAGCTTATCATTGCATGGAGCGGAAGATCTTCAGCCATAGCAAGTGCCATTAGCGCAGAGTTTGAGCCAAGACCGTCATCGCCTGCGTTTGCACCGCCGTTCATTGTCGGGTCAACGCCTGCAAGCATATCCTCGAACACCTGAACGCCATCGGGAATGCTCCTTATGTCGCCGCCCGGGTTGTCAAGCGTAAAGCGCAGAGGTATGCTAACCGAAGAATTGAAATGCACCTGTTCTTCGAGAAGAATGTCCTGAGAACTGCTGCCGATAAGAATGTTATACTCGCCGCTCTCGCTGAACCAGTCATGCAGTTTTACTGACCAGTAAGCGAATGCACTCTTGTCCAGCCTGAAAATGACTCTCTTGCTCTCGCCTGCTTTGAGGAATACTTTCTCAAAGCCTTTCAGCTCCTTTACAGGTCTGATGACAGTCGGAGTAAGCGGCTCGATATACAGCTGTACTACCTCAGCACCGTCTTTGTCGCCCGTATTCGTGACAGTACACTCAACAGTGAACGGCTTTTTGTCCGAAAGCTCATATGCAGAAACTTTTATGTCCGAATACTCAAAAGTCGTATAGCTAAGACCGTAGCCGAAAGGATACTGAACGTCCATATTCTTCTTGTCATAGTAACGATAGCCGACAAAAATACCTTCTGCGTAGTTTACCGTGTCGCCCTCGCCGGGGAAGTTGAGGTAAGAGGGATTGTCTTCAAGTCTCAGCGGGAACGTTTCAGCAAGCTTACCGCTGGGGTTAATCTTGCCGAACAGCAGGTCGATCGCCGCTTCGCCGACAGCCTGACCGCCTAAGTACATTTCAAGTATAGCCTTAACGGGCTTCATGCCGTCGCTTTCGTTTGCAAATGGCAGTTCAACAGGCGAACCGTTGTGCAGAACTACGGCAATGTTACTGTTCACCTCGGAAAGCTTTGCGATAAGGTCAAGCTGACACTCGGGGAGCTGCATATGCTTTCTGTCATAACCCTCCGACTCGAAAGCGTCGGGAAGTCCTGCAAAAACAACTACCACATCGGCAGTCATTGCAGCTTCTATCGCAGCCTGTTCAAGTTCGGGGTCAGTCTCGTCCTTGTCAAGAACGAATCCCTGCGCATAAGTTACGTCAGCAACGCCCTTGACAGCTTCGAGCGCCGAAACGACCTTGTAGGAATTTATGTGAGAGCTGCCGCCGCCCTGATACCTGGGAGTTTCGGCGAATGCTCCGATGAATGCGATCTTCTTGTCAGCTGAAAGAGGCAGAAGTCCGCCGTCATTTTTCAGCAGTACTGCGGAATTTGCGGCTATCTTTCTTGCGAGTTCGTGGTGACGTTCCTTGTCCCATACCATTTCGGTGCGGCTCGCCTCCGACTTCTCGATAAGTTCAAGCACTCTGCGCACACACTTGTCAAGTTCTTCAACAGAGAGCCTGCCTTCTTCCACAGCCTTGACGATAGCCTTGTCGTTCTTGCCCATACTTCCGGGCATTTCAAGGTCAAGACCTGCCGATATGCCCTTTGCTCTGTCGTCAACTGCGCCCCAGTCGCTGACTACAAGACCCTCATAACCCCATGTGTCACGGAGAATGTCGGTGAGCAGCCACTTGTTCTGCGAGGAATACTCGCCGTTTATCTTGTTGTAGGAGCACATGACAGTCCAAGGTTTTGCTTCCTTGACAACAGGCTCGAACGCCGCAAGGTATATCTCGTGAAGCGTTCTTTCGTCTATTTCAGCCGAAACGCTCATTCTGCGGTGTTCCTGATTGTTTGCGGCAAAGTGTTTGAGGGAAGTGCCTGCACCCTTTGACTGAACGCCCTTGATGTGAGAGATAGCCATTTGTGAAGCAAGATACGGGTCTTCCGAGAAATACTCAAAGTTTCTTCCACAAAGGGGTGAACGCTTGATGTTGCAGCCGGGTCCTAAAATGACTGACACTTTTTCAGCCTGACACTGTTCGCCCAGAGCCTTGCCCATTTCTCCGATAAGTTCCCTGTCGAAAGAGCAGGCGAGCGCCGAAGCAGTCGGGAAGCAGACCGCCTTTATCGACTCGTTGGGATTTTCAGCATCGTCACGCATCTTGCGCAGACCGTGAGGACCGTCTGAGACCATTATCTGCGGAATGTCGAGCCGCTCGTTTGCTTTGGTGTGCCAGAAATCCGCACCCGAACACATAGCAGCTTTTTCTTCAAGCGTCATTATCTCTAAAATGTGGTTGATGTCCATAATTTTGTACTCCTTATTCTTTGATATTTATTTATCATATGAGGCAGTGCAGAACGTATCACGGAAAAAGATGTTTTATCAGCTGATACAGTCCGCCTGCTTTTTTAGTATCATGTGGGTAAGTTTTGGTAATAAGAGCATTCAAATCTGTTTTCAGACCGCCGCCTGCCGAAAGTTTCAGGATCTCCTGAGTGAGCTTTACATTTCCCTCGACAGTATTTAAAATAAACTCAATATCATCTCCCTTTATCAAACAGCCGTTTGGTATGACAATACCTCTTTCAGACGTGATCTTTTTCAAGAGATTGATATCACCTGCTCTGGCACTGTAATCATCTGCGGAGATCGTCAGAGTAAGGTCGATATACTGCTCTATGGCTGCTTTGTTTTTCCAGAATGATATAAGGGGTTTATAGCCTTTGTCTTTGGAAATGATATAATAGTTGAAAGTTTCATCAGGAAAATAGTTCTGATTTTCCGAAATGATGAAGCCGAGATAAGATGACAGCTGAAAATCAAGAGCATTTTCTCCGGGTGTTTCAACCTTTATGAGGTCGATATCCGCTTTGGAATCATTGATCTTATTATGATATTCAAAAGTCAGCGACTGAGCATATTCACTGAAAAAAATACTTACCGAATCAGCATCGGCAAGGCTCTCCAGTCCTTTCAGACCAAGGATACCAACGTTTTCGTAATCAATAAAGAAATATCTGTTGAAAAAGTGCTCACTCATAATTATTGACCTCCTAACTATTATTAAATTTTTTTATGCAACAGAACTGATCGGTTAAACGCCATTCAGCCGCCAAGCCTGAGCATTTCGTCAATGCAGACTTTTGCATTTGCGATAAGTTCATCACTCATGATTATCTCGCTTTCCTTTGCTTCGTCTGTGCCTATCGCTTCGCAAACACGCAGAACATCAGTGAGATTTGTCATCTTCATGTTCGGGCAGAGAATTTTTTTGGACAGCAGATAGAACCTCTTGTCAGGGCATTCAAACTGCAAATGTTCAGCTATGCTTGCTTCCGTGCCGATTATGAATTCCTTGGCATCAGACTTCTTTGCAAAGTCGATTATGCCAGATGTTGAACCTACATAGTCCGCCTGTTCCGATACCGCAGGTCTGCATTCGGGGTGAACCAGCAGGAGAGCATTCGGGTGAGCCGCTTTTGCCGCTGTCACCTCGTCAGCCGTTACCGCTGCATGGACGGGACAGCCGCCGTTCAAGAGCATTATGTCCTTTTCGGGACAAGCTTTCTGCACGAACGAACCTAAGTTGCAGTCGGGAATGAACAGAAGCTTTTTGTCAGGCATGGCGCTGACTATCTTCACCGCAGACGAGGAAGTAACACACACGTCACAAACGGTTTTGAGTGCCGCTGTTGTGTTTATGTAAGCCACAACTTTTCTGTCAGGCTCACTCTCTTTTATAGCCTGTATCAGTTCAGGCTCCATTTGTTCAGCCATGGGGCAGCCTGCCTCGATATTTGCAAGATAAACGTGCTTTTCGGGCGATAGCATCTTTGCGGTCTCAGCCATGAAATGCACTCCTGCGAAAACGATGTTCTTGTTTGTTACCTTTGTGGCATCAACGCTCAGTTTGTAGGAATCTCCCGTGAAATCGGCAGTTTCGATTATCTCATGACCCTGATAGCTGTGAGCAAGTATGCAGATGTCCTTTTCGGCTTTCAGCTGTGCTATCCTGTCCTGAACAGAGCGGACTGTATTTGTCATAAAAACGCATATCCTTTCGTAAAGAAACGCAGAAATATCCCTCTCGGCGTTTCGGTATTTGTTAATATTATACTATATCTAAGACTGTTTGTCAATCATTTTTTTGAAACAGCGAAAAGGTTTTTCTTCTGCGAAAGATTTTTGTGGATAAGCATAATTTACAAAAAATTCATATCATAGCCTGAATTTGGGTTGAAATCTACAAACAAGTATAGTATAATAAAAATATTATTTTCTATTTTTAATTGAAAGGACGAATAAAATGGATTACGCAAAGGAATCATTAAAGCTTCACGAACAGTGGAAAGGCAAGATCGAGGTCATCACAAGAGCACCTCTTGAAACAAAAGACGACCTCTCGCTCGCATATACCCCGGGTGTTGCACAGCCCTGCCTTGAAATACAGAAAGATGTCAACAAAAGCTATGAACTGACTCGCCGCTCAAACCTTGTTGCAGTCATCACTGACGGAACTGCCGTTCTGGGTCTGGGTGACATAGGACCCGAGGCAGGTATGCCTGTTATGGAGGGCAAGTGCGCACTTTTCAAGGCTTTCGGTGATGTTGACGCTATCCCTCTGTGCGTTCGCTCAAAGGATGTTGACGATATTGTAAAGACTGTCGGTCTGCTGCTGGGTTCGTTCGGCGGCGTGAACCTTGAAGACATTTCTGCACCCCGCTGCTTCGAGATAGAGCGCAAACTTAAAGATATAAGTGATATTCCAATATTCCACGACGACCAGCACGGAACAGCAGTAGTCACTCTTGCCGCAATGATAAACGCTCTTAAAGTAACAGGCAAAAAGCTTGACGAAATACGAGTTGTTACCAGCGGCGCAGGTGCGGCAGGCATCGCTATCATAAAGCTGCTTATCGCTATGGGTCTTAACGACGTTGTTCTCTGCGACAGAAAAGGCGCTATCTACAAGGGCAGAGAGGGTCTTAACGCAGAAAAGGAAGAAATGGCAGAGATCACAAACGCTCAGATGCGCAAGGGAACTCTGGCTGAGGTCATTGCAGGCGCTGACGTGTTTATCGGCGTTTCCGCTCCCGGCTGCGTTACTCCCGAAATGGTAAAGAGCATGGCAAAAGACCCGATAATCTTCTCAATGGCAAACCCCACTCCCGAGATCATGCCCGACCTTGCCCGTGAAGCAGGTGCAGCAGTTGTTGGCACAGGAAGAAGTGACTTCCCGAACCAGATAAACAACGTGCTTGCTTTCCCCGGTATTTTCAGAGGCGCTCTTGACGTTCGTGCAAGCGACATCAACGATGCTATGAAGATCGCAGCTGCAAAGGCTATCGCCGACTATGTGAAGGACGATGAACTTTCAGCCGATTATATAATCCCGTCCGCTCTTGACAGAAACGTTGCGGCAGCAGTTGCAAAGGCAGTTGCTCAGGCGGCAAGAGACACAGGCGTTGCAAGACTTTGATATTGGAACAATAAACATATAAGAACATACCTCCTGCGGATAACACCCACAGGAGGTATGTTTTATTTTACCGCAACTCACTGTCAAGCCAGTCTATCCTGCCGTAAACAAAGTTTATTATGTCATACACCTTGTCAACTTTCCATTCGTCCTCGCCGAGATCGGCTCTCAGCGTTTCACAGTCGGCAAGAATGTTCTTAGCTGTATTTGTGAGCGTGCTGCTGCTTTGGAGCTGTTCCCACCTTGACTTAACAGTCTCTTTGAACCAGTCGGCTTTCATCGCAGTTATGAACCACGGATTTGAACGATCCTGACTGCCGACTTCGGGCTGGAATGTGCAGGCGTAATAACTGCCGTCAGCAGAGCCTTCATAAGACCAGTTGAAGTCCCACGGTGCAAAGAACGTCAGCTTTTCATATCGGCTTCCCTCGGAAAAATCCCTCGCCATGTAAAAACTGCCTTCGCCCACGTCATAGTTGTGGACAAGTTCTTCAAGTATCAGCATATCCGCAAGCGACTCGGTGTCGATGACTGCTTCTACTGCCTGCTGAGGTGTCATGTCCTCCGCAGGTATTACGTTGTAAGCAGAGTCAAACGTCATAGCCGTGTCATGTTCGGCGGCTTCGTATAGTATCCTGAACACGCCCTTTGTATAGTTTCCGATAAAATCAAGCTGACCCTGCGTGTTGATGTCGCTCTTTAAACTATACTCCGCAGACACGAACTGACGTTTCTCGCCCGAGATGTCCTCGACTTCCGCCTGTTCGTAGTCCATTACGAAATAGGGGTGAGTTTCATCGGGGTAGTTGTCAATCTCGAGGAAATAGCCAACTTCTGCCTGAGTTTCGTCCTCCTGCGGTTCGTAAATGTCCGCTCTGCCGTCAACTGCCTGATTCTGCTCGCAAAGCAGATAAATGCCCTTATACTCGCCGTTGATATAAAGGTTCACGAACGTGACATCGGTGTTGTAATACTTGCCGTCAAATATCGCCTTTGCAAGTTTCTGAGCGGTGTAGTCAGTGCCTAAGTTCCAGTAGGAGCGCAGAAGCACCCAGCTTTTATACTCACTGCCGTCATGAAGACCAAGCATTCCGTGCTTTTCCTCGAAACGTATGCGGTAGGGCTTTTCGTCTCCCTGATCTGCTGAGGAATTGCCCCTGACTTTAACGCCTCCTGCCGCTGAGAGCGCAAACTGTTCATCGCAGTTGAACACATCTATAACGCTTGCGGTGTACGCTTCTTTGGACAGTATCGGGTCGGCGTTCTCAGTGGTGATGCTGATGCATGGTATCTCTTTTTCGTCAGCGAAAGCTTTGTTCTGATCGGCTATCTCGGCTTGCTTTTTGGCGTATTGATCCTTGACGGCTGTCATGTCGGGCATGACGTTTTCCACTCGGCTTATAGGCGTGGGGTCAAGCTCGAACTTTGGTTCTTCTTTTACTTCCGAGACAGTTTCGGAAGCAGCACTGCTTAAAGTATCGCCGCTTTTTTCGCTTGAAGCACAGCCGCTGAAAGCCGCCGCCGTCAAGGTTAACGCACACAAAAGTGCAGTTATTTTCTTATACATAAATACCTCTCACAAAAAGCAAATGTCACACATATGCCACCGAACCCGTGTAAACAGGGAAGCCATTCTCTGCTTTTTCGACTGCCTGTTCAAGGGTCATTCCATAGAAATTGCCTGCCGAAAAATTTCGTCCCGACTTTTTGTCGCTTATGAATGCGCCGACAACAACGCCGGGGAGGGAACTCTCGGGAGCGTTGGGAGCGTGCTTACCGCCCAAGTCAGTCCTGCACCAGCCGGGATCGGTGATGTTTATGCAGATGTCCGTGCCCTCATACTGCGCCGCCAAGTCCATAGTAACTTTGTCGAGTGCCGCCTTGCTTGCGGAATAACCTGCCTGCTGAGGTTCTAAACGTATACCGCTTGTTGTGTTGACTATGCGCCCGAAACCACGCTCTTCCATTTTAGGAAGAAAGTGATAAAGGATCATCATCGGAGCGATAGTGTTTATCTTGAAGCTTTCTTCATAGTCAGCCGCAGGTGTTTTGAGATATTCGTTTCGGTAAGCGACCTGAATGCCTGCATTGTTGAGGATAATGTCAACGGGAACACCCAGCCCGTCTATCTCGGCGAGCATTTTCTCCACCTGTGAAAGTTCTGAAAACTCAGCCCCGACAGCATACGCTTCAACGCCCAGTGCTTTTACTTCTGCGAGAACGTCAGCGCAGTGTTCGGCAGTCCTGCCGTGAAGTATCAGGTTACAGCCATGCTTTGCCATGAACAGTGCCGCACCTTTGCCGATACCTCTTGCCGCACCTGTTATGAGCGCCCAACGCCCTTTAACGTCTGTCATCTGAGTTCCTCCTTAGCCTTGTCGACAGCGGCGATGACCTTGTCGCACCAGCTGTCGAATTCTTCATCATCACGCTGTAATTCGGGGTGAGCGAGAATGTTCTCCACCGTCATGCGTATGCCATCTTTCGCCGAAACAGTACACTTGAAATCGGGTACAAGTGACTTTATCTTTGAGTTGTCGAATAAAACGGAATTAGCTTTGTCACCGATAAGACTGCCGACAAGATCATAGTCGCTCATGTCAGCAAGGGTCTGCGAGGATACGTAATAAGGTATCAGCTCCGCGCCCAGTGCATCGGCGATAGCCTTGTAAATATCGTTCCAAGGCACGCTTTCATCGGAAGTGATATGGAACGCTTCACCGATAGCTTTCGGGTTGCCGATAAGCCCTACATAGCCCTTTGCAAAATCGCTGTTGTGGGTTATCGTCCAGAGTGAACTGCCGTCACCGTGAATGATAACAGGCTTGCCCTCTTTGATGCGCTTTACCACCTGCCAGCTTCCGCCGTTTCCGTGAACTCCCAGCGGAACACTTCTTTCGTCATAAGTGTGGCTGGGGCGCACGATCGTCACGGGAAAACCGTCCCTGCGGTAACATTCCATAAGGTATTCCTCGCAGGCTTTTTTGTTGCGTGAATATTCCCAGTAGGGATTTTCAAGCGGCGTTTCCTCCGTGATAACAAAGCTTTTAGGCGGTTTCTGATACGCCGATGCAGAACTTATATAGATAAATTGCTTTGTCTTGTCCCTGAAAAGTCGGAAATCACGTTCCAGCTGTGAGGGAACGAACCCAATAAATTCGCCCACGCAGTCAAAACTCATGCCTTCCAGTTTTTCTGCTGTCGCCTGTTCGTCATTTATGTCTGCGATGATCGAATGGACGTTTTCGGGCAGGTCGGTCTTTCTGTTTCCACGGTTGAGCAGATACAGTTCGTGACCCTGCTTTGCGAGAAGCCTTGTTATCGCCATGCTTATAGTGCCTGTACCGCCGATGAATAGTATTTTCATGTGTTACTCCTTAAAGTTTTGCTTTAACAGCGAGCTTATAGATCTCAGCAACATCATCGGAACTCAGGTGAACGAATCCGCCTGTTCTGCCGCTGCCGACACCTGTTTTTTCAACGAGCAGGGGAATGTCTTCTTCCTTAGCGCCCAGTTCCGCAAAGTTTATCGGCATACCGATGCTGTGCAGGAAACTTCTGAAACGCTTTATGCCTTCGAGAGCAGTTGCTTCGGGGTTTTCAAAGTTCATACTGCACCCGAAAACTCTTGTTGCCATCTGACAGAAGCGCATGACATCGTGCTTATAGACAAACTCCATCCATGAGGGCATTATCACTGCAAGTCCTGCACCGTGAGCGCAGTCGTATACCGCCGAAAGCTGATGCTCGATGTTGTGGCTGTTCCAGTCCTGTTCTCTGCCGACACCCACGATGTTGTTGTGAGCGACCATTCCTGCCCACATGATGTTCGCTCTGGCGTCATAATTGTTCGGATCGGCGATAACACGGGGAACTTCCTTGACCATTGTCAAAAGAACAGCTTCGCAAAGCCTGTCGGTTATCTCGACTTCCTTCGTGTTGGTGAAATATCTCTCGAAAACGTGCGCCATTATGTCAGTTGCACCGCAAGCCGTCTGATAGGCGGGGAGCGTCTGAGTGAGCACAGGGTCAAGGATAGAGAACCTTGCACGGAGCAGATCAGAGCCTGTACCTTTCTTTATAAGTCCGTCAACTTTTGTTATGACGGAGTTGCCCGAACCCTCACTGCCTGCCGCAGCGATAGTCAGCACAACGCCAACAGGGAGTGCCTTTTTGATAGGTGTTCCACAGTATAAGTCCCAAAAATCGCCCTCATAGCAAACACCTGCGGCAATAGCCTTAGCCGAGTCGATGACTGAACCGCCGCCGACCGCAAGGATAAAATCGATGTTCTCTTTTTTGCAAAGTTCGATGCCCGTATACACAAGCGTATCACGCGGGTTCGGCTGAACGCCGCCAAGCTCCGTGAAGAAAACATCCTCAGCGGTGAGTGATGCTTTCACCCTGTCAAGCAGTCCCGATCTTACCGCAGAACCGCCGCCGTAGTGGATAAGCACACGTTTTCCGCCGTATTTTCTGACATATTCGCCTGCTTCACACTCTCTGTCTTTTCCGAACACGAATTCTGTCGGGCTGTAAAAGTTGAAATTATCCATTTTTTATACCTCCGTAAAAGTTTGATAAGCCTTTAAAATAGTTTAGCATATTATCATTCAGATTGCAATAACACTTACAAAAAATCAGAGATTTGTACAATTTTTTTGTGTATTGATTATATAAGAAGCTGTTCTGACAGGATACTGAAAGAGCTTTTGATAATAAAAAAACAGACTAAAAAGCAATGCCTTTTAGTCTGTAAACGTTAGTCGGAGTGACGGGACTTGAACCCACGGCCTCTACCACCCCAAGGTAGCGCGCTACCACCTGCGCCACACCCCGAACAACGTAATATATTATATCACAAAAAAATTCGCTTGTCAAGAGATTTTAGAATTTTTTTATTAAAAAATAGTAAATTATTTGAAGTAGTTGACATCATCGGAGCATCATTCGCTAGATAGTTGTGGAAGATCAAAAAAAGGAACAGTCTTTTTAGGAGCTTTTCCTTTCGCTGACAAGTCCCTTAACATCATTCTTGTAACAATAATCATTGAGTATATTTGATATTCTGTCATATTCCTTTTCGTATTCCTTGCTTGGCATTTTCTTTTCCTCCGTTTTTCTTTGGTTTAGTATTGTACATTGCTTTTTTATTTGTATGATAATTGTGATTTTTTCATATATTATCATTGACTTTATCAGGACTATGTGCTATAATATTAAAAGTAATATGCTTTAAAGCAGCGAAAGGAGTTTATCAATGGATAAGAATATACCTTATAAAACATATCTCGAAGAAAGCGAGATGCCAAAACAGTGGTACAACGTCAGGGCTGACATGAAGAACAAGCCTGCACCCCTGCTCAACCCTAAGACAAAAAAGCCTATGACCGCTGAGGAACTGGGCGTTGTGTTCTGCGATGAGCTTGTTAAGCAGGAACTCAATGACACCGATCCTTATATCGATATTCCGCAGGAGATACAGGACTTCTACAAAATGTACCGTCCGTCGCCGCTCGTCAGGGCTTACTGCCTTGAAAAAGCACTCGGCACACCTGCAAAGATATACTATAAATTCGAGGGAAACAACACCTCGGGAAGCCACAAGCTGAACAGTGCGATAGCACAGGCTTACTACGCTAAGAAGCAGGGCTTGAAAGGCGTTACCACCGAGACAGGTGCAGGTCAGTGGGGTACTGCGCTTTCAATGGCTTGCGCTTATTTCGGGCTGGACTGCAAGGTTTTCATGGTAAAAGTTTCCTACGAGCAGAAGCCTTTCAGACGTGAAGTTATGCGCACCTACGGTGCTTCTGTAACTCCGTCACCCTCCGAGACTACGAATGTCGGCAAGAAGATACTCGCAGAGCATCCCGGAACAACGGGAAGTCTCGGCTGTGCTATCTCGGAAGCAGTTGAAGTTGCAGTCGGCACTGAGGGTTACAGATACGTCCTCGGTTCGGTGCTGAATCAGGTACTTTTGCACCAGTCTGTCATCGGTCTTGAATCGAAGATCGCCTTCGAGAAACTTGGCGTTAAGCCTGACATAATCATCGGCTGTGCAGGCGGCGGCTCGAACTTAGGCGGTCTTATCTCGCCTTTCATGGGTGAAAAGCTCCGTGGCGAAGCTGACTATCGTTTCATTGCAGTTGAACCTTCTTCCTGCCCGAGCCTCACCCGTGGAAAGTACGCTTACGATTACTGCGACACAGGCATGGTATGCCCCCTCTCTAAGATGTACACCCTCGGAAGCGGATTTATCCCCTCTGCGAACCATGCAGGCGGTCTGCGCTATCACGGCATGAGCAGCACACTTTCTCAGCTGTATGATGACAAGCTCATGGAGGCTGTTTCGGTCGAGCAGACGAGCGTTTTTGAAGCGGCACAGAAGTTTGCACGCATCGAGGGCATTCTCCCTGCGCCCGAGTCCAGTCATGCAATAAGAGTTGCGATCGACGAAGCGTTGAAATGCAAGGAAACAGGCGAAGAAAAGACTATACTCTTCGGTCTGACGGGCACGGGCTATTTTGACATGGTTGCATATCAGAAGTTCAATGACGGACTTATGACCGACTATATCCCCACTGATGAAGACCTTGCCAAAGGCTTTGCAGGACTTCCCGAAGTATGAAAAAAGATAATAGATAAAAGATAGGGTGCGACTTTGCAGGATATTTAAATAAGTTGTACTATATTCTTAAAATGTCTAATAAAAAACGGTAACTTGCTCCAAAAAGTAAGTTACCGTTTTTTTCAATAATTTAGCGAATGAAAGCCACGAGTACTTAAACAAATGAAAGCTCCGAGCTACACTCTCTTTCGTCCTAAACAAAACTAACGTGCGAGGGCATCGAGCCGTCCGCCCGAGGACCCCGAGGACTCCGAGGACCTTATTCTCGGCGGTCGTCGGCGTTGAGGTTGCCGAGGGAGAGGGATTTCAGGTAGGCGTTGATGAAGCCGTCAAGGTCGCCGTCCATGACTGCATTGATGTTTGCTGTCTCATAGGCTGTGCGTGTGTCCTTTACAAGCTGATACGGCATGAAAACATATGAACGTATCTGCGAACCCCATGCGATCTCCTTGTGAACGCCCTTGATGTCGTTTATCGTTTCGGCGTGTTCCTGCTCCTTGATCTTGACCAGTTCAGCGATGAGCATTTTCATGGCGTAGTCACGGTTCTGGAACTGCGAACGCTGCGTCTGACAAGCAGTTACGATACCTGTCGGCTTGTGGATAAGACGAACAGCCGAGGAAGTCTTGTTGATGTGCTGACCGCCCGCACCCGATGAACGGTAGACCTGCATCTCGATGTCCGCAGGGTTTATCTCAACGTTTATCGACTCGTCCATTTCGGGCATAACGTCAACCGCCGCAAAGGAAGTGTGCCTTCTGCCCTGAGCATCGAACGGCGAAACACGCACAAGTCTGTGAACGCCCGACTCGCCCTTTAAATAGCCGTAAGCGTTTTCGCCCTCAATGATGATAGAAGCACTGCTTATGCCTGCCTCACTGCCTTCGAGGTAGTCGAGTGTCTTGACGGTGAAGCCGTGAGCCTCGCCCCAGCGTGTGTACATACGGAAAAGCATCTCAGCCCAGTCCTGAGCCTCAGTTCCGCCTGAACCTGCGTGGAATTCAAGGATAGCGTTCGATTTGTCATATTCGCCCGTGAGCAGGGAAGCGAGCGTCAACTCTTCGATCTGCTTGCCAAGCGCTTCGATCTCGGTCTGTATCTCGGAAACGATCTCCTCGGCATCTTCTTCCTCCGCAGCCATTTCGATCATGACTTCGATGTCCTCGAAAGTCTGCGTCATTTTTTCGTACTTTTCGATATGACTTTCGAGAGTGCGTGTCTCTTTGAGAACAGGCTGACTTTTCTCCACATCGTCCCAGAAGCCCGGTTCAGCGGCTCTTTCACGAAGCTCCAGGATGCGCTCCTTGCTGTTTTCGATGTCGTAAACATCGTGAAGTTCCTGTATCTTAGGACGAAAGCCTTCAAGCTCCGATTTAAGATTTTCTAAAAATACCATAATTTTCTCCTTGTATCATAAGCTGTTATAATCATACATAATATATTATACCTCAAAACAGCCTGTTTGTCAATAGTATGAAAAATAATTCTCAGAAAATGCCTGTGACTTTTTGACTTTAAATTGAGCAAAGTATTTCAAAACTTAATGATATATATAAATATTTTAAATTGAATACTGCCATTGACAAACGAATATAATTATGATATAATAAACGTATGATTTATATATTTAATGCTTTTGGAAGGAAAGTACCTATGAAAAAATTAACAGACCTGTTCAAACCTGAGCGTGCTTACGCATGGGCGAAGCAAACACACATCGACATAACCGAAAATGCTCTCGCTCTTATCGAGAAAGAGAAAAAACAAAAACTCATCTCGGTCATAAAGCCTTACCGTGAGCAGTTCATCAAAGGCAGCACCGACCCCGACCGTGAGGGAGATATTGACAAGGGTTCCGGCTCACACTATTATTCCGCCACAAGTTCAAAGTTCAAGGCTAACAAGAAAATAGGCGGCTACTATCCGAACAGGCTGGGAAATGTCTCAAAAAGCGCACGAACTATGCTCGAGGACAGCTATTCCTGCGCTCTTAACCTTTACAAAAACGGCAGACCTGCCGAAGCGGTCTATTACCTTGGCAGAGCGGCACATTTCATTGAGGATATGAGCAATCCCGTACACACCGCTTCCATGAAGTTCGAGGATAAGGCGAATAATCCGCATAAGGCTTTCGAGAAGCACGCCGTCAACATCGCAAAACGCTATACCGCCGATTCTTTTGACAAGCGTCTGGTCAAGTCATACTCGGGCGACAGCTTTGAAAATGCGGCAAACAAACTCAGCGAAGCCGCCAACAAGTATGCTTCCTCGCTGACAGGTCTTGACCCGAAGGCTTTCGAGGAGGCTGTCAAGGCAACAGCGCCGCTTGGCGTTCAGAATGTTGTTGCACTGATAAACCGTTTTGCCGATGACTGCGCAAAGGACAATGCTAATTTTCTTATAGACGGCATGAACTGCATCATCAGGTGCGAGGGTTCAGGACTTGTTTTCACACAGGGGACTAAGGGCGTACTGCTTGAACAGCAAGACCGCACAAAGCCGCAGAAAATGACGCTTATCCTATCTGACTCGGGTTCTTTTGCCATACGTGTTCCTGACGGTCAGTTCCTTTCAGGCAACTTAAAAGCGCTTGATACCGTCCTTGGCGATGCTCAGGGCGAACAGTTCCGCTTTACGGCACTCGGGAAGAACCGTTTCCGCATAAGTTCGGAAGTCACACGCTTTGAGAAAGTTCTTGCCTGCACAAGATCGGGTTCGCTTGTACTTACCGACTATGACCCCGAGGACGAAAATCAGGTCTGGATAATAAATAAGTGAGTTTCATATAGTTGTATGAACAGCACAAGGGCGCTTTGGAAAGCTTAATTTCCTCAGCGCCCTCGGCTTGTGTAAAAAATTTTAGAAAGGAGGTGGAGTGCTTATTCAAAATGAGATAGCAAAAACTACCTCTCCGAAAGTGAACTGAACAGGGATAAGGAAAGTTTCACGTCCGATCACGCAGGGGTCGCCTTTTGTGAACTTTAATGGCGTGAGTGAGATCTCTGTTCCGCTCTCATTTGATTCATTGACGGCATAAAGACCGTTGCACACGTTCAGGAACTCAGCAACGCTCGCATCATCGAATTCTGGGTCGGGAACATATGCTTCTTTCGCAAAACGTTTGGCAAATGTGCTGTATTCGACTTCGCCTGCCGCAATAACTGTTGCGCCCTCATATGCGCCTGTGATGTCCTGACGAACAGTGCGTTCGGCTTCGACAGTCCTTACTATCTCAGCTTCGAGCGGCGTAAAATCGTCGCCCACAAATCTTATAAGGCTTTTGAAAAGCAAGGTCGCATAGCTTGTGTAAAGCTTGGCGTTCGCCGCTGTTCCGAAGTGGAAGAACTCTTTTACAAGGTCGCCCATTTTGTCTGAACTCTCGGCATTCAGATCTTCGTCCTCGATAGAAAGAGTCTGCTTGTAGGTATTTATCGCCGACTCAAAATCCGCATTCGACAGCACGCCCGAATTGACGAGCGTCTGACCTAACAGCAGATAGTCGGTAGGCTGTTTTGAAAGCAGCATTTCAACGTCCTCAGCCTTGATATAACCCAGCTCGACCGCAAGATCGCCGAAACGCTTGTCCACAGTCTGCTGAGTAACGTTTACGATCTCGACCTGTTCAGAGGTCATAAGACCCTCATTTATCGCAAGAACGCCCAGTCTCATTCGGGTGTTCTTCTTTTCGTCCAGCGCCTTTGCGAGCTGTTCTTTTGTGACAAGCCCGTGATTTAGCAGGAATCCTCCGAAAAACTGTGAAAACATTATCAGATCACTCCCTTCGCAACATTCTCGATAGTCTGCTTGACCTGATCGTTAGAGATAGGCTTCTGTAAAAAGTCGGAAGCGCCTGCCTTGATAGCGGCTTTGAGGTGGTTTTGTGTGCCGACTGACGAAGCCATTATGACCTTTGCGTTCGGGTCATTCTCACGAATTTTCTTAAGTGCATCGATACCCGTTACAACAGGCATAACGATGTCCATAAACACCAGATCGGGCTTGTGCTCTGCATAAGCATCGATAGCCTGCTGACCGTCAGCCGCTTCAAACACATTCTCAACGCCAAGTGACTTGATAAACATTACAAGGCTTTTGCGTGCGAACATCGAATCATCGCATACAAGAACCTTCATTTCTTCTATTTTCATTGGTATTACCTCCGTGGAAAATTTTCTCTACTATTATTTTAACATAAAATGAATTATTTTGCAAGTGTTTTTTTGTACAATATTTATAGTCAATTTGCACAATTTTTCACAAAATCCATTGACATCGTGACAATTTATTTTCAGTTTCTGATAATTGATATGACTTTTGATTTGATGTATAATATATTATATAAGGTATATTTCAAATTTGCGATTATTTTTAAGGAGAAAGTATGAAAGCTAGAATACAAAACAACACGCCGAAAAAAATACTGGGCTTTATGCTGAATGACGAACAGACTGAACTTTTGCAGGGTGTCTGTGCCGAACTCAAAGCAGAATTTATTAAGACGGGCAGGGAAGATGTCGGACATTCGCCTGCCGAACTGCTGGGCGAGAAAGTCTCCGTCTGCACCGATGAAAGCTATCCCGAGCCGAAAGAGCCTTTGATAATGCTTGCGGGCTTTGACCGAAAGTCACTTGACACAGCGCTCGACCTCATGAAAGCGGTCGGTCTGCGCATACCGCTCAAAGCGATATACACTCCGCACAATCGGCTGTGGTCGCTTGCACATCTTGCAAACGAACTGAGCGCCGAACACAAAGCGATGCAGGGCGGTGATGCCAAATGACCGAACAGAAAAACTCACGCACAAAAGGCATGATCTGCATTATAATCTCGGCATTTTGCTTTGCGCTCATGAGTACGTTCGTGAGACTTGCAGGCGACCTGCCCTCGCCGCAGAAAGCGTTTTTCCGCAATCTTGTGGCGCTGGTCTTTGCGCTCATCATGCTGAAAAAACAGCACATACCTCTGCGCTGTCATGACAAAAAGAACCTGCCTGCGCTGTTTATCCGCTCGCTGGTAGGTGCGATAGGCATTCTCGGAAACTTCTACGCTGTCGATCATCTTGTGCTGTCCGATGCTTCGATGCTCAACAAAATGTCTCCGTTTTTTGCGGTGCTGTTCTCGTTCCTGTTCCTGCGTGAAAAGCTGACTGTATTTCAGGGAATGACCGTGCTGACTGCGTTTATCGGCAGTCTTTTCGTGATAAAACCGTCCTTTTCGGGTTTAGCGTCACTGCCTGCTTTCGTGGGTCTGGGCGGCGGCATCTGCGCAGGAGCGGCATACACAGCCGTCAGATACGCAGGAAGTCACGGAGAAAAAGGACCGTTCATAGTCGCATTTTTTTCGGGCTTCTCAACACTGTTTTTTCTGCCGATGTTCCTCATCAGCTATCAGCCCATGTCTGCGATGCAGCTGGTGTTCCTTATGTGTGCAGGACTTGCGGCGGCAGGCGGACAGTTCGCCATAACTGCCGCTTACACCTATGCGCCTGCACGTGAAATATCCGTTTATGATTACACACAACTCATTTTCGCAACTGTTCTGGGCTTCACGCTGTTCGGCGACCGTCCCGATATTTACAGCGTTATCGGCTATATCATAATAGTTTCGACTGCTTTTGCATCTTTCAATTATAATAGGGCATCTCTAAAAACCTACGATTCGGCAGTTTCACACTTCAAAAAGCACGTAAATACGTTACCGGATTTTGAAAATCAGGGGTTTTTAGAGGTGTCCAATAACACGCAAATCAATTTTCCCCAACAACTCTTAAAATAGAATGTGGATCAATAAG
>CAMVRM010000037.1 GCA_947169885.1 uncultured Ruminococcus sp.
TTTCATAATTCTATTATACCATATCTGTCAAGGTTTTGAAAATTGATTTGCGTGGTCCAATAAAAAACGCTCTTGACAAACGTGTGTTAAAATGATATAATGTAGAAAAGAATTTTCAGAAAGGATGACTGCAAATGGCAAAGGCATCATTTTCATATATCTGGACAGACAAAAAAAGAACGTTATTCGGGCTTCCCTGGTCGTTTACCCGTTACTATATCACCGAGAGCAAATTCATCACCAAAACCGGCTTTTTCACTGTTCAGGAAGATGAATTTGAACTTTACAAGGTGACGGATAAAAAGCTTGTACTGCCGATGGGTCAGAGAATGGTCGGGTGCGGAACTATCGTTCTTCATGTCAAGAATGATGTCGATACACCCGTCAAGGAGATAAAGGCAGTAAAGCGTCCCCGTGAAGTGCTTGAAATTCTCGACAAGCAGATAGACCTCAACCGTGACAAATACAGCATTCGTGGCAGAGATATGTACGGTTCGGAACATCACCACACGGACGATTTCGACAGTGACGATGATATGTAAGATAACAACATACAGCGCACGCTTTTTGGTGTGCGCTTTTTTTCATTATAAGGAGGAAAAATGACTGTCAGTGATATTTTCGGACTTGAAAGTTCGTGGGACAGGCTGAAAGGTTCGGCTGAGCCTGTCTGCATCTACGGAACAGGAAACGCCTGCGAGCGTATACTTGCGGAGTTTGACAGGCGTGGGATAAAGTGTGCAGGCATTTTCGCAAGTGACGGGTTTGTGAGGGAGCGAAGTTTTGCAGGGTTTCCCGTGCTGAGTTTAGCGCAGGCAGAGGAGCGGTTCGGTGACTTTACGGCGTGTGCGGCGTTCGGGAGCGAACTGCCCGATGTTATGCAGAAACTGCGTGAACTTCGTGACAGTCACAGACTCGTCATGCCCGATCTGCCGATCGCAGGAGATGAATATTTTTCTGTTGAACGGCTCAAAGAACGCATTGACGATGCCGAAAAAGTTTACAGCGCACTTGCGGACGAGCATTCAAGAGAAGTGTTCACGTCAGTTCTTGCGTTCAAACAGACGGGTGACATAAGTTTTCTTGACCCTGTGTTCACTGACGAAAAGCACGAAATTTCAACGATTGTCAAGCCGTGCAGTGAGGACATTTTTGCAGACCTCGGCGCTTATAACGGAGACACAGCGATGCGCTTTCTTGAAATGTCGGGAGGGTGTAAGGGTATCTGTGCTTTCGAGCCTGACAAGCGCAGTTTCCGCAAGCTTACTAAGAACCTGCTTTCATATAATGATATAACGCTTGTAAACGCCGCCGCATGGGACAGTGACGGCTTTGTGAGGTTCGGGCAGAAAGGCGGCAGACAGTCGATGATCTCCGCATCGGGCACGCTATGCGCCGCAAGACGGCTTGACAGCGTGCTTAACGGCAGGGAATGCACCGTTATAAAGTATGATGTCGAGGGTGCGGAACGTCAGGCGATAGACGGTTCGGCTGAAACGATACGCCGTTTTAAGCCACGGCTCATAGTCAGCGCATATCACCGTCCGTTCGATATGATAGACCTGTGTTTGCAGATAATGGAACTCGACCGCAGTTACAGGCTTTGGCTCAGACAGCCGCCCTATTATCCTGCATGGGACACGGTGATATATGCGGTTTAAGAAAGTCTTAAGAATTATCACAACTTTTCTTTAAGCAAGTTATTTTATAATTAAAAACGTAGAAAGGACTGCAAAGAGCATGAACGAAACGGCAACGATACTCGTAACAGATGACGACAGAGATATTGTGAACGCCATTGCAAAACTTCTTGAAATGGAGGGCTACAACATCATCAAGGCTTATGACGGGCTTGACGCTCTCGAAAAGCTCGCCGAAAACAAAGTCCAGCTTATCATTATTGACGTCATGATGCCTAAGTTGGACGGTCTGAGCGCTTTGATGAAGCTGAGAGAACGGAGCAATATCCCCGTTATTGTCCTGTCGGCAAAGTCAGAGGACACCGACAAGATACTCGGTCTGTCAATGGGTGCGGACGATTATGTGACAAAGCCGTACAACCCCAGAGAACTGACTGCCCGTGTCAAAAGCTGTCTGCGCCGATATATGACGCTCGGTGCGATAGATTCGGTCAAGAGTTCCGACAGGGTGAACATCGGCGGACTTTCGCTCGATCTTTCCGCAAAATCTCTGACGGTCGACGGCGAACCTGTCAAACTGACGGCTACCGAACTGAAAATAATCGAACTGCTCATGACGAACGCAGGACGTGTGTTTTCTGCCGAGGAGATATATTCACGAGTGTGGAACGAAGATGCTTATGCAGTTGAAAACACGGTCATGGTACATATCAGGCATATCCGTGAAAAGATCGAGATAAACCCAAGAGAACCGAGATATTTAAAGGTCGTGTGGGGGATAGGCTATAAGATAGAAAAACTCTGACCTAAAACAAAAGGAAAGTGTGAAAAAATGAAGACAGCAAAACGGAGAAAATATAAACTTGTGCGTAATTTGCTTTGCGTTGTGTCGGCACTGTCTGCGCTGGCACTCTGCATCGTAAAGCCGCTCTATAACAGTGCGGTGACACTGCCGCTTATGAACGGCGAATATTGTTCTGCCGCCGAGGACGTTGACAACATAGAGATATACACCAAATGCCGCAACGCAATTTACAGCGACCTCTGCACACTGGGAACAGTTTATCTCCCAAACTGCCAAAACGGCAAGTTCACAGGCACTCCAAAGCTTTATGAGAGTATGCTGGGAACGCTTTCGTGGTTCACCGATGAAGAAAGCGACCGTGACCCGTTCGGCGTTAAAAGCACAAAAAAGCGTGGGCTTTCTATCGCACAGTCGCAGTACAAAATAACGAGTATCGACAGCGATTACTATTGGTTTTTCGTCAGCAACGGCAGTGAATATTTGACGAACATCAATGACTTTAAGGTAGTCGCTCCCGATGAGATGAGCGAGATGCCCGAAAAGCTGAAAGCCGCTTACCCCGACTGGTACTACCTGAGAAACAGCGACCTGCTCAATTTCGTGACAAAATATAACGAAAGCGGCAGGGGCAAGACTGAGGTATACTACACGGTTTCCGACAAAAAAGGAAGTGTAGAGCTGACCAGCGAATACATCGACTCAGACAGAATGATGCTTGGTACTTGCGGAACTGATAACCTCGGCAACTATCTTTTCTGTTTCAACGACGGGGGCGACAAGAGCATTTCAAGCTACTACACCGAAAAGCCGCCTGAAAGTGTTCTGCACATGAACTCTGACGGCAGTGTGACGCTTATTTCGGGCAGAGATTATTATGTTGAAGATGACGGCACTTACGAGGAATACAGCTACGATTACGGAGATGATAACGAATCTACCTACGAAAAGGGGACTGACCGTTATTATGAACTGCTAAACACTTTCGGCGGAGTTGTCAAGGGAAAAAGCTGGATAGAACTGAAAGACCTGCCCGACTATGAGTTTTCACAGGTGGACACTAGCAAAATGATCGTTTTTATGTCGCCGAAAACGGACATTCCTGCGGCGATACAGTCAACGATCGACAGCTGTAAGGACGATTACTGGAAGTATCATAAGCTTCTCGATCTGTTCACGGTATTGTGTATACTGAGCCTTTCGGCGGCGGCTGTACTCACGCTTGTTCGTCCAAAGGAGCAGTACTGTGAGGATAGCGGTCCTTTGAAAAAATTTTTCAAGCTTGATGTTTCGATAGCGGCTTTGATTGCATCGGCGGCAGGTCTTGCTTTTGCAACTGACGATACGAACCATTTCATGTATACAAACAGGACTGAGTTTTCGGCAAGGTTCTCGCACTTTGCCCATTGGGGAGCGCTTATTGCGGCGGCGTGCTTTGTTATGATACTGTCGCTGGAAGGCATTGTCCGCTGGATAAAAGCTGACGGTCTGCGCCACCCCGACCTTATGATAACACGCATCTGGAAAAGGACAACAGGCACACGCAGAAAAGCCGCAAGAATACCGTTCATCAAGTGGCACAGAGGGCTTACTCTTACCGCAAGATACAAAATAATGATAGCCGAGATACTCATTTCGGGAACGATTTCGCTGTTAGCATTTGTGAATAACGAGGAAGATATCACAGTATATTCGTTTTTCATATTCATAGCTTTTGTGCTGAGATTTTTAGTTACAACTCTGCGACTGGTAATCGGTATCGGCAGGGTCGAAAAGCAGGCGGACAATATGCTTCTTCCCGAGAACGAACAGGTGCGTTTCAAGCCTGTCGGTAAGACTTCGCCGTTAAAACCTCTCAGTGAAAGGCTGGGCGAAGTGAGCAGACGTGCGGAACAGGCAGTCGAACAGCAGGTGCAGAGCGAGCGTATGAAGATCGAGCTTGTGACAAACGTGAGCCATGACCTGAAAACGCCGCTGACTTCCATAATCAGTTACATCGACCTGCTCGAAAAGTGTGATATTTCGGGCGAAGCGAGGGATTATGTCACGATAATCTCGAAGAAAGCGGACAAACTGCGTGAGATCGTCAACGATGTTTTCTCGCTTGCAAAGGCAGTCAGCGGCGTTGAAGTCGAGATGACAGAGATAGACTTAGCGGTGCTGACACGTCAGGTGCTTGCAGATAATTCGGACAAGACTTCTGCATCAGGACGTGAACTCAGGATAACGATAGTTCCTGAAAATGCACCGATAATGGGCGACGGCATGAAGCTTTACCGTGTTATACAGAACCTGCTTGACAATGCGCTCAAATACTCGATGCCGTTCACAAGGATATATCTCGACATCACAGAGAACGATGACGGCTATGAACTGACGGTCAAAAATATAAGTGAGCGTGAGATAAATTTCACCGCTGACGAGATAATCGAGCGTTTTGCCCGTGGAGACAAGAGCCGAACGGACGGCGGAAGCGGTCTGGGACTTTCAATAGCGAAATCGTTTACGGAAGCCTGCGGAGGAAGTTTTGCGATAGAGCTTGACGGAGACCTGTTCAAAGCGTGCGTAAAGTTCCCGAAAAACGATACAAAACCTGTCGCACTGCTCACAGACAGCCAATACTTAGAGTGAACAAACAAAAGATAAAATTCACATAATCAAAAGAAAAGAGAATGACAAAAATGAAAAAAATAATAACTATTTTTATGGCGGCAGTTATCACCGTTTCTGCGGCATGGCTTGCTCTGCGCCCCGATGTCAGGTTTATTGCAACGGCGGCAGTTGAGTCTGCTTTCGCATCTGAAAAACTTCCCGAGAAAACAGGCATAACCGCACGCAAGTATACTTTGGACGAACTGAGTGAGCGTGAGGACGTTGAGTTCAACGATGATCTGATACTCGTTAACACATCGCATACCCTTGAAAATACGTATATTCCGACACTTGTCGACTACAAGGAAACGGGCATTCTTCTGACGGAGAATTTTTCCGAAGCGTTCACAAAACTCAATACAGAAACTAAGAACAGCTGTGGTGAGGGATTGTATTTTTCATCGGGATACCGCAGTTTTGCGGAACAGGAGCAGGTCTATTCCGAGGAGGGGAGCGACACTGCACAGCTCCCCGGTGCAAGTGAACACATGACGGGGCTTGCCGCAGATGTGTATGTCAACGGCTTTGCAGGCAAGTCGATAATCAAAAGCCCGACAGGACGCTATGTGAATAATAACTGCTGTAAGTTCGGATTCGTGATCCGCTATCCGTTCGGCAAGAAAAGCGTTACGGGTATTTCATATGAGCCGTGGCATCTGAGATATGTCGGACTTCCTCATTCCGAAATTATTACGAAAAACGGGCTGACCCTTGAAGAATACGTTGATCTGTTTGAATACGGCGAATGGTATTCTTACGGTGAATACGTCATTTCAAGGCAGCAGGGTGATGAACTATTCGTTCCTGAAACGTTTTCGGAGTGCAGTATCTCGCCCGACAACTGCGGAGGTTATTTTGTGACGGCACACCGCTGACTTGACATATCAAAATAAATATGCTATCATAGTAAAAAAAGCAAGCACACTTGATAACAGGTGTGCTTGTTTAATATTATTATATTTTCGCAGGTGATACAAATGGAGATATTTACATTTGGAGACAAAAACGCTGAAAATGTTCTCGTCCAGCCTGTTGACGAACACGAACTTTCAGCCATCGAAAACGAGATGAAACAAATCGCCGAACTCACAGATAAAAGCTTCAAACTTCTGGCTTTTAAAGTAGACAGCTGGAACGATGATTTGTCTCCGTGGAAAGCGCCTGCTGTTTTTGGAAAAGATGATTTCGGCGGAGGTGCTGACATAACTCTCCGTAATATAACAGCTCTCTGCACCGACAAAAGCAAGAACTATTACCTCGGCGGCTACTCGCTTGCAGGGCTGTTTTCACTGTGGGCATCGTACAATACGGATACTTTCATGGGTGTTGCCGCAGTGTCTCCGTCGGTGTGGTTTTCGGGATTCAGCGAGTTCATGCAGTCGAAAAAAATATGTACCGACAGCGTTTATCTTAGTCTCGGCGACCGTGAGGAACACACGAGAGATCCGCTCATGTCAACTGTCGGCGACTGCATCAGAACGGACTTTGAACTGCTGAAAAGTCAAGGCGTTCACTGTATTCTCGAATGGAACAAAGGCGGTCATTTCAAAGATGCAGACCTGCGCACAGCCAAAGGCTTTGCATGGCTGTTAAGCAGCACTTGACAGTTTAATATATTTATAAACGTTCTGTCTTAGAACCTGTCTTCACAAGAAATGTGCGTGGATTTTCAGCGAGATTTAGTCGATTTCAAGGCGAAAAACCGCAGTTGTGCTGTCGCACTGCAAGGTTTTTCAACGCAGAAAGCGACTGAATATCGTTGAAAAGACACGTACAGAGTCTTGTGAAGACAGGTTCTTAAATTTATTATTCCTATATAAACGGATATATAACTCATTTTTTATGTTAATATTCGCCCAGTTTTCACAACATGACCCTTGAAATAATTATTTGGATATGCTATAATATACTATGAATGCTGTTTTGGTTCTAACGGCAAATAAGGGAAAAAAAGGAGACATTTTTTATGCAGACAGAACTCAATACCGAACAGAAGCAGGTGCTGGATACCTGCCACAAGGTAATAAGAGAGATAAAAAAGGTGATAATCGGCAAGGACGACATTATTATAAAAGTCCTGCTGTCTATCCTTGCGGGCGGTCACGTTCTTATCGAGGACATTCCGGGTGTCGGCAAAACAACTCTTGCGCTTGCGCTGTCAAAGGCGCTTTCGCTCGACTATAAGCGAGTGCAGTTCACCCCCGATGTTCTGCCGACCGACATCACAGGCTTTATGACGCTCAACCGTGAGACTAACCGCTTTGAGTACAAAAAAGGCGCTGCAATGACAAATCTTTTTCTCGCTGACGAGATAAACAGAACTTCCTCAAAGACCCAGTCGGCTCTGCTCGAAGTCATGGAGGAGGGGAGAGTCACGGTTGACGGCACGACTTACGATCTGCCCGACCCTTACATAGTTATCGCAACGCAGAACCCGATAGGCTCTATCGGAACTCAGATGCTCCCCGAGTCGCAAATGGATAGATTCATCGTGCGGCTTACAATGGGCTACCCCTCGCTGCAAAACGAGATCGATATGCTCAAATCCAAACAGCGCCGTGTTTCGACCGATGAGGTGAACGCAGTCGCCTCCGCAGAAGCAGTTTCACGGGCGGTAAGAGTTACCGATGAAATTTATGTTTCTGACCATGTTTTTGAGTACATCGCAATGCTTGCCGCCGCCACAAGAAAGCACCCGTTCGTAAAGCTGGGTCTTTCTCCCCGTGGAACTATTGCACTTCTTAAAATGACAAAGGCGACCGCACTTTTGAACGGCAGAGATTTTGCACTTCCCGATGACACGCTCTTTGCGTTCCGTGAAGTCTGCGGACACAGGCTTATCCTAAACTCAAAGGCAAAACTCAACGGTTCTGACGTGAACTACGTTCTGGGCGAAGTGATAAACTCCGTACCCGTGCCGAAAGTCAGGGCGTAAGGAGCGGCGCATGGTATTTTTATATGTTGTGCTGCTCGTCATCTCGGTGTTCTTTTATATATTGTATGAGGGCGTGATCTCGCTCATGCTGCTGGGTTTTCTGGTGCTGCTGCCTATTGTGCTGATCATATGCGATCTTATCGCCCGTGCATCGCTCACAGCTGACATTTCGCTCGAACAGCACACTTGCAGCACGGGTCAGAGCATACCTGTCAGGATAGCCCTCACAAACCGCAGCATTATCCCGATACCTAATGCAGACATTCGTCTGGCTTATACGATCAGTTCCTCGGGAACTCGTGAAACAGTCGGCATAAACACCCCCGTTTTCCCTAAGAACACTCAGCAGTTAGAGACTTCATTCAGTTCGGCGCACTTGGGAAGTGTTACAGTTAGCATCGAGAGGGTCAAGCTTTACGATATTCTGCGGCTCACTCGGGTCAGACTTTCAAAGAAGAATATACGTTTTGCCGACAACGAGATAATGATACTTCCTGAAACGCTGGAACTGAACAACCCCGTCCATGATTACTCCGACTCAGGACTTGACAGCGATGTTTATTCGCAGGACAAGGCAGGCGATGACCCTTCCGAGATCTTCGGGCTGAGAGAATACGCCGAGGGTGACAAGCTTTCACGTATCCACTGGAAACTGACGGCTAAGACGGATACGCTCATGGTCAAGGACTACTCACTTCCGCTTGCTGATTCCTGCCTTATCCTTGCGGACACTTATCTTCCCGATAATTCCTCCGAAAGTGCCGATGTCTATGACACGATAGTACGGCTTGCAGTTTCAATGTCTGACCTGCTCCGCACAGCGGAGATACGTCACAGAGTTGCCTGCTACAATTCTCACACGGGCGAAACTGAACAGCTTCAAGTGACCGATGACGGTTCGATGATAGCGGCGGCGGCAATGCTTCTGCGAAGCGGCAGACCTGAGCGCTCCGATCTGACAGTAATATCCCTGACAGCCGAGGAAACAGGACAGGCAAGGTTCGGTCATGCAGTGCTTGTCTGCGCCGAATGCTCAGATGCGGCGGCGGCAATGCTGTCGGGTTCGGGGCTTGCAGAGCGTTACTCGATACTTATATGTTCTGCCGACAAGCAGTCTGCGGCTGTTCCCGACACGGATATTGAAACGTTTATCGTTGATAAGGACGACCCCGAGGGCAGCATCTCAGAGTTGAGCCTTTAAGGAGAAACAAATTAACATGAAAAGAAAAAAGACAAAAAAGACCTCTGACGGAAAGATAATCTGCAAAAGCGGAATTTCCATTAAAGGGGATATAGGCTTCAAGCTGGGCGGCAGGAGCGCTTCTTTCTTTCCGCTGATACAGCTTGCGGTCACGGTGGTAACGGCGTTTTCAATGCTGTTCATGCTTGAAAGCTTCCTGAACGGCGACGGCGCAAGCTATTATATCACGAACACCACCGCTGTGAGCGTTGCAATTATAATGACGGCTTCTGCGGCGGTCATTTCAACCATGAAAGGCGGCTTCTTCAAAGTGCTGGGCTTGTCGATGCTTGGGATAAACGCCGCCTATATAACCTACAACATCGGCTCGGCAGTCAGAGGCTTCATGCTCACCGTCTACACCTACTCAAAGCGTGCAAGCTTTGCCGAACCCGTTTTCGCACATCAGATACGCACCGTCACTCAGGACGACCTTGAAATGTTCTTTCTTGCAGCGGCGTTCATCATAACACTGATGATCTCCACCTCCTGCATCTATATCATCAATTTTCCGCTAATGTTCATCGAGACTTTCCCTATATTCGAGCTTGGAACGTTCTGGGGCTGGGAACCTTATGTATGGACAACTGTCGGCATGGTGGGCTGCTGGGTGCTGATACTTTCGCTTACCCTTATTAACCACACCACACGCCGCAAAAACAGCAGCAACACTTTTGCAGTCTATCTGCGCAAGAAAACGTTCTACCTCACGAATGACAGCATTAAAAAGCGTTTTTTCTCAGCGTCCTCGACTTTTACGGTACTTGTCATGACGTTAGTGTTCGTTGTGACAGCTGTATTTGCATCTGCGACCGACAACTTCCGACCAGATAACTTCAAACAGCTTCGCCGTGAGATCTCTCTCGGTTTCCGTGACTTTACAAACGAGATCTCTCAGCGCATCGAAAACGGCGGTGTTGACATTCCCGGACGTGGTAAAGCAGTCGGCGGCACGAACGGCGGCAGACTTGGGCTTTACAACGAGATACGCTTCAAGGGCACTACCGCTTTGGGCGTGACAATCGATTCCGCATTCGCACGCCCCATATATATCAGGGGCTATGCAGGCGAGAAGTACAGCGACAACTGCTGGGATCCCCTCAAAGCCGACAAGGACACTCTTAAACAGTTCACCGACAGCGGCAGTACTATCCTGGATTATGACTACTTGCAGTTCACCGACATCATGGATGACAGAGCTGTAAAAAAGACTGTCAGCATAAGCTGTGTCAACGCCTCTGCGGATATTATGTACGCCCCCTACGGCAGTTTCTACACAGGAACGGGCAAGATAAAAAAACAGGATTTTGACGGCATCGTTTCCCCGACTGACAACACTCTTCAGTATGACCTGACATATTCCCAGCCGTTTCTTGAAAGCTGGGACGATACAGTGTCGTTCCTTATTGATGCGGCGGCGGCAGGTGTCTACTCTGATGAACACATTTTCTATGATAATAACGTCTATAAGAACAGTGCTTCTGTCTATCTGAACGTTCCCGAAAAGCTTCGCCCGACCCTTGACAGTATCATTGAACAGATAGGCATCGACCCTGCAAATGATTCTGTACTGACCAAGCATAAAATGCTCTGTGATTATTTCAGGAATAATTACACATATGACACTGCACCCGGGGTAACTCCTGAGGGTGAAGATTTTATCGAGTATTTCCTGACCGAACAGAAAAAAGGATACTGCACATATTTTGCATCGGCAGGTGTTATGCTCATGCGTGAAATGGGTATACCTGCGAGGTATGTTGAGGGTTACGTTATCGAGCCTGAGCAGTATTCTCCCGAAAATTTAAGGATAGCAGTCACCGACCGCTGCGCTCATGCGTGGTGCGAGATATTTATTCCGGGGTACGGCTGGTATCCGCTGGAATTTACCAACAGCTACATTGATAATTACAATCCTAACCTTACCGACAAGGAACGCAACATCACTCACGACGATAGCTCCTCAAAGCCGAAACCGCCCGACAGCAGTTCAAAGTCTGAGCCTAAACCTCCGCAGGACAGCTCGTCCAAAAAGCAGGACAGTTCCAAGCCCGAGACTTCCTCCTCTGCATCTTCAAGCAGTAAGGCAAGCGCTCCGACAGGTGTCGGCACGACCAAGAACAAGGACGGAAGCGGCGGCGACAGCGGAACACCGTTCACCATAAGCCGCACTCAGGCGTACTACATCGGCGGTATGGCAGTGGTCGTCATAGCGGCGCTTGTCTGCATAGTTGTCCGCCGAAAGAGCAAGCTGGACAAGCTGGAACGTGCAGTCAACAGCCATGACAACACAAAGTCGGTCATCAGCTGTTACACGGCTTTTCTCGACTGTGTTGCACTTCTGGGCGTTGACATGGGCGAGAACCTCACTGATGTTCAGCTGTCAAAGAGACTGAGCGGAGAGCTTGAAAAGTGGTCTCCCGGGCTGAGCGGAATGTTCATGGAAGTCTCAGAGCCTGCGATAGTGGCGTTCATGAGCAGTATCCCTGCGGACGAACAGGAAGCCGCACGCTCACGAAATGCACTCCGTCAGGCTCGCAAGGACATCTATGATATGCTGAGTTACGGCAAAAAATTCACTGCCAAGTGGGTCTACGGATTATACTGATACAAAACAGGAGTACTGAGAAAGGATCTCGGTACTCCTGTATTATTTGTTTATGTTTCGTCAAAGTTTTGCAGAGCGTCATAACCTTGTTCGCCCGTGCGCACCTTAACAACATTCTCTATCGGATAGATGAACAGCTTTCCGTCACCAAAATGTCCCGTGTAGAGCGCCGCTCTTGCAGCATTCACAACAGTCTCGACAGGAACAGCACATACAACTATCTCAGCCTTGACTTTTGGCAGCAGGTTCATCTCGATGCTCGTTCCACGGTAGAAGTGCCGCTGACCGTTTTGCATTCCGCAGCCTAAAACGTGAGTAACAGTGATGCCCGTAACGTCTATCGACTCCATAGCCTGAATGAACTCATGAAGCTTCTGCTCTTTGAAAACAACGACTATCTTTGTCATTCTGGGCTGACTTCCGACAGCGGGAGCAACATAACTTTCTACCTCGACCGCCTTTTCGACCGAAACAACAGGTGCTTCGGGAGTGCCGACCTTCTTAACGCTCTTAGCATCGTCCTTTGTGTAGCCGTAAACGGAAACATCGCTCATTGACGGCGCAAAGTCTGCATAAGAAGAAACAAGTCCATGCTCTGTGATGTCAAGTCCGATGATCTCCTCCTGTTCGGAAGCTCTGAGACCGATAGTCGCTTTGATTATAAAGAAAGTGATGCTGATGCTTACAGCCGCCCAAGCTGCGACCGAAACAAATCCAAGCAGCTGAAGTGCAAGCTGTTCAAAACCGCCGCCGTAGAAAAGACCCTCAGCCTTGATGCCGCCGTTTTCGAGCTGGATAGCATAGCCGGGGGAAGTCTCGGTAGCAAAAAGTCCGACTGCGATAGTTCCCCAGATGCCGTTCATCATGTGAACTGCAACTGCACCAACAGGGTCATCAATGTGAAGCTTGTAGTCTAAGAACCAAACACCGAAGCAAACGAGCAGACCCGAAACAATGCCGACCATTATCGCACCGAAGCAGTCCATAACATCACAGCCTGCGGTAATGCCGACCAGACCTGCGAGGGAAGCGTTAAGACACATCGAAACGTCAGGCTTGCCGTATTTGAGCCAAGTGAACACCATGCAGACAACAGTTGCGATAGCAGGTGCAACAGTTGTAGTCAGGAAGATCGAATCGAGCTGACCGACAGTTGATGCCGCCGCAGGGTTGAAACCATACCAGCCGAACCAAAGAATGAATACGCCGAGTGCGCCGAGCGTAAGGTTGTGTCCGGGGATAGCGTTGACCTTTATCTCGCCGTCCTTACCCCTGACGAACTTGCCTATTCTCGGACCTACGAACTTAGCACCGATAAGAGCGCAAATGCCGCCGACCATATGTATCGCACATGAACCTGAAAGATCATGAAAGCCCAGCTGTGCGAGCCAGCCGCCGCCCCATATCCAATGCGCCTCAACGGGATAGATAAGTGCGCTTATGATGCCCGAGTAGATGCAGTAGGAAAGGAATTTTGTTCTTTCAGCCATTGCACCCGAAACGATCGTCGCAGTCGTGGCGCAGAAAACAAGGTTAAAGACGAATTGATCCCATGCAAAGTTGTTGTAGCTTGTGAAAATGTCGAACCCGGGTTTGCCGATAAGTCCTGCGGCATCTTCGCCCAGCAGAAGCCCGAAGCCGATAGCCGTGAAAGTGACTGTTCCGATGCAGAAGTCCATAAGGTTTTTCATGATGATATTGCCTGCGTTTTTTGCTCTGGTAAAGCCTGTTTCCACCATTGCAAATCCGGCCTGCATAAAGAACACCAGAGCGACCGCTATCATGAACCACACGCCAAAGATCGTCTTGTCGGTAGATTCGGTCACTTGCTGTATTATTTGCTGTACATCCATAATAATTCCTCCTTAAAAAAGGGGCACATGAGCCATAAAAGACCCATGCACCCCATTGTGCAGCAATATTTCAAGCGCTTGGATAAACAAAAAGCCGACAGCTGGACTATTTCAGCTATCGACCTCATTGCCGTTTATCTTATGTATCTATAATACACCGAAAGAACGCTTTTGTCAAGTGTTGCCGCTGATATTTGTGACATATCACAATCCAAAGCGTAATTTTATAGTATTATTTGTCTTATTTGCAACTGCATCAAATAAAAAATGCCATAGTATAAGCGCCTTGAAACGCCTATACCATGGCATTGTCTTTTTTTACTTATGTATTATTCCGCAGTCTCTTTCTTTATCTTGAATATGAGCCTTAGCACAGGTGCGATTATCTTTGGGCTTTTGACAACAACTACTTTCATATGAAATACCTCCTTTTAGATAGCTGTATTTCATAATATGCTCAAAAGCCTGAGTTTGTCACAGCCTGCTCTGAACGATAAGGAGCCAGCCTTCGTCAAAGCTTATCTCTGCATAATCGTCAAGTATCTCGTTAGAGATGCCGATAGGGAATATCTCGGCGATAGTGCCGTCATCGAGGGGATATTTCACGCCCTTGATAGTCAGCCCGTGGACTTCGCTGCTGTAAGCGAAGAGCGACAGCGAGTATTTCTCACGCTTTGGTATGCGGAAAGTGCCTGCCGTAACCAGCATAATGCTCTCATAGTTTGTGTAGATGCGCCCCCAAGCGCCCTTGCTGCGGATAAATGCCAGCGTCTGTATGTTTGCGAACGTGTGGTCAAATCTGCCGCCCATAGCTGCGGTTATGGTTATGTCTGTGTAACCTCTGTCCAGCGCTTCACGCACTGCGAGCATAAGGTCAGTATCGTCCTTCTCTTTCGGGAAAGTCATCTGCTCGCAGTCTTTCGGGACGTATCTCAGCGAGTCAAAATCGCCGATAGCAAGGTCGGGCATTATCCCAAGCTTGCGGCAGTTTTTGTAGCCCCTGTCTGCGGCGATGATGAACGCTCCCTCAGTTTCAAGACCCTCGGGCAGCTTAGGTTCGGGTTTGCCTCCCGTAAAAATTATACAGCGATCCATAAATAATGCTCCTATTTGTATTGCCACTCTTTAAGCTGTTTTGCCTGCTCATACATTTCGAGATAGCTGCGGTGGCGTGACTTTGCTATCCTGCCGTCATTTACCGCTTCGATAACAGCACAGCCCTTTTCAGATGTGTGACTGCAATCGGGGAACTTGCAGTCGCATGAGAACTCACCGAACTCCCTGAAACAGCCTGCAAGATCGTCCTTGAAGATAATATCATAGCGGTTAGTATCAAAGCTGGAGAACCCGGGAGTGTCGGCGATATAACCGCCCTCAGGCAGTTTGAACAGTTCAACGTGACGTGTGGTGTGCTTTCCTCTGCCAAGCTTTCGGCTTATCTCATTTGTCGAAAGCTCAAGTTCGGGGAACATATTGTTTATTAGCGATGATTTACCAACGCCCGTATTACCCGAAAAAGCGCACAGCTTGCCCGAGATATGCTCCCTGACCTTTTCGCTGCCCTCACCCGTTGTGTTGTCAACGGTGAACACAGTTATCCCTGCACCCGAGTATATCTTCTCGATGTCAGAACAGCTGCCTAAGTCGGTCTTTGTGATGACCACAGCAGGCTCTATGTGCTTGTACTCGCAAATAGCAATGAATTTGTCGATAAGCGTAAGGTTTGGCTGCGGTTCTGCAACAGAAGCCACAAAAAGCAGCATATCGAGATTGGCAAGCGGCGGACGGATAAGCTCGTTTTTGCGCTCGCCTATGCCGTCAATAACACAGCTGCCGTCTTTCTCGACAGAAAATTCAGCGGTGTCACCGCACATGGGGGTGATCTTTTTTTTGCGGAATACCCCTCTTGCTTTGCATTCATATAAGCCTTCGGAGGCTTCTACGGTGTAGATGCCTCCGAAAACTTTGATTATCAATCCGTTCATCTTATGATGTCTGTTCTGTCAGAAACCTGTGTAGTCGGTGGACTCAACAGTGGATTCAGTTCCCGGCTCGCTGTCTGTGGGAACATCGGTGCTTGTGAAGTCCTCACTGCTCGAATCGGGTATCTGAATGTCGGGCATCGAGGGTTCTAAGCTCGAAGTCTCGGTCTGAGCAGCGTTCGGAGTGATCTTCAGCAGGTCAGTCTCGTTGAGAGTGCCGTTGAGTTTAATCTCTTCCTTATCATAATCGATGTCATAGGTAGCATAGCGGATATAGTTCTCAGCACCAAGATCATTGGACTTGATATAAACTACAAGAGTTTCAGTCTTCTTGCCCGAGATGTCAATAGCAACTGTGCCGCCTGCAACAGCCTCGCCGCTTTGGATAGTCTTGGTGTATGCCACGCTTCCGTCACGGTAAACGTCAATAGTGTAAGAACCTCTGATACCGTTAGGCATGGGTATTCTCATAGTCAGCGGGATAGGATCAGTTTCGCCTGTCGAGATATAGATGATAACGACCGTACCCTTGTCCTGATAAGTGTCAGCCTTGATAGACTGTTCAACTACCTTGCCCTTGTCGCCGTCATGCTTGATCTCCTCGATCTCGTAGCTGAGTTTGGATTCTTTAAGTGTTGCGATAGCCTTTGCCTGAGTAAGTCCTACAACATTAGGTACTTTGACCTGAGTTTCCAGAGGACCCTGTGAAACGAAGTACTGTACTTCCTTGCCCTCGGGGTATTCAGTACCTGCGGAAGGTTCTGTCTTAACGACCATTCCCTTAGCAATGTTGTCATCATAGACTTCACGCACGATCGGTATAAAGCCCGCACTTGCAAGCTCACTTCGTGCGATCTCGGCATCCTTGTTCACCATGTTCGGAACAGTGATAAGTCTCTGACCCTTAGAAACGGTAACTTTCAGCTTAAAGCCTTCCTTAACGGTCTTGCCCGTCTGATCCTGGCTCATGATGATGCCTTCTTCGTACTCGTTGTTGTATTCTTCGGTCTTGACGAAATTAAGCTTGTCCTTCCATTGCTGTTCGACCTGAACGATGTTCTTGCCGACAAAGTTCGGTATCTCGACATTTCCTGAGTGTGTAGCACCGGGTCCGAAGTTTGAGATAGCGTAGTAAGCAATAACAAGTGAAGCAATGATAACGACTGCGACCGTAACAGCAAGCATTATCGGCACAACGTAGCTTCTCTTAGGAACTGCTTCTTCATAGTACTCGTCATCGTAATATTCTTCATCGTTCTCGCCATAATCGTTGTATTCATCGGGCGGATAACGGTCATCGTAATAATCGTCGCTGTAATCGTCCTGTGCATCATCGGAAAGCGGATTATAGTATCTCGAATCAGCATCCTGCTCGGGAACATAGTTGGGATCGGTGTAGCCGAAAACAACAGTCGGGTCAAGCTTGAACGTGTCGATATCATTTATCATCTGTGCCGCACTCTGGTAACGCCTTGCAGGGTCTTTTTCCATAGCGTGATAGATGATCTCCTCCAGCGCCTCGGGGACAGAAGGCATTATCTCACGGGGCGGAACACAGTCATCATTCATGTGTTTGAGTGCGATAGCCACAGGCGTGTCAGCGTCATAAGGTTTCTTGCCCGTCACCATTTCATAAAGCATGATGCCCACGGAATAGATGTCGCTGCGTTCATCGGTTATTTCACCTCTTGCCTGTTCGGGGGAGATGTAGTGTACCGAACCTACCGTTTTGTCCGAGAGGGTCTTGCCATCGGTGCGTGAGAATCTTGCGATGCCGAAGTCCATGACTTTTATCGTGCCGTCTTCAAGCATCATGATGTTCTGAGGCTTTATGTCACGGTGAACGATGCCTTTATCATGAGCGCTCTGCAAAGCCCTGAGTATCTGGGTCATGAAGAACAGTGCGTCCTTCCAGCGGAGAACCCCCTGCTGTTCGATGAAATCTTTAAGGGTTATGCCGTCGATATACTCCATAACGATGAACTTCACATCGTCCTCCAGCCCAACATCATAGATCTTGACGATGTTCGGGTGGTTAAGAACAGCTATCGCCTTACTCTCATTTCTGAATCTTCTCAGAAAATCGGCATTCTCCGAAAACTCGTCTTTAAGCACCTTGACTGCAACGATGCGATCATCAACAAGATCATGAGCCTTGTAGACATCAGCCATTCCGCCCGAGCCGATCTGTTCTGTGATCTCATACCGACCGTCAAGCCTTGTGCCGATATAATTCATAATGCACTTCAACTCCTGTTAAATAAAATGTTTTGCCTGTCTCTTAGTTAGCAATAACTGCTGCGGAAATATTGTCCTTGCCGCCGCAGGCATTGCTGTAATCTATCAGGTCAGCCACGCCTTTGTCCAGATTTTTGTTGAACATAGTTTCGTAAATGACCTGTGGATGACAATAATTGTAAAGTCCATCCGTGCAGAGGAAAACAGCAAAATTGTCCGTTTCCTCCAGCTCGAAATAATCAGGTTCAACGATGGTGTCAACGCCGATAGCCCTTGTGATTATATTCTTCATACGGTGGTTGAGCATCTGCTCATAGGTTATCTCGCCGTTTTTATAAAGCAGCTGAACATAAGTGTGATCCTCTGTCACCTGAGTGACCCCTTTATCGTTCATGAGATATGCACGGCTGTCGCCGACGTTTATGATGTGCGCCCTTTTTCCGACAACGAGGGCGGCAACACAGGTCGTACCCATACCGTTTTTCTCGATGTCCTCACGGCTTTTGGTGTAAACTATCGTATTTGCGGCAGCAACAGCCGTTTTGAGCAGGTTCTCGATGCTTGAAGGCTTCATTTTTTCGTTGAAACCCAAACTTACACGGCGGTATATTTCGGTTGCCGCAAGTTCACTCGCAACAGAACCTGAAGCTGCTCCGCCCATGCCGTCACAAACGACCGCAAGCGCCACGTTATCAGCAAGGAAACCTGCACAGATCTTGTCCTGATTCTCATGCCTGACCTTGCCCATATCCGAATTATACGACAGATACATTTACTCATCACCGTCCTTCAATGATCGCTGTGTGCTTTGTTCAGCTTCACGCCTGAGCTGTCCGCAGGCAGCTTCAATGTCCGCTCCGAGAGTTCTTCTGACAGTTGCGTTTATGCCAAAGCCGTCAAGATACTCACGAAAGCGCTGAGCGCTGCGCCTGTCTGACGTGTAGCCCCGTTCTTTGATCTTGTTCACGGGGATAATATTTACATGGCATATCTGACCCGAAAGCAAGTCAGCAAGTTTTTTTGCGTCTTCCTTAGAATCATTATGCCCGTTTATCAAAGCATATTCATAACTTATGCGCCGACCCGTTTTCTTGAAATAGCTTTTGCAGGCGGTCATAAGTTCATTTATATCATAGCGGTCGTTGATCGGCATGACGGCACTTCGGCTGATGTTGTCGGGAGCATGAAGCGAGATAGAGAGCGTAACTCCAAGTTCCAGCTCCGCAAGCTCATAGATCCGAGGGACTATCCCGCAGGTCGAGAGCGAAACGTGCCTGAGCGACATCCCGAAACCGTCAGGGTCGGAAAGCAGCCGCAGGAATTGTATAACGTTATCGTAATTGTCCAGCGGTTCGCCGATACCCATGAGCACCACTCCCGAGATCTTCCTGCCGCTGTTTCGCTGCGCTGTGTAGATCTGCGAAAGTATCTCACCGGGAGTAAGGTTTCGTTTATAGCCTGCGATAGTCGAAGCACAGAACCTGCACCCCATTTTGCAGCCCACCTGAGTCGATACGCAGATCGTGTTTCCGTAGCTGTATTCCATTAAGACCGACTCAATGTGTTCGCCGTCAAAAAGCCTATATAAGTATTTTACAGTATTATCTACCTTAGATTCAAGCTTTTTTTCAATAAATAGTGATTTTAAACAAAATATTTTTTCAAGCTTGTCACGCAGTTGTGCAGAAATGTTGGTCATTTCGGAAAATGAAGCCGCTTGTTTTGCGTGCAGCCAGTCATATATCTGTCCTGCCCTGAATTTTTTTTCGCCGAGAGCCAGAAGCTGCTCGGTCAGTTCAGGTTTGGTAAGGCTGAGAATATCTATCCTGCCGTCATTTTCACGGATAACCAAAAAATCACCTCTTTTTTACTGCACACGCTTGAATTTTGCGATAAAGAACCCGTCCGACTCAAAATAGCTGGGCATGACCGACAGCATCGTTTCGCCGTCAAACTTACCTAAGCCATTCCAAAGCGGTTCGGGAACAAAATCTGTGTGTTCTTTAAGAAACCTTTCAGCAACGCATCTGTTTTCTGCATCAGAAAGTGTACAGGTGGAATAGATAAGCATACCGCCCGTCTTAACATACCTTGCTGAGGTGTCAAGTATTTTATATTGAACGTCGGGCAAGCCGTCAAAATCTGTCAAGTCTTTGTACTTTATCTCAGGCTTTCGACCTATCACGCCAAGCCCTGAACACGGCACATCGCACAGCACTCTGTCAGCAAGCGGTATGTCAAGGCTATGTACTTTACCGTCATTAGAACGTGCCTCAACTATGTCAAGTCCTTTGGATCTAGCTCCGTTTCGGATAAGACGTACACGGTTTTCGTGAAGATCACATGAAATAAGCCTGCCTATGTTTTTCATGTCCTCCGCAAGAGTGAATGTCTTGCCGCCGGGAGCTGCGCAAAGGTCAAGCACAGTCATACCTGCATGAGCATCCACCGCCTTACAGCATAATCGGCTTGAAATATCCTGAACGTGGAATAGCCCGTTTTTATAAGCCTGAGTAGCTTCGGGAGCGCCGCCGTGCAGATCAAGACAATCCGCAAAATACTTGTTGACTTCCGCAGGACAGCCCTCGTCAGCAAGCAGCGCCGCAAGTTCCTCGGCAGAAGTCCGCAAAGTATTGACCTTGACGGTCACAGGAGGTCTGCCCAAAGACGATGCGAGCAGCGACTGCGTATTCTTTTCGCCAAGTTCGGTTATCCATTTTTTTACCAGCGGCAGAGGACATGAGTAGGAAACCGAAAGCTTTTCAGCGTATCCCTCGGGTTCAGGAACAGCCTTTTCCGCACGTATGAACGCTCTGAGCAGTCCGTTCACATAACCCTTGACCGCAGGATTTTTTGTCATAGATGCAAGCTTGACAGCCTCGTTAACAGCCGCCGATTCGGGAACACTGTTCATGTAAAGCAGCTGATAGACAGCCGTTCTCAAAATGTTCCTGACATCAGAACTCAGTTTGTCAGACGGTTTCGATGAATATGTCCTGATGACCTCATCAAGTGTCAGCTGACGTTCAAGCGTACCGTAAAACAGAGCAGTACAGAATTTCCTGTCCTGTGCATCCATTTTACTTCGCTTGAAATGCTCGTCAAGCAGTAAATTTGAATAAGCGCCGCCGTTTTCTATGCGGCACAGCAGTTTGACTGCCGTTTTTCTTGGGTTTTCTTTATTGACGGGCATTTTTGCTCCTTAAATTCATATCAAGTGTTTTTACTTTACAAAATTTGAATCTGTAAAGCAAACATCTTGACAAATGTATTTTAAACCTCTAACGTTATTATTAACAATTCAAGTTCTGTAAAGTATATTTACCTTACAATTTTGTTGTGAGTAAAGTTCCTGCCTTGACAGGCTTGCCGTTTAAGAATGCCGCCGACTGCATTCTTTTTCCGCCCTCATGCTGTATCTCGTTAAAGCGGATAACTCCGTCAGAGCAGGCAACGTCAAATTTCTTGCTGCCCACAAACTCACCCGGCTGTGCATTCGGCTTTTTGTCCGAAATGATTTCCGAATGATACACTTTAAGACGTTTACCGTCAAGATAACAGAAAGCACACGGCGAATCTGAAAGCGCACATATCTGTCTGTGTATCTCGGCGACAGACTTGTTAAAGTCGATAGGCGACATATCCTTTGTTATCATGTCGGCATGAGTTGCAAGGCTCTCGTCCTGCTTCTCAGGGTGAAGTTCACCTTTTTCAGCCATTTTCAGCACTTCCATTATCATGTCAGCGCCAAGGTCAGCAAGCCTGTCGAAAAGCTCTGCGGAAGTCTCGTTCACGCCGATCTGCACGCTCTCTTTGAGCAGCATATCTCCCGTGTCAAGTCCCTCGCCCATTTGCATGACCGTTATGCCTGTCTCTTTTTTGCCGTCATATATCGCACGCTGTATAGGTGCTGCACCTCTGTACTCGGGCAGAAGCGAAGCGTGGATATTTATGCAGCCGTATTTCGGCAGTTCCAGCACTTCTTTTGGAAGTATCTTTCCATAAGCTGCCACAACTATAACATCGGGCGCTAACTCTTTCAGCGCCGCTATATATTCGTCGGCATCATGCCTGAGCGTTTTCGGCTGGTAGACAGGCGTTCCGTGTTCCTCCGCAAGCAACTTGACGGGAGTAGGGATAAATTTGTTCCCACGCCCTCGTGGTTTGTCGGTCTGTGTGAATACCGCCTGCACTTCGATGTCAATGCCATAAGGCTCGGGCGAGTAAAGGTTTCTCAGGGCTTTTACCGCAAAATCGGGAGTACCCATGAAAACTACTTTCATTTAGCTTGTTCCTCCTCGGGTTCGAGCCATTCCTCGACAATATCAACAAACAGTTTGCCTTCAAGGTGATCCAGTTCGTGGCAGACCGCCTGAGCGAGCAGTCCCTCAGCGCCTTTTACTTCGTACCAATTTCCGTTTCTGTCCTGCGCTTTGAAATCTATCCTCATAGGTCTTGTGGTCATGCCCCAGCGGTTCGGACAGGAGAGACAGCCTTCCTGAACGTGCTGTGTTTCTTCCGAGCGATATGTTATTTCGGGGTTGATAAGCTCATACAGTCCGTGCTCGTCGCCCACATCGATGACGACCACTCTGCGCAGAAAGCTGACCTGCGGACCTGCAAGTCCCACGCCGTCGGCACTTCGCATCGTGTCAGCCATATCATCAAGCACTGTCCAAAGTTTTTCACCGAACTCGGTAACAGGGCGGCATACCTTGCGTAAGATCGGGTCGCCCTCTTTGATTATCGTTCTGATAGCCATTTTTACTGTCCTTTCATTTTTACCGATCGACCGTTGATATTTGATAGGCAGCCGATCAGCATCAAAGTCCTATATCGCCGTTTATGTCGCATACAGCCCTGACTTCGGAGTACTTCGACAGCTTGTGAAAAGCCTCGATGCAGTATCTGACCATGTCTCTCAGCTGTTTCGACTGACGGCATTTCAGCAGTACTCGATAACGATAGCGGTTGTTTATCCGCCCGAGCGTACACGGTGACGGTCCTAAGACCCTCAGCGGAATGTCAGGCTTGTATTTTTCGATATACTGCTTCATTATCTCTACGAAATCTCTCGATCCCTCGATGACCCTGCTTTCCATTACCGAGGAAAAAGTCACCGAACAGATGTCACAGTAAGGCGGGTAGAGAAGTGCGTGCCGCAGTTCGGACTCCTGCTCGAAAAATTCGTCATAGTCCTGTTCTGCCGCAAGATTTATAACATAATGATCGGGAACGAAAGTCTGTATAAACGCCCGTCCCGGCTTGTCGCCACGCCCCGAACGCCCTGCGACTTGTGTTATCAGCGAGAACGTCCTTTCGTAGCTTCGGAAATCTCCCGTAAACAGAGCTTTGTCGATAGAAATTATCCCCACAAGCGTTACATTCGGGAAGTTCAGCCCCTTAGCGATCATCTGAGTGCCGAGCATTATGTCATACTCGCCACGCTCGAACGCTGAGAAACTTTCCTCATAAGCGTAGCGTGAAAAAGTCGTATCTGCGTCCATTCTGAGCAGTCTTGCATCGGGGTATAGTCTGCCCAGTTCGTCTTCTATTTTCTGTGTGCCTGCGCCGCTCTGCTTCAGCTTTTCGCTTCCGCAGGAGGGGCAGCTGTGCGGTTCTGCAATGCTGTAACCGCAGTAGTGGCACATGAGCCGTTTATTTTTTATATGGTATGTCAGCGGCAGGTCGCAGCTTGGACATTTTATCGGCTGCCGACAGTTTGCGCATGACATATAAGTCGTGTATCCACGCCTGTTGAGAAGCAGAATGACCTGCTCGCCTTTTTTTAGCGTTTCGCCCACTGCATCCGCAAGCTTTTGGCTGAACAGACTTCCGTTCCCAGCCATTGCTTCTGCCTGCATATCAATTATCTCGACTTCGGGCAGAGTAGCGTTTGCATACCTCTGACGCATAGTGAACAGGTGGAATCTGCCTTGCTTTGCGTAGTAAAAACTCTCGACCGAGGGTGTCGCAGATGCAAGCAGCATTACGCAGTTGTGGTATCCGCAGCGCTTTATCGCCGCTTCACGGGCGTGGTATCTTGGGGAACTGTCAGACTTGTAAGTGCGTTCGCCCTCCTCATCGAGAATGATGATCCCGATATTCGAGAGCGGCGCAAACACAGCACTTCTTGTACCGATAACGATCTTCGCATCTCCACGCTTTATGCGCTTGAACTCGTCAGTCCTTTGTCCGAGAGACAGTGACGAGTGAAGAAGTGCGATGTCATCGCCAAAATAAAGCTTGAATTTCCGCACCATTTGCGGCGTGAGCGATATTTCGGGCACGAGCAGCATAGCTGTTTTACCAATCGACAACACTTTGTCGATAAGTTTGAAGAACACGGAAGTTTTTCCGCTCCCCGTAACGCCGTAGAGCAGCGCACCAGAGGGCTTACCTGCGTTGACAAGTTCCATTATCCCGTCAAAAGCGGCAGTCTGTTCTTCGTTCAGGTGAATATCATCGGTACTCAGCCGTTCGGAAGCGTCAGCAGTTGCCTTTCGCAGAACTTCCACCGAATAACTCATGACGATGCCTTTTTCTTCCAGCCGCTTGATAACAGCGTTGGTGCAGCCTGCCATGTAGCATATCTCGTCTGCCGATGCCGAACCGTTCTCACTGAGCAGCCCGACCACCGCTTTTTGTTTTGCGCTGAGTTTTTCGTCAACTTCGCCCGAGATATAAACCTCAGTCAGCCGATAGTTCTTTTCCGAAGCATCACCGACAAGCCGCTTGAAAACGTCTATTTCTTCAAGCGCACCCTTGTCGCACATCGAACCTATCAAAGCTTTGAGCTGTTTTTTTTCGGCAGCGTTTGCGCATCTTTCGGGGTCAAGCAGAGCATCAGCCTCACGCTGATCTTTTGCAGCCCTGAGCCTGTTCAGCAGTTCAGTCTCCTCTGCGTTAAGTCCGCATTCGCTCTCGTCAACAGCTGACGGCTGATAATGCACCGCTGCTTTAACGCTGAACCCGTTCGGCACCATTGAACGAAACGCATCAAAATATGTGCAGAAAGTAGTTTCTTTGAGCCATTCCGCCATATCGAGCATTTCTTCACCGAGCAGCGGCTCATCATCAATTATCGCCGAAACAGCTTTCATTTTGCTGTCTGCCGTTTCTGCTTCATAAACTGAAAGTATCAGCGCTATGACCTTGTTGTTGCCCCTGCCGAACGGCACGAACGCCCTTGAACCCGATTTAGCTCGCATTACAAGTCTTTCGGGAACAATGTAGCTGTAACGTTTGTCAAAGCTTTGTGAGGCGCTGCTTACAGCCACCTCTGCGATATGGATACTCAGTGTTATCAGCCTCTTACAGCAGGATTTTCAATAAGCTTGCACTCGCCCGAAGCGAATTCGTCAACTGCCTTTTTTACAGGTCTTTCATCGAGTACTATGTGATTCTTGAAAGCATCATCAGTGATCTCTCTTGCTCTTTTAGCTACTGCCACGACCAGTGAATAGTAGCTCTCATTGTTCTTTAATATTTGGATAGCTGCGGGTCTAAGCATTTTCAAGCACCTCATCAATAGTCTTTTTCATTTTTTCAGCTTTGAAAGCTTCCAAGCCTTCGCCGCCGTTTTTAGCCTTTTTTATAATGTTGACCAGATCCTCAATAGCTTTGTCGAGGTCTCCGTTCACCATAACATAATCGTATTTATAAGCCGTCTTTATGTCGGGGACGACTGTTTTGAGCCGTTCCTGTATCTGTTCTTCTGACTCATTCGAGTCGACCGCTCTGCGTCTGAGCCTGCGCTCGATAGAAGCAACGCTTGGCGGCAGAATGAACAGCGATACTGCATCGGGACGTTTTTCTTTTACCTGAAAAGCGCCCTGCGGCTCTATCTCCAACAGAACATCTTTGCCGTTTGCAAGATTTTCCTCAACAGGTATCCTGGGCGTTCCGTACCAGCCGCCGCTGAATTTTGCGTGTTCTAAGAACATATCTTCTTCGATCATGCGGTCAAATTCTTCTTTCGTCTTGAAGAAATAAGTCACGCCCTCCTGGTCGATCTCTCTGGGTTCTCTTGTCGTGCAGGAGACCGAAACATAAACGTTCAACCGCTTTCTGAGTTCGGCTATAAGTGTTCCTTTTCCGCAGCCCGAGGGTGCGGATATTATAAACAGCTTTGCATTATTCATCGTCATCATCCTCCATACCTTTGTCAGCCGTGTTGCCTGAACGGGCAGCAATGGTATCGGTCGAAAGTGCGGACAGTACAACATGGTCACTGTCCATGATAAGCACTGATTTGGTCTTTCTTCCGCAGGAAGCATCGATAAGCGTGCCTCTGTCCCTTGCCTCCTGCATAAGCCTTTTGACAGGCGCAGAGTCGGGAGCGACCACTGAGATCACTCTTTCGGAAGAGACCAGATTGCCAAAACCGATATTCAAAAGCCGCATAGATAATTACACCCCTTGAAATATCATTCAATATTCTGTATCTGTTCTCTGATTTTTTCTATCTCGCTCTTCATATCGACAACTGTTTTAGTGATGTCAAGATCGGAGCATTTTGAACCCGTGGTATTGACCTCACGGTTCATTTCCTGAACAAGAAAATCAAGTTTTCTTCCCACAGGTTCGTCCGAATTTATAAGCTGCCTGAACTGTGCGATATGGCTGTGCAGACGCACAGTTTCCTCATCAACAGCTGTCTTTTCCGAGAAAACAGCCACTTCGGTCAGCACTCTTGAATCATCGATGTTTCTGTCACCGACAACTTCTTTTATCTTAGCGTAAAGTTTTTCCTTGTATGCTTCGTTGACTGACGGAGTTTTTTCTTCAACGAACTGTACCAGCTTTTCGATAGTGCCGAGCCTTGAAGAAATATCATCGAACATCTTTGTGCCCTCAGTCTCACGCATTTCTATGAATCTCGAAAGAGCTGTCTCAGCAGCCGCCTTGACCTGCTCCCACACAAGTTCCTCGTCCTCCTGTGTCTTAACAACTGTGAAAAGGTCGGGAAGTCTCATGATGTCCGAAAGTTTCAGATCATCTTCAACGCCTAAGTCATCAGCCGCCGCTCTCAGAGCATCGATATATCCGTGAGCGATCTCTCGGTTGACGGTGATGTTTGCGTTAACGCCCTCTTTATTATAAATGTATACCGAGACTTCGACTTTTCCACGTGAGATCTTTCCGCCGAGAAGCGATTTCAGCTTTTCATCAAGATAGCCGTAAGCCCTTGGTGTGCGAGCCGTAAACTCATAAAATCTGTGGTTGACCGAGCGTATCTCGACCAGTATCTCTCTCTCGGGATATTCAGCACGTTCTCTGCCGAAGCCTGTCATGGATCTGAGCATTTTTCATCCCCCTCATGTTCATTACATCAAATTATTATACCATTTTTTGTGCGGTTTTACAATACTTGTTCATACATTTTTAGTTATGTTTTTACTTTTTGTCAATATATATGATTATATCAGTGAGTTTTTCGGCGATAAGCAGGTGCGGCAGCTGTTCAAACTGTTCTTTTTGTGTCGAACCCGTCAGCACTGCTGCAAAATCCGTGCCTGCATTCTGCGCCGTCTGAGCATCGATAAGATTATCACCGACATAAAGTATCTCACTTTTTTCAACATCAAGCCTTGCGATACACTCTAACAGGCTCACAGGGTCGGGCTTAGGCTTGTTCGTGTCGCCAAGTCCGACTATCACATCAACGGGCATACTTCCGACTTTTGCCTCAAAGCTTTGTTCGATGCGGTATCTCATCTTTGACGAGCATATGCCGACTTTTATGCCGTGTTCTCTGAGCCTTTTCAGACCGTCAGCCACGCCATCATAAAAGAATGTGTACTTCACCATAACATCATCAGCTTTGCGGACGTATTCTTTCCGCATCTGTTCACGCTGTTCAGCCGTAAGCTTAATGCCTGTCAGCACGTCGAAAGCATCTGTCAGCGGCATACCTATCGTGTTGTAGATAGTTCTGTCATCAGGGACAGTGTATCCGAAATGTTCCAGCGTGTGCCTGAAACAGATTAGTATCCCTTTTGAAGAATCCGCAAGTGTCAGGTCAAAATCAAATATAACTGCTTTATACTTTTTCATAGTTTCTCCATAAACAAATATGTAATTATTATACCACATTTTGTCTCTCAAATCAAGTGGCAGACTGATTTTGTAAACATACTGTAATCACATGACCGAAGAAAAAAACGAACCCCTGCGCTTTTTTGCGGCGCAAGGGTCATGGTGTCAAATAATATCGTCTTCCTGCTGAGGAATGTCAAGCTGCTTCTTGGGAATGCGCTTGATAGGGTCGTATATCCATTTCTTGCAGGCGTAATCAGCCTCTACAAGTCCCTGCTTTTCACAGAGCACCTTGTTGCCCTCTCTTGAGCGGTTTCCGTAAAGGCAGTATGAACATGAGGGTGATATACTGTTTCCAAAATAATTCTTCTTTCTAGCCATTCTAAATACATCTCCTTGAGCATAATGCCATGTCTTTTATTTGCCTTTATATTATATCACATTCTATCGGAAAATGCTACCCCTTTTCTCAAAATTGTCAGAAAAATCATTATTATCAAGCAAACAGAGGGTATAAAATTGTTGAAATTGACCAAAAATATTGGCTTGGTCGAAGCTGTAACAGCCGCAGTTCCGAACAACTCCCACATTATTTTCATGATGCCTGCCGATAACGCCGCAGCCGCAGCTCTTGCTGCAAGAAACGGTCTTAGCGAAAAACGTCCGCCGACTATGACAGCCGTCTGCATAACAACACACACCCCTCCGAAAGCACCTGCCGCCGCCATGAGCGGAAGCAGTCTGTAAGGTGTGCCTTCAACCCCCGAAAGTGCCGAGATCTCCATAAACGCCATGACTGCCTGACGTGTGCTGTCCGTAAGAGCAAGTCTTGCGAAAATCGGCGAGAGCAGGCTCATGACCGCCTGAAAGAACAGTATCATGCCGCATATTCTGAATAGTGAACGCCCTGCTGATGACACGCTGTCGGGGAGCATATCAGCCGAAAAGTGCTGTTTTGTCCTGCTGTCTTTAAGTTCAACAGGGAACAGTCTGAACACCACGACCGAGAGTATCATGTTCGCCAAAATGCCTGACAAAAATATCATCATGCCGATCTTTGCCGAACCAAACACCGCAAGCCCCACCGCCGAACAGAAGAACGCAGGTCCTCCGCCGTAACAGGTACATATGAGGCGTGAGGCACTTTTCTTGTCGATATTTCCATTATCGAACATGGCACTTATCATCGAAGCCCCGACAGGAAAGCCTGCTGTATTTGAGATAAGAAAGACTGCCCCTGCGCTTTTCGGCAGTCCAAGCAGATGTGTCAGCGGTGTCAGCAGCCGTGACACAGATATGTAAGCGCCGCTTTTTATGATAAGGTCGGCGGCTGCCATAAACGCAAACAGCGAGGGTATTATGACGTTTATACAGCGGTAAAGGGCGGAGCGCATATCCTGTGTGACCTGCCCCGAACAAAGGGTCAGCAGTACTGCCGAAAAGGTCAGCACTGCTGAGACAGCTGCGTTTGTGAACTTTGATCTCATGAACTTATCTGCCTCCTGATGCTTGCGACTGCGCTTTTTTCAAGGCGTGAGACCTGTGCCTGCGAAATGCCTATCTCACGGGCTACTTCCACCTGAGTTTTGCCGTTGACGTACCTCAGTCCCAGTATCATTCGCTCACGTTCCGGGAGTTTTTTAACAGCGTCCATAACAAGCAGTTCGTTTAGTGCTGTGTCGCTGTCCGCAGGGTCGCTCACTTGGTCGAGCAGATAGAGTGTGTCTCCCGAATCTGAGTAAACAGGTTCATACAGCGACACAGGGTCAGCTGCCGATTCGAGCGCCGCCACAACTTCACTGCGCTTGACCCCCAGTTCGTCCGCTATCTCGCCGATAGTCGGTTCACGGCTCTTTTCTGCGGTAAGGCGTTCCTTGACCTGCATCGCTCTGTAAGAAAGGTCACGAAGCGAACGGCTCACACGCACGGGGCGGTAGTCCCTAAGATGCCGTTTTATCTCGCCTAAGATAAGCGGAACGGCATAGGTCGAAAGTCTGACGTTCATCTCGGTATTGAAGTTATCCACCGCTTTGATAAGTCCGATGACCCCTACCTGAAACAGATCGTCCGACGATTCTCCACGTCCTATGAACCGCTGTAAAACGCTCAGCACCAGCCTGAGATTGCCATTTATCAGGCGCTCACGGGCGTTTTTGTCGCCGTTTTTTGCAAGCATGAGCAGATGCTTTGTCTCCTCATCGCTCAGAAGTTCCAGCCGTGAAGTGTTTATGCCGCTGATCTCGACTTTGTTGTATTGCATTTGTTTTGTCCTCCGTGTTGTACTATTGAGATTATTACCGCACAGAACAAAACTTATGCTGAGTCACAGTCTTTGTAATAATTTCCAAATCCATTATATGCCGCCCTTATCCGAAATATGAAAACACGCAGAGCCGTTTTTTCGACCCTGCGTGTCCTCGATGATAGGAGAACCTTTAAACAGGAGGTGTGTATCAATAACCGAACATACTGCCGAAGCCGCCGAATTCCTCAAAAGGATCGTAGCCGTAGCCCTGCTGACCCTGCTGTTCCTGCTGACGGGACTGCTGTTCTTCTGTTTCATTATCAGTCTCGGAAGAAGTGTTCTGCTGTTTTTCCTCAACGGTAACAGTAACGTTCTTGTATTCGCCCTGAGAGTAAACTTTCAGTTCCAGTTTGTCGCCTGCGGCACACTTCTTGACAACTGCGATAAGGTCAGCGCTGTTGGTGATAGTCTTGCCGTTAGCCTCGGTGATGATGTCATTAGCCTGCAAGCCTGCCTTGTCAGCAGGAGCATCCTTTGTAACAGATGCAACAGATGCACCCTTGGGAAGTCCATAGCCTGAAGCCTCATCACTGACATCGCCGACACTCACGCCGATATAGGGCTTTACAGCATATCCGTTCTCGATTATGCTTGTAACAATATCCTTAACGTTGTCTATCGGGATAGCAAAACCGATGTTGTCTATTTCAGCTTCGCTGGTGCTGCCCGAGGAGGAGTACTTGGCGTTTGTGATGCCGACAACTTCGCCGTACATATTGAACAGAGCGCCGCCCGAGTTGCCCGAGTTGATAGCGCAGTCAGTCTGGATAAGGTTCATGGTGGTGAGTGAGGTAGTTACCTGTCTGTCAAGTGCGCTCACAACGCCCGAGGTAAGGGAGAATGTCAGCTCGCCGAGAGGATTGCCGATAGCCACTACCTGATCGCCGACTGCAAGACCGTCCGAGCTGCCGAGAACAACAGGAGTAAGACCTGAAGCATCTACTTTCAATACTGCAATATCGTTGCTGTCGTCACTGCCGACAAGTTCAGCATCGTATGTAGTGCCGTCATAAGCTGTTACTTTGATAGACTCAGCACCCTCGATAACGTGATAGTTTGTGATGATGTAGCCGTCATCGCTGATGATGAAGCCTGAGCCGGAAGCCGCAGCGGTCGTCTTGTAGCCAAAGTAGTTAGTTGTAGAGATAGAAGTGGTGATGCCGACTGTGGAGTTAACGTTGTTTGCATAAACTTCGGAAGCGGTCATGAGCGTGCCCGACTTAGCCTTTGTTTCGGTAACAACTGTGTTGTTTCTTGCGGAGCTGACAAGCTGTGTGGACTTGCCGCTGTCCTCTGCCTGAGCTGTCTTTGTAACGGTGGTGTTGCTGCTGTTGTCCTTGATGAAGTATCTCAGACCTGCATAAGCGCCGCCTGCACCGACTGCGCCGCCGAATATCGAGCAGCAGATAGCAGTTGCGATGATCTTCTTTGCTGTATTATTTTTCTTAGCCTTAACAGGGACAGGGTTTACGGGAGTGTAGCCTTCATAATTTCCATTATAGTTTGTGAACTGATCTTTCATAGTGATAACTTCCTTTCTGTGTGGTTCGGTGCTTTTTAGCTCCGTTCCTTTTCTATGTCTTAATTATAAAATCCGAACCTTAAAGACAGTTTAAATTTATATGAAAACACAAGGATATTTTCTTTCACATACATTTCACACTATGATAGAATACGATAGTTTTACGATAATTGTTCACGTATCTTACATATTCATAAGTTTCTTGATGCAAAAATAGATCTATACATTCGTCTGCCGTGAAAACTTTTCTCACAGGACTTGCAAAATGTATATAGATATGGTATAATAATATCATACCGCTTCTAGCGTTAAGAAAGGATTGAATGATATGAGTGAAGAATGTACCCATGACTGCGGAAGCTGCTCTGCCAACTGTTCGGACAGAAGCGGCGGTATCGAAAAGGCACAGCCGCATTATATGTCGAACGTAAGGAAGGTGATAGCTGTTGTCAGCGGAAAAGGCGGCGTTGGTAAGTCCCTCGTCACTTCGCTTATGGCAGTCAGCAGCGCACGCAAGGGCAGCAAGACCGCTGTTCTGGACGCTGATATAACAGGTCCGTCTATCCCTAAAATATTCGGCATAGACACACGTCCCGTCAACACCGAGGACGCACTTTTCCCCTGTGAGAGCGAAAAGGGAACAAAGGTCATGTCCATAAATCTGCTTATGGAGAACGCTACCGACCCCGTTATATGGAGGGGTCCTGTCATTGCAGGCGCTGTCACACAGTTCTGGACGGACGTTGCGTGGGGAGATGTTGACTATATGTTTGTTGATATGCCTCCCGGAACAGGCGATGTTCCGCTTACGGTCTTCCAGTCGCTGCCTGTTGACGGCATAATCATTGCCGCTTCGCCCCAGTCGCTGGTGTCGCTGGTAGTGGAAAAATCCGTTAAAATGGCTCGCATGATGAACATTCCGATAATCGGTATCGTTGAGAACATGAGTTATTTCAAATGTCCCGACTGCGGCAAGAAGATCGAGATATACGGTCCGAGCCACGTTGACGAGATAGCCGCCGAGTACGATATACCCGTTCTCGCAAAGCTTCCCATAGACCCGAGACTTGCAGACCTCTGCGACAAGGGTGCTATCGAATATGTTGATGAAGAACTTATCAAAGACCTGTCTGAGATAAAGCTCTGATACGGAATAAAAAAGAACCGAATACTGCATAACAAAAAGCGGTCGAGATATTACTCTCAGCCGCTTTTTTATTCGCCTATATGAAGTATGATTCACTTTTTCCGACGTTTCTTCTGTTTGCCGACACTCTTTTTCGCACCCTTGAAAATGTCAAGAATATCGAAAAACAAGTCAAAGAGTTCAACAAGAAAGTCAACTGTTTTATCGAGCAGTTTCATGTCAGACCCCCAGCTTTAATTTGAGTTTGCCGCCGCCGTCGGAATTGAGCGACAGTTCTTCGTACTCGTCCTCGGCAAGCTGACGGTAGCGCCCCGAGATAGCACTCTGCACCATTATAAGCAGAACACTTTCAAGAATGCCCTGTTCACGGTCGTCAAGCCCGTCGGGAAGTTTATCCTCTATGACGATCTTTATCTCCTCGGTGGACTGCATCTTGTCCTCCTCGACCTCGTAAATGACCGAGCAGAGAAGGTTGTAAAGCTGTGTATCGTGAAGAATATCGTCGTTCATGTCAACAACATCACCGTTGACGATGCGCATAAGCTGGGCTATCTCCTCAAGCCGCAAAGTACCTCGCATGATGTTTATGAGCAGTATCCTTACGACTGAGCGCTCGCCGTATTTCTTGCCCGAGGACGGCGTGACCCAGCCTCTTTTGACCCAGTTCTGGATAGTGGTGCTTTCAATGCCTGTAAGCTGTGAAAGCTGTGAAAGCGAAATGCCGCCCGTTGCTGAAATTATAGGTGAGATGAGCGCATAAGTGTCGCTCCCTGCACGTTTGTCATATGGTATAGCCGTTCCGGGAAGTGTAAGCGGCATGATTTATCAGTCCTTTTCTTTGTACGATTAAAATAAACGGTATCAGTTACGTCTGACAGGTTATCGTTCACACATCAACCGTTATTAATATCATATCACAGGTTCATAAGAACGTCAACAGTTAACGATTAAGAAATATAAGGAATAATGTGAATTTTTACTTATTTTTGGTATTTTTTTCAGAAATTCTTCCCGAAGATATGCAGAAGTCATTTATCCCTGCAAACAGTGCAAAAGCCATTTCATGCTGATAAGGTTTTTGTTCGAGAAGTGCAGCTTCTTCGGGGTTCGAGATAAAACCGCACTCAGCCATTACCGCAGGATTTTCACAGTTGCAGAGCAGATAAAGTTCGTCATCGGTAGGTTTTGTCTCACGCTCGTTATCGGGCTGTAAGTAACCTGTTATGCGTGCTTTAAGGGCTTCTGCAAGCTTCTGACCCTCGGTGTTAGGACGATGATAGAACATCTGAGCGCCGCTGTACTTCGGGTCGGTAAAGCGGTTCTGGTGAACAGACACGCAGACCGAATCGGGCGTGTTGAACAGTTCAAGACGATTTTTCATGTCGCTGAGTTTTTGCTCTTTCAGCCCTTCGGCATCCTTGTCATGGATCGAAATATCCTCGGTGCGTGTCATTGTGACGTTGTAGCCCATGAGCCTGAGCAGGTCGGCGGTCGTTTCGGCGATACTTAGGTTTATGCCTTTCTCGGGGATACCGTTCACCGAAACACCTCCGCCGTCAGCGCCGCCATGTCCTGCATCAATGATGACCGACTGCTTTGCGAGCCACCCGACAGGCACGGCTGATGTTTGCAGAACATTTGTTTTTGCACAGGAACAGGCAGTTGCGGCGATCACACCGGCGGCGAACATGGATATAAGTTTTTTCATATTATTACCTCCACTGTTTAATATATTCGTATAAATATACTATAATTGAGCAAAAATCCATGCACTATGTCAAAATGCACAAAAACATCA
>CAMVRM010000038.1 GCA_947169885.1 uncultured Ruminococcus sp.
CTGACGAGACAATCCCCGAAGTTCCTGCTTTTGCGCAGAACGTACAGCCTGACGAAACAGTCCCCGAAGTTACGGCTTTTGCGCAGAACATACAGCCTGACGTGACAATCCCCGAAGTTCCTGCCGAACCTCAGACGGAACAGCCCCCCGAGGTCATCACCGAAACAGCCCCCGTGGAAGAACCGCCGAAAAAAATCAGTCTGTTCAGGCGAATACTCAACTTTTTCAGGAGAAAGAAAAGCTGATAACTACTATTTTTATTTATAATCAACGATTATCAACAATGATTTTTATGCAGAATAAACAAACTTTTTTTTAGACATATTTTAGTCATTGAAAGAATTTGTAAAATATGTTAAAATGAATTTGTAAAGCGATAAACCGTCATCTATGGAATTAGAGAAAAGGGGATCATAGAAAATGACAAAAAGACTTGAAAGTCTTTTGAACGTCTTAAAAGGTCATCGTGTTTTTATCCAGACACATAATTTTCCCGACCCCGATGCACTGGCAAGCGCTTTCGGGATAAAGAATCTGCTGTCTATTCTCGGCATAAGAGCGACTATCTGCTATCAGGGGAGCGTTTCCAAAGCTTCGACCGCAAACATGGTCATAGCTTTCGGAATAGGCATGATAGACCTGAAAAAAATCAAAGACATGACACCTGATGACTACATAATAACCGTAGACGCTCAGATGAACACCGCAAATATTGCAATAACAAACGGCACAGTTGTCGCCTGCATCGACCACCATCCGACCCGTGAGCCTTTTGACTATCTGTTCAAGGACGTGCGCATATGCGGTTCGTGTGCGACTATCGTTGCGGATTATTACTTCTCGAACGGATTCGAGCCTGACCGCACAACAGCGACCGCTCTTATGTACGGTCTTAAAATGGACACCGAGAACCTCACCCGAGGCGTTACAGGATTTGACGCTGAGATGTTCTACCGCCTGTTTTATCTATGTGATATGGATGCGCTCAAAACGCTCTCCAACCAGCAAATGGAATTTCAGGAACTTGAAACATACATCAAGGCTATACAGAACATCAAAATTTATGACGGTGTCGGCTTTTCGTTCATCGACACGGAAGCTTCCGACGGGCTTGTTGCGACTGTCTGCGACTTCATGCTCAAACTTGTGGAAGTGGAGTTCGCCATAACTTACGGCTACAAGGGCAACGGACTTAAATTCTCTGTCCGCTCCGACCTTGACTACCTTGACGCAGGCAACATCACCTCCAACGCTCTTGAAGGCTTGGGAACAGGCGGCGGTCATGCGGCAATGGCAGGCGGCTACCTTTCTTTCGACAAAGTGAAAGATGCCGACTTCGACCTTGAAGAAGAGATAGTCAACCGTTTTCTTAACGCCGTTTATTTCAGCCGTGCGCTTCAGGACGCACTTGCCGACCCGCTCTGCGGCATGAACACATAAAAACGCTCCCCGAGGAATCAGCTTTCTTCGGGGAGCGAAAATTATTCTATCGGCAGAACTCTGTCAAAAAGAACGCTCACATTGTCAACGTCCTTATCAACATGGAAGTGACCTGCGAACCAGCGCTTGAATTCAAGATTGTTTTTCAGCCACTCAAAATGCCCTGTCAGTTCCTGATCGTGAGCATCGGGTATCTTTCCCAGACGGCAGATTATGCTGTAAGGGATAGTGTGGCTCAGAACATAGTCCACCTTGTAGTTCACAGCTTCAAGGTGTTTTTTGCCGTTATTGTAATCTTCATTGGTGGGAAGTTCCTGCTGCCACCAGCTTATGTGAGGCTGGCGCATTCCCTTGTCGACCGAATATGCACCGCCGAACGCATAGAACGTCTTTCCCTCGATGTTGAAGATCTCACCACGCATAAGGTGGAAGATGTTCGTTCCGACCTGATGCGCTTTTCCGCCGTTCCATTCGATAACGGGGAACTGTTCCAGCTCATCGAAGTCCTCATGGTTGCCGTCAACGAACGCAATGTCAAATTCCTCTTTCTGCAAGTGTTTCAGGCAGATGCGTGAACTTACATCGTTCCAGACGAACCCGAAATCGCCGCAGATGATGAGCGTGTCGCCCTTGCCTATCTTCGTGTCCCTCAGCCGATAGATAGTCTCGTCATAATAGCCGTGTGTGTCACCGGTAACATAGATCATGTTTTTTCCCTCCAATTATTATGTAGTTTTAAATTTGTATATAGTACTCCCGAAAATTTTCAGGAAGTTACTTCCGTATCAAATATCATTTTATGACATTCGGAACAGTAATCAGCCTCGATCGTGAATGCCGCAATAGTATGTTTTGCCGCCGTGACCCGTCCCTGATCCGCTATCGTATCCGAAAAGCCTGCTTTTTTATCGCCTGCTTTCCACCTTACTGCACTTCTTCCGTCACCCGACAAAATACCTTTTTCCATTTCTTTTCCGCAAAAAGGACAAACCATAAGTACACGCCCCCTGTCAACTATTTAGCAACACCATTTTTTCCAGCGGTATCCATTCATCTTCAAGAAAAGTCTCGCCCGTAAGTTCAAAGCCGTGCCTGCGGTAGAAATTCTTTCCACGCTCGTTGTATTTCAGCACAAGAAGATTATCGGCGTGAAGTACATTTACAGCATATTCCAAAAGCTCACCGCCGATGCCGCCGCTCTGGAACTGCGGCTCGACAAACAGCTTTTTCAGTTCGCCGCCGCCGACACGCATCATGCCTTTAACAACGCAGTCATCGTATACGTAAGTTTCGTCAAGCGCCTGTGACCCTGACGCATATTCTGCCGCCGTGTCAAGAACATTAAGTTCGCCGAAGTAAAACGGCTCGTTTTTGAAAAACGGAAAAAAATTCACCCGATAGTTTATAACGATAAGTTCCGCTATCCGTGAAATGTCTCTTTTCTCGGCAGGTCTTATTTTTTCCATGACAGCCGCCTTTCTTAATTCTTATTTCTTATCTCTTATTTAGTACCGTAGTTCCAGCTTTTCACAACGGATTTCATTTCGTCCACCGCAAGGATACCGTAGGCAAAACCCTTTTTCACAAGTTCGGGCGGAAGATACTCGTCATACTTCTCAAACAGCGGCGTTTCCCCCGGATAGATAAGCTCCATGGGGTCGAGCGGCTTTGCTATCTCCTCCGCAAGTACCGAGAAAAATTCCTCCTCGCCTGCGTTCATCGTAAACTGTATGTAGTAGGGTCGGACTGCATCTATCCCACGCATAACGAGCCGTTCTTTACAGCGTATTTTTAAGAAACGCTCCAGCGCAAAAAACGCATAAGTCCCCACCCACGGAAACAGACACCACATATTGCCGCCTAAGTTTATGAGGGTTCGCTCGGCGGCGTGTGATGCTTTTGCAGTCATTCTCGCCTGTGCAAGACGTGCGGCGGCGTTCTTCATGAGATAGGGGTACTGCTTTTCTTCAAGAAGCACCTGCCGCATTCTCCGCAGTATCTTCGTGTTGATGTCGCCCGGACATTCCCCGAAATACGCAGGCACTTTTCCCTTGACAGGCTCGCAGTATACAAGCCGCCGCCTTGTGTCGATGTCCGTCACTATCCACACCTGTCCTGCTATCGCTATCTTTTCGCCCCTTGGCGGCGGCATGACGATCGTGCCCAGTTCCTGCGAACCGCACCGAACGGTATACTCGATATTTTCCTGAAAGACCGCAAAGAACTTATAGCTGTTCGTGACCCTCTCGCCCGAAAGCCCCACCATGAGTTCCCCGTCATCGGTGCGCTCGATGTGACCTGTCTCTATCAGATGCCGCAGAAGTACTTTGTAATCCTCCTGCGTTATGCGGTGGAAATACCTGAGTGTCAGCACACGCATCGCAAGCTGTTTCGGGGTAAGCGAACCGCTTGCAGAAAGTACGCTCATCGTCTGGTGATAGAGCAGACTGAACGGAAGTCGGTCAAGCTTTGGCGGCTCGACCCAGCGTTCTTCAAGATAGACCTGAATGAGCGCTATCCCCTGCATGAGTTTCCATGGGATAGTTGACGGAAGCATCGCCCTCGGTTCGGGAGCATCTTCACGCATGACGAACCACATCTCGGAAGGCTGTCCACGCCGCCCCGTGCGCCCCATTCTTTGCAGGAATGATGAAACGGTAAACGGTGCATCTATCTGAAAAGCACGTTCCAGCCGCCCGATGTCGATACCCAGTTCAAGCGTTGAAGTCGTGACGGTCGTCATGCAAACGTCCTCGTCTTTCATGGCGGCTTCGGCAGTCGAGCGGAATGCTGTCGAAAGATTACCGTGGTGAATGAGAAACCTGTCGGGTTCGTGCTTTGCTTCGCAGTAGGAACGCAGAGTTGTCGTAACTGCTTCGCACTCCTCACGGGAATTGACGAAGATAAGGCACTTCTTCCCCCTCGTATGCTCGAACACATATCCGAAAGCAGGGTCGGCATTCTCGGGCGCTTCATCGGTGGGACGTTCAAGCACATCAAGAGCCTTGACAGCCTTTCCCTCTGCCGCCTGAGTGTCGCTGACGTAGAAATGCTCCATACTCAGCCGCCACCGCATACCCTTGCTCTCGATCTTCGGGATAATAGTTCCCCTGCCCGTTCCTGCCGCAAGGAATTTCCCTGCCGCTTCGGGGTCGCCTATCGTTGCCGAAAGCCCTATACGCCGTGGAGATGCCCCCGAATCACGGCACAAACGTTCGATAAGGCAGAGCGTCTGCCCTCCCCTGTCGCCCCTCATGAGCGAATGAACTTCGTCGATAACGATAAAACGCAAGTCTCCGAACAGCTTCGGCAGAGCGGCGTGGCGGCGTATCATCATCGCTTCCAGCGACTCGGGAGTTATCTGCAAGACACCCGACGGACGCTTCATGAGCTTCTCTTTGTGCGACTGCGCAACATCTCCGTGCCAGTGCCACACGGGAATGTCGGCTTCTTCGCAAAGCTCATTCAGGCGCAGGAACTGGTCATTGATGAGCGCTTTGAGCGGCGCTATGTATATCGCCCCGACAGTTGACGGCATATCCTCCTTGAAAAGCGTGAGTATCGGGAAGAAAGCCGCCTCGGTCTTTCCCGAAGCAGTCGAGGCGCACAGCAGAACATTTTCCCCGGTGTTAAATATCGCATCGCCTGCCGCCGCCTGTATCGCCCTCAGCGACTCCCAGTTGTTTCGATAGATAAAGTCCTGCACGAACGGTGCATATCTGTCAAAAACGTTCATATGTCGAACTCCGCAAAGTCAGTGCCTTCCGTTTCCTCATCGCCCTCGGGAAGTGCGTGTTTGAGCGCCCCCGATGCGATAAAACCGCTCGGGTCAATCTCAGGATTCTGGTAAATAATGTCAAGCAGTTCGATAAAATCACGTATGACCTCTCGCGGAGTTATGCGGCTGTCAGCGCCAATGCGTGAGAATTCGTCCTTGATGAACGCTATCATGTCGTCCTGCGTGACACGCTGTTCATAGCCGAAAAGCTGAGAATGAATGTCCGCAAGCTTCTCGGTCAGCACCAGCATTTCTTCATAAGTCAGCGGAACAAGGTGGATAACGGGCGCTAACATATCACGTATGCCCTCACGTCCGTAGCGCCCCTCTGCAAGCCTTGAACGCAAAGCTTCATAGCTGTAAACACCCTTGCGTGTGTCCTCAATGCACTGTGGAGTGCCGCCCATGATGATGCCTAAGTACTTCGCCTTTCCCTGCAAGGTATCGTTATACATCGTGAGTATCTTCTCGTAATTATACTGACGGGTGATAGAATTGGGTATCTTATAGATGTTCACCAGTTCGTCTATAAGCACCAGCATTCCGTTATAGCCTGCTTTTTTCAGGAACACTGCGAACAGCTTGATGTATTCATACCAGTCGTCATCGCCGATGATGATATTCACGCCCAGTTCCTTTTTCGCTTCCGTCTTGGTGGAATATTCGCCCCTGAACCACTTGACGACTTTTGCTTTTGTTTCGTCATCGCCGTTCTGCGCCGCCTTGAAATAGATGTTCAGAAGCTGTGCAAAGTCAAAGCCGTGTACCATTTCGTTCAGAGCGTTTATGACCTCGAATATCTTTCGGCTGACAAGTTCGTTCTGCTGTTCGTGCGAAATATCCGTGCCGTTTTCCTGAGCGACTTCCGCCATAACGCCGCTTATCCAGCGGTCTAAGATGAGCGTGAGAGCGCCGCCCTCGGGACGTGTTTTTGTCGAAAGATTGCGGATAAGTTCCTTGTATGTTGCAAGCCCCTGACCCTTAGTTCCCTGCAAACGTCTTTCGGGAGAAAGGTCGGCATCTGCCACAACAAATCCCCTGTCCATGACGTGGGTGCGGATAGTCTGCAAAAGAAAGCTTTTTCCGCTGCCGTACTTGCCGACTATGAAACGAAATGACGCTCCGCCGTCAGCGATAATGTCAACATCGTGCAAAAGAGCATCTATCTCCAGCTCTCTGCCGACTGTGATGTATGCAAGCCCCGTTCTCGGCACAACTCCGCCTTTGAGCGAGTTGACAACTGCTGCGGCAATGCGCTTTGGTATCTTCATGGCAGTATCATTCCTTTCAGTTCGTCAATATAATCCTCGATAAGCAGGGGCGTTTCACCGTCAAATCCAATAACAGTGTCGCCGAAAATATCGAACAGCTTTTCGTTCACGGAATCTGCAAGCAGAGACACCATTGACCCTGCCGAACGTGCGGCACTGTCGGCATCACCGCCGTACAAAAGTGCCTTCATGAAAGCCGTTTCAGCCGTACCGAGAGGCGTTTCGCTGTCCGTCTGCGGTTCGGGAACAGTAACCGGCTCGGGCTGTTCGGCGGCGGCGATCTCCGCAAGCTCATCTTCATCAACGATAAGCTTTTCACGGGTGATGTCAGATGCTTTTCTGATGCCGTCAAGCTTTGAAATATCTATCTCTATATCCTGCACCTGCGGCTTTACAGCGCTTTCTTCAAGGCTGTCGAGGACTTTCTTCATGAGCGTTTTCAGCTGTTTCGGCGGTTCGTCAGCTTTGAGAAGTCTTGACATCCCGTTTCGCCGTCTGAGTTCGTTCTCGGTCATGCGTACAAATTCTCCGAGGTGCTTACTGCTGTGACAGCCCGAAAGATAACGCTTGCAGTACCACATTCCGCCCGTCAGCCGAAAACTGTGCAGTTCGTTCAGTTCGTAGTCAAAGCTCTCGATGCCGTGTCTCGGATAAAGCACCGCCCCCCGAAACATAGTGTAGCGTGTGATAGCTTCACCGCCTATCAGCTTGTCGAACAGCGTTTTGATGTGGCTCTTGCCGTACTGCTCCGCATATGCACGGTATACCGCCGCAAGCCCCTTTTCAAGAATGTTGTCAGACTTTTCAGCATACGCCGAATTTCTCGGGTCATATGAAGAAGCGGTGCAGACTGCCTCAAAAAGTTCGCTGTCGGTGTGTTCTTCGTAATGTTTGAGCGTGATGAGTGCCTTGTCCAGCTGAACATCGGGATGGCTGTCAAGAAGTGAGGGGTCAAGCCTGTTATACACAACATGGTCGAATATCCAGCCGCTGAGTTCGTCACGTATCTCGGGACATTTTTCACTGTAAGCCGCCGCAAAGTCAGTCAGCTTGTCAAAGGCTTCACGCTCGTCCGAAACGCCTATCAGGTTGATAAGTTCATATGCGTAAAGCTTCATGTATGCAAGACAGGTCATCGGTGTGCCGCCGTGTCTGACCTCGGTGCGCCATGTGAAATAAGTCCTCAGCTGTGCCGTTGAAAGATCCTTGTAAACGGGCATATCACGGCTTGTTTCTTCCCTGCCCTCAAAGCTGTCCTCATAATCTGCGGCAACTTTCCCCTGTGCGGCGAACAGCCACTCATTGGTCTTCCACGCCACATCGGGACGGTAAGAGAGCCGCTTCATTTCATCAATAACAGGCGGCAGAGGGTCACTGCTCTGCATCTTCACCTGCTTCGCTCTGCCCGTTTGCAGGCTTGAAGCAGGGCGCAGTATCGGCTCGTCCTTATAGATTTTTCCGCCGAAAGCCTTGCTGTTTTTCAGCTTTTCGTCCGAAAGTATCTTGTCGATAAGGTCGTTAATATCAGCCATGACCATCCCCCCATTACCTGCGGATCATATCCACCATTCAGGCGTGATCTCTCCCAGTTTCACCGTCCGTCCCGTTTTCGTGTCAAGCATTATCTCGATGTCCTTATAGCTGTCGGGCATGAGCTGTACCATAAGTTCCCTGCAAGCACCGCACGGCGCACCCGAACTTCCGTCAGGCATGACCGCAAGCACTCTGTCTATCTCCTGCTCGCCGTTGGTCATCATGTTGAAAATAGCGTTTCTTTCGGCACAGATGCCGAGTGTCGAACAAGTGTCGACACAAACGCCCGTGTATATCCTCCCCGACTTCGACCTCACCGCCGCCGAGACCTCTCCGCAGGTGACGTAACCCGAAATTTTCCGTGCGTTCTGCACAGCTTTTGCGGCTTCAAACATCTCGTTCCAAATTTTATCCATTGTCATTTCCTCACTATGTATCTGTTTATTTTTACTGTCTTATTTTTAAGCGGAAGAAATTCCTCATCGGTACGCTGATATTTCCCTCCGCACTTTTCTATAACACGTATCGAACCGATATTTTCGGGCATGGCATCAATACGCACCTCATTAAACCCACGCTCAAAAAGACAGGAAAGCACACCCTTGCAGGCTTCCGTCATTATTCCCTGCCCCCAGTATCTCCGGGACAGCACATACCCGATAACAGGCGTTCCGTCCAGATACCCCACAACATCTATACTGCCGATGAGCGCACCTGTTTCTTTCAGCACTATCGCAAAATTCAGGCGTTCGGGCTTTTCATATTCTTTCACCCACATTTCAAGAACAGCCTTAGTCTCGTTTATATCCCTGTGAGTGTTCCATGTGAGATAGCGTGTTGCTTCGCTGTCGCCTGCCCAGCCCTCAAACATATCCCGAGCGTCAGAAAGTTCAAACGGACGAAGTGTAAGACGCTGTGTCTCCAATGTCAGTTTCATATATTTGTCCTCAAAAAGCAAAAAGAGCCGACGCTCCCAAAAGAACATCGGCTCACACATTCAGGCGATTACTTGATAGCTTCCTTTACCTTAGCAGCCTTACCAACTCTGTCACGCAGATAGTAGAGCTTAGCACGGCGTACCTTACCGGATCTTACGATCTCTACCTTCTCAACTGAGGGAGAATGTACAGGGAAGACTCTCTCGATACCACAGCCGTGTGCAACACGTCTTACAGTAAAGGTCTCGCTGATGCCGCCGTGTTTCTTGGCGATGATAGTACCCTCGAAGATCTGGATACGGCTGGGCTTGTCGCCCTCCTTGATCCTTACGTGTACCTTAACAAGATCGCCGACGTTAACTACGGGCATCTCCTTTTTCATGCTGTCCTGAGCAATGAGCTTCAATGCGTCCATTTTTCTAAAACCTCCTGATGATTTTCAGACATTCATACGCCTTATGGCTCGTTCTCACCCGAACGAACAAGGTCAGAGGACTGTCCGCTTTAATGTCGTGCTGCGCACCTTTTGCCGCAGCGTTGGCATTAACTCCCGTCTGCGAAGCACAGACGGCTGCTGTTTTCACAGCTATTTAAATGCTTAAATATTATATCACATCACACGCCGTTTTTCAATAGGCATTTAAGCAAATTCTTCACCGTTCGCAGCAAGTATTTTTGTGCGTTCTGTACAAACTTGTTCGGGTTCAGTCTGAGCGAAAGCAAAAAACGCATCAGTCACCACCGAACTGTTAAGGTTGAACTCACCGCCTGCGGGAAGTCTCAGGGTCAGCATCAGCGCATTTTCCCGTGCCTGCGCCGAAACGACCGTGATATGCGGCTTTATGTCAACAAGCTTCACGCCGCCCTGCTTTCTGCCTTTTTTGGGCTTGGTGCGTTTTTCTATCGTTATTTCTTCCTGCGAGACAAACTCCTGCCATTTTTCAAGCAGGCTGTCGGCAGGCGCATCGAGTTCGGCACGGATAACGTATTCCGCAGAAGCGATGTCCGTGTGCTTCATGACTGGACGTGCGGCGCTGACGAAATACAGTCCCTCGGGCATGGAAGAATTGAGCATATCCACCACCTTATCGAACGGTATGTCCTCGGTAAGCGCAATGTCAAGTATCTCAACTTTACTGTCAGTCCCGAGCGGCAGTGCAAGCGGAAACATAAGATAAGCGTGAGGATTGAACCCCTGCGTATACCAGATCGGCACACGGGCACGCTTTATCGCACGCTGCATGGTGCGCATAAGGTCAAGGTGCGAGATATACCTTGCTCTCCCCTCCTTGGCGTAAGTCAGGCGGTAGTCCCACCGCTCAATATTCAGATTCTGATTTTTCGGCATCAACATATCAAAACACCCCTTAGGAATGTCGGAGCTTTCTATTATCTTAACTCTTATTTTTTAACTTTATTTCTTAACTTTTATTTCTTATTTAATTACAGGCGCAGTATTTGCCGCCGTACTGACGGCTTATTCCGCAGGCAGAACAGCCCTCCGCACAGTTGCGTGTAGTTACGGCTTCATGCGCACGCTTGTTCTCACGCACAAAAAATTCTCTCGACACAAGATAATCAAGATGCGCCCACGGCATCACCTCGTCATAACTGCGGCGGCGGTTCGCATAAAACTCACGGTCTATGCCGCACTCGCTGAACGCTTCTTCCCACAGATCGGGACGGAAATGCTCGTCCCAGCTGTCAAGGATACAGCCCTTTTTCCATGCAGTATAAATAACATCACAAATGCGCCTGTCGCCCCTCGCCAGCACCGCTTCCAGCATCGAAACAGGCTGTTGGTGATAGGAAAAACGTATCTTCTTCGAGCGGATAGCGTCAATGATAAGCTTCTGCTTGCGGTCTATCTCTTCGGGCGTTGCCTGCGGCTCAAACTCGAACGGTGTGAACGGCTTGGGAACAAAAGTCGCCGCAGAAACAGACACCTGTATCGAACTTGCACGCATCTCCTTGGGAGTCTGGTAGTAAAGCTCCACGACCTTGTGCGCAAGTTCCGCTATCCCCAGCACGTCCTCGTCCGTTTCCTCGGGCAGACCGAGCATAAAGTACAGCTTCACCGTGCCGTAGCCTGCCTCGAACGCCATTTTGCAGGTGTGCATTATCTCGTCCTCGGTGATGTTCTTGTTGATAACGTCACGAAGCTTCTGAGTGCCTGCCTCGGGTGCGAATGTTAGTCCGCTTTTTCGTACACTTGCTATTTTTTCGAGCAGTTCCTCGCTGAACTTGTCGATACGCAGACTGGGCAGAGACAGGTTTATGCGCTCACTGTCAGTGTAGTCGGCAAGCGTGTCCAGCAGTTCTTCTATCTGCGAATGGTCGCTGGTCGAAAGTGACGAGAGCGACACCTGTTCATAACCCGTCTGTTCGCAAAGGCACTTTGTCTCATGCTCGATAGTCCCGATGCTTTTTTCACGGAAAGGACGGTAAATAAAGCCTGCCTGACAGAAACGGCAGCCACGTATACAGCCCCTCAGCACTTCAACGACCGCACGGTCATGCACGATAGACGTGAACGGCACGACAAAACTCTCGGGGTAAAAGCTTTTGTCAAGATCGGAAATGACACGCTTTTTCACACGCTCCGGAACGCCCTCACGGTTTGGTACAACTTTTTGTACAGTTCCGTCATCGTTGTAGCTGACATCATAGAAAGACGGAACATAGATGCCCTCGATCTTCGCCGCTTCCGCAAGAAACTGTTCTTTGGTGGGAGACAGCGGCTTCATGCGCTCATACAGTTCCATAAGTTCGCAGTTGACTTCTTCGCCCTCACCGATTATGAACAGGTCAAAAAAATCCGCCATAGGTTCGGGGTCACAGACACACGGACCGCCTGCGACTACAAGAGGGGTAAGTTCTTTTCTGTCTCGGGAATGCACAGGCAGACCTGCAAGATCGAGCATTTCAAGAACATTCGTATAGCTCAGTTCATATTGCAGAGTAAAGCCGATAAAGTCAAAATCCCGTATCGGGTCAAGGCTTTCGAGGGCATAAAGCGGAATATCGTTCTCACGCATTTTCTGAGCGAAGTCCTTTTCGGGCATAAAGACACGTTCGCACCACCAGTTCGGGCGGCTGTTTTTCAGTCCGTAGAGTATCTTCATGCCGAGGTGGCTCATGCCAACGTCATAAACATCGGGGAAGCAGAATGCAAAGCGCACATCGACCTCAGACTTGTCCTTGACGACCTGTCCCAGTTCGCCGCCGATATAGCGTGCAGGGCGCTGGACTTTGAGCAGAAGTTTTTCTATTTTTTGCTGAATATCTTTCATAACAAGTATCCTTTTCAAAAATATATATCTTTATAATTATACCATTTTTATCCGCAACTGTCAATGATAAATAAGAAATAAGAATGAAGAAAGTTTCTTTAAAGAAGAAAATAAGAAAGTCGGTATATTTTAGGACGGCTCTAAATAGTAAATTTTTTGTGAACCGCTTGCAATTGCTCAAAAACAGTGATATAATGTTTATGTAAACGCTTTGACCGAACACAGTAAGTCATCAGAACACATAATACCTTCTAAAAGAGAGGGTGCGCCATTGGCTGAAAGCGCACCCGGAGAACTCTGATGACCGAATTTCATTCGTGAGCGGCTGTTCCGAACGAGGCTTATCCCCAGTAAGTACAGACGTATTCCCTGCGTTAAGGGGCGTGAAAGTAACAGCTTTCGGGAACGATATGGGTGGTTTATAAACATCGCTTTCTATTCAAGAGCCTTGTCCCGTATTGGACAACAGGCTCTTTTTTGATTATGATAATTTTTGGTGCGGAGGTGTTATTTTTGACAGATGAGGAACTTTTAAAACTGGCTGAAAAGGCGGCTGAACATTCCTACTGCAAGTACTCGGGATTCAGTGTCGGGGCGGCGCTTTTATGTGAGGACGGCACTGTTTTTACAGGCTGCAACGTTGAAAACGGCTCTTTCTCGCTCGCCAACTGCGCAGAACGGACGGCAGTTTTCAAGGCTGTTTCCGAGGGTCACAGAAGCTTTCGGAAGATAGCCGTTGTCGGCAGTGCTGACGGTGACTTTTCAAAAGCCTGCTTTCCCTGCGGCGCTTGTCTGCAAGTGCTGAGCGAGTTCTGCGGCGGTGACTTCACTTTCGTGCTTCCTGACGGGGCTTACACGCTCGATGATCTTCTTCCGAAAAGATTCGAGCTTTGATATTTGACAGATCAAATAATACTTTATAAATAATTGGAGGAATAAAACATGACCGAACAGCTAAAAGCTATCGAGGAAAAGGCAAAAGAGGAACTCTCGAAAGCCGTTGACCTCAAATCGCTCGACGAGATAAGAGTTAAGTTTCTTGGCAAAAAGGGCGAGATCACAGGCATCTTAAAACAAATGGGCAAACTCAGCCCCGAGGAAAGACCCGTTATCGGTCAGCTCGCCAACAAAGTAAGAGCTGACATCGAGGAGTCTATCACCGCTGCACAGAACACGCTCAAAAGCATGGCTGCCGCAAAGAAACTGGAAGCAGAACGCATAGACGTAACGCTCCCCGGAAAAGCTCCCAGACTGGGCGCTGCTCACCCCCTGAACGCTACTCTTGCTGAGGTCGAGGAAGTGTTCCTCGGCATGGGCTTTGACATCGTTGAAGGACCCGAAGTCGAGACAGATCACTACTGCTTTGAGGCGCTCAATATGCCTAAGCATCACCCCGCCCGTGACACTCAGGATACTTTCTACATAAACGAGAATGTTCTGCTGAGAACTCAGACTTCTTCCGTTCAGATACGCACTATGGAACAGATGAAGCCCCCTATCCGCATCATCTCCCCGGGACGTGTTTACCGTTCTGACGCTGTTGACGCTACTCACTCTCCCCTGTTCCACCAGATCGAGGGTCTTGTTATCGACAAGGGCATCACAATGGCTGACCTTAAAGGCACTCTTGAACTGCTGCTGCGCAGACTTTACGGCGAGGACACTCAGCTGAGATTCCGTCCCCACCACTTCCCTTACACCGAGCCTTCCGCAGAAGTTGACCTTATGTGCTTCAACTGCCACGGCAAGGGCTGTTCCATGTGCAAGGGCGAAGGCTATGTTGAGCTGTTAGGCTCCGGCATGGTACACCCCAAAGTACTCGAAGGCTGCGGCATAGACCCCGAAGTTTACAGCGGTTTCGCTTTCGGAATAGGTCTTGAACGCATCACCATGGGCAGATACAGCATCAACGATATGCGCCTGCTCTATGAGAACGATATGCGTTTCCTCAACCAGTTCTGATATATAGATATAAAGGAGAAAACAAATGCAGAACAATGTTAAAGAATGCTGGTTCTATCAGCTTTGCAAAAAAGAATGTGCAAAAGATGTAGGTCTGATATTCGTGGGCATAGCGATAGTTGCTGTGTGCCTGCTGCTGTTCATGGTCGTTATAAGCACCTATCAGATACTGGGTATCATTTTCGGCATCGCACTTATCATAGGCGGTTTTGCTGCATTTTTCGGCAAGCTCCCCAAAGTGAGGACTTTCCTCGAATCAATGCCCTATGAGTGGTACAAGACCCTCGGAAATGTTCCGCCGAAAGATATGTACAAGACCTTCTACTTCACTGATTATTACCTTTGCATACCCGGTGAATATGTCATGGTGAGATATACAGACATACTTGACATAAAGATCACCGAGAACCGCACCAACGGCGTAACTAACGGCTACACTGTCGGACTTGTGCTTGCAGGCGCAAAGAACGGCGTTGATGCCACTGTCAAGGAGTGGAAAAGCTTCGGCACGACTTATCAGCAGCTTGTTGACGAGATAAACGCACGCAAGCTCGCTATGGCTCAGGCTGTTCAGGGCTGATGAACGCAAAGTTCTGCAAAAGGCGCTTTCTTAAAACGGCTGCATACGCCGCACCGTTAATGCTCGTTCTCATATGGCTGCTTCCGCTCATCATATGGTACAGACTGACGGAATACTCCGACCACACCGTGAGCGAGTTCTTTAACTTCGTTGGCAAAAAAGGCGTTATCATCTATTCAATAGCAGTTGTTCTGTTCATCATCGTGTACTTTGTAAAAAGATACATGGATTTTTCGGAACAGCTGAAAGATCTTCACTTTTCGGGAAAGACGGAATGCGAGTACAAGCTCGCACTTTTCCGCCTGACACTCACCGATGAGGGACTTATCTGCACAAACGGAATGGCTGTGAAATATGCCGATATAGACCGTGTGCTTATCGAATGCAGCGAAACGGAATCGCTTAACGTTTATCATATGTACGTCTACCGTCACGAGGGAAAACGGCTGATGATCCCCGTGGGCTTGCGCACCATGCCGAAAAGCTTTGACGCTGAACTTGAAAAGTATAATGTTGAGGTTCTGCGGCAGATGCGTCCGCTGTTCGGCAGGAGCGGCAGGATAAGAAATGAATGACTGTGGAGGTTCATAATGGCAATAAGAATATCTCGTTCTTTAACGGAAAAATATGAGGGCAAGGACGGCTTCCGACTGATCGACTATTCAATTTATCACAGTGAAAAGGACGAATGTTACTTTTATTCATGTGAGGTAAAAGCTGATGAGGAAGACCTTAAAGAGTTAATGAGCCAAACTGATGACTTGACACTCACCTATAAAAAAGACCCGTTTTTCAACGGGCAGTTCATGCTCACCGTCAGAACGATATGTGATTCAGTATTTGATCTGACGATGATCGCAAATTTCACAACATCAGTCTATAAAGAACTGGTCTTTTTTGAGAATGAGGACAACAGGTTTCTTTGCGCCGATGAGGCTCATACCACAAAGATCATACTCAACGAGAGGGTGGTAAGAGTTCCGGATTACCTTGTACGCTGTGAACAGCTAGGCAGTGAATCATTCGAGGCAAAAGAATCTGAACTGTATCTGATACGGCTTCTGAACCCTGTTGACAATGAGTTGAGAGCCTTTAAAGTTGAGCATGATCTTTCGTCTGCCGGATACAAGCTCATGCTTTTCGACCATAAGACAGCTTACCTTGTTTTCGATAACGGCGGAACAGTAAACGCACTGATATTCACCTGTGACGGTTTTACCGAAATAATAAACAGCAAAGAACTTTCAAAAAGACTTAACGGTCATAATTAATAAAATAAGAAAGAGGTTAAAACTATGGATCTTTCAATGAAATGGCTTGCAGATTATGTTGACTGCAAGTGCGATACAAAGAAATTCTGCGACGAGATGACCCTTTCGGGTTCAAAAGTCGAGTGCTTCCGTGAGGAGGGCGACTATATCTCGAACGTTGTTGTCGGTCACGTTGTTGACATCGTACCTCACCCCAACAGTGACCATATGTTCATCTGTCAGATAGACGTGGGCGAGGGCGAGCCTGTACAGATAGTAACGGGCGCTCAGAACGTAAAGAAAGGTGATTACGTTCCTGCGGCAAAGCACAAGTCGACCGTTCTCCACGAGGGCAAGCCCGTCAAGATAACCAAAGGCAAGCTGAGAGGCGAAGCTTCAAACGGAATGCTCTGTTCCCTCGATGAACTGGGACTGACTCTGCACGATTTCCCCTATGCTATCGAGGACGGCATATTCATTTTAGGCGACGACTGCGACAAGACTGTTGGCATGGACATAAAGAAAGCTATCGGCTTTGACGACACTGTTGTTGAGTTCGAGATAACTTCAAACCGTCCCGACTGCCTTTCTGTAACGGGTCTTGCAAGAGAAGCGGCTGCGACTTTCAACATCAAGGCTGACATAAAAGAGCCGACATTCAAGGGCGTTGACGGCGACATAAACGAGATCATGTCCGTTGAGATACACAATCCCGAGCTTTGCCCGAGATACATGGCAGGCTATGTCAAGAATGTAAAGATAGGTCCTTCACCGAGGTGGCTTCGTGAGAGACTTCGTGCAAGCGGCGTTCGTCCCATCAACAATTTTGTCGACATCACCAACTTTGTTATGCTGGAATACGGTCAGCCTATGCACGCTTTCGACCTGAGATACGTTTCGGGCGCAAAGATCAATATACGCAATGCAAAGGCAGGCGAGAAGATCACAACTCTTGACGGCGTTGAGCGTGAACTTTCGGAAGAAATGCTCGTTATCGCAGACGCTGAAAAGCCTGTTGCTGTTGCAGGCGTTATGGGCGGCGAGTACAGCGGGATCATGGACGACACCACCGCAGTTGTGTTCGAGTCAGCTTGCTTTGACGGCGCATCTGTCCGCACCACCGCAAAGAAACTCGGCATGAGAACTGACGCTTCCGCACGCTTTGAAAAGGGTCTTGACCCCGAGAACACATACTTTGCACTTATGCGTGCATTCGAGCTTGTTGAACAGCTGGGCTGCGGCGAAGTTGTCCGCACTTATATCGACTGTGACAAGACTGTCGCAAAGGACAAGGGCGTAACATTCGACCCCGACTGGATAAACGGCTTCTTAGGCACTGACATACCTGCGGCACAGCAGGAAGAATACCTCACCCGTCTTGGCTTTGAGATAAAGGACGGCAAGGCTTACGCTCCCTATTACCGCATCGACATCGAGTGCAAGTCCGACCTTGCGGAGGAAGTTGCAAGGCTCTACGGCTACAACAACATTCCCGACACGATAATCCGTGGCGTTGCACAGGCAAAACTCACACGCAAACAGCGCTTTGACCGCACCGTTACAAATGCAATGCTCGGCATGGGCGTTAACGAGATAACCACTTTCTCGTTCATCAGCCCTAAGTATTTCGACAAGATAAGACTTTCCAAGGAGTCGAAACTGCGCAATACCGTTGTTATCTCCAATCCCTTAGGAGAAGACACCAGCGTTATGAGAACGACTATACTGCCCTCTGTTATGGAAGTGCTTGCACGCAATTACAGCTTCCGCAACGCTGAGTGCTATGCTTTCGAGTTAGGCAATGAGTATATCCCCGTGGACGGTGAAGTTCTTCCCGAAGAACCTGAGCGCTTAGGTATCGGTTTGTATGACGCAAACGGCAAGATCGACTTCTACACCGTCAAGGGCATGATCGAGGAACTGCTTGACAAGTGCGGCGCTCCCGAATACGAAGTCGCAAGACCTGCCGAGAACACCGCTTTCGACGAAGTAAGCGCATTCCACCCCGGCAGAGTTGCGGTTATCACCATCGAGGGCAAGGAACTTGCGATATTCGGCGAACTGCACCCCGAGACTTGTGAAAATTACGGCATCGGCTGCCGTGCTTATGCCGCAAAGGTCAATATCCCCGAACTTATGGAAGTTTGCGCCGAGCAGAAGACATATAAGCCTCTGCCCAAGTTCCCTGCCGCTACCCGTGACCTCAGCCTTATCTGCGATGATGAGATGCCTGCCGCACTTATCGAACGCACTATCAAGGACGCAGCAGGCAGCATCTTAGAGAGTGTTACACTGTTCGACCTGTACAAGGGCAAGCAGATCGCCGAGGGCAAAAAGAGCATCTCCTACTCGCTGACCCTCCGCTCGCACGAGGGCACTCTTACCGATGAGCAGGCAGACAAAACAATGGAAAAAGTTATCAAAGCGCTCGCTGCACAGGGCGCAGAACTCAGAAGCTGACATTTTTTGCCATTCACGATAGCTGTATTATACTAAAAGGTGAACGAGAATTTGTGCAAAACGCTTAATATTTATCAAAACACTTGTACTTTCTGCAAAAATGCGGTATAATATAAAAGACGTTGAAATATTATTCAGTAACAGCTTCGATAAAAGATCAGGCAATGTCAGGACAGACAAAGGAGTTGAGCATTATGCACGATACACTCGAGTTTACGGTAAGAAAAGATAATAATGAAAAGATGAAAGCAACGCTCGAGGCTGTGTACAGCGCTCTTGTAAAAAAGGGCTATAATCCCATAAACCAAATTGTAGGTTATATTCTCTCTGAGGATCCGACCTACATAACCACATATAACAATGCCAGAAGCATGATCCGCCACATCGACCGTGACGAACTGCTTCAAGAGCTTGTAAAGTGCTATCTTAATGTAGAGGATAAGCAGTGATCTTTTCACAATAACCACAACGGCGGTGTAGGCTTTTTAGGGCTGCACCGCTTTTTTCTGTACATAAAGGATATACAAAGGATATACAAAGGATACATCGGTATCATATAATAAAGACAACGGAGGAAAGGATATGGACTATAAAATTCTGCTTGTTGAGGACGACTCTCAGATACGTGAGGTCATCTCGGATTTCTTCGCCGAGAAAGGCGGCTACACGCTCATGACTGCTGAGGACGGACAAAAAGGACTTGACCTTATCTACGAAAACAACTTTGACCTGCTCATGCTTGACATCATGCTCCCCGGGTTGGACGGTTTTTCTATCTGCCGTGAGGTCAGGGCGAAAAGCATCGTGCCGATACTGTTTCTGACTGCCCGTGGACGTGAGGAAGATATTCTCTACGGCTATGACTTAGGGTGCGATGATTATATCGTCAAGCCGTTCTCGCTTGCAGCGCTTTATGCAAAAGTCGGCGCACTTATCAAGCGCTCAAAAGGCATGATGATAAAAAAAGAAATGGTCTGCGGAAACATAAGGCTTGACCCCACCACCCTTACCGTGACCGCTGACGGCAAGCCCGTTGAACTTCCCCCGAAAGAATATGCAATGCTCAAATATCTCATGGAGCATAAAAACTGGGTCATCGACCGTGACACACTTCTGACACGCATATGGGGCGCAGATTATTTCGGGAGCGACAGAGTTGTTGACAACCACATAAAAAAGCTGCGTAAGGCTCTCGGTCCCTGCGGCGGACAGATAAAAACGGTCATTACCAAGGGCTACAAGATAACCGATCAGCGGAGGGATAATTATGAAACAGACAAAACGTGAAAAGCTGCTCAAAAAGAAGATAAAGCGCCGCAGCTACGGCGGTGTGCTGGTGTCGAAGCTGATACCGTGCCTTGTCATCGGGGGTATCGTGTCGGCGGTCGCCTGCTTTGTGACATACAAGCTGATAGCACCCATTGTACACGAGACAAACCTCTCGCAGCAGTATTTCCTCGAAAACAATCTTGTTTCGGAGTATGACAACTACAACGGCGAGAACTATGAGCAGAGGGTCATAGACTACCTTTACGCATTAAGCAATTCAAACACATATCAGTCGGCGTATGAGCTTTTCGATGCCGAGAATAACGAAAGGATAATGAGAAGCGAATTTATCGGGTGGGCTTGTGTCCACACAGGCAAGACAAAGACCCAGTCGCCCGACTATTATACCTGCGACACGAGCCTTATGGGTGAAGCTTTTGAACACTTTGAGAAATACTATGATGATTACTTTGAGGACGTTGATTCGTATGTCAGCATGGGATTTGAAGATTTTTACATCAAGGATGACGGAACTTTTCTCCCGGGCAAGGGCGAGATAAGCCTGACGACATTCTCAGAACCGGGGCTTACCGGCAACAGCGAGGAAAACACCGAAACGCTTGAATCCTTCGACTTCACGCCTGCGGACACATCGGGCATGACGCACATCACGAGCGGAGAATCGGTGCGCACCTATGCAAACGTAAGAGGCGAACCGAATGACAGCATAGCAATGAAAATGCTCGACCAACACCGAGCTTATCTTGACAGCTCCAGCCATTCGAGCGTTCACAGCGAGCTTGGTTTTGCAGGCAGCTACAGCGTTTTCCGCACGAAGCTCACACTGCCGAACGGAAAGAATTACTATCTCTACTCTTCATACTACGTTGACGAATCGGGGTTCTGCAAAACGGCGTTTGCTGTGATCTGCGGCTTTGTAATGTTCATATCTCTTGTTATCGCATTCCTGAAAGCGTACAGCACCTACACGAAGGAGCAGGCACATTTCGCAATGGAGGATTACAGGCGTGACATGACAAACACCATGGCGCATGACCTTAAAACGCCGCTCATGGCTATCTCGGGGGCGGCTGAGAACATGAAGAACACCTGCGATGAAGAAAAGCGCCTGCACTACGCTGACATGATACTCTCGAACGTGGATTACATGAACGGCATCATTGGCAGTGTACTGGAACTTGCCAAAGTCGAACAGCTCACACGCACGAAGAAAGAACCTGTTGACCTCAGAGCGCTTACCGAACAGACGGCAAAGATGTATGAGGACGTTCTCGCCGAAAAGGAGATACACCTTAACATTGACGGCTCGGCGACCGTTAAGGCAGACAGCAGTCTCATGAAGCAGGCTGTCGGAAATCTGGTTTCAAACGCCGTGAAATACACCATAGACGGCGGCAGTATAGACATTAAGCTTTCCGACAAGTCGCTCGCTATCACCAATGACAGCCGTGAAGTCACGAACAAGACTCCCGAACAGCTGTGGCAGCCGTTCATCAAGGGCGATAACAGCCGAAGCGAAAAACTCGGAAGCGGTCTGGGGCTTTCGATAGTAAAAAACATCTGCGAACTGCAAGGATTTGAACCGCAGATCGAGATGAAAGATAAAAAATTTACTATAATGATAAAATTTTGATATTCAGTCTGCATATCCCCAAAACAAACGGATATGCAGATTTTTTTACGCCCCCCAAAAATAACGATATTTCGCCGTTTTGTTGATTATTCCCCCCTTAAACGTTTAGCGTTGATATTAACTGTACAAAATGAAATATAATCATACTCCGTAATGTTGATTTATAAAAAATACACAAATACAAACATATCTATTTATAAAAATCTTACAAAAAAACTGTTGGAATTACAAGACAAAAGCGGTATAATATCAATCTGTAATGACAAATAATTAACAAATAGAAAGGGGTTAAAACATGACAAAAGACATGACAAAGGGCGATCCGCTGTCGCTCATTCTTGGTTTCTGCCTGCCTATGGTCTGCGGTAATCTTTTCCAGCAGCTGTACAACATGGTGGATTCTATCATCATCGGGCAGTACGTGGGCGTTAAGGCTTTTTCGGGCGTAGGCTCGGTGGGTTCGGTGTACTTCCTTGTTATCGGCACTGCAACGGGCATCTGCTCGGGATTCTCAATTCCTATCGCACAGAAATTCGGCGCAGATGACTTAAAGGGACTGCGCAAGACCGTCTATAACGCAAACGTTCTTGCGGCGATAATGTCGGCAATACTGACGTTCGTGACAGTCGTTTTCTGCCGACCTCTGCTGACGCTCATGCGCACTCCGTCAGAAACATTTGAGTACGCTTTTTTGTACATAAGAATGATATTCTTAGGCATACCGATAACCGTTTTCTACAATATGCTCTCAGGTATACTCCGTGCGCTGGGCGACAGCAAAACACCGCTCAAATATCTGCTCATATCCTCGGCGCTCAACGTTATTTTCGACCTGCTGTTCATAATCGGTTTCGGAATGGGCGTGACAGGTGCGGCTGCGGCGACTGTTCTTTCACAGCTCATCTCGGGTCTGCTCTGTTTCAGATACGTCAAAAAGAACCTCACCTTTCTGCGCTGTGAGCCTGACGAGAAAAAGCTTGACCCTGCGCTCATCAAGGTCATTCTCTCGCTCGGTCTGCCAATGGCTTTCCAGTTCTCTATAACTGCAACGGGAACTATCATCTTGCAGACAGCCGTCAACAACCTGGGTCCGAGCATCGTTGCGGCGACCACCGCAGGCTCAAAGATACAGACCCTTGTTATCCAGCCCATGGAGACACTTGGCGTAACGCTTGCATCATACGGCGGTCAGAACATCGGTGCAGGCAAGCTTGACAGAGTTCGCAACGGCGCACGTCAGGCGCTCTGCGTTCAGCTCATCTACACCATAACCATTGCAGTCGTGATATATTTCTTTGGCGATCTGGCGGCACACATCTTCATCAAGAAAAACGATCCCGATTACAAGCTTATCCTCGAAGGCGTTCAGCACTATCTGCGTGTGACGTGCGTTTTCTATCCCGTTTTAGGCGTGCTGTTCCTGTTCAGGAATCTGTTGCAGGGCATAGGCTTCTCGGCGGTGACGCTCCTTGCAGGCGTTGTCGAACTGGTTTCAAGAACAGTAGTCTCGTTCGGATTTGTTTACCGTCTGGGCTTTGATGCGGCGTGCTTCGCTTCCCCCGTTGCGTGGACAGCGGCGGCTGTTCTGCTCGTTTTCCTCTATGTCTACGAAATAAAACGCCTTGCACATCCCTCGCACAGCACAAACTTAACAGTCCAAAATACAGTCACTAAATAAAAAAACTCTCCCGAAAGCTCAAACGCACTCGGGAGAGTTTTTATAGCAATCCAAGAAAATACCAACACAAATCTTTCGGATAAAATTCCACATTGCTGCGTCAAACTCCCTTGCAGGGCGACAGCCCAACTGCGGTCGTTTTCCTTGCACTGTGAAATTTTCTCTCGAAATCTTTATGCTGCTATTTTCTTGTATTGCTATATTTTTATGAACGGTTTTTTGTGTAGATTATCCGCAAGCCTTTTAAGAGAAGAGTTTCATCAAGAATGATCTCACGCTTGCAGTACGGCACGATAACATTTGCAAGTCCGCCCGTTGAAACGACTGTGCATTTCTCGCCCAGCTCCTCCTCGATGCGCTCGATAACGCCGTCAAGACTTGAAGCAGTGGCGTTGATTATGCCGCTTTTCATGCAGTCGATCGTGTTCGTGCCGATGACCTTTTTCGCAGGAACAAGGCTTATGTTCGGCAGCTGCGAGGTGCGGCTGGTGAGAGAATCGAGCGACACACGAAGCCCGGGGATAATAAGTCCCCCGAGAAAATTCTTCTCACGGTCGATGACCGAAACGGTGGTGGCAGTTCCCATGTCGATAAGTATGAGCGGCGGAGTGTAAAGACTGACAGCCGCAACAGCGTCAGCAACTCTGTCGCTTCCAAGCTGTGCAGGATTGTCGAGCAGTATCCGCAGTCCCGTCTTTATCCCGGGACCTACCACAAGCACTTCTCCGCAGCCTAAGCGCTCCATGGCGCTCTTGACGACCTCGGTGAGCGGCGGCACGACTGACGAGATTATACCGCCGTCGATATGTTCGCCCCCCAAGCCGTTGAGTTCGAGAATATTCTTTATCATGACCGTGTATTCCATCTGAGTGCTCTGGTGGTTGGTAGAGAGCCGCTCGATGAACTTTATCTCGCTGCGGTCAAAACAGCCTATCACGATGTTCGAGTTTCCAATGTCGACTGCAAGTATCATTTCAGATCCTCCAGTTTTCCGTGAGCCTCATAGCGTGTGACACGGGCTATGCGGTTGTTCTCGTCAACGAACACCACTTTCGGAGGGGCATTCTTAAACTCATCGGGGGTCATATCGGCGTAGGACATGATTATCACCGTGTCCCCTTTCTGACCGCACCTTGCCGCAGCACCGTTCAGGCAGATAACTCCGCTGCCACGTTCGCCTGCGATAACATAAGTCTCAATGCGGCTGCCGCTGTTGACGTTAACGATATGAACGTGTTCGTATTCATACAGCCCCGAAGCCTCCATAAGTTCCTCGTCTATCGTGATACTTCCGATGTAATTGAGTTCCGCCTGTGTTATGACAGCACGGTGAATTTTGCTTTTAAGTACGCTTATCGTCATTTTATCTCCTTGTTCTTCGGGTCTGCGCTGTTCCATAGATCCTCAGTGAAAAAGTTGTCAATGAGCCTTGTCTTGCCGATGTATACCGCCATAGCGCAGAGTGCGGGACGGTCGACTTCGGTTATCTGCTGCATCGTGTCAAGGTCAACTATCTTTACGTAGTCAATCTTTGCGAGCGGTTCAGCGGCTATCTTTTCTTTCATCGCAGCGGTTATCTTTGCAACATTGCGCTCGCCGTTTTTGAGCATGAACTCGCCGTAGCGCAGAGTGTGGAACAGTATGAGCGCCGCCTTGCGTTCCTCCTCGCTGAGGTAGGTGTTGCGTGAACTTTTTGCAAGTCCGTCCTCTTCCCTTATTATCGGACAGCCGATTATCTCGATGTCCATATCAAGATCTCTTACCATATGCTTTATTACCGCAAGCTGCTGTGCGTCCTTTTTGCCGAAGTAAGCACGGTCGGGCTTGACGATGTTGAAAAGCTTGCTGACGACTGTGCAAACGCCCCTGAAATGCACGGGACGGCTGAGTCCGCAGAGTTCTTCTGTAAGAACGGTCATATCCACAAAGGACGAAAATCCCTTGTGATACATCTCCTCGGGTTCGGGGTTGAAGATGATGTCGCCGCCGTGAGCTTCAACAAGCTGTGCGTCATGCTCTAAATCTCTGGGGTAAGTCGCAAGGTCCTCGTTCGGTCCGAACTGCATAGGGTTCACGAAATCCGAAACAACAGTGCGGTCATTATCTCTGACGGAAGCATCTATCAGCGAAGCATGACCCTCGTGCAGATAACCCATAGTCGGCACAAGTCCGACTGTCAGACCCTCTGCTCTCCAAGCTTTTACCTGTTCCCTGACTTCCGCAATGGTCTTTAATATCTTCATTTTCATATTCCTCCATTTGATACCTGCCCAAATAATTTAAAACGGCATACTTTCATAATTCTTTAATTTTTCAAGCACGCCGTCACCAAGTTTATAGGTGTGTTCGGGTGCGGGGAAACTTCCCTCTCTTGTCTCGTTTATGTAAGCCGTGACACCCTCACGCATGAGCGCTCCCACATCGGCAAAACGCTTTGCGAACTTCGGCACATGACCCGATGTAAGCCCCAGCATATCCTGATATACCAGCACCTGACCGTCACAGCCTGCGCCTGCGCCAATGCCGATAGTCGGGATAGTCAGCTGTTCTGTTATCATCTCTGCAAGCTCCGCAGGAACGCATTCGAGAACAACTGCGCAAGCCCCTGCCTGCTGGATAAGCATAGCATCGTCAAGTATCTGCTTTGCACGTTCGTAGTCCTTGCCCTGCACCTTGAAGCCGCCGAAAGCGTTGACCGACTGCGGCGTTAAGCCTAAGTGAGCCACAACAGGTATCGAGCTGTCGACTATCGCCTTTATCTGTTCGCAGACTGCCGCACCGCCTTCAAGTTTGACTGCGTGTGCGCCGCCCTCTTTGACGAGCCTGCCTGCGTTGACCACCGCATCGTAAACGCTCGTCTGATAGGACATGAACGGCATATCAGCAACGATGAACGCATTCTGCGCACCTCTTGCGACTGCCCTTGTGTGGTGGATCATATCCTCCATTGTGACCGAAAGGGTGTTCTCATATCCCAGCATCGTCATTCCGAGCGAATCGCCGATAAGTATCGAGTTCACGCCGCATTCGTCAAAAATATGAGCAGTTGTGTAGTCGTAAGCCGTAAGCATGATTATCTTCTCTCCCGACTGTTTCTGCTGCATAAGGGTAGCTGCTGTGTTTTTCATTATACTGTCACTCCTGTAATAAATGTTACCGTTCGGGCAGAAAGTCCCGATACAGTACAAGTGTATTATACCATAAGAAAGTGAACGATATGTAAATATTTATATAATAATTAACAACAAAACTCCGCAATACCCCTTGACTTATCCTCGGCAATGTGGCATAATATGAAACAGATAAAAGATGATAGATAAGAGATAAAAGATAAGAAATAAGAGATAAGAAAAAAGGTGTCCGCTGAAGCGGACGAATTTTAAAATAGTTTGTGACCGTTGTTTTTTTGTTTCGCTTATAGCAGGTGAATTATATCTCTTATTTCTTATTTCTTATTTAAATCAGTAACACTATTAAAGGAGAAAGTCTATGGACGAAAAAAGCTTTCGCAAACGTGCGCAGGAGCTTTGCGCACAACTTACCCGAGAGGAAAAACTCGGACTTATCTCAACTCACAACTTTCCTGTTGAACGGCTGGGACTGGGGGAATTTTTCATAGGCACTGAGGTCGCAAGAGGCTGGGTCGGCAGAGAGCCTGACAAAATTTCCACCGTTTTTCCTCAGCCTGTCGGACTTGCGGCAACTTTTGACAGAAAACTTATGTTTCAGCTGGGCGAAATAGCAGGTAAGGAAGCCCGTGCTTACTACAACGAGGATAAACGCTCGGGGCTTGCACTCTGGGGGCCAACGGTCGATATGGTACGTGACCCACGCTGGGGCAGGACTGAGGAAGCTTACGGCGAGGACGTTTTCCTTGCAGGTGAACTCACCGCCGCTTACACCCTCGGAATGGCAGGCGAGAACGAGGACGGCTTTTATATGACCGTCCCCACCCTCAAACATTTCTGCGCAAACAACAACGAAGATGACCGCATCGACTGTGACGCTTATCTTCCGCCACGTCTGCGCCATGAATACTACTACTCGGCGTTCGAGAACGCCATTCGCAACGGCGGCGCAAGAAGCATCATGGCGGCTTACAACGAACTCAACGGCGTGCCTGCGGTCATCGAACCCGACATTAAAGCTGTCCTTAAAGACCAATGGGGACTGTGGTTCGCAGTCACTGACGGCGGCGATTTTTCTCAGACCGTCACCGCTCACCACTACACCGACAGTTTTGCCGAAGCCTACAAGCTGACGATACGAGGCGGTTGTGATGCAATGACAGACGAAGCTGAAATGGTGCGTCACGCCGCAGAGACTGCTCTTGATGAAGGTCTTATCTCAGAGCGTGAAATTGACACTGCTGTGACAAATATCCTCTATGCAAGGCTTAGGCTGGGGCAGCTTGACAAAACGCCTTTTGACGATATCTCAAAAGAAGTTATCGACTGCAAACGGCATCGTGTTATAAACAGACGTGCCGCCGCCGAACAGCTCGTCCTGCTCAAAAACAACGGTATACTGCCGCTTTCGGGTAAGGAAAAGAAGATAGCGGTAGTCGGTGCGCTTGCTGATGAGTGCCTGCGTGACTGGTACACGGGTTATTTCAGCTACCGGTCAACGGTTCTTTCGGCGCTGAAAGAAAAACTGCCCGAAGTTCACATAACTCACGATACTTTATGGGACAAGGTGAAGATAAAGACTTCTGACGGCAGATACATCGGCATAAACGCAGAAGGCATGGCTCACGCAAACGCTGATGAACAGACTGCCGCCGTTTTTGAACTGCAAAACTGGGGGGAGAACTGGTGCAACTTCTTCTCGGCTGAACACGGAAAATATCTCAGACTTTTTGATGACAACACCATAAAACTGCACAATTCTGTCATCTATGACTGGTTCACCCGTGAAACGTTCAACATAAAACACACTGACAAAGGTGCAGTCATCGAGGAGTTTCTTCATCATCGCAGGCTCACTGCTCTCGCTGACGGCACTCTGACAGTAAAGCGCTCAACAGCCGTCCGCCCCGAGAACACGTTCTTCATCGAGACCATAAGCGGCGGCGTTGAGCGTGCAGAAAAGCTTGCGGCTGAAAATGACCTTGTGATCTACTGCGTCGGAAACCACCCCGTCCAGACGGCTAAGGAGTGCTATGACCGCAAAACGCTGTCGCTCAACGTTCAGCCGCACATGACCGAGCGCCTTTCAGCCGCAAACCCGAACACGGTGCTGATGCTCATTTCCAGTTACCCTTACGGCATCGTGACCGAGAGCGAAGCGGCGGCGGCTGTGATATGGTCGAGCCACGCAGGTGCGGAACTCGGGAATGTTGTTGCCGATCTTATCATCGGTTCTGCTGAACCTGTCGGGAGACTTCCGCTCACATGGTATAAAAGTGAACTTGACCTGCCCGAGATCCACGATTACGACATTGAAACGGCAGGCAGTACCTATATGTATTTCGAGGGCGAACCGCTCTTCCCGTTCGGATATGGACTCAGCTACTCGGCGTTTACTTACAGCGAACCCGAGATACTCCGCACGTATGACGGTCTGAAAGCGACCCTCATCGTCACCAACGATTCTGACCGTGACGGCACGGAAACAATCCAGCTTTACTTCACCATGACCGACTCGGAAGTGAGCCGTCCGAAACGCAAACTTTGCGGCTTCACAAAAGCGTTTATCCCTGCGCACGAGAGCCGTCTTGTGACTGTTGACGTTCCGTTCCATATCCTGAGAGTTTTTGACGTAAGGCGGCGTGAGATGATCGTTGAAGAGGGAGAATACTTGTTCATGTTCGGGCATTCGAGCGAAGATATTTGTGAACAGCTCAGATTGCATATAAAAGGTGAAACGATAGCTCCGCGAGACAGCTTGTTCCCGGCGGCATACTTTGACAGTGCTGAGGGCATACGCATACGCAAGCTTCCCGAAAGCGGGATGGAATATATCTATGTCACGGGCTGGAATGGCAAGGCAGTTTACAGCGGTCTTGATATTTCAGGTAAAACGCAGTTAAGAGTTACAGCTTCGGGAGTGTTCGGAAGTGCTGACGTACATATAAAACTCGGCAGTGCGGAACTTGTTTTGTCTGTTAAAGCTTCCGACAAGCTTGATGCTTTTGACGAATACATACTTCCGATACCAGACGGCACAACCGGTGACACACTGGAAATAGATTCACCTGCAAATGTGAACATCTGCGAGATAGAATTGAGGTAAAAAAATGGTCAGAGAGATAGTGCATGACATAATCATTTTACAGCGCCCGTCAGTCCCCTGCACTAAGGACGACAGACAGCTTTTCAAGGACATGGAGGACACGCTTGCGGCGAACTCTGAACGTTGTGTGGGCATCGCCGCAAACATGATAGGCGTTCACAAGACCGCACTTGCGGCATACATCGGCGGCGAGATAGTCATAATGGTGAACCCCGTCATAACCGACCGCTCAAAACAGGTCTATGAAGTGCAGGAAGGCTGTCTTTCGCTGACGGGCGAGCGCACCGCAAAGCGCTTTGAAGCGATAACTGTTGAGTACTGTGACAAAAAATTCAAGCGCCGCAAAAAAACATTCAGCGGCTTTGAAGCGCAGATAATCCAGCACGAAATGGATCACTTCGAGGGAACACTTATATAAGATAATAGCTTCGCAGTTCATTTATTTTCTTCTCCGAACAGCCTGCTGTTAAAATAACAAGTCCGTGAGTTTTTTAAGACCCACGGACTTTTATGCTATATGGAGTATACTATTTTGTTTTTGATGTTTGTTATTTGTTTATCGTCTATCCGAAGCGTGCCTGATCTGCCGCACGGTTGACCGCCATTTCAGCGGCTGAAAGCATTCTGTTATAGTAACGTCCGCTGTAAACATTGCCTTCAAGCACTCGGTCGCTCACCGAACCGCACCCTAAATATACATAACCGCCTCTGCCTGTCATCCCACTGGTATTGTTGGGTATATTAGTAAAAGTATCAGCCAATTCGCCATTAACATATACGTAGGCTATTGCATTTGGAATGTCAACTACTACTGATATAGTAATAAGTTCTCCAACTAGCCACGAATAGGAACTATGATTATGATACCATTCGCCGTTAATTGCCATATCAATTTTTCCGTAATTCATTGATGCTATGACAGTTGCAGAACTTATGTCATAACCATATGGCGCAAATTCAAGAAAACGCATATACTCGTTGTTGGTTGATGTGATTTTTGCACATACCTCAAACGTATAACCGTTTGAAAAATCAAGTCCTTGGCCGATTAACACCTGACTGCCGACCTTGCCGATGTCCTTGTCGGTGTAGTAGAACAAGCCGTTTTGAATGTACTGCGGTATAAGTTCAGCAACTTCCGAATCGCCGAAATAGAGCTTTGATGTGCCGCTTCCGAAAATGATGTTCATTCATTCACCTCCTCGGGATCGGGCGTTACGATATAAAGCGTGTGAGCATCGTGCGAAGCCATTGCCGAATAGACCGACTGAGTACATTCAACTATGCTGACCCCTCCGAGCCGTGTGAGAATGTCGGCAACAGAATCGAGCTTTGCGTCTATCTGTGTGCCTGTGTATTTTCCGATATAAGCTGACATTTAACGTCCCTCCTTGTATTTGATATATGCCGTTTCAGGTCTCAGCACCGAGCCTGCCGCAAGGTAAACACGCCCGTCAGCGTCTGCGAACTCCAAGCCGTCAGCCGTAAGGTAGCTCACCGAAACGAGTTCAGTGTCTATCACGTTCGTGCCGCTGAAAGTCGGTACAGCAGGCAGAGGGACAGGCGGCTGAGTAGGTGTAAGCACACCGCCCGTCTTGCGATAAACTTTCTGCTCGGCAAAGCTTATGTATTCGTCCTGCATAAGCTGTCCTGACCCGATATAGACCGTCACGCCTGCCGAATACCGACCGCTTCTGACAGTTACGGGAATCGAGTAGCCATAAGGTCCGCCGTTATCTATACCGACACCCTGCGAACCGAAAGTACTGCCGTAAATTCGGTAATCTTTGAGCGGCGAGCCGTTGGCGATAAAAGTTAGCGGAAGTTCGCCCGACATTTCAGCGTAGCTTCTTATGCTGTCTCTGAGCATCCATCCCCAGATAAGTGCGGTCGGATCATCAACAGGCAGACCGTGATAAGCTTTAAGAACATCAAGCTTATTTACCAAGAGCGCTCACCCCATTCGCAGGCGAAGTATCATCACCTGCCGAGTAAAGCTGAGAAACGGTCTTGCCTGCGTTATCGCCCGTCTGTACTACCCAATCGCCCGAACTGTCGAGCCTGAGAATTACTGCATCGTCAACAGCGTGGGCGATACTGCCGAAAGCGAATGTCACGCCGTCAAGTTCGGTGAGGTCTTCAAGCTCGGCGGCAGTATCGCAGACAAGCGAGACTACCGTCATGAGTTTGTTATCCTCACTGCGAACAAATCTTTCGTTTGGTTCTCTTTTTACCATTTGTTTTCCTCCTGAAAATGAATTTCGTGCTTTTTTTGTTCGTTTCGTGCTTTCTTGTGCTTCTCTGTTTATTATCATACTCGGTTTTCGCAAAAAGTCAATTGGCAGATTGCACAAACTTTAACACAAAAAAATGTACTTTATAACAATTAAGTTCATAATATATATTGTATTTCTCCGAAATCATGCTGTTATCGCATAGAAATATTCACCTATAAAGCTAAAATTCCAGCATCAAAAAATATCTCTCATCTTTTATCTGTTAAAAAGGCGTGTTTGCTCTTGAAAAACGTCAGAAGATGTGTTATAATTAGTGAGTACAAAAGATCACCCGAAAGGAAATATTACCATGAAGATCAACGAAACATTCACACTTGAAAACAACGGCGGCGAATGCGTACTGCGCTCCGAGGGCGGCAGAGTGTCCTATACCGTGACTGCGAACCCCACAGCCGCACTTGTGCTGGAATTGCTCTCGCAGGAAACTTCCCTCGATGAGATAGCCGACAGCCTTTTTGAAAAGTTCGACGCTCCCCGTGAGGTCATTTCCGCTGACGTTTCGGCGCTGATAGGTCAGCTAAGAGAGATCGGCGCAATTGATGACTGAACGGCTGACTTTTGAGGAATATCTCGAACAAAACGGAACGCTCACCTATTACAATGTCGGCGTGAGTATGCTCCCATTGCTAAGACAGGGAAAAGACCTGTTCACCGTGGAGAAGACCGACGGCAGGCGCTTGAAAAAAGGCGATGTGGTGCTGTACCGCCGCCGCTCGGGACGTGCCGAAAACGGCGTTGAATATGTTCTGCACAGGATAATCCGTGTCACCGAAAACGGCTATGTCATTCTGGGCGACAACTGCATAAACAAGGAATACGGCATTGCCGACAGCGACATTTTAGGGCGCATGACAAGCGTCACAAGAAACGGCAGGACGCTTTCTGCTGACTCTTTTCCCCTGCGTGCTTACGGCGCATTATGGGTCGGGATAACGCCTGTTCGGGTGCTTTTCAAAAGGGCTGTGCTTTTTGCTAAACGCTCTGCAAAAAAAATATCGAGGTGCTTTAAATGAAAAAGATCATCGTCATAAACGGCAGAGGCGGCTCGGGCAAGGACACACTTTGCGAGTTCGCCGCCGAAAGATTCAGGGTCAGGAACGATTCGTCCATAACCCCTATCAAAAAGATAGCCGCACAGGTCGGCTGGAACGGCGGCAAGCTTGACCGTGACAGAAAATTTCTCGCCGACTTAAAACAGCTCGTCACCGAATACAATGATTTTCCCAACGAATTCATGCTGGGACTTGCCCGTGAGTTTGCCGATTCTGACGAGGAGATATTGTTCCTGCATATCCGTGAACCCGAGCAGATAGCCCACTTTGTCGAGACTGCCGACAGCGAAGTAACAACGCTTCTCGTGCGCAGAAGTTCTGTCAAAACGAGCTTCGGCAATGCCGCTGACGATAATGTGGAACAGTATGATTACGACCTTATCTATCAGAACGACCTGCCGCTCGAACAGGCAAAGGAAGATTTTATCCGCTTTCTCGAAGAAAATCTTTGACATGATCAAAAGGCTTGAGAGCATCACCGCTCCCAAGCCTTTTGACTTTCCATTTAACATTATCGTGATAGCAAAAATTATTTGGCAGTGAACCTGGCCCACTGATATTCGGCAGTAAGCGGCGTTGTTCCGTCAAAGTGACCGAGCCAGCCGTCAACACCCTTGCCGTTCCATGCGTTCATCATAAGCTTTCCGGGGGTAGAGGGAAGATTTTCCGTTGCGGAATAAACTTCCTTGCCGTCAACATACCATGTTATCTTGTCCGCTTCCCAGTCAAATCCGTATGTGTGAAAATCTTCCGAAGCGTCAAAGCCCAAGTCACAGAGATATTCATGACCGCCCTTGCCGTCGGTGTAATAGTTGAACTGTACCTGAGTTGTGTCCTTGCCTAAAAATTCGATGTCCACCTCGTCCCACGGGTTGCCGTCAGTCGGACCTGTGTAGGTGAAAAAGGACGATACCACGCCGATATTCTTGATAGGCTTCATGCTGACTTCGTAAAGTCCGTAGCCGTAAAAATCGTTGGTGCGGTATTCAGCGGCGTTGTATTCCTCGGGGATATATGTGCTTATCGTCAGCTTCATCAAGCCGTCCTCAAAGGTGCAGTTATCTTTTTTCCATGTGCAGTCAAATGGCGAGCCGTTCGACCAGCCGTCAGAGGGGATGAACTTGTCGGAAGCGCCCTTTGAAAAATCTGCCAGAAGTGTATAGCTGTCGTCTTCCACGGGAGTTTCCTCCGTTTCGGAAGCAGTCTGTTCGATGCTTTCTGTCGAAGCGGCGGGAGTGCTGTCGGCACTGCTTTCATCGCTCTTTTCGGAAGAAGCACAGCCGCAGGCAGCAAGCGCAATGGTCACTGAAATGCAAGCTGTCAATAGTCTTTTCATAAAATGACCTCCTGTTGTGAAATTGTCCTGTTAGATCATATCGTTGTTACAATTCTACACTATTTTTAAACGCTTTTATATCAAAATTTTATCATAAGTATCAAAATTATATCCAAACAAAAAAGGCGCACAAACTGCACGCCCTTATCATAATTACCGTCCGAAAAGCGGACAGCTCATCTTTTATCTATTATCTTTTCTGCTATAAATGAGCAGATTTGACAATTTACACAAAAGTGAACTTTTAGGCTTTTTTTGATATGCCGCCTCATGTGTTGACTGTTCATAAGTATTTCCTCGGACTATTTTTGATATACCGCTTCATGTGTCGCTCGTTCGCCGCTGGGCTCACATTGCACAAAGGTAGGCAA
>CAMVRM010000039.1 GCA_947169885.1 uncultured Ruminococcus sp.
GTAACCGTCGGGGCGTTCCATATAAAGCGGTATCTCTGCCCCGAAAATGCGGAGTTTTTTCAGCTTCACCGCTTTGCCCGTATGCACAAGGCTCGTTTCCGAAAGCGGCTGAACGAACGTTTGTTCGTCAGTATATCTGCCGTAAACCTTGCCAAGCGAACGAACATACTTTTCCGACTGTTCCTCAACAATTATCCGTCCGAGTTCGGGGTCATCAGCGACTGTCTTTCTCGTCACGGGGACAGTGCCGCTCACAAGCTTGTCTCCCCTCACAACGCCGCTCCCGACAGTCGTCACAAGCACACCGTCAAGCACCTCGACACGCTCTACAACCGCATCACGCACAGCAACAAGGTCTGAGGGCATCCTGTTATAAAACATCTGCGGCTGTTCCTTATTGCTGTAAACATCAACGATAAGGGTGCTGTCGGTCACACTTATGCCTGCCCAAGAAACGCCCTCGGTACGCTGTTTGAGCATTCTTTCGAGTTCAACTTTTTTGAGATCGGGGATATAAGCGCCTGCCGAACATCCGTTCTCCGCAAGAAGTCTCAGCACATCGCTTTTCACACGTTCGTCATCGGTCATTACTTCTATCGACAGCACGTAGTCCTTAGCCGCAAGCACGAACGCCGTCCAGATCACAGCCCCCAATATCAGCCCCGAACGCTTATGTAGAGTTCCGAAAAAACGTGCAAGACCGCCTTTGTCAAGCACTTTGACCTGACAGCCCATTTTCTTTGCGAAGCGTTTCAACAAACGGAACTGCATAAAGCCGACTGTCATGCGGACTTCTTCCTCGGAGGCGTTCAGACCACGGACGTTCAAGCCCCATTCCGACAATCCTGCCAGCACCTTTGCTGATGGCGAACCGTAAATGACCGCTGTAATATCCCAAAGTCCCATATTATTCACCGCCTATCCTTGATCTGCGTGAGATGCTGACATTCTGCACCCTGCCCGAAACGCCTGCGCTCCCGTTAGCGAAGCTGGAAGCAGACAGCCCGCTTCCCCACACCTCAATGAGATAGCCTGCCGAGACAAGAGTGCATTTTATATCCGAGCATTCAACGATACGGGAGCAGTTTTCGATCATGACATCGCTGTCGCCCGAGATAGTGATAAGTGAGCGCAAAGGGGAAAGCTGACCTGCAAGTCCGAAGAAACTGAAAGAGGGTCTCAGAGCAAACACCACCGATCTGATTTGATATTGGTAGATATATGCCAAAAAATAAGCAAATAGAACTTCGATCCATAAAAATAAGAAATAAGAATTAAGAGATAAGAAAGTCTTGACGTGAACCGCACAAATGAAGTGTGTACGCCAGAGGACTAAAAGTTTTAGGAAAGAGAGTCCAGAGGGGATAACCCTTTTTCAAAAGGGTTTCCCCTTTGGTGGGAGTTTGAGGGCAAAGTCCTCATTCGCCCCCATGGGGCGATAGAAAGAACAGTCAAAACAAAATAAAGATATAGCGCTCAAACGTACAGCCACAACAAAAATCGGCATTCACAATACACACTATCAAAAGCACACAAACTGAAAGACTACAACACACTAGGGTAGAAGCACCAAAATGCCGATTTTTATTTTTCGGAACAGCGAAAGCGTCTTCCGAAAAAAGAACCTATAATGTCCGATAAGGACATTAACCCCAAACGGACGATAAGTCCGTTACCCAAAATGTCAGAATAACATTCATCAAGTCTCACCGCAACCAAAGAAAACAAAACCAACAATCAGTATTTTGTATTTTCAAAAAATTATATTTTTGTAAATTGTCACAAATATTTTCAAAAAACTGTTGACAATCGAGCTATATTGTGATATTATATTATCATAATATATTACACTTGCATATTTCGGCAGTCTTATGGCTTAATCTGTGCATAAACGTTACATTTGTACAGGTCTGCATGATGAAGCAATAACTCGGACTGACTGCGATTGCATGAACGTTATATCAGTATTTTAGCTTTTTTGAGGAGGATATTATTTTATGACAGATTTTTATTATCCCGTGCTTAGCGACGAAGTTAATCTTCCTATGTATATATTGGGCATCGGCGCAAGAGACACCGAATTCCATTTTATCCGTGAAGACGGCTACCCTAATCATCAGATAATCTACTGCGTGAGAGGAAGCGGCGTGCTGAAAGTCGGCTTTGAAGAATATACAATAACCGCAGGCGATGGCTTTTATCTGCCGCCCGGAGTTGCTCACGAATATTACCCCACCGAGGAGATCTGGGAAACTCACTGGATAACCTATGAGGGCAGAGAGATCCCGAACATGATGGAATACCTCAAACTTGTAAAGCCCAGAGTTTTCCATATCCATGACCTTAACTCGCTTGACGCTATCTTCAAGAAAATGCTCCACCTTATGCGCACTAATTATTACTACGGCGGTCAGCAATGCTCGGTACATCTCTATCAGTTCTTCATCGAGTTCAACCGTGTGGTCAATATGCAGAACGGCTCGCAGGACAGCGCAAAACTTAATCAGCTGAAGCCGGTTATTGATTACATAAACTCCAACTACCGCAAGGACATAACTCTTACGGAACTGAGCGAGATAATCGGGCTTAGTCCGCAGTATCTGTGCAGATTGTTCAAGGAATGCCTCAATCTGCGCCCATTTGAATACCTCGCACGCAAACGCATACAGCAGGCAAAGCTTCTGCTCCTTGAGGACAAGCGCACCGTCAATGAGATAGCGAACGAGGTCGGATATAACGACTGCTCCTACTTCTGCGCAGTGTTCAAGCGCCACGAAATGCTCTCCCCTGCTGAGTTCAGGAACTTAAACAAAAAGTCCAACTGATAAAAAAAGGAGGTTCGCTTATGAATATCCTGCACGATATTTCTCCGAAAGAGATAAACCCCGACAAATTCACCGCAGTTATCGAGATACCCAAAGGCTCAAAGATAAAGTACGAACTTGATAAAAAAACAGGTCTGCTCAGAATGGACAGGATACTTTATACCTCGACACATTACCCTGCAAATTACGGCTTTATCCCACGCACTCACGCCGATGACGGCGATCCGCTGGACGTGCTGGTGCTTTGCTCAGAAACGCTTGCGCCTATGTCGCTCGTCAGGTGCTATCCTATCGGATTGATAAGGATGCTGGACAACGGCGCTTCGGACGAAAAGATAATCTGCATTCCGGAAGCTGACCCCAGCTATAACGGCTATACCGACATCGCAGAACTGCCGAAACATATCTTTGACGAAATGAGCCACTTCTTCTCGGTCTATAAACAGTTGGAGAATAAGGACACCGTTATCGATGATGTGAGCGGTCCTGCCGATGCTAAAAAAATCATTGCACAATGTATCGACAACTATATTGAGAAATTTTGTAAATAAAATATAAAACGGTTTTCACGAAAAGGTTTTCTTAATATAAATTTTACAAAGAAGATATACAGACTACATTTTCGTATGCTATAACAGTAGTATCAAGTGAAGGGAGGAAGCCACAGAAAAATAAAATACATTTTGTGGCGAAATTACTATGAAAAAAATGAATAAGCTCGCAGCTTCGGCTATCGCAGTTATGCTCGCAGGTTCTATGGTCGCACTCACAGCTTTTGCTGATGAGGCTGCTGACGGCGAGTGGATCGACGATACTTCCGATGTTGCTTCTGTAACTGACAGCACAGAGCCTGCTGAGACCCCTGATACAGAGTCTGAAAGCGAGTCTGAGGAAGATTCCACAGAAGACCCCACCGAGTCCGAAGAGCCTACCGAATCCACCGAGCCTACTGAGTCTGTTGACTCCGAGAGCGCTGCTGATTCTTCCGAGGCTGACACTGATACCAGCTCTACCGAGTCCGCTGACACTTCTTCCGAGACAACTTCTTCCGAAGCTGCTACCACAGGCACAACAAGCTCGACTGCTGCTACAACAAGCACTACCAGCTCGACTGCTGCTGTAACACCTACAACTTCTTCCAAGGCAACCACAAGCACAACTGCTTCTACCACTTCCACTGCCAAGAAAGATGACAACCCTAAGACAGGTACAGCTGTTGGTCTGACTATCGGCGCTATCGCACTTCTCGGCTTTGGTGCTATCACTGTTTCCAGAAAGTCTAAGAACTGATAAGATTTTTGCGAATTTTGTATCGTTCCTAAAAGAAGCTATCTTGTTTTCCACAAAGCAAGATAGCTTCTTTTTTAGGTAAGAGATAACGTTACACTTTACGCCGAAAAAAACAGACCTCTTGCTTCGCATACAAGAGGTCTGTACAGATCATCCTAAAGTAATATCAAAAGATAAGTCAAACCAATATCTCTTATCTTTTATCTCTCATCTTTTATCTCAGATGGAGCTGTGTGTCTTGACGTAATCAACAACAGCATCAACAGTTGTGAACGCCATGGAAACGCAGGTATCAGCACAGCCGTAGTAGATAGCGATGCGTCCTGTGTCCTTGTCGCAGAGAGTTGCACAGGGGAACGTTACGTTCTGAACGTCACCTACGCACTCATACAGTTCCTGCGGACTGAGCAGATACTCAGCACAGCGGTACTTGACCTTCCAAGGCTCATTGATGTCGAGGATACAAGCGGAGAAGCTGTAAACAAAGCCGTTGCAGCTTTCGAGAACGCCGTGATAGAAGCAGAGCCAGCCCTCAGATGTCTCTATCGGGATAGGACCTGCGCCGATCTTCTTCGACTCCCAAGCTTTGAGAGGTCCCATAACGTGTCTGTGCTCGCCCCAGTACTTCATATCGGGAGACTGAGAGATGTACATATCGCCGAAAGGTGTGTGACCGCTGTCGGAAGGACGGCTGAACATCACGAACTTGTCATTGATCTTTCTCGGGAACAGAACGCCGTTTCTGTTGAAAGGCAGAAATGCGTTCTCGCACTGATAGAAGGTCTTGAAATCAAAGGTGTAGCCAACGCCGATAGTGGGCTTCCAGCCGTAAGCGTTGCACCATGTTACCCAGTATCTGTCCTCGATGAAGCAAACTCTTGGGTCATAGCCGTAGCCCCACTGATTTACTTCCTCGGTAGCCTTGTCAGCCTGCTCGAAAACGATGCGCTCGGGCTTGATGTCCCAGTGGATACCGTCCTCGGAGAAGCCTGCGTGAAGCTCCATGTTTCTTACCTTGTCGTCAACTCTGAACACGCCTGCAAACTTGCCCTCGAAAGGAACAACTGCACTGTTGAAGATCGAGTTGGAAGTGGGAAGAAGATTTCTCGGGATAATGGGGTTTGCATTGTATCTCCATACAACATCATTACAGCCCTCGGGCTTGTCCTGCCAGGGCATATTAGGAATAGACTGACCGTTCAATATTTCTACGCTCATGATCAAACTCCGCCTTTCATTTTTTCGTATTATGTTCGGCTTTCCTGCCGCTGATAATATCTTACCACAAATCGAAAAAGATTGCAAGCCCCCTGTTTTCCATGAAAACGTTTAAATTTAAGATGTAAACGTTACCTTATAACACTTAACAAAAAATTTACATTTGCAGATTAAAATTTCACCATTCGCAAAGACTATTGACTTAAAGCGGATTTAATGGTATAATCTATATATAGCGTGATAATATAAGTTCAGGGGGTCGGTAAAAAATGAAACGAGTTATAGTCGGTCTGTCGGGAGGCGTTGACAGCGCTGCGGCGGCTTATCTCATGAAATTGTCGGGCTGTGAGGTCATCGGCGTAACGCTCAAAACGTGGGTCGCCGCTGACGGGCGTGACAGCCGATGCTGTGAGATAGACGATGCACGGGCAATAGCGTCACGGCTGGATATTCCCTACTACGCCGTCAACTGCACCGCCGAGTTTGCACGCTGTGTGACAAAGCCGTTCGTCAGTGAATATCTCTGCGGCAGAACGCCCAACCCCTGCATCGTGTGCAATCCGCTCATCAAGTGGACGAAACTGCTCGAAGTCGCCGACAACCTGAACGCTGACTGCATCGTGACGGGGCATTACGCCGAAGTTGTGAAGCTTGAAAGCGGCAGGTTCACATTAGCACAGGCGGAACACCTCGAAAAAGACCAGACCTATATGCTCTATCGGCTGTCACAGCAGCAGCTTTCGAGGACGTTCATGCCGCTGTCAAAGCTGTCGAAGCCCGAGGTCAGACGGCTTGCGGAAAGCGCAGGGATACCTGTTGCGAACAAGCCCGATTCGCAGGAGATATGCTTCATCCCCGACAACGACCACATCGGTTATATCGAGGAAAATGCCGACTGCGAACTTCCTCCCGAGGGGGATTTTGTCGATACTGAGGGCAACGTTCTCGGACGGCACAAGGGCATTTACCGCTATACGATCGGACAGCGCAAAGGGCTTGGGATCTCGCTCGGAGAACGTGCGTTCGTCAGGGAGATCGACCCCGAAAATGACCGTGTGGTGCTGGGGAGCAACCAGTCGCTGTTCACATCGGAAGTGTATTGTGATGAACTTGCGTTTATGGGCATACCGCCGCTTGCCGAGGGTGAAAAGCTTGAATGTATGGCAAAGATACGCTATCAGCACAAGCCGCAGAAAGCACTCGCTGAAATGGCTGACGGCAGACTGCGCATAACGTTTGAACAGCCCGTCAGAGCCGCAACTCCGGGACAGTCTGCTGTGCTTTACGATGACGAAAGACGCATTCTCTGCGGAGGTTTTATTACAAGATAAAGTGTGAACTTCTACTCATCTAAGTACACATAAGCATTTCAAGGATTTTTTTCCATACATCAAAATTTTTTATTTGCAGATACTAATTTCATTGAAATAAATGAAAGGATGTATTTTTGCATGAAAAGAATTTTTATCTCGGCAGTCTGCCTGACAATGGCGCTTGCAGGGTGCGGTTCGGCTGACCGCTATGACCATGAAGAACATCATGACGTTTCAAAAGCGCTCACCACCCGTGAAACTCAGCCCGAGCAGGTAGTAACGCCCGTGCAGGGAACAGCACCACTGACCGTCAAAATCGGTTACGGTCAGGGCGTGGAAGTCGACGAGCAGAACCGTCCTGTCGGTGCGCTGAACTTTAATCAAAAGTACGGAAAATGGGATGCAACAGCCATAAACACCGACAGCAAAAAGATACTTCTGACGTTCGATCAGGGCTATGAAAACGGGCTGACAGGAAAGATACTTGACACCCTTAAAGAAAAGCACGTAAAAGCAGTGTTTTTCGTGGTACAGGACTATGCCGAACGCAATCCCGAGCTTGTTCAGCGCATGATAGATGAAGGTCACACAGTCGGCAATCACAGCGTTACTCACCGCTCAATGCCGTCACTTTCGCCTACCGACTGCGCCGCAGAAGTAAATGGTCTGAACGACTATCTCGAAGAGAATTTCGGCATACGTCCGACCCTTTTCAGACCGCCGATGGGCGAGTTTTCCGAACTGTCGCTTGCAATGACACAGCGCTGCGGCTGCAAAACGATGCTTTGGAGTTTCGCTTACGCCGACTGGAACGTTGACGACCAGCCCGATCCGACAGAAGCAAAAGAAAAGCTTGTGGGTGCGGCTCATGAGGGCGCTATCTATCTTTTGCATTCCGTTTCGCAGACGAATGCGGATATACTCGGTGACTTTATCGACGAGGTACGTGCAAACGGTTTCGAGTTCGAGTAAGATAACTTGTGACGGCAGACGGCTTTTTTTGATAAGAGCGTCTGCTGTCACAAGTGAACATATACAAATAATTATTCACATACGTAAAAACACAAAAGAAAGAACAAGTGAGGCAAAATGAAAGACAGGATCTGCACATACTGCGGCTCAAAGATCGCATTCGGAGACTACTGCTGTCCGTCATGCGGCGCAGTCCCTCCCAGTGAGGGCGACAACTCCCCCGATGTCCGCTCGCAGCGTGTCAAAACAAACAAAAGGGGCACCGCCGCCGCAGCGCTTTCGACCGCAGCGGTGGTGGCGATATGTCTGTTTGTCGGTATATCGAAGCTTAGAAGTTTCGACTTTGACCTTGCGGAGCGCATGAACGTTTATGATCCGTCAAGCTATGACAGCCCACGCATACATATCGACAGCATCGACACCGACAGCCTTGTTCGTGCAGGCATGGAAAGCTGGCAGAAAGAGTACGGAAGTCTGTTCGCAAACGGGATCTCCATGCCCGATACAAGCGGTTTTCTTGCCAACAGCGCTTCCCTTTCCAACTACACAGAGGACAGCTGTACCTATGACCCGGAAAGCGGACGGCTTTCAAACCGCTGGTTCTCGCTGACGGCTGACACAAAAACATGGGAGCATACCGGCGGCAGTACAGACAAAAAGTTCACTTTTTCAAGTGAAAACGTGAACCTGACTATCTCATGTTCACATAATGACGGCGAGATAATCAAAAGAGTCAGTGCCGAAAAAGCGGCTGACCTGTTCTACGCTATGATCACCGCTGACGGTACTGCCGATCAGGTCACTGAGCCTTATGAATATATGGCAGGCGCACTTTCGGGCTATGCGGTCATGAGTATCGGCGAGGAACAGCGGACGGCTGAAACTACTGTTTTTTTCAGCGACGGCGATGTTCTTCTGCGGTTCGACATAAGCGGCGATATTGATGATGTTTCAGCCGCCGACAGCAGTATCGAGGCGCTTTTTAACACCCTCATCATAACTTCCGACGAGGGCGATGCGCTGAAATATTACACCGATGAAAAAATCACAGACATGGGCGGCGGCGCTTTTGCTAACGATCATGTTTCGTTCAGTGTCGGCAGTGAGTGGCAGATCAGCAAAGATGACAGCGATGCGCTCTGCTTCACGCAGGACGGCGCAGAACTTTATGTAAGTTCACTTTATCTCTATGAGCAGGACAAGTCGCTCAGAGTTGATGCCGAGCAAGCCTGCGGTCATTTTTACAGCGAATTCAACAGCTTCGCAGATTCTTCCGAGATAAATTTCGAGAAGATCGGCGAGCGATATTTCCGCACGCTGACTTTTAAATATAAGTCGGGACCGGAAAACAGGCGGTGCAGGTATTATTTTCTTGACGAAAAGGATTCTCTGTTCATCGTCAAGACTGACGGCACTTACGAACAGCTTGACGGAAAAAGCAACAGCATATATGACCTGCTGGAAAGTGTGAAGTTCACTGACAAAGAGCAAAACGGAAGCACCATGTACGGCGTGAACCTTGCGTCTTACTCAGTGCCTGCGGAATACACCGCCGATTATCTTGTCAAGTGCAGTCATGCCGAAATGTTTGTTGACCCCGAGGAATGGACGCTCACCAAAAAAGCTATTGACACGGGCGATATGTCTTTTACTTATGACAAGCTTGACGGGAACGGTGCATTGTATATGATATTCGCTCAGAGCGACCTTATCGGCAGGTATACGCCGAAAGAACTTGCGCAGTATTATTACAGGAACATGGGTGCTAAACTCAATTATACCGCCGACTATATCGGAGAAAGCAAGCTTGGTGAATATGACTGCGGTGAAGTTCACCTTACGTATAACTATGAGGGAGAAGCTCTGACGGTCTATATCAAGACCGCAAAGCAGGGAAACAACGCCGTTATGGTCTACTGGACGGCGGCTGGTGATGACTTTGAAGAAATGACCGACAGCATAAACAAAATGCTTGACACGTTCACTTTTACTTCCGATGAATAATGACACAAAGGAGATCACACTATGGCTAATCGTCTGCTGAGATGCTCAAAATGCGGACTTATCATCGGAACGTATCCGAAATACTGCCCTGTCTGCGGCGGCGAACCAATGACAACTGACGAAAATCCGCACGTTGTACCCGTTCCTAAGTCATCTGCAAGTAAATGGTCGGCAACTTCATCGACAACTATCCCTAAGCCAAAACGAAGCCGCACGAGCAGTACAAGCTTTTACGGCAGTCCTTTCGGCAGTTTCAACAGCACTGTCAAAGCACCGAAGTCGGAGCGTGAAAGGCTCATTGACCTGCTTTCGGGCGGTGCAACGGCTGTTGTGGTGTCGGTGGCATTCGTGCTGTTTGCGGCAAATTTTCTCGACAAGCTCACGCTCCCGAAGCTTGACACTAAGGGAGCTATGGATTTCCCCGTTGTTGCAGACTATCACAAAGTAAAGCCCGACACTTCCGAGGCTATCGCCGAATATAAGGCGAAACCCTGCAACTATAATGACGGCGTGATGAGTTTTGGTGATAATGTCTCGCTCAAACTTCCGAAAACATGGACTTTTAGTGGGTGGGATGACGGTCAGAGCACATTTCTGGTAATTGATATAGACGGCTCGAACGATTTTACCTCAGATAACAATAAAGTTATCATGGAACAACAGTTCGGTGACAGCACCATGAGCGCTGTCACCGTAGATCTCGGGCAGGGCGCTATCCTCAAACACAAGAACGGGAGCAAGGCAATTCTCAGAGTGTTTGACAACGGCAGGACTGCCGACCCTCAAATGGTGACTGCCCGTTACTATATTTTTGACTACTGGAAAAATGCGCCCGATACTTACAAACTCGGAAACCCCGAGATAATCGAAAAAGGGCTGTTTGTTCCAAAGGACATGGAAGTTGCCGAGTGCAGCATAGAATATGCGCCGACTTCACCTCCACAGGAATTTTCTTCCAAAACCGTGAGGGTAACTGTCGGCGGTTCGGTCATCGCTTATATTGAACTGGATCTTGCGACCGACAGCAATAAATCGGCAGATGAACTTCTCGACAGCCTTATGAAAGGCTTTGATTACGAAGTTCCCAAAAAGGAAAACACTTCTTCCGAAAGCAGTCTTTCAAGTCAAGTGTTGGATAATCCCTCTTATCAGGAAGTATCGCTTGGCAAAATGACTATAAATGTCAACCTGAATATATGGAATATAACCGAGAACGATGATGAAAACACTGTCAGCTGTGTCTACAACGGGATCAACAAACCTCAAATCGGCAGCGCATTTTTCAGAGTGACAATGACTAAATATCCCGAGGGCGAAAAGCACGGCGATGAATACGCAAAGACTAAGCTCGATGCGCTGGTCAAGGAATGCGAAAAGAACGGCTTTTCAGCGTTTTACGGGAATGACATGACAATTGCGGGGCACAACGCTCCGAATGCCGTTATCACAGGTTCAGACGGCACTAACGAGCGTGTGCTGGTAATTGCGGACGGCGACTGCGAATACATTTTGCATATCGGTGGAAACGGTGAATATATACTCTACACGCTCGGCAACGAGATCACGGCACTGCTCGACAATATAAAAATAAGCGAATAACTATCTTGTTATTTTTCAGATAGTTACATATATAACGAAACTCAAATTTTGAAAGGACGGATAAAAATGGACATTTTAGTAGTAGGCGGCGGCGGCAGAGAACACGCTATCATCATGAAACTTGCTGAGTCCCCGAAGGTCGGCAAGCTGTACTGTACCCCCGGAAACGGCGGTATCTCACGCTTTGCGGAGTGTTTTGACGTTGCAGCGACTGACGTTGAGGGCGTTGTGGCGCTTGCTGAAAAAATCAAACCAGACATGGTAGTTGTTGCGCCGGACGATCCGCTGGTGCTGGGCATGGTGGACGCTTTGCAGGAGAAAGGCTTCAAGACTTTCGGACCGAAAGCGAACGCCGCTATTATCGAAGGTTCAAAGGTATTCTCGAAAGAACTTATGAAGAAATACAACATACCTACCGCCGCTTATGAGGTATTCACCGAGAGCGAACCTGCGATAGAATATCTCAAAAAGCAGAACAAGTATCCTGCTGTCATAAAGGCTGACGGTCTTGCACTCGGCAAAGGCGTTATCCTTGCACAGAACGAGGAAGAAGCGGTTCAGGCTGTTCACGAGATGATAGACGAGCTGAAATTCGGCAAGTCGAGCGCACGCATCGTTATCGAGGAATACCTGACAGGTCCTGAGGTGAGCGTGCTGAGCTTCACTGACGGCAAGACTGTTGTTCCGATGATCTCCTCCATGGATCACAAGCGTGCCCTTGACAACGATGAGGGCTTGAACACGGGCGGCATGGGAACAGTTTCCCCCAACCCTTACTACACCGACAGCATCGCAAATGAGTGCATGGAGACTATCTTCAAGCCGACTATCGAAGCTATGAACGCTGAGGGAAGAACTTTTGAGGGCTGTCTCTACTTCGGTCTGATGATGACCCCAAACGGTCCGAAAGTCATCGAATACAACTGCCGTTTCGGCGATCCCGAGACACAGGTGGTTCTCCCCATGCTCGACAGCGACCTCTGCGAGATATTCGAGGCTATCTACGAACACAGACTGGGTGACATAAAGATCAACTGGAAGTCGGGAAGCTGTGCCTGTGTAGTTATGGCATCGGGCGGCTATCCGCTCAGCTACCCCAAGGGCATCGAGATAAACGGTCTTGACGAAAAGGGACAGGTAGAGGGTGCATTCGTTTACCACGCAGGAACAAAGCTTTCAGACGGCAAATTCGTCACCGCAGGCGGCAGAGTTCTGGGCGTTACCTGCACTGCTCTCACTCTTGAAGAAGCGCTCCGCAAGTCCTACGAAGCAGTAGGCAAGATAAACTGGGAGGGCGTTCACTTCCGTCACGACATAGGACAGAGAGCGCTCAAAGCCCACGCCGACCCTCTTGACCTATACTACAAGGACGACATGGAGGACTACATAGAGTCCAACGGCGTATACCTGAGACAGTAACAGATATTTCTTTTACATTATCATTATTTATACAATAACAGCGAGACAAGGAACTTCACTTCCCTGTCTCGCTGTTCATTTAAATACGCCGAAAGCGCACCTTATCTATTATCTTATCAAAGTCTCTGGAGTACGAAGATGTCATAGATAGACTTGACTGCTTTCTCGAAGTCCTTTTCGCTTACGCCGATGATGATGTTAAGTTCGCTCGAACCCTGATCTATCATCTTTACGTTTACGTGAGCGTGTGCAAGTGCCGAGAAGATGCGGCCTGCTGTTCCACGTTCGCTCTTCATGCCCCTGCCGACAACTGCGATGAGTGCAAGGTCAGTCTCGATGTCGATGAGGTCTGGGTGAACGTTTCTGTGGATACCCGAAAGGATCTCCTGCTCACGATCGCCGAACTCAGCCTGATGAACGATAACACTCATGGTGTCGATACCCGAGGGCATATGCTCGATGCTCACGCCGTTCTTCTCGAACTGTTCCAGCACCTTGCGGCAGAAACCAAGCTCGCCGTTCATCATGTCCTTTTCGATGTTGACAACTGCAAAGCCCTTCTTGCCTGCGATACCTGTGATAGTGTAAATCGGCTTCTGACTTGTGGACTCAACGATGAATGTGCCTGCATCGCCCGGCTTGTTGGTGTTCTTGATGTTTATCGGGATACCTGCCTTGCGCACCGGGAAGATAGCGTCCTCATGAAGAACAGTCGCACCCATGTAAGCAAGCTCTCTTAGTTCCTTATAAGTGATAGTGCGGATAGGCTCGGGATCGTCAACTATTCTTGGGTCACAGATAAGGAATCCCGAAACGTCAGTCCAGTTCTCGTAAAGGTCAGCGCTTGTGCCTGCCGCAACGATAGAACCTGTTATGTCCGAACCGCCTCTTGAGAAAGTCTTGATAGTGTCGTTAGGCATCGAACCGTAGAACCCCGGAACGACTGCACGCTCGATCGTCACAAGTCTTTCGCCGACAGCCTTTAAAGTGCGGTCAGCATCGAAAGAACCGTCATCTTTGAAGAAGATCATCTCAGCAGGGTCAACGAACTCATAACCTAAATAAGCCGCAAGAACGATACCGTTCAGATACTCACCTCTTGAAGCGGCGTAGTCTCTGCCTGCACGTCCGATGAAGCAAGCCTTGACAGTCTCGAACTCCTGAGTAAGGTCAACATCGATATTCAGTTCGTCGATGATGTCATTATATCTCTGCTTTATAGCATCAAATTCCTTTTCAAAGTTCTTGCCCTTGACAGCAAGCTCATAGCAGCCGTAGAGCATATCAGTAACTTTTGTGTCCTCCTTGAAGCGCTTTCCGGGAGCGGAGGGAACAACATATCTTCTGGAATCATCTGCATGGATTATATCTGCGACCTTTCTGAACTGCTCTGCGCTTGCGAGCGAACTGCCGCCGAACTTAACTACCTTTACCACAATAAAAACTCCTTACATAATTAGATTTTATCTGACTTTATTATTATAGTTTATTACGCAGAAATAGTCAATGTGCAAACAGTACAAGTAATTGTAAATTTTTTGTGTATCTACTGTGTGTACTGTTGTACGTGTACTACGGACAGTTTGTGATTCTCCTCAGCAATAAAGAAAAAAGTGGGAGATCAAACTCCCACTCAAAATAACCTGTCTGATTTGTATAGCTAAGGCAAACGACAATTATATTACGACATTCAAAAAGTAACTGTCTTTCATTCACGGACGAGCAATGCTCGCCCCTACAAATAAAAATCAATTATTTATGTCGCTACTATAATTACCACCAAATACCGCTACATTCTATCAACATAAAACCCTTGAAAGCCCCGAGCCGCACAAACTTACGTCCTTATCAAACTTACGTGCGAGGGCTGCGAGCCGTCCGCCCGAGGACCCCGAGAACCCCGAGGACCTATTTCGTAGCGTTTATTCGTGCCATAGCACGTTTCAGCGCCATTTGGGTGTGGACGTACTGACGGGTCGAAAGCTGTTGGCGCAGACGCTCCTGCGCACGTTCCTTTGCGGCTTCGGCACGTCTGCGGTCGATCTCTTCGGGACGCTCCACAGAATCTGCGAAGATACGAACAAAGTCAGGCATCACTTCCACAAAGCCGTCCGAGACGACAGCCCTCTGCCACTCGCCGTTCACCTTGAAGCGCAGTTCGCCTGCCGTCAGACAGCATATCATTGCTTCATGCCCCGGGAGCACTCCCCTCATGCCGTCTGTCGAGGGGAATTGAAGCGACTCCGCTTCGCCGTGAAAGAAATTCCTGTCAGCGGCAAGTATATCCAGCTTGAAAGCAGCCATAGCTTACTCCTCCTCCAGCTTCTTCGCCTTTGCAACAACATCGTCGATAGTGCCGACATTGTGGAACGCCGCCTCGGGGTATTCGTCCATTTCGCCGTCAAGTATCGCCTTGAAGCCCCTCAGAGTCTCGCTCAGCGGAACATAACAGCCGGGAACGCCCGTGAAAGTTTCTGCAACGTGGAACGGCTGTGACAGGAAACGCTGTATCTTTCTTGCTCTCATGACCGTTTTCTTGTCGGCATCGTCAAGTTCTTCCATACCGAGGATAGCGATGATGTCCTGCAATTCCTTGTACTTCTGGAGAACTTCCTGAACACGCCTTGCAATGCGGTAATGCTCCTCGCCCACAATGTCGGGTTCGAGTATACGGCTCGTTGAATCCAGCGGATCGACAGCAGGATAAATGCCCTGCTCAACTATCTTTCTCGAAAGGACCGTTGTTGCATCAAGATGCGTGAAAGTTATCGCAGGCGCAGGGTCGGTAAGGTCGTCAGCAGGCACATAGACCGCCTGAACCGACGTTATCGAACCGCTCTTTGTTGAGGTTATACGCTCCTGCAAAGCGCCCATTTCAGTCGCAAGCGTAGGCTGATAACCAACCGCTGAGGGCATTCTTCCGAGAAGTGCCGACACCTCAGAACCTGCCTGCACGAATCTGAAAATATTGTCGATAAACAGCAGAACGTTCTGATGCTCAACATCACGGAAATATTCCGCCATTGTAAGACCCGTCTGCGCAACTCTCATTCTTGACCCGGGAGGCTCGTTCATCTGACCGAAAACAAGCGCCGTTTTAGCTAAAACGCCCGAGTCGGTCATTTCATGCCACAGGTCATTACCCTCTCTTGAACGCTCGCCAACGCCCGTGAAAATCGAGTAACCGCCATGCTCAGTTGCAACGTTTCTGATAAGTTCCTGAATAAGCACCGTCTTGCCAACGCCTGCACCGCCGAACAGACCTATCTTACCGCCCTTCGCATAAGGAGCGAGCAGGTCTATGACCTTGATGCCCGTTTCGAGTATCTCAACAACAGGCGACTGGTCTTCAAACGCAGGCGGTGTGCGGTGTATCTCCCATTTTTCATCAGCGCCGCAGTCACCCTTGCCGTCGATCGTCTCGCCAAGAACGTTGAACATTCTGCCGAGGGTGGCTTCTCCGACGGGGACTTTTATGCAGCTGCCTGTTGACGTGACTTCCATGCCCTTGCAGAGACCGTCACTCGCAGCGAGCATGATAGCCCTGACTATATTGTGACCCATATGCTGGGCAACTTCCATGACCCTTGTCCTGCCGTCAAGTTCAACAGTAAGAGCATCACGGACGTGCGGCAGTTTCCCAGACGGGAACTCCACGTCGATAACTGCACCCAGCACCTGTACTATCTTTCCTTTTTCCATGTCATTTTTCACCTTTTTTAAATAAGAAATCAGAAAGAAGAAAGAAGGTATCGCCTTTGGCGATGTTATTTTAAAAGAAAAAATAACAAAAGCAGAACTATACTGTCAGCGCTCAAAAGGAACAAACATCTCAAATTTCTTCCAATATGTCCACCTCAGCGGACACTGTATTTCTTATCTCTTATTTCTTATAGCACCATACCTGGTGCGCTTATTTCTTCTGCGCTCTTGCTCCGCCGACTATCTCGGTTATTTCCTGAGTGATAGCCGCCTGACGTGCCCTGTTGTAGTCGAGCGTGAGCTGTGCTATCATGTCTTTGGCGCTTGTTGTCGCAGCGTCCATAGCCGTCATTCGTGCGTTCTGCTCGGAACAGAAACTCTCTGTCAGAGCGCCGTAGATAACGCCCTTGATGTAGTTTGGGACAAGCGTGTCAAGAACCTCCTCGGGCGAAGGCTCGAACACTGCGATGTCGTGCCTGTCTTCTTCATCCATGTCAGTCTCAGCAAAGTCATCACGTTCCAGCGGCAAAAGCTTGAAGCACTTAGGCACTTCAGTATTGCGCTGCATATCCGTGTAGATAACGTGTATCTCGTCCAGCCTGCCTGCCAAAAACAGTTCCGTCAGCGTTTCCTGAATTCGCCTTGCATAAAAAAGCTTAGGATCCTGCGCCGAATATAGAAACTCAGCGTCAACGTTCTGACCTGTCCGCAGGAAATAGCTTCTTCCCACCGAACCTATGACATAGAGCGTTGTGTTCTTGTGCTTTTTGAGTTCGGCTTCCGCAAGCTTTAAAATATTGTGGTTGTAAGCTCCGCAAAGCCCCTTGTCGCCCGTTATCACAATGTAGCCATACATCTTTTCGCTTTCGGGTTTGTCACGCCCAAGGTCAAAGAACGGATGTTCTGCGACCTCTGCGTGCTTTAAAATGTGGTGTATCGTGTATTGCAGACTGTCGGAATAAGGTTCAGTCCGCTCGAGTGCTGCCCTTGCTTTTTTCAGCTTTGACGATGAGATAAGATACATAGCGTTGGTTATCTTCATTATGTCCTTGATGCTGATGATGCGCTCTTTTATCTCACGCATATTTGCCATTGGCATTCACTCCCTTTCCGTATAGATAAACAGCTTTACTGCCGCTCAATCTCTCTTGTCCTTAGTTTTGAAGTCTTTTACAGCCGTGATGATCTCATTTTCCAGTTCGGGTGAAAGCACTTTCTTCTCGTTGAGTTCATTTACTATCTCGGGATAAGCCGCCTTGATATAGTCCATAAGTTCACTGCGGAAGAACCTTATGTCTTTGAGTGCCACGTCCTGCAAAAGCTTGTGGTTCGCAGCGCAGAGCAGTATCACCTGTTCATACATCGGGAGCGGACGGTAAAGGGGCTGTTTGAGCAGTTCCATAAGCCTGTCGCCAAAATCCAGCATATCTTTCGTGGTCTTGTCGAGGTCTGAGGAGAACTGAGTGAAAACTTCCATTTCACGGTACTGAGCCAAGTCCATACGAAGTGTTCCCGAAACTTTCTTCATGGCTTTTGTCTGAGCCGCACCGCCCACACGGGATACCGAAAGTCCAACGTTTACCGCAGGACGAACACCCGCATTGAACAGCTGTGTCTCTAAGAATATCTGACCGTCTGTTATGGATATAACGTTTGTAGGTATGTAAGCCGAAACATCGCCTGCCTGCGTCTCGATGATAGGAAGTGCAGTTATCGAACCGCCGCCATGCTCATCGTCAAGCCTTGAAGAACGCTCCAGCAGTCTCGAATGCAGATAGAAAACGTCACCGGGGTAAGCTTCACGTCCCGGGCTTCTTTCAAGCAGAAGGCTCATTGCTCTGTACGCAACAGCGTGCTTTGAAAGGTCATCATAAACAATAAGAACATCTCTGCCCTGCTTCATGAAGTACTCAGCCATAGCCGTTCCCGAATAGGGCGCTATCCACTGCAAAGGTGCAAAATCGCTCGCCATAGCCGCAACAACAATGGTGTAATCCATAGCACCGTGCTTTTTGAAGTCATTCACAACTTTTGCAACAGTCGATGCTTTCTGACCGATAGCAACATAGATGCAGATCATGTTCTGACCTTTCTGGTTGATTATCGTGTCAGTCGCAATAGATGTCTTGCCCGTCTGACGGTCGCCGATGATAAGTTCACGCTGACCTCTGCCGATCGGGAACATTGAATCTATCGCAAGTATACCCGTTTGCAGAGGAACAGAAACGCTCTTTCTCACGCAAACGCCGGGAGCTTCCGCTTCAACAGGGTAGAAATCGTCCTCTTCAATGGGGTCACTTCCGTCTATCGGGTTGCCCAGCGCATCTATGACACGCCCTACGAACTTGTCGCCCACAGGAACACCTGCACGCTTCTTTGTGCGGACAGCCCTTGAACCCTCGGTAAGTCCGTCCTCAGAGCCGAACAGAACAACGCCAACCGAATCACGGTTGATATTCTGCACCATGCCCTTAACGCCTGTCTCGAACTCTAACAGCTCGCCGTACATAGCGTGGTCAAGCCCCGTAAGGTTCACGATACCGTCACGTATATTGGTTATAACGCCCGTTTCAGCCACCGAGACTTTTGCTTCAAAGTCCTTTATCTCGGTCTTTATCATGGGCATAACATTCTTTTCTACCGAAACGCCGTCAATGCGTTCCAGCACGCCTGCTTTCAGTTCTCTGACAGCGCTCTTTATGCTTTTGTCATAGGTGATGCCGTCAATATCCAGCATATAGCCGCCGATAAGCGATTCGTCCACCTTGACTTCCAGCTTTATGCTGTCCTTGCCCAGCTTTTTGGCGATAGTGCGCTCAAACTCGGCAACAAGTGCATCGTCAGGCTTTTTTGCGCAGTAAAGTCTGTAACCTGTACCGCCCGATCTTTTCTGCCGCTCATAGTTCTCTATAAGTTCGGGAAGCTTGTCGGCAAGGCTTTTTAATTCGTCAGTCATTGCCTGCACCTACCTCCGCAAGTATCTGCTTGGCGAACTCCTTGTTGCTTTCATCGTCGATATTGCGCTTCAATACCTGAGAAGCAGCCATGACCGCAAGTTCTGCGATCTCCTCTCTTGCAGCCTCAACAGCCTCACCACGTTCACGCTCGATAGTCTTTCTTGCGCCTGCGAGCAGTTCGGCAGCCTCAGTCTCAGCAGCAGCAACGATCTCTTCGCCCTGCTTTTCCGAGCGCTTTTTTGCGGTGGCAAGTATCTTGTCGGCTTCATCGTCAGCCTTAGCGAGCTTTGAGTCGTAATCAGCCTTGACACTCTCAGCCTCTGCAAGCTTTTTCTCAGCCGTTTCAAGGTCTGCCTTGATCTTCGCCTCACGCTCGTCCATCATCTTAGTGACAGGCTTGAAAAGAAATCTTCTGAGCAGCAGGAAGAATACCAGCAGGTTTATAACTGTCCACAGGATGTCCCACGGATTAACATTTAACATACTAACTCATTCCTTCCAAGAATCACTTTACTACGAATATGAGCATGATAGCTATGAGCAGACCATAGATAGCGGTCGCCTCAGCAAGTGCGCAGCCCAGCAGCAGCGCCGTGTTGATAGCACCCTTAGCCTCGGGCTGACGTGCGATAGCGTCACAAGCGTGACCTGTTGCGATACCGATACCGATACCTGCACCTATACCTGTCAAAACTGCGATAGCAGCTCCAATTGCGATAGACATAAAAAACACTCCTCATTTTAATCAAAGTAGAAATAAGAAATAAGAATTAAGAAATTTGTCAGCTTCCAGATATACAATTTGCACATCATATCCGCAGGATACAAGAACTTTCTTATCTCTTATTTAAAAACTATTCTTCGTCTTCGATCGCTTCGTGTATGAACAGCGATGTCAGGAACACAAAGATGTAAGCCTGCAAGCAGCCGTCAAAAATGTCGAAGTAAAAGCTGAACGGCAGCGGCAGCAGCACGGGGCATACGTATTTGAGCAGCTCCATGATGATGAATGCGGCTACAACGTTACCGAAAAGTCGCAGACACAGCGACAGCGGACGTATGCCGATCTCTAAAATGTTCATCGGCAGCATGACGGGTGTCGGCTTGCACAGCGACTTGAAGAAGCCTGTAAATCCTCTGTGACGGAAGTTCGCACCCTCTATGAGCAATATGCTCATGAGCGCTAATGCCATTGTCACGCTGAGATCCTTTGTGGGCGGTTTAAGCCCGAACAGACCAATGACGTTAGCCGTTCCGATATAGATGAGAACTGTTCCCAGATAGGGGAAATATCTCAGTCCGCCCTCGCCCATGTTATCACGGCAGAAGTCTCTTATCCAGCCGACAGCCGTTTCAAGCACAAGCTGCTTTTTGTCGGGCACGAGCTTTAAGTTCCTTGTAAGTATCGCACACAGCACTGTGACGACTGCCATTATTATCCATGTAACAACGGTGGATTCATAAACAGGTATGCCGCCCGAAATGCCGGGTATCGGTATGCGGAAGATCACCTCGCACTCGATCTGCTCCTTGATCTCCTCGGAAATGCTTCCTGCACCAAAGACAGCCGCTCCGACCGAGCTTAGATCTGAAAGTACCAAATCGTTTCACCTCCGATTAAATTAATTATAGCAATACAAGAAAATAGCAGCATAAAGATTTCGAGAGAAAATTTCACAGTGCAAGGAAAACGACCGCAGCCGTGCTGTCGCACTGCAAGGGAGTTTGACGCTGCAATGTGGAATTTTATCCGAAAGATTTGTGTTGTTATTTTCTTGGATTGCTATAGGATAGCAGGCAGATGTTCTGCTCGCCTATCCCGAATTTACACATTTTACCAAAATAAAATCCGACCCTGTTTCGCCTTGCTGACGTTTGCTCTTTAAGGCGATCATCGAATCGGTTAAATCGTCATTTTTCGTAAAATGCAGTGGAAAATGAAAATATATAAAGTATATACTTCTATGTTCCACTTTTATTATATACCACTTTATTTCTTTTGTAAAATTCATTTTTGGAATGACAGTCATATACAAAATGGAATAAGAGTGCGATTTTTACAAACGACTTTTTGATTTCTTTGATTTTTTTATAAAAAAAGCCCATTTTCTCGTCTTTTTGCAATTGACAATTACGAATAATTGTGGTAAAATGAAAGTATCATCTGAGGAGGTTTTAACGATATGAGCCAGATAACATATAATGAACAGCAGGAAGCTTTTGAACTTCCGTATAAGCTTTGGGATAAGGAAGTCACCGTTCTTTTCTACGTTGAGAGCGAGCAGGAGATAATGGAAAACATCAAGGAGATCGCCGATGCGCTCGCAAAAGTTGACCGCAACGCCGAAAAGATCGCTGAGATGATCGTCCGTGACAAGCCCAATCCCGCAAGGCTTCGTCCCGAACCAAAAAAGCTTGCCGAAACGCTTTCGCTCACCGATGTTTTTGTCGAACTGGACGAGGGCGAAGTTTATGTGCGCTTTGTTGTTGCTGACAGCAGCGGATACCTTAAAGATAAGCTGGAGATCGAGTTCGGCGAGTCGATCGGCGTTGAGATAATCGGCTGGTACGGCGAGGATATACGTCTGTGAGGGAATCAAAGCAGAAAAAGCGTGAGCGTGCGGCACAGGCGGTCGAACTTCTCGAAAAAAAATACCCCGATGCAGTCTGTTCGCTCACCTATCATAAGCCTCATGAGCTGATGATAGCAGGGCGGCTGTCTGCCCAGTGTACCGATGCACGGGTGAACATCGTCACAAAGGAACTTTTCGCAAAGTACCGCACGATAGCCGACTTTGCCGCCGCAGACGCTGAGGACATCGCCGAGATAATAAAGCCATGCGGACTGTACAAGACAAAGGCGCAGTCGGTGGTAGGTATGTGCCGCAAGATAATGGACGATTTCGGCGGCGAGATCCCCGACACTCTCGAAAAGTTGACTACCCTCCCCGGCATCGGGCGCAAGACTGCCAACCTTATCATGGGGGACGTTTTCGGAAAGCCGGCGGTAGTCGCCGACACGCACTGCATACGCATCTGCGGCAGACTTGGCTTCACCACATCGAAAGACCCCGTTAAGACCGAGACAGAACTGAGGGAACTTCTTCCACCCGAAAAGTCCTCCGACTTCTGCCACCGCCTTGTACTGTTCGGACGTGAGACTTGCAAGGCAAGAGGTCAGTGCTGCGCCGAATGCGAACTGTCTGTCCTATGCCCAAGCAACCTTATAAATAAGAAATAAGAATTAAGAGATAAGAAAGATTCCGCCTTTTGGCGGATAAAAATAAGGTGTCAGTTTTTTGAGCTGACACCTTTAATTATTTTATTCAACGACGAAAGCGGTCTTTCTTATTTCTTATTTCTTATTTAATAGCGATTCCCAGTTCGTCAAGCTGTTCTGCATCAACGACTGACGGGCAGGCGCTCATGAGTTCCGAAGCGTTCTGTACCTTCGGGAACGCAACAACGTCACGAAGCGATTCAGCACCGCAGAGCATCATCGCAAGTCTGTCAAGACCGAAGCCCATACCGCCGTGAGGGGGCGAAGCGTAACGGTAAGCGTCCACTAAGAAGCCAAATTTTGCGGCTATCTCCTCATCGGTAAGACCCAGCGCCTCGAACATCTTCTGCTGTAACTCAAAGTCGGTTATACGCATCGAACCGCTCGAAAGCTCCACGCCGTTCAGCACAAAGTCGAACGCCTGCGCACGTACAGATGCAGGGTCGCTGTCGAGGTCTGCAAGGCACTCCTCCATAGGCATGGTGAACGGGTGGTGCATTGCGAGCCACTTGCCCGACTCGTCATCGTACTCAAAGAACGGCATCTCGGTGATAACAAGGAAGTTCAGCTTGTCGGCAGGGATAATGTCCATGCGCTTTGCAACGATAAGTCTCAGCGCACCGAGAACAGGCAGAACAACTTTGTCCTTGTCGGCAGCGATAAGCACAAGGTCGCCCTCCTTAGCGCCAAGAGCCGCAGTTATCCTGTCAAGATCGCCGTCTTTAAGGAACTTCTTGAATGAGCAGTTAGCGCCATCAGCCGTCCAGCGGATATAAGCCAAGCCCTTTGCGCCTATGCCCTTTGCGTGCTCGGTCAGCTTGTCTATCTCCTTGCGTGTGTAGGTCGCAGCTGCGCCCTCCGCAACGATAGCACGCACAGAACCGCCTGCTTCAACAGCACCTGTGAACACGGGGAACTCGATGCCCTCGACTGCCTTTGTGATGTCCTGAATCTCCATGCCGAAGCGTGTGTCGGGCTTGTCAGAACCGTAACGGTTCATGGAATCGGCAAATGTAAGTCTCGGCAGCGGAAGTGTGACTTCCTTTCCGAGAACGCTCTTTACAACGTGTGCAAGGAATCCCTCGCCTGTTGCGATAAGATCGTCCACGTCAACAAAGCTCATTTCCAGGTCTATCTGCGTAAATTCCGGCTGACGGTCAGCACGCAGATCCTCGTCACGGAAGCAGCGTGCTATCTGAACATAGCGGTCATAACCCGATACCATGAGCAGCTGCTTATATATCTGCGGAGACTGCGGCAGCGCATAAAAACAGCCCTTGTGAACTCTTGACGGAACAAGATAGTCTCTTGCGCCCTCGGGAGTAGAACGCATCATCATTGGTGTCTCGATCTCCAGGAAGCCGTTTGAATAGAAGAACTCTCTTGCAGCCTTAGCTATCTCATGGCGCATGATAAGGTTCTTCTGGAGTTTCGGGTTTCTCAGGTCAAGGTAACGGTAACGGAGTTTCAGCTCGTCATTTACCTTGTCGGAGTTAGTCACCTCAAACGGAGTAGTCTGAGCCTTTGAAAGAATGCGCAGATCGGTAACAGCGACTTCTACTTTGCCCGTTTTCATGTTCGGGTTAGCCTGATCTCTGTCACGGATAACGCCCTTAGCCATGAGAACATATTCGCTCTTGACCTGCTGAGCCTTTGCAAAAACCTCTCTGTCAGTTTCATCGTTGAAGGCAAGCTGAACAAGCCCTGTGCGGTCACGCAGGTTGATAAAGATGATATTTCCCACGTCACGCACTCTGTCAGCAAAGCCGCATACAACGACTTCGCCGCCGTCTAACGGCACTTCGCCGCAGTAATGTGTTCTTTTCAAGCCTTTCATTGTGTCAAGCTTCATTTCCATTGTATTTCCTCTTTTCCATAATAATATTTTTAACAAACGTCAAAGATCACTTATTCGGGAACATACTCAGCCGTATACTCCTTGCCGTCAGGAGCGGTTATCGTATATACAGCCCTGACAGCTTCGCCGTTTTCGAGTGTCACCACATACGAACCGCCGCTTTCTTTCAGCATCGCATTAACGAAATCCGAGATGTCGCTGTCGGTATCTTCAGTGTATTCGCCCGAATCGTAAGTTTCGTCAGACAGGTCGCTTGCGTTCAGCACGTTGCACGCCATTCTGAAAATATCCTGCGCAGTCTTATCCGCAAAAGCCTGATAGTCCTCGATAGCGGAGTCAGCCGCAGAAGTTTCGGAAGTGCTTTCCTCGTGGTCATGATCTTCTGCCAGACCGCTTCGTTCGGCGGTGTGGAACAAGGTATCGCTTTCCTTGACAGTGCAGCTCACTTTTTTCAGCTTACCGTCAGCAATGACTATTTCATATGTAGTCGGGTATTCCGACAAGCCCTCAACGCTTTTAGCTATTTCGTCCTAGGAAGTCTCGGTGTAAGTACCGTCCGCAGGAACACCGTTTGTCTCGCAGTATTCATCTACAAGGCTGTACATAACAGCCGCAAGCTTGTCAGTATAATCATCGTAATCAAACGCCTCGGACACGTCAGAACTTTCCTCTGCCTTTATCGAAGCAGTCTGAGCAGACGAACTGTCGTTTTCCTTATCACCGCAGGCAGCAAAACTCAGGCAGATGACTGCCGCCGAAGCCAGCGCCGCAAAACGTTTCATTCGCATTACTTCCCTCCTATTCCAAGATCATTTTATCGAATATACCGAGTGATACTCATTGCCGTCCTTGTCGTGTATGGTCAGCTCTGCGGTAACAGCCACACCGTTTTCAATGGTAACGACATAATCGCCCTCAGGTTCAAGCATACATTCTATGTATTCGTTCACACTGCTGTCACCGCCGTTTTTGTACACTCCGTCAGGGATAGGTACACCGTCGCCCATGCCAACACCGTTTATGATGCACTGAGCCATTCCAAGCACCTGCCTGCACCACTCGTCGCAGTAAGCCTGATAGTCCTCAATAACTTTCTCAGCAATTGAACTTTCCTCAGCAGACGATATATCCTGATCCGAGATGAGTTCATCAACATTGATAGTCCATTTACCCGTTATAAGTTTGCCCTCTTTATTTTTCATGGTAAAGGTGGTATTGTTAAGCTCACCGTCCTGAACGATGACCTCGAACCATGCAGGATATTCGCACATATCCTTTATAGCTTTATAGAGTTCCCCCTCAGACTTCTCCATATATGTACCGTCCTCGGGAAATCCGACAGCATCATAGTAACCTGAAGCTTTCTGAAATATCTGCTTTGCAAAATCAAGACAATATTGGTTATAATCAAATCCGTCAGGAACATCAGCAGCATCTATCGCATAGGCAGCTGCCGCATCAAAACTGCCGTCACTCGAATTTGAGCTGACAGTGACCGATGAACTGCTTTCTTCCGTATCGGCGCTTCCGCAGGCAGCAAAACTCAGGCAGATGACTGCCGCAGAAGCCAGCGCTGCAAAACGTTTCATTTGCATTACTTCCCTCCTATTTCTTATCTTTCTCAGCACCTGCCGTTTTAAAGCCGTCAAGATAACTGCGTATAAAGCTTTCCGAACGGTCATAAGCCATGAGAAGCAGTCCCACGAGCATAACTCCGCCTGTAACTCCTGCGCCGATATATTCTTTGAGCGCCACAAGTGCGAGTACCAGCACGACACACACGATAGTCCACAGCCACGCCGTCACCATAACGCCTATACTGCGTCTTATATGCCCGACAAAGACCGCTCTTGTGCCGTCAGCCGCCGTTTCATCGGGTTTGATTATACTGCCGTAGAATCCGGCGGACGAGCCGTCATGTTTTTTCGCCATGTGGTAGAATATCTCAGTCCTGCCTGTCTTGTCGGTACTGCCGAAGTAACAGCTTGTGAGTTTGTGTTTCTTGATAAACTCACTTGCTGCGACAAAACTCGGGCGGCGTGTGTAGTCTTCCAGTTCTCTTGCAAGTCTGGTGCGGCACTGAGTTGGTGTGAGCGCAGTCTCGACCCTTATCTTTTTAGGTATGAGCAGGAACATTATTTATACTCCTCGGGGATGAACACCTTATCGTTCATGCGTATCTCGCCGCCCTCTGCAACATCGCAGTACATACCATAGATACAGCCGCAGGCAGGGCATTTGAACTGGTGGAATATCTTGCGCTGATACCATTTTCCCTCGACCCACACCTTATCGAGCGGACAGGTCTGATAAACTATTTCAAGGTCATTGTGCATGACCATTCTCATGAAGCTGTCAAGACAGTGGAAATATTCCTGCGGATTATGTATCAGCACCAGCGGTATATCCCTGCATATGACGCATCTCTGTTTTTCTTCTGCCATTTTTTCCTCCTGATGATTGGTTGTTTAGGCTTTTTGAATGTCCCTCCGGACTCTCTTTCAAAAGACTTTTGATCCTCCGGCGCTTACACTTCATTTGTATTGGTAACGTCAGTTATTTCTTATTTTGGTTTAGAAAAGGTCTACGTTATCAAATTCCTCGCCGCTCAGTTGGTATGCTATCAGCATCGCATTGAATACCTTCGCAAAATTATCATCGAGCGGTATATCCGTTTCTTCGCCCGTTTCCATATTTCTCAGCTTTGCCGTTCCTGCTTCCAGCTCGTTTCCGCCGAGCATCACACTGAACTTAGCTTTAACTTTGTCAGCATACTTCATCTGCGCACGCACACTTCTGCCGACAACATCACATTCAGCCCTCACGCCGTCAGTTCTCAGTTCCCTGCACAGCTGCATAGCTTTGAGCGCCGCTTCGTCACCCATTGAACCGAGATAAATGTCGCAAGTCTCCTCCTCGGCAAACTCCACGCCCTGATTTTCCATGGTGAGTATCAGCCTTTCAAGACCCATGCCGAATCCCAGCGCAGGACAAGGCTTTCCGCCCAGTTCCTCGATAAGTCCGTCATAGCGTCCGCCGCCGCAGACAGTTCCCTGCGAACCGATGTCTGTCGAAATGAACTCGAAAACCGTCTTTGTGTAGTAGTCAAGTCCACGCACGATCTTAGGGTTTATCGCAAATTCGATGCCCATAGCCGTGAGATACTTTTGCAGGCTCTCAAAGTGTGTGCGGCAGTCATCACAGAGGTAGTCGGTGATAACAGGTGCGCCCTTTGCTATCTCAGAACATATCTCACTCTTGCAGTCGAGCAGTCTGAGAGGGTTCTTCTCGTAACGGCTGTGACAAGTGCCGCACATCTCGTCAAGGCTCGGCTTGAAATACTCACGGAGCGCCTGCTGGTAAGTCGCACGGCACTCGGGACAGCCGATAGAGTTGATGTTCAGCTGTATGTTTTTCAGCCCTGCCGCATCAAGTATGGACTTAGCGAGCGAGATGACCTCGGCATCTGCACGGGGGTCTTTCGTTCCTGCCATTTCAACGCCGAACTGGTGGAACTCTCTCAGTCTGCCTGCCTGCGGCTTTTCGTGACGGAAGCAGGACAGCACATAGAACAGCTTCTGCGGAAGTCCGTCATTGATAAGTCCGTTTTCGATGAGCGCACGGATAGTTCCTGCCGTTCCCTCGGGGCGCAGAGCATAACCCTCGTCACCCGTTGCGGATACCGAATACATTTCTTTCTGAACAACGTCGGTAGTGTCGCCGACCGAGCGCACGAAAAGCCCGATGTCCTCGAAAGTCGGGATGCGTATCTCTTTGAAACCGAAAGCCTCTGCGTGCGATTTCACCAGACCCTCGACCGTGTTCCATTTGTACATCTGCGAAGGTACTACGTCCTTTGTTCCTGTTGGTCTCTGAATGTTAAGCTGTGCCATTTTTTCACTTTCCTTTCAAATTTCGATGTTTTCTATCATGCCTTTTTGAGCGTAATATTTAAGTTTCAAGCACTCGTCATAAGCTGTGCGCCTGCCCTTTTCGGTAAGCGCCCAACCGAGTTTTGTGGTATGTCCGAGGTCTGTCGGAGCGGCTATGAACTCATATTCGGGAAGAATTTTCTCGGCGAGAAGCAAAGCACGTCTCATGTGATAAGCCGCCGTCACCACGATAACACGTCCGTTCCCGTGAAGTTCGCTGTCAAGTATTTCCCGTGAGAATGCGAAGTTCTCAGCAGTCGAAACGGAGCGTTTTTCAGTGAGTACGATCCGTCCGTCGACCCCCAGTTTTTCGGCAGCCATAAGCATCGACTTGTATTCGGGCAGACACCCGAATGGCGAATCCTGCACCGCACCGCCCGAGAACAGCATCTTTTGCGCACCGCTTTCAGGGAATATCTCCGCAGCGTAAGGCACACGATATTCCCACGCTTTCCTGCTTCCAAGCACCATTATGATGCTTCCCTGCTCTCCCCGATAATCAAGTCCGTCAAACAGCAGTCTGCCGACAAATTCCTCGGTAAAGTTCTTTTCCGAAAGTTCACTGATCTTCATGATTTTCAATAATAAAACATACCGTACATACGACAAATCCCTAATTAAAAAAGCGGTTGCCCATAGAAAAAAAGGGACAACCGCAGCTGTGATACCACCCTTGTTCGCCGAAAATACATAATAACGGCGCACTCGTCATCTCTTTAACGCAGAGGATACGCACACGCTTTGTCACGCATGGGCTCAGAGGGTGTCATAATCATCGGCGCAGACTGCGGACGCTCACACCGTACCGTCCTCGCTTTGCAGCTGCATCTGCCGACGCTGCTTTCCCTCGTCAGCGCCTTTGGTTCATTATTTTTTTTGCACTATCTGTCACGAAATATCATTTCGGGCACACTCCACCTGTCAGATATTAATAATCGCCGGAAGGCGGATTAACAATAGTTCTCCAATCAAGGTCGCCTCTGTCGAGAGCGTGTATGAGTGCTTCAGCAGTAGCGATATTTGTAGCAACAGGTATATTGTGAACGTCACAGAGCCTCAGAAGATCAGCTTCGCTCGGCTCATGCGGCTTCGCACTGATAGGGTCTCTGAAAAACAGCAAAAGGTCGATCTCGTTGCATGAAATGCGAGCTGCTATCTGCTGTGCGCCGCCCTGCACTCCACTCATATATCTTTGTATCCGCAAGCCCGTAGCCTCGGACACCAGTTTGCCTGTTGTGCCTGTCGCACATAAAGTGTTGCGGCTCAGAACTCCGCAGTAAGCTATGCAGAACTGCACCATAAGCTCCTTTTTGGTGTCATGAGCGATCAATGCTATATTCAATGTCATTACCCCCTCAGTATATTTTGGGATCTTTTTGCTAAGATAAATTAAGATAAACAGTGTTATGCCTTGATAGAAAGTGGGATATGCTCGCCCTTTATCCTTCTCGATATAGCCGAGAATGCAATGAAGCCCATAGAGCTTGAAGAGAGCGGAGCGCCCTTGCCCGTTGCGAGCGGTATAGCCGAATCTTCGGGGATAACGCCCAGCAGCTGAACACCTACTGTATCGATTATCGCATCAAGGTCGTCCATATCGTCATATTCAAATATGCGCTTGTTAGCCTTGTTGATAAGAAGTCTCTGCTTCTGGTTGCCCCTCTTGTAGAACTCGTCAGACATCATGCGTGCATCTCTGACGCAAACAGGGTCGGGCGTAGTAACTATAAGTATAAGGTCAGAATTTGTGACGATATTGAATACCGAACCGTTGATGCCTGCGGAAGTGTCAACTATGATATAGTCGAAATACTTTCTCATCTCGGTGGTGATATTCTCAATATCCTCAGCCCTCAGCTCAACGAACGGGTCAGACGGAGCGCAAAGCACCGACAAGTTTGAAGCAAGCTTGACCGTTGTAGTCGCTTTGTAAACATCGCAAGTGCCTTCGATAACGTCACCCAGATCGTAAGTGATAGCACCCTGCATACCGAGCATGATGTCCATACATCTCAGACCGAAGTCAAGCTCGATGATAAGAGTGCGGCTGCCTTGCTTAGCGAGTGCGTATCCCAAGCAAGCGCTTATTGAGGACTTGCCCGTTCCTCCCTTACCGGAGGTTACAGCAATAATTTTAGACATATTCAGATCTGCCCCTTTCGTGTGCGGCTCATCCGACCGCAGCCGTAATGAAACTGAAACGGCAGGACACAGCCTGACGCACAGTGTTACCTAATATATATTTTACCACATAATTTGAAATTGTCAAAGAGATTTTGGCTAAATTCTTTAATTTCGTAAGTTTATAAAAAAATCGACTACTATTTTTGTGCATTTTTCACTAAAAATCAATACAATTTAACCCTTTAAATAAGCAAAAACATATCTATTTTCAGCGTTTTCATTTATCATTTGTTTCATAAGCTTGCCTTAACAGACTTTATATGGAAGTCCATGCCTTTGCTGACAGCAAGCTTGCGGACTGTTTCACGCATTCGTTCCTCATTTTTATTGAGCAGTGCAACGAGCAGTTCGTCCTTGAATCTCTGCGGCAGAGCGTTGACGGTATTCCTTACGAACTTCCCGTCACTAGCCTTAGCCACAAGCATTTTGATCAGCGGATTTCCGTTATCCGAAAGCTTTGCACCAACCACAGGCAGAAGTGTTGCCGCCACGCTTCCGTAATCGATGCTGTCGAGTTCTATCTCTATCTTCATTTTTTCTCACTCCGTTTCCTTTTTATATGATAACACATTTTCTCCGTTTTGTCAATCAAGTAACGCTTTACAAAATTTTTGATCGTACAGTGTTTATATGTTCTTGACAGACACCGGGTATAACGGACTTATCGTCCGTTTGGGTTTAATGTCCTTGTCGGACATTATAGGTTCTTTTTTCGGAAGACGCTTACGCTGTTCCGAAAAATAAAAATCGGCATTTTGGTGCTTCTACCCTATGTTGGCTTATTTTTTCAGTATGCGTACTTTTGAAAGCGTGTATTTGGAATGCCGATTTTTGATGTGGCTTTGAGTTTGAGCGCTTTGGACTGCTTTTGTTTTGACTTTTCTTTCT
>CAMVRM010000040.1 GCA_947169885.1 uncultured Ruminococcus sp.
TGATAATGCGTTTTGGAATGCCGATTTTTGATGTGGCTTTGCGTTTGAGCGCTTTATCTTTATTTTGTTTTGCGCCCTTCTTTCTATCGCACCCTTGGTGCGAATGAGGACTTTGCCCTCAAACTCCCACCAAAGGGAAAACCCTTTTGAAAAAGGGTTATTCCCTCTGGACTTCCTTTCCTAAAACTTTTGATCCTCTGGCGCTCACACTTCATTTGTGCAGAACTAATGTGCGGTTTAACGTCAGAACTTTCTTCTTTCTTCTCTCTTATTTCTTATTTAAAATATCTTTTGTCTGCACTAGGACCTGTCACTTTGCTGTAAGATTAGTTTGGTATAATTGTTTTAAAGGAGTGATGGATATGGATAAAGAAGTTGTTATCTCGGCACGTGAACTTGTTAAAACTTTCGGAACGAAAAATAATAAGGTCAATGCCGTTGACGGCGTTTCGCTTGAAGTCTATAAGGGCGAAATGGTCGCAATTACCGGTCAGTCGGGAAGCGGAAAATCAACTCTGCTTAACCTGCTCGGCGGTCTTGATAAACCTGACAGCGGTCGCATAATCGCCCTCGATGAGGATATAACCGCAATAAAAGACAGCCGCCTCGCAGAATATCGCCGCAGACGCTCGGGGTTCGTGTTCCAGTTCTATAATCTTATACCTGTGCTTAACGTTGAGGAAAATATCGCCCTGCCTCTTAACCTTGACGGAAAAAACGCAGATAAAGCCGAACTTGAACGCCTGCTTAAACTGCTGGGTCTGGAAGAACGCCGCTATCATTACGCTAATCAGCTTTCGGGCGGTCAGCAGCAGCGTGTTTCTATCGGACGTGCGATCATAAATAAACCGCCTTGTATCTTCGCAGATGAGCCTACGGGAAACTTGGACAGCAAAAATTCCCGTGAGATAATCTCGCTGTTTAAACAGATAATCAAGGAATACGGCACAACGATCGTTCTTGTTACTCATGACGGAAGTATCGCCGCAGAAGCCGACAGGGTGATAACTATGTCAGACGGGAAAATAATATCGGAGAAGGTGAGGGCGTTTTGAAACAGCTGTTTATTATTACAAGCCGCTGGCTGATGCGTGATAAAAAACGCACAGCCCTGACACTTGCAAGCATCGTGCTTTCGGTGTTTCTTATCACGTTCGTGGGGGTATATTTAAGTACGTTTGTCAATGCACTTCACGGTTATACCGCTTATGAGTCGCCCGAACACGTCACTATCTCTCCCGAAACTGTTGAGAATGCAAAAGTCCTCGACAACAACGCCGCATGGGAAAGCCACTGCTTAACTATCAGTGACAACGACCTGATGCTTACAAAATTTTTTGGTAAATACGGCAGTTCGGGCAGTAAGGTCTTTCCTGTTGTTACCGTAAACGGCAAGTCCGCCTTTGAGGAAAATACTAATATGGCAATGGCTGTCAGCGGTGATGTTGAAGAACTTATGCCGAGATCTGAGTTCATACTTGACGGCGATGCTCCCTCAAAGCCTCATGAGGTAGTCCTTTCACGTGGAGCGGCAAATAACTTTGACGTTAAAACAGGAGATACGATCACTATTCACTATGAAGTCCGCACAGGCGATTTTTACTACGCAGAAACAGACGAGAATGAAAAGATAAAAAAAGACAACAACGGAAATGTTATATATAAAAAAGATAAATACGGCAGTAAGATAAAAGAGATATACAACACAGCGGCATTATATGAAGAAAACAATTATGATCCGAAGTGGGGATTTGACGGATATTACAAGCTGTTCGGGCAAATTTATGATAAAGACAGAAATATTACCCGAAACAGTTATTTTAACGACGTCACCCTGCCGCCCTGCTATGCCGAACTTTCGGACGAAGTTCTTGAAAGCGCTGATTACACGGCAACTGTCACGGGTATTGTGGACAGCGGTTATTACGGAGTGACTGCCGACTTTGTGTTCTATGCCTATGACGAAGATATAAAAGACATAATGTGTTTTAATGATCCGCAGTATCTGGTTCGGGTCAAGAAGGACATTGACGCTGAACAGGCGGCTATTGATGCGGCAAAGTCCATAGGTGTGTATGACCCAAATCATGACCCTCATTATAAGCTGAACACCGAACTGCTTTTGTATGAGGGCAGACAGCTTGAATATATCGAAGGGCTTATGGGCGTTATACTGATAGGCGTTATCGTTATGGGGCTGTTCATGTTCCTTGCAAGGCTCATAATCAACAACGCATTCGAGATAAGCGCCGCCCACCGCACCGAGCAGTACGGCGCACTGAAAACCATAGGCGCTTCCGACAGGCAGATATTCACCATGATAATGCTGGAATGTGCGATATACATGGCGGCGGCGCTGCCCACAGGCATGGGGCTGGCTATCCTTCTCGGAAAGGCGATACTTTCGCACATACGTTCGATAGGCGTTTTTGACCCGATATTCGGCGAGGGCGTTTCGGAAACATTTTTCACAATGGAGCTTTCGCCTGCGGTAATGTGGCTGAGTTTCGGCTGTGCGCTTTTTTCGGTGTTCTTCTCGGCATATGCCGACGCTATGAGAGTACGCAGACTTCCTCCGATACAGTCAGTGGGTTATTCCACATCAAAACAGCGCATAAAGAAAAAGAGCCGCTGGATGTCACGCAGGCTGTTCGGCTATCCTTTCGGGTTTGCGGTAAAGTGCATCTCAAAGCAGAAAGTTCGTTTTACGGTAACGCTTTTAGCGGCAGTCATAAGCGGAGTGTTCGTTATGTCGCTTCTGTGCTTTGCAAGTCAGTATGCCAAAAATGAGCTGGAACGTGCGAAGTATGAGGACTGCTATGTTGACTTTATAGTAAGGACTGACGGCACAGAAACAAGAAAAGCCGTTGCAGGAAAACTTGGCAAGATGATGAGTACGGGGCTGTTCGACAACGTGTTTCAGCTTCAGACGCTTTTCATCCCTGACCATAGCGGCACTATGACACCTTATTTTTCAGATGAATTCCGCTCATACATAAATGAGTTCGGGTATTTCAACGGTTTGCAGGTGTCCAGCATCACACGTTCACAGTATGAAAAGCTGATAAAGAGCGATATAACCTACGATGACCTTTTAAACAGCGGCAGGATATTGCTCTGCAACAACGTTTATCATACAGAATATGACGGTATTAACAGTGAAACACGAGGTATTATCCAAAAGAAATACGGCATTCGCAGGACATACACCGCTGACCAGGTCTTTTTAGATCAGCTTGACATTGACGTATATGGCACTGAGGATATAAAAGAGTTATCTTTTACATGGCTCACAGTCAACGAGCCTGTTACTGACAGTCTGAGTGTTGCAGGCTTTTACAAAACTGATGAGCCGGATTTTATGAATTCGGGAGAAACATATTTAGAAGCGATCATGCCGATAGAGATATTCTCGGGTGACATTCTTGAATCAAACCGCCTTTCAGACATCGGCTTCAACAGCGGCAACAACGACGGTTATAAGTTTTATGCCAAAAAGGGTGTTGAGAACAGAGCAAGATCATACATCAAAACTGCGTTCAAGCTAACGGACAATGACGAAGAATTTGTTGACCACACCATGGAGCAGAAGCTGAAAGACAACATTATCCGAGCGGTAAAGACAGCAGGCTTAGGGCTTGGCGGAGTTTTAGCGGCGGTAGTACTGCTGAACATTTTCAGCACGATGAGTGCGAACATGATAAACCGCAGGCGGGATTTTTCGATGATGCGGAGCTGTGGAATGAGTTTAAAGCAAGTTTTGCAGAGCCTCATCATAGAAAGTATGTTCTATTCGGTGATAACGGTAGTAATAAGTTCAATTTCGGGCTGGATCATTTCGGAGATGCTTTCGTCGATATACATTGGAATAGCGCCGAGGCTTTCAAACCTAAAGAGTTTTCCGTGGCTTGCGGCTGTGATATTATTCATTGTGATAAATGCGGTAATGGCGGCGGCATATTTACCGTCAGTATCAGCGATGAAGAAACAGCAGATAGCGGAAGAAATAAAGTTAAATATGTAGGTGCTCGGGCGCACGGCTCGATGCCCTCGCACGAACGGTAGTACAGAACTATTCATTTGTGAAGCTCGGGGGTGCTCGGGCGCACGGCTCATATCCCTCGCATATTCATTTTGTTTAGGACGAAAAAGAGTAATGCTCGGGGCTTTCAAAAGATAAGAGATAGGAGATAAAATATAAAAAAGTTCAAAACAAATGAACCGTGTACGCCAGAGAATTAAAAGTTTTAGGAAAGAGAGTCCAGAGGGAATAACCCTTTTTCAAAAGGGTTTTCCCTTTGGTGGGAGTTTGAGGGCAAAGTCCTCATTCGCCCCTCTGGGGCGATAGAAAGAGCAGTCAAAACAAAATAAAGATAAAAGCGTACAAACGTAAAGTTCACGTCTTAAAAATCGGCATTCCAAAACGCATTATCAAAAGTACACAAAATGATAGAACATCACAAAATAGGGTAGAAGCACCATAATGCCGATTTTTATTTTTCGGGACAGCGTAAGCGAATCCCGAAAAAAACTATAATGTCCGACAAGGACATTAAACCCTCAACGGACGTTAAGTCCGTTAACCTAAAATGTCCAAGGGACATTCTATTTGTCTCGCCAACACACACGAGACACACAGACTGGCAATGTCCGCCCCTACAAATTATCCGATAAACGTCTAAAAACTGATTTACTATATTGACCTTAATACTAAAATAGTGTATAATGATTATATCGGAGGAGGAAACAATAATGGATCTTTACGAAAAAAACGGCAGTATAATTCTCAAACAGCCCGACTTTGATCTTGATGAAACTCTTGACTGCGGTCAGGCTTTTCGCTGGGTCAGAACTGCCGATAACGAATACTCGGGGGCGTTCCTTAACCGTCCGCTCGTTATACGCTGTCTTGATAAGAGTGACGGCGTGTTCGAGTTCTGCGGAACGGACGAAAAGACTTTTCTTGATGTGTGGCTCGATTACTTTGACTTTGATACCGATTACTCGGAACTTAAACGCCGCTTCTCAGATGACGAAACTCTCTCAAAAGCTTGTGCGTTCGCAGGCGGTATACGCATTCTTAAACAGGACGCTTGGGAGGCACTCAGCTCTTTCATAATCTCGCAGAATAACAATATCCCACGTATCAAGGGCATTATCGGCAGACTTTGCAAACACTACGGCGGTTATCCCGACATCGAACAGATGAAAGACGAAACACCCGATTCCCTCGGATTTCTGCGTGCAGGCTTTCGTGCAAAATATCTTACCGATGCCGTTGAAAAACTCCGCTCGGGTGAGGTCAGCCTTGAAAAAGCCCGAACTCTGCCGACCGATGATGCCCGTGCAGAACTCATGAAGATAAAAGGCGTTGGCCCGAAAGTCGCTGACTGCGCTATGCTTTTCGGACTTTACCGCATTGACGCTTTCCCGAAAGATGTGTGGGTCAAGCGTGTCATGGCGGAATACTACCCGAACGGCTTGCCCGACTGCGTGAAAGGCGTTGAGGGTATCGCTCAGCAATACCTGTTCCATTACATACGTAACCTTGATTCAGATAAGAGATAATAGATAAGAGATAAAAGATAAGAGATAAAAGATAAGAGATAAAAGATATGGTGCGGCTTCGCCGAATATTTAAAGTCAGTTATCCGCAAAAATTCGTACATAGCCTTTCTATTTATTGCGCCGAATATATTGCCTTTTATGATTTTTTGCTCATTTTGCCCTCAGACTATTGCAATTTTAAAGGAAATATAGTATAATATTCCTTGTAAGAAACCGTTATTATATGGACAATATAACTAAATTAAACAAAAGGAGTTTTTTATTATGGCATACGTTATCGGCGTGGACTGCGGTACTTCTGGTACTAAAACAGTCCTCTTTGACGAAAAAGGCACTGTCATCGCTTCAAAGACTATCGAATACCCCATGTATCAGCCTAAAAACGGCTACGCTGAACAAGAACCCTCTGACTGGGCGAACGCAATGATAAACACTATCAAGGCGGTCATGGCTTCAAGCGGCGTTAAAAAGGAAGACGTTGTTGGTATCGGTATATCGGGTCAGATGCACGGTCTTGTTCTGCTGGACAAGGATAACAACGTTCTTCGCCGCTCGATAATCTGGTGCGACCAGCGCACGGAAGCTCAGGTCGAGTGGATGAACGCAAATGTTGGCAGAGAAAAGCTTATCGAGATAACCGCTAACCCTGCGCTCACGGGCTGGACTGCCGCAAAAATTCTTTGGGTCAAGGACAACGAGCCTGAGATCTACGAGAAGATCGCTCACATTCTCCTGCCGAAAGACTTCCTGCGCTTTGTGCTGACGAACGAGTACGCAACGGAAGTTTCAGACGCTTCGGGAATGCAGCTTCTTGACGTTCCGAACCGCAAGTGGTCAGATGAACTGCTCACCGCTTTCGGCATCGAAAAGTCATGGCTCGGCAAGGTATACGAATCCTGCGAAGTGACAGGCAAGCTTACAAAGTGCATGGCTGAGGAACTGGGACTGTGTGAGGGAACTATCGTTGTAGGCGGTGCAGGCGACAATGCGGCGGCGGCTATCGGCACGGGCGTTGCGGAGGACGGAAAGGCATTCACGACTATCGGCACATCGGGCGTTGTGTTTGCGCACACTTCTTCCATAGCTATCGATCCCAAAGGCAGAGTTCACACCTGCTGTGCGGCTGTTCCGAACACATGGCACGTTATGGGCGTTACTCAGGGTGCAGGACTGTCTCTCAAATGGTTCAGGGACAACTTCTGTGAAGCGGAGAAAGAGACTGCGAAGTACATGGGCGTTGACGAATACTACCTCATGGACAAGGAAGCTATGACCGTTCCCGTGGGTGCGGAGAGGCTTCTTTATCTCCCCTATCTCATGGGCGAGCGCACACCGCATCTTGACCCGAACGCAAGAGGAATGTTCTTCGGGCTGTCGGCTATGCACACTAAAAAGCATATGCTGAGAGCTGTTATGGAGGGTGTTTCGTACTCGCTGAGAGATTGTGTTGAAGTTTTCCGTGAAATGAACATCAGCGTTTCGGACATGATGGCTTGCGGCGGCGGCGGAAGTTCACCGCTGTGGCGTTCAATGCTTGCCGACCTTTACAATTGTCCTGTTAAAACAGCGGCATCGAAGGAAGGACCTGCGTTAGGCGTTGCGTTGTTAGCGCTGACAGGAGCAGGGGTATATTCGTCAGTACCCGAGGCGTGCAAAGCGGTAGTATCGGTAGATAAGATACAGCAGCCGAATGAAGAAAATGTTCCGACATATGAAAGTTATTATCAGTTATACCGTGAGATATACCCGGCGGTCAAAGCACAGTGCGCAAAACTCGCAAAGCTCTAATTAAATAAGAGATAAAAAGAAATAAGAAATAAGAGATAAGAAATAAGAAAGAACTGACGTGAACCGCACAAAATTTGCACAAATGAAGCGTGTTCGCCAGAGGACTAAAAGTTTTAGGAAAGAGAGTCCAGAGGGGATAACCCTTTTTCAAAAGGGTTTCCCCTTTGGTGGGAGTTTGAGGGCAAAGTCCTCATTCGCCCCAAGGGGGCGATAGAAAGAAGGGCGCAAAACCAAATAAAGATAAAGCGCTCAAACTTTCCCCACAAGCAAAAATCGGCATACCCAATACACATTAATAAAAGCAATCGGCATTAAGGCACACCTCAAATGAGGGTAGAAGCACCAAAATGCCGATTTTTATTTTTCGGGACAGCGTAAGCGATTCCCGAAAAAAGAACCCCAATGGTCGCAAGACCATAACCAACAATGTCCAAGGGACATTCAATTTGTCTCGCTGACCAAAGAAAGACACACGGACGGGCAATGCCCACCCCTGCAATTAATAAACCAATTATGTCGTTTACTATATTATTTGACAAGGATACTTGCGAAGCCTGCAGCGAGCGGCAGAGTGAGCATTGAAAGCACAGTGGTTATTGCGAATATCTCCGAACAATGCTTTGCGTTCTTGTCGAAAAGAAGTGCGAACATCGTGCCTGTTGTTGCCGCAGGGCAGGCGCAGGCAATGCAGACGATCAGCCCCGGCATGAGCGGTACAGCGTGCGGAACAAGGCTCATGAGCAAAACCACCGCCGCAGGGACGAGTATCAGCTTGTAAAATGCCGTTGTCATCGTGCTGAGATCCTTGAACGAACGGAGCAGGTCGCTTTGTGCGGCGGTCGCTCCTGCGATTATCATGGCGAGCGGCGTGTTCATGTCCGCAACGAACTGCAACGCTTCGGCTATGACTCCGCCAACCGCAGGAATGCCCGTCAGACGAAGCTTTGTTACATAGCATATAACGCCGACTATGACCGAAATGATCGTCGGCGACTTCAACGCCTTTACGAACGCCGAAAGATCGGTGTCCTCTTTCATCATCATGTAGCCGTGAGTGAACACAAGCAGGTTGAAGACCGTGATGTATGCCGTCAGATAAAGCACGCCCTCATCACCGTAAAGCCCCCTGATAAGCGGTATTCCCATGAATCCGCAGTTGGAATAGATGCAGGAGAAACGCTCTACCGACCAGTTCTCCTTGCCCTTGCGCTTCAGGAACATCGAGAGCGGTATCATCACCGCAAAACTTCCTGCCGATAACAGGAACGACCACAGCAGACCTTTCAGAAGTTCACTGTTGAAATCCTGCTGGTAACTCATGAAAATGAGCATCGGGTTAACAAGCTTCAATTCCACCGCTGACAGCTGTTTCGTGCCCTCTTTTGAGATGACTTTCGTTTTGTATGCTATCGCACCGATGACGAGTATTATCGACATTATCAGCACACGCATACCGATTATTTTTGCATTTTCCATATGCCGCCTCCAATATGACTGATTTTTGACATATACCGATTATACAATATATATATGAACAATTTGTCGGATTTGACGGAATATTTGTGTAAATCGTAAAAATCATATTACAGGTCTTGACAAATGAGATACGATGTGTTATTATATGAACAGATAAGCATATGAACACATGAGTGAAGAGGTAAAATAAAATGTCAAATATAAACGAACAGGAAGAAACGGGTCAGGTCCACAATGAAGTTCTTGAAAAGATACGCCCCGAGATGCCGCCCGAAGAAACGCTCTATGACCTTGCGGAGTTCTATAAGGTCTTTGGCGACTCAACAAGGATAAGGATACTTTATGCGCTTCTCGAAAGCGAACTTTGCGTGGGCGACATGGCGGCACTGCTGGGACTTTCGCAGACAGCCTGCTCCCACCAGCTGAGAGTGCTGAAAAACAGCAAACTCGTCCGCTTCCGCCGTGAGGGAAAAGTGGTCTACTACTCCCTGTCCGATGACCACGTTGCAAAAATAATCGAACTCGGAATGGAACACGTACTTGAATAGATAAGAGATAATAGATAAAAGATAAATGAGCATTAAGATACTGCATCTGTTATCTATCAGCTATTATCTGAAAAAAGCGGAGGTTTTTTCTTATGGTGTGGGATATTTTTTCGGGGGTCTATGACCCTGTTGAGAAGATAGTCAACAGGAAAGTTTATGGCGAGATCGGGGATATTGCGGCTCGGTTTGTGGATAAGGACGACCTTGTGCTTGAATGTGCCTGCGGAACAGGCGCTATGACCGTAAAGATCGCCGAAAAATGCAGACGGCTCGCAGCGGCTGACCTTTCCACGGGTATGATGTCGCAAGCCAGAAAAAAGTGCGCAGGCTTTGACAATGTGCATTTCTTCAAGGCAGATATTACCGACCTCAAAGTTGCTGACGAAACTTTCGATAAGGTGATAGCAGGAAATGTTATCCACCTGCTCAATGAGCCGCAAAAAGCTGTCAGCGAACTTGTAAGAGTGTGCAAAAAAGGCGGTATGGTCATTATCCCGACTTATATCACAAACCTCGATGACCCAATACAAAAGGCTGAGAAAAAAGCTATGGAAATTGCGGGTATACACTTTGACCATGACTTCACGGCAGAAACTTACAAGCAGTTTTTCCGTGACATGGGCTGCTAAAATGCTGAATTTATCACCGCAGAGGGCAGGTTTCCCTGTATGTTTGCGGTGCTGAATAAAATTTGATGAAAGGAAGATGTTGTTATGGCAATCGTTAAGAAGAGTTTTGAAATGGAGGAACTTGACTGCGCTAACTGCGCAAGAAAGATGCAGGAGGCAGTCGCTAAACTCGAAGGCGTTCAGAACGTTGAGATAAGCTTTATGGCACAGAAGATGAAGCTGGAATATGACGATTCGGACGAAAAGAAACTGTTCAAGGAGATACAGAAGTGCATCAAAAAGGTAGAGCCTGACTGCTCTGTTTGCTTCTGAATCTGAGCGTATCAAAAAGGAAAGTATGATGAAATTCAAGCTCACAAAAAAACAGAAGAAGATGCTTTACCGCATAATCGCAGGAATTTTACTGCTCATTGCGGCAGAAGTCGTGACGCACATTTTCAGCCTGCCGACTTTGGCGAACATCGTTATATTCCTGCTCCCGTTCGGCGTTGCAGGATATGACGTTGTGAGAAAAGCGTTCTTAGGTGTCGGCAACAAACAGCTGTTCGATGAGAATTTTCTTATGACAGTTGCAACGATAGGCGCTATGGCAGTCGGCGAATACAGCGAGGGAGCGGCAGTAATGCTGTTCTATCAGGTTGGCGAACTGTTCCAGAGCATCGCCACTTCACGTTCGAGAAAATCGGTGGCGGCGCTCATGGATATACGTCCTGACAGCGCAGTTGTTATACGTGACGGCGAACGCCTTGAAGTTCACCCCGAGGAAGTTGAAGTCGGCGAACTTATCGAAGTGACCGCAGGCGAAAAACTTCCGCTTGACGGCATCGTGGAATCGGGAGAAACTACTCTCAACACCGCCGCACTCACGGGCGAGAGCCTGCCAAGAGAAGTGACAGGCGGTGACGAAGTGCTTTCGGGCTGTGTCAACCTGACAGGCACGATAACCGTCCGCACAACAAAGCCGTTCGGCGAATCGACTGTTTCAAAGATACTGGAACTTGTGGAAAACGCTTCTTCCAAAAAAGCAAGAGCGGAAAACTTCATCACAAAATTTGCAAGATACTACACACCTGTTGTTGTCATCGCCGCAGTTTTAGTGGCAGTACTGCCGCCGCTGTTCACCGACATAAGCTTCAAAACGCAGATAACAAGGGCGCTCAACTTTCTTGTTGTGTCCTGCCCGTGTGCGCTGGTAATATCCGTACCTATGAGCTTTTTCGGCGGCATAGGCGGTGCATCAAGACAGGGCGTGCTGATAAAAGGCGGCAACTACATGGAAACACTGTCGAAAGTCGGCACGGTCATCTTCGACAAAACAGGCACGCTCACCAAAGGCGAGTTCGGCGTGACGGAACTTATCACAAACGGCTGTACTTCGGAAGAACTGCTCTTTGCGGCAGGTTCGGCTGAACTTGCATCGAATCACCCGATAGCACGTTCACTTGTAAAAGCGGCACAGGATAAGGGCATAGCGCTGAAACGTCCCGAAAAATGCACCGACCACAGCGGCAGAGGCATAAGCTGTGTTATTGACGGCGAACAGATGCTTGTGGGAAGTGCGGCGCTCATGAAAGAAAACGGCATTAAATACCGTGAGATACAAAACAGCGGCACAGCTGTCCACGTTGCGAAAAACGGCGTGTATATGGGCGTTATGATCGTGAGCGATATGTTAAAGCCCGAAAGTGCCGAAGCTGTCTCACAGCTTAAAGCGCTCGGCATAAAGACGGTCATTCTCACGGGCGACACGAAGTCGGCAGGCGAAGCGGCGGCGGCGGCTCTCGGCATTGACGAAGTTCACACCGAACTCATGCCGCAGGACAAAGTTGCACTTGCGGAGAAGCTTATCTCTGAGGGTGACGGTTCAACGGCGTTTGTAGGCGACGGCATAAACGATGCGCCTGTGCTTTCCCGTGCCGATGTTGGTATCGCAATGGGCGCAATGGGTGCAGATGCGGCTATCGAAGCGGCAGACATCGTTCTCATGGACGACAAGCCGACAGGCATAGTCACAGCCGTGAAGATCTCACGCAAAACGCTCCGCATAGTTTACGAAAACATCGTGTTTGCGATAGGAATAAAAGTGATCGTGCTGATAACCTCGGCGCTTGGCTTTACGAATATGTGGGCGGCGGTGTTCGCTGACGTTGGAGTTGCAGTTATAGCGATACTCAACGCAATGAGGGCACTCAGCAAACCGAGAAAGAAAAAAGCATAAAACAACAGTCCGAATGTTTCAAGACGTTCGGACTGTTTTTATACTAACATTAATCACACGTCAGTGATCCCGAATTATGAGTCCAAAATTCGAGAGTGATCTTTGTGCCTTTGCCGAGTTCGCTGTCTATAAAGACTTTGCCGTTCATGTCCTCGACTATGCGTTTGGCAATGCTCATGCCTATGCCGACTGAACCTGACGTGACAGCGTTCGACTTTGAATAGAAACGGCGGAAAACTTTCGGGAGATCCTGCTCGGATATGCCGCAGCCGTTGTCCTCTATCACGATCTTTGCGGTCATGGGGTCGCTCTCGGAATACAGCCTGACACAGCCGCCGTGAGTGTGTTCCAGCGCATTCTTCGCAAGGTTCGTTATCGCTTCCGTTATCCACAGCCTGTCGAGCATAAGCATCGTGCCGCTCTCTATCTCGTTCAAAAGTTCCGAGCCGTTCTCACGGGCTATGTGCGTTAGCTGTCCGACTGCTTCTGCCGCAGGCTCTGAAATGTCGAGCGGTTCGATGTTGTATTCCACCGCTCCTGCATCGAGCCTTGCAAGCTTTAACGATTCCGAAGTAAGAAGAGATATGCGCTCTAAGCATTTTCTGTCACGCCTGAAATATTCAAGCTGTTCTTCAAACGGCATTTCGCATGAGGAAAGAATGTCATTGTTGAGGATAAGCCCCGTGCAGGGCGTTTTTATCTGGTGGGAAAAATCACTGAGATAATCCGCAAGATACTGCTTTTCACTGCCTGTCTGTCTGACAAGATGTTCGGTCTTGTCAAGGATCGCTTTTATCGCATCTCTGAGCAAAACTATGTCATGTTCATCGGTCTCGGGCAGACTTCCGCCGTTTTCAAGCTGACAGGTCATCCTGCGGAGTGCTGAGAAAACACTGTGTAACGCCGCTGTCCCGACTGCAACACATACCGCCGCAAAGACCGCCGAGAGCATCACCGAAAACATATGACCCGATCGGGCATACTCGCCGCCGACAGCCGAACCGACTTTGTAGCCGTAGCCTGCCATGACAGCTTCGCCTGCCGAGATGCTTTGTTCGTCGATCGGCGCAGTTACGAGCTGTGCGGCTTTTTCTTCGGGTATGCCTTCGTTTATGAGCCGCCCTGCAAGCGATATCCTGTATTCCGTTTCGGCACAGGCGGCGGCATTGTTTTCCATATTTCCTGCAAGCATAAGCCCGAAAAAAGCCGCCGCACACATCAGCATACCGAACAGCAGGAAACGCCGTGCGCTGACGTTTTCAAGGGTGGTTATCAGACTTCCCATTTGTAGCCTACCCCCTTGACCGTCACGATCCTGCCGTCTGTTCCTGCCTTTTCAAGCTTTGCACGAAGTCGGTTTATCCTTACCGAAAGTGTGTTGTCGCCGACAAATTCGCCCCGTGAATCCCACAGCCGTGAAAGTATCTGCTCACGGGTCAGCACTCTGCCCCTGTTCAGCCTGAAATAGCCGAGAAGTTCACGCTCGATAGCCGTTAGTTCCAGTTCGTCAAGTATGCTGTTTTCCGTCTGACCGCTTCGGCGCAGTGCGGCATTTATGCGTGAAAGAAGCACCGCCGAATCAAACGGCTTTATAACATAATCATCGCCGCCTATGTCGAGCGCTCTTGAAATTCGGGTGCTGTCGTCAACGCAGGTCAGGAAAATGACAGGCACGTTCGAGCATTGGCGTATCTCTTTGCAAAGGTCAACGCCGCTGCCGTCGGGGAGCATAACGTCCAGCAGGCAGAGCGAACAGCCGTGGAAAAGTTCACGGGCGGCGGCGATATTCTCGGCAGGCACAGGCTCATAGCCCTTTGTTTTGAGGATATAACACAGCCCCATGCGGATAGTTTCATCGTCTTCAAGGACAAGTATTTTTTTCATGGTGTCTCCGTTCCGAACCCCTGCGTAAGAGGGGGATTTTTTATTTGCTGATAAGGCAGTAAAGTCCTTATATTTATAATGTATAATAATTATAGCATAAACAGAGTTTTGTGTCAATGGCGAGGGGCATGGCGGCACGCAAATCAATTTTTTTAAATAAGAAATAAGAAATAAAAAATAAAAAAATGTGTTCGCTTCGTTCATGGGGTCTAAATAAAGATAAAAGATGAAAGATAAAGTTCTGTAATGGCGTATTTTTATACGCCGTTTTTGCGCCCATACGCCTGACCCATACGCCAAAAACCACGTATTTACGCCACTTATACGCCTATACGCCGTAAACAGATATTAGATAATAAATAACAGATAAGAGACAATAAATAAGAGATAAGAGATGAGAGATAAGAGATAAGAGATAATAAATAAGAGATAAGAATTTATATAAATATTTTAAACCGTTCGTTATTTTGACAAAGGGGCATTTTTTTATATATGCGGCTTTTTTGGCTTTATTAGTTCAAAACATATCGGCATTAACTTAAAAAATATCAAAATTACTGTTTTGGATATAAAACGGCTAAAAAGTGTGAATATTCACATATTTAAAATTCATGAAAAATCACCTATTTACTTTTTACTTTTTTGAGTATGATATTACTTGAAAGAGAGACGATGATATGTCGATACTCAATATGGTAAAAGAACTTGTGGACGTGTCCACCACCGCCCAGCTACCAATAATATACTGACCGTCAAAAACGGCGTATAGGCGTATAAGTGGCGTAGATACGTGGTTTTTGGCGTATAGGTCAGGCGTATGATTCTTATGACGGCGTATTTTTATACGCTATGTAGGGGCGCACATTATCTCTTATCTCTTATCTCTTATCTCATATCTGTTTAAGGCGTATAGGCGTATATGTGGCGTAAATACGTGGTTTTTGGCGTATAGGTCAGGCGTATGGGCGCAAAAATGGCGTGTAAAAATACGCCTTTACATAACTTTATCTCTTATCTCTTATTTATTATTTTAAATAACGCCGAAGGCGCATCTTATTTCTTATTTCTTATCTCTTATTTCTTATTTTTTTTAATTGATTTGGCGGCGAATGTGATTATTTTAACAATTATCAGATATTAACATTGACGTTTGGGCATTTTATTGTCAGCCAAAACCGCTTTGAACTGAGTTCATAAATTTGGGCAAGTATGCCAAAACAAGCGCCATGCCGTGCCGAAAGCCTTGACACTTATAAAACGTTGTGTTATAATGAACTGTGTATCGTTATTTTTTGTGAGGGGGCAGAAGCCGCATAATGAAGAAATTTATCCGTGAAGCGGTGAAGCTTGCCGCTTTCAAGGCGGTCTATCCGCTCACCTACAAGCTGTTCAGTATCCTGCCGACTGACCGCAGACGTGTGCTTTTCTGCGAGGTGCGTCACGGACATCTGACCGATACATACAGACCGATAGTCCGTGAACTCAAACGCCGGGGTTTTCGGTGCAGTGTGTTCTTTATCCACAACAACAAGGGCGGAATGGGCTATCTTATGAGATACCTGCGGCTGTGTACGCTTCTTCCGAGGTTCGGGACGGTGTTCATTGACGACACCTGCAACCTGTTCGGGGCGTTCAAGCCGAAACACGGCACACAGCTTATCCAGACGTGGCACTCATGCGGTGCGTTCAAGAAGTGGGGCTATTCTATCGCAGGTCTGAGCTTCGGACAAGAACCCGAGGAACTTGACCGCTATCCTGCACACAGATACTATTCGCTGGTGACGGTGAGCAGTGAGGAATGTGTGCGGCATTTTGACAGCGCATTCGGATTTGACCGCACGGACAAGCCCTCCCCCGTCAGGGCGACAGGCGTTGCACGTACCGACTGGTTCTTCAAAAAAAACAACATCGACGGCGCTTACAAGGCGCTTTATGATGCTGTTCCCGAGGCACGGGGAAAGCGTGTGATACTTTATGCGCCGACATACCGTGGAGATGCCGACAGCGCACAGCCGCCGAAAATGTTTGACATAAGGCGTTTCATGGGCGGCTTTGAGGACTGCGTTCTTCTGATAAAACAGCACGCTTTTGTGTCGGAAAAGACCGAGATACCGAAAGGGTGCGGCGCTTTTGACGTGAGCGGAGTTTTGCCGATAGAACAGCTTTTGGCGGTGAGCGATCTTCTCATCACCGACTATTCCTCGCTTATTTTCGAGTATTCGCTGTTTGACAGACCGATGCTTTTTTACGCATATGACCTTGACGAGTTTTATGACTACCGAGGTTTTTTCTACAAATACGACAACGATTTTCTTCCCGGCGAGATAGTGACGGAAGAAAACGAACTTATCCCTGCGGCAAGACGTGCGCTTGACGGCGAAAAACAGTTTGACATCAAAGCGTTCCGTGACCGCTTCATGGGCGCTTGTGACGGACACTCAGCGGATAAGATATGCGATCATGTTGCAAATTTTTTTAGATAATAGATAAAAGATAATGAGTTCGCTGTCTGTTATCTATAAACTATCAACTGTTATCTTTATAAAGAGTTTTGGGGGCGAAAGGCAATGAGATATTTGATTCGCGGCGGTAAAACGCCGTATGAGATGATACCGACGGAAGACTATCTGTCGAAAAATATCATGGGCTCAAACTGCGGAAATTTTATGTATCTGCACGGCATAGTACGAACTCTCATGACCGACAGCTCCGTTGGATTTCAGAGTACACATTATAAATATAATTACAGCGCCGATGAGATAAAGAAGCTGAATAACACGATCGATGGTTTTATCATACCGCTTGCCGATGCTTTCAGGGACAGCTTTATAAATGAACTGAAAGGTCTGACACGGCTGGTCAAAGAACTGAACTGCCCGAGTTATGTTATAGGTGTGGGTGTTTCGGCGGGCGCTGAACAGAAGTTCGCAGAGGGCAGCTTCGGCTTTGAGCAGGAGGCTAAGGAGTTCTGCGATGCTGTGCTTGAAAAGTCGGGACAGATAGGTGTCCGCGGCGCAGAGACAGGACGTTTCCTCGAACTGCTGGGATATAAGGAGGGGGAGCATTTCCGTATTATCGGCTGTCCCTCGCTCTACACGTTCGGCAGAAGCTTGAAAATTCGTGACACGGCAAAGACCCCCGACTGCAATTGTGCTGTCAATATGTCGCACGCTATGGCAGGCAGGGAGTTTATCAGGAACGCCGCCGCACAGTTCAGAGCGCCGATATATGTTCCTCAGCTTGTGGCAGAATTGCAGACGCTCTACTGGGGAACGGCATACAAGGACTATCTTTCAGGCAAGGAATGCGATCCCGATGACCCGCTTTTTCCGTCCTCGCTCAGAGACCCGTTCTATGCCGAGGACAGAGTGCGCTTTTTTGTGAACGTCAACGACTGGGTGGACTTCATGAAACAGCAGGACTTGGTTTTCGGTACAAGGCTTCACGGCAACATAACCGCAGTCATTGCAGGTGCGCCCTCGATACTCATGACGAAAGACACCCGAATGAGAGAACTTGCGGCGTTCCACGGGCTGACGAATGTTGACGTTAATGACTTGCCGAATTACCGTGACATTTGGGAGATAATAGAGTCGGCAGATTTCCACAGCCCCGAGAGAAAGCAGGCTGAGAACTTTGACAACTTTATTGATTTTCTCCACGTAAACGGTTTAAAGACGATATATGACGATGATCCTTACAGAGCCGATGCTCCCATGGACGAACTTATCGAGCAGAACAATGTTCACAATGAGATAGTTTCGGCTGTGAACATCAGCCGTGAGGAGACCGCCGAAAGAATGCTTTCCTGCGTTGATTTTCTGCGTCAGAGGCGCAAGGAGATAAACGCAAGAGTTGCACAGAAAGACGGTTCTATCAAGAAGCTCAGAGCCGAGATAGCCGACAAGAAGAAAACTATCGCCAAGCGTGACGAAACGATCGCCAAGCGTGACAAGACTATCGAGAGCAAGAACGGCGAGATAGAAAAGCTCAAAGAAAAACAGGCAAGGCTTGAAAAAATACTTGACTGCCGCAGTGTCAAGCTTTCTATAAAGGCTAGAAATGCGGTAGTTCCAAAAGGAAAGAGGATAAAGATATGATATACGGTGCAATGCTCGCAGGCGGCAGCGGAACAAGGGTGAAAAGTTCAAACGTTCCAAAGCAGTTCATCGAGATAAACGGCAAGCCGATAATCGTACACACACTTATAAATATGCTGAAAGTCCAGCGTTTCGACTGCATAATAATTGCGGCGAGAGAGGACTACATAGACTATCTTGAAGCGAAAGTTGCGGAGTTCGTCAAGGACTCGCACCGTGTCCGCATAATCGCAGGCGGCAAAGAGCGCATGGATTCGATAAAGTGCGTGACCGATGCGATCGAGCATGAGTTCGGGGTGACGGAGGAGGACGTTATCGTTATACACGATGCGGTGCGCCCGTTCGTTACCGAGAAGATACTCAACGATTCGATAGATGCGGCGGCGCAGTTCGGTGCGTGCGTATGCGGTCTGCCCTGCGCCGACACGATACTCCATTCCGCAAAGGGCGATGTTGTTGACGACATTCCAAAGCGAAGCGAGCTGTTCTGCGGACAAGCTCCCGACAGTTTCCGCCTGAAACATTTTCTTGAAATGCAGGCGGCGCTCACCCCCGAGCAGAGGGCAGTCATAACGGGCACATCGCAGATATGCACCATGAACGGTCAGCCTATACACATTATCGAGGGCGATGCGATAAACTTCAAGATAACCACCGACAGCGATCTGCTTATGGTGAAAACACTGCTTAAAAGATAAGAGATAAAAGATAAGAGATAAAAGATATGAGATAAGCGCACTGAATGCGGTGCGAATAGGAGACAAACCTATGAAAAAAATTATTGCTGTGTCGGTCATTGCGGCGGCGAGTTTGCTGTTTGCTGTCGGCTGCGGAGAAAAGGGCATTGAGGGAAAGTGGGTCAAGACAAGGATAGAAAATCCTGACGGCACTGTTGTCAAAGACTTCGGCGGTCTTGATGAGACTTATGAAATTTCAGGAGACACAGGCACTTACACCTGCGGAGATATGAAAATGGATATTACCGTTGAGGAAGATGATGACGGATATTATCACATCAAACTCAAAGGCAAGCTGGAACTGACAGACCATGTTGAAGTTGACGGAGATAAAATGTTCTATTCGGTAGATGACGGAAAAGAAACAAGCACTTTTATATTTGAGAGGAAATAGAAAAGAGGAAAAAAATGAAAAGTCTTATCGAAATACCAAAGACGATGAAGGCGCTGAACCTGCATGGCGTGGGCGATCTGCGCTATGAGGACGTGGAAGTTCCCGAACTGACAGAGGGGACTGTGCTTTTGAAGCTGAAAGCCTGCGGCATATGCTCCAGCGACATTCCGAGGATATTCACAACGGGAACATATCATTTCCCGACTATCCCCGGGCATGAGTTTTCGGGGCAGATCGTGGCAGTCGGTGACGGCGTGGACGAGAGCCTGCTGGGACGGCGTTCCTGCGTGTTCCCGATGCTCCCCTGCAAAAAGTGCAAGGCTTGTCTGAAAGAAGAATACGCTCAGTGTTCGGGTTACAGCTACTTTGGTTCAAGGCAGGACGGCGGCATGGCGGAATACTTAGTTGTTCCGACGTGGAACCTTGTCCCCTTTGATGACAGCATACCTTACGAAATTGCGGCGCTGTGCGAACCTGCGGCGGTATCGCTCCATGCGGCAAAGCTTGGAAAGATAGCAGAGGGCGACAACGTTATAGTCATCGGAACGGGTGCGATAGGCTTGCTCATTGCAAGTTTTGCGAAGAAGATGTCGGGCAAGAACGTTGCGGTCGCAGGGCGGAGTGAGAACAAGCTCACATATGCGGCAAAGCTGGGATTTGAGACGATCGACACCTCGAAAGAAGATATTGCAGAGGGTGCAAAGCGCATTTTCGGGGACGGTGCTGACGTTACCATTGAAGCAGTCGGCTCGAATGAAGCGATAAACAATGCTGTCAAGGCGACAGGGGCGCTTGGGCGGATAGTTCTTGTGGGAAATCCGTATGGCGATCTGAGCATGGAGAAGAATGTCTACTGGTCGATACTGAGAAAGCAGATAAGCATAACGGGTTCGTGGAATTCCAGCTATAACAGCAGAGTGAATGACTGGAAAGAAGCGTTAGAGATATTTGCGAGCGGAGAGCTTGACTTAAATGGTCTTATCAGTGAGAAATATCCTATGAGCGAATTTGAGCAGGCATTTGCAGACGTAAGAAACAAGGACAAATTCACGCTGAGAGTGATGTTCGTAAATAAATAAGAAATTAGAGATAAGAGATAAGAAAGAACTGACGTGGACCCACAAAGTCAAATCAAATGTCCGAACAAGGACATTATTTTAAGTCTCTTTTTACTTTTGTGTTGTTAATAAAACAGATCAGGATTCAGAGGAGCAGACAATGAAAATAATAGCGATAGGAGCAGTTACAGCAGGCGGAAAAACGACCGTTGTCAATGCAATTAAAGACAGGCTGCCAAGAACAGCATCGCTTCACTTTGATGACTACTCGTTCGAGGGAGAACCCGATGATCTTACCCAATGGGTGTCGAAAGCTGAGGAATTCTATAATGTATGGGACTTGTCACCATTAAAAGCAGATGTTGAAAAGATCATCAATAGCGGAAAGTATGATTATCTGCTGTTGGATTATCCGTTTGCATATAAGAATAAAATGATGAAAGACTATTTGGACTGCTGTATATTTATTGATACGCCGTTAGACATTGCAATGGCTCGGAGAGTACTCAGAGATATGAAAGATGCTTCTGCCGATGATATTCGCAATGAAATGGTTACATACTTGAATGCTGCAAGAGATTGCTATGTTCAAATGCTGACGGATATTTTACCGACTTCCGATCATGTGATCGATGGTTCAAAAGACCTTGAAACGATCATCAATGAAGCTATGGAAATAATTTTGAGGTGCTAGATCCTGATCTATCGCAGGAACACTTTTGTAAAATTTAAAACGGACAATTATACATAAGAAGTTAAGGCAATAGGAAAAGAAAAAGGAAAAGTTTTGGAAATGTACTACGATACTGAAATTCTGAAAGAAAAAGAAAAACAGGAAATCGAGGACAGAGAAAAGGCAATAAACAAAAAACTGAAAAAAACTCAGCCGTTCGCACGGGTCGACAACATCGAGTTCAGGCGTGTTATCATGCACGTTGGCGGTGAACTTGTAAACTGCGACAAAAAGAAAAAATACGGCGCAAGGTTCGTTTCGGCTGACAGACGGCAGATGTTCTATCCCGATCATTTTGACGTTCGGGACGGACACTTTGAGATAACTACTAACCTTATGTGCGCAAAGGGCGAACAGCCTGTTGAAACGGGTGACTACTACCTTGTTATTTTTGAGATGTATAAGGATCACAAAAAGGAACAGAACTTTAAGCCCTCCGCTTCAAAAGAGATAGTAAAGCGCACGGGAACGGTCTTTCTTATGAATTACGACAGCAAGGGGAACGTTACCGATAAAAAACGCCTTACCGAAGAATATCCTGCGTTTATTTCGCCGAAGGCTGACGGCATATGCAATAACGATCACGCTAACCCTTGGAATTTTGTTGTTCACAAAAGCGGAAACAACCGCTTTTCCTGCGAGAGCCGCATGGATATGGACACCGCTGAATTTTACTTTTCGGTGGAATATAAACCGCCTACACCTGCGCTCGACTGGTCCGAACTCAGAGCAAAAAAACGTGCGAAGAAAAAAGAAGAACGCACGAAAAAGATCAACGCTTTTACTCTATGGGCGTTCAAGAAGATGTTCGAGGTGTTCTCGAAACGTGCGAAACATAAGGGTGATGTGATACTTTTTGCATCGGGTTCAAGAGCGGAACTGGGCGGCAACGAGGAATTTATTTACAAGCGCATGGTCGAGCGCGGGCTTGACAAGCAGTTCAAGTTCCGATTCGACTTTAAGGCAAGCATAACCGCAAAACGCTCGCTTGCGAAAAAGATAAAGTTCGTCTATTACCTTGCGACTTCGGACATAATACTTATCGACGACTATTACCCCGAGGTCTACAAGGTCGACTATGCGAAGGACGTTAAATTTCTGCAAGTATGGCACGCCTGCGGTGCGTTCAAGAGCCTTGGTTTTGAGCGCCTCGGAAAGCCCGGTGCGCCGCCGTTCAATACTCGGGTACACAAGTGTTACACGCACGTTCCCGTAAGTTCGCTGCATTCGGCGAAGCACCATGCGGAGGGATTTGCGATAAGCGAGAGCAAGTTCTATCCTGTGGGCATACCGAGGACGGACATCTTCTTTGACGAGGAGTACAAGAAAAAGACCCGTGAGAAGATGCTGAATGAGTTCCCTGCGTGCAGGACGGCTAAGAAAGTCTATCTTTATGCGCCGACATTCAGGGGCGACAACGCTGTTAATGCGTATTTCCCGTTTGACAAGTTTGATCTTGAACGCTGGGGCGAGCAATTGGAGCGAGAGGGTTCGGTGCTGATAGTCAAGCTTCATCCGTTTGTGACGAGGCGTGTTGAGATACCCGAGAAGTACAAGGACAGGATACTTGATGCAACAGATTACCGTGAAGTGAACGACATTCTGTTCATCATAGACGTGTTGATAACCGATTACAGTTCGATAATTTATGAGACTTCGCTGTTAAAGAAGCCGATGTTATTTTTTGCGTTTGATAAGCGGCATTATGAAGCAACGAGGGATTTTTATGAGCCGTATGAGGAGCTTGTACCCGGTAAGATAGTAACGGATTTTGACGAGCTGTTAGAAGCGATAGAGAAAGAAGATTATGATTTCCACAAAATGGACGCTTTCATCAAGAAGAATTTCACCTATACAGACGGCAAGTCAACTGACAGAGTAATAGACCAACTGATTTTAGATAATAAACAAGAAAAGAAATAAGAAACAAGAAAAGAAATAAGAAATTAGAGATAAGAAATAAGAAAGAACTGACGTTAAACCGCACATAAGTTCTGCACAAATGAAGTGTGAGCGCCAGAGATTCAAAAGTTTTAGGAAAGAGAGTCCAGAGGGAATAACCCTTTTTCAAAAGGGTTTTCCCTTTGGTGGGAGTTTGAGGGCAAAGTCCTCATTCGCCCCTCTGGGGCGATAGAAAGAACAGCCAAAACAAAAGCAGTCCAAAGCGTGCAAACGTAAAAGTCCACGCCAAAAAATCGGCATTCTCAAAACAAACTTTCAAAAGTACACAAAAAGAAAGCATACCACAAAAAAGGGTAGAAGCACCAAAATGCCGATTTTATTTTTTCGGGACAGCGAAAGCGATTCCCGAAAAAGAACCTCAATGGTCGCAAGACCATACCCAAAATGTCCGAACAGGACATTACCCACAACGAACGATAAGTTCGTTAACCCAAAATGTTCGCTAAGAACATTCAATTTGTCTCGCTTAAAAAAGGCAAAACGAACGGCTCAGACAAAAAATTCGTGATACCGAATTATTTAGAAAGGAAAAGAATATGTTAGACAAGGGAATGATCTCAGTTTCGATGATGTGCGTAAGGCTTGACCTTACAATGGACTACCTGAAAGCATTCGAGAGAAATAACGTGGAACTGCTCCATATAGATGTTATGGACGGAACATTCGTTCCGAATATAACTATCGGAGTTGATTATGTGAAACAGCTCAGAGAGATAAGCCGTCAGCCGTTTGATTTTCACTTTATGGTCGAAGAACCCGAGGAGAAAATGAAATGGTTCGATATTCGTGAGGGCGATCTTGTGTCTGTTCACTGGGAATCGACTAAGCATATAGACAAGTGTATGCAGTATATCAAGAGCAGGGGCGCTAAGGCAAGCGTTGCACTCTGCCCCGGTACGCCTATATGGGTGCTGGAAGAACTTTATGACTACCTTGATGCAGTTCTGCTTCTGAGCGTGAATCCCGGGTTCGCAGGTCAGAAACTTATCCCCTCAGTCATAGAAAAGGTGCGCAAAATGAGCGCTCACCTTAAAGAGATAGGCAGAGAGGATATAACGATCATCGCTGACGGAAATATGTCCAACGAAAACGCAAAGCTTATGTATGACGCAGGCGCAAGGATATTCGTTGCAGGAACTTCTTCGATAGTTAAGGATACGATCGAGGGCGTTGATGAACGTATCGCCGCAAAACGTAAGAGTATCGGTTACTGATAAATTGATAAAAGGTAAACTTTCATGGCTTACAGAAAAATACTTGCGGCACTTACTGCGGCTCTGATGCTCGCAGGGTGCGGCTCAAAGACGGCTGAAACGGCTTCTTCGGGAGAGACTTCCGAAACGGCTTCGGCTCAGACTGAAACGGCTTCCGCTGAACCTGAAAAACTTCCCGAAACTGACGAGGAATGGCACAGGGCGATGATAGACAAGTCGCTTACTTCATTCGGAAACGTCAGCAAGATGCAGGAAAAACTTAAAGCCGCTCAGAACGGCGAAAAACTTAACATCTCATACCTCGGCGGCTCGATAACCGAGGGCATGACCGTTGCACCCTCACGCCCCGAACTCTGCTGGGCGAACCTGACTTATGAACATATCCGTGATACTTTCGGCACGGGCGAAAATGTGACCTACAACAACGCAGGCATCGCAGGAACGCCCTCAAAGCTGGGTATCGTGCGGCTTGACAGAGATGTGCTTTCGACTGATCCCGATATTTGCTTTGTTGAGTTCGCAGTGAATGACGGCGGCGAAAATGACTTCCGGATGGCTTACGAATCTATCATCAGAACGCTTATCGAACATGATGTTGCGGTGGTGCTGGTGTTCGCTGTCACAGAGGAGGGTCACTCCTGTCAGGAATATATGCAGGCGCAGGGCGAATATTACGGACTGCCGATGATCTCTTACCGTGATGCTCTGCAATTTATGTTCGATAACGGCAAGATGACATGGCAGGATTTCTCGGACGATCAGAGCCACCCGAATGAGGCAGGTCACGCTCTTGTGGCTGAGATGATAAACAATTACTTCGACAAGGTCATGGAACAGACCCCCGAGGGATACACCTATCCGACTGAACCGCTGACGGAACTGCGGAACTACGGAACGGTCATGTATGACAACACGAATATTAGCCCTGAGAACATGGGTTCATGGTACGAGGGGAGCGAGACTGCGCACTTTACTGACGGCTGGACACGCCCCTACGATGCCGAGGACAACGAGCCTATCGTGTTCAAGTTCAGGGGCAAGTTTGTGTATATGCTCTATCACGAAGTTGCAACGAAAACAAGGGGCAAGGTGCATATCAAGATAACTGCTGACGGCGAACTGTATGACGAAACGGACTTTGATCCTGTTGCACCGAACGGCTGGGGAAATTGTCAGGTGACGCTGATTGCGCTCAACCCTGTCATGACCGACTACGAGATCGAGATAAGCATGGCGGAGGGCAGTGAAAATCTGCCGTTCAATATCCTAGGCTGGGGCGTGACGGAGGAATGAGCGGTCTGAACGGTTATACCCACGTTGTCCATAGTTTCGAGCCTGTGTATGACGAGCAAAGCCGTGTGCTGATACTGGGTTCGCTGCCGTCAGTCAAGTCTCGGGAACAGGGGTTCTACTACGGACACCCTCAGAACCGCTTCTGGAAAGTCATTTCGGCGGCGATAGGCTGTGACACTCCGCAGACGGTGGAAGAAAAGCGGCTCATGCTTCTTCGTCATCGCATTGCCGTGTGGGACGTTATCGCAGAGTGCGACATAATCGGTTCGTCAGACGCTTCGATAAAAAACGCACGCCCGACAGAACTTTCGAGGATATTTGCGGCGGCTGACATCAAGGCGGTCTTTGCAAACGGAAGTACGGCAGGCAGACTTTACAAAAAGCACCAACAGCCGAAAACGGGCAGGGAAGCGGCGGTACTGCCGTCAACCAGTCCTGCGAATGCGGCGTGGGGACTTGAACGGCTGACCGACTATTGGCGTGAACAGCTGTGCGAATATTTGGATTAAAACAAAAACGGGACTGCCGGATCATTACAGCAGTCCCACTTTTTTAGTCGGAATATGCAGAAAGATATTTTTTTACTTCCTGCTCGGAGGGAAGATCGCCGCTGTCGACAAGCCCCGTCACCCTGCCTATCAGGTAAACTTTTTCTTCATCGTTAAAGTGCATTGGGCGGTACTTCGGGTTGAGCGAGTGCAGACCGTCTTTGCGGTATTCCTTTATATACGCTTCGTTTCCCACCATGAACGCCCCGACTTCGCCCTCGTCAAGTTCGCCGCAGTCGGGAAATTTTTGTATCAGCACCATGTCGCCGCTGTGGTATTCGGGTTCCATGCTCTCGCCGTTGACTGTGAACACAAAGTCGGCTTTGTTCACTATCTCGGAGGGATAAAGATAGATCGGCTCGCCGCCGCCGTAAAGTTCGCTCGGGTCGCCGATGCCTGCCGCAAGCTGTTTTTCAAAGTAGACAAGCTTTGTGAGTTCGGGAACATCTTCGATCTCCTCGGCACGCTTTAAGTTTGCGATAAGGTCGTTCACAGTTTCCCGGTGGTATCTTGAAAGGTCACGGTAGTCATCAAGGAGCAGTTTTTCAGCCGCCGAAAGTTCGGGGATAGGCTCATTCAGCCCGAAAAGTTTATAGAGCGTCACGCCCAGTTCTTTCGAGAGGGGCAGGAGAACTTCGACAGTTGGTTTTGAGTAACCCGTTTCCCAGTTGCCGACTGTGCTGTCAGCCATACCGAGCCTGCGTGAAAGTTCCTTTTGTTCCATTCCCAGCTGTTCACGGTATCGGCGGATATTGCGGCAGAGCAGTATGACCTCACGGGGCTTTTTTTTGCCGCCCGAGATAAGTTTGCCGACTGTGACTTCGTTGTTACGTTTCTGTCGAGCCATTTTCAGCACTCCTTTAAGTGACTTGCGATGTGTTTTCTTTACAAATATTATAACACAAAGCTATTGTCCTGTCAACAGAAAAATTTGAATATCGTTCAAAAATTTTGAATGGTTATTTTTTACAATAAACACGTCAGAAATTCATGCAGATGTTCAAATGTTCACATTGTCCGATTGTGTTAATATTAGATAAAAATATTATTCATTGATTTGTAACTATCGGCAAGGGCGACAAGATTTTTTTGTGCATAACGCCGAATTTCTTCTGTGAGAAATAAAATTCTGTCGAAGCCCTTGACATATCGCCAAAATTAGTATATAATATATATGATGTTAAGTAACTCATTCAGAAATGATTGAAACTAACATCCGTTTTGTTGTCTCCTTTCTTTTGTTCTACACATAGTTTTGTTTTATTTCATCTAACCGCCTCACGTCGTGTGGGGCTTATTTTTTTGCATACGTTTATACCTCCGTTTTTATTTTTATTATACCATGCTCATTTAACATAATATATAGCAATCCAAGAAAATACCAACACAAATCTTTCGGATAAAATTCCACAT
>CAMVRM010000041.1 GCA_947169885.1 uncultured Ruminococcus sp.
AAAGAAGATAGCATTTTTGTAAAACCTAATTCATCAAGGTCTGGAGACAATTATTGGGTATTAAATGACAAAATCCTTTCCAAATCTAAGTGCGAAGCTATCTTTTCTATCAACATAAATGAAATGAGTGTTGAATGGGAACACAGCAGGTATAATGCGAAGCTAAAAGAAATGATAAACAGTGGGAATGATATAGAAGCCCTCTATACATTTATCATTTCAGAATATCGAGCAGGACGTTTGGTAAAAAATGATTCGTTCGATTTATTACGTGCAAATCATATCCCGTTAAAGAATGCTTTGGGGCAAATCACTATGAGCCAATTATTCATATGTGAACAACAAGGATACTTCACAACCAAACTACTTAAAGCAATTACGGTACATGAGGAATGTGAAAGATTAGCAATGGATCTTTGTTATCATTCACTCAGCGATATTCATTATGAAGATATACAGTATCATGAAAAACTAACAGCAGACGATATTGAAGAACTGATTGATGAACCGGATCATTATTTTGTAAATTATGAGGAAATCCTACGTGGATTTTATCGTGATGGTTTGATTTCGGATGAACTGCTGCAGGATTATGAGCTTGACTACATTTCTTATGGCAATTATGATTCAAGTACCTGTTCATTTGAATTTCCATCTGAACCATTAGAGGATAGAAATACTATTGTGGCTCATGTGAAAAAATTATGGAAAAATCCAGCCAAAATCATCACTATGGAAGAGATGCGAAAAGTTCAGAAAATTAAAACCTATGATAATCAGATTATTCCATATGATAGGAGCTATTCAAGGAAAACCATGTTGAATAGATACGCTCCGGAAGGAAGAAATGATTTGTGTTTCTGTCAAATGTGCCTTGTTGCTAAGAATAAAGGCTATATTGAAGTGAATAACATCGAGATTTCACCTGAATATTTCTTTTCTCAACTTAGAATTGCACTTTGTTTGGAATGCAGCAAGAAATTCGAGGCGCTTAGGCGTAACGATTCTATAAGGAATGCTTTTGTTGAAAGTATTATAGATTATGATATTTACAGCGAAGGTACTGTTGATATTCCTATTGGAAGCAATGATGCTATTACTTTTACAGCAAAGCATCTCGCCGAAATTCAGGAAATTCTTAAACAAAAGCCTAAAAAGACCAAATAATGACAAAAGGAGCGTTACCACTACGGCAGCGCTCCACTTTTGTTTATTCATCTTCGTCAGAACATTCCGACAGCCCGTGCATGAGCTGAATATATAGCAATCCAACAAATTAGCAACACAAACCACAAGATTTGAACCAGCCTTCACAATTCGAGAGACAAACATATCCAATTGCTTTCTTTACCGCATCGGGCAAAAGAGTACTATCACTGACTTTCATTTTTCGCAAGATAGCTTTTATCTTAGACCACATCTTCTCGATCGGGTTGAAATCGGGACTGTAAGGCTGTTCAACAGCGACGGCATGAAACAGGCATTCCCTGACGAGACACAGCGGTTACAGCATATCTTTGATCAGCAGGTATATGGGCTTGCACCGACAGAGATCATCTATCAGATCGCCCTGCACTTCATTCTCGGCTTTGATAGCGGTGAGCTGATCGAGAAGCATCATCTGCGCCAGTGTGATGCACTGCCGCTCGCTAAGGACGGGACATTGGAAACAAGGCTGGATAGTATTTTCGAGTAAGGCTTGATATATAACGAAAAATACCGATACTTCACACAACATGAAGTATCGGTATTTCGTTTTCATAGCTCGCTGTTTTGGTCGTAATATAGGATTATACTGCTATATCAGCGCCGCACTTTTGCGTGCTTTTTTTGTTTTTTAGGCTCGATTTTTTCTTACTAAAACCGAAGATGAATTTTGTCGATCTCAACCGTCAGGTAGGAGTTGAACCATCACAGGGAGATATTTCGCCCTCAACAGTTGATATTCGTACAGATTCCGAGCCGCTCGTACCTTTATAATAGTACACAAACTTTCAAGCCCGTATTTATTGCTTTTCACTAATCGTGAGAACGCCGGATACGGACTTTTTTCGTTGTTACATATCAAAAGATCGGAGGTGAAAGAATGTCAGGAAACTTTGACGGCATATAATCTCGACAGTTCTATCCAAAGTACCGATGACGAACAGCTTCGTGATGACCTGTTTGAGAATGACGGAAAGCCGAATAAACCTTTGGCTAATATGTCAATTGACAAATCAGGCGAAAGTGGTATAATAGATGTAAAGAAAATAAAAGTTGAAGACTTTACCGAAGAGCAGAATAATAAGTTGCATGAGGCTCATAAAAATCTTTTGGAACAGCTGAAAGATAAGGATATTATAAAGAATCATTCATTTGTTACTTCTTTGTCGATTTTAGATAAAGATAAACTTCGTGAACAGTTAAACAAATTCCAAAAACGGAAGAATGTTTGTTAGGTGGTGAAAAATATGGAGTCGAATACATATCCTCCGAGACCTGAATGGCTTACAGACGAACAAATAGAAGTCCTTCGCCAATGCCTAAGAGAATGTCCTAATCCATATACAGAAGAAGACATTAAGAATTGGATTTACGATGGCGATATGGATGTGAGACGTTCCAATGCTTACACCGCCAAACGTATTCTTACCAAATATGGTTTACTTGAAGAAGAATAAAAGCTCCCACACGGGGGCTTTTAATTTTACCCTCGAAAGGAGGCAGATACCATGATGACCCTCGGCAAACGCCCCTCGGATATGTCGGACACCGAAGCGCATGAATAACAGGACAAAACACAACACCGACAGTCAGAATGCTCTTTAAAGGGCGTTTTAATGGTAAAGTAATTTCCGGGTATCGAAAATACAGAGGTGCAGGCAGGTCAGAATATAGTGGTCTGTGTTGCGGTATCTTCAGAATAAGAACCTGTCTTCACAAGAAATGTGCGTGGATTTTCAGCGAGATTTAGTCGATTTCAAGGCGAAAAACCGCAGTTGTGCTGTCGCACTGCAAGGTTTTTCAACGCAGAAAGCGACTGAATATCGTTGAAAAGACACGTACAGAGTCTTGTGAAGACAGGTTCTAAAGGTGAGCTTGAAAATATGTGGGAGCATATCACTCAGTAAAACAACTGTTCAAGATATAGAACAAGCAACAGTGATACAAAATAGTGAAGCGGGTCAGTCAGTGTCAGTGCCATACACTCATAAATATCATCACTTTTTGAGACTATGTACCTGATGTTTATAAACAGAACTATGTACACCGGAACTATCAGAAATCCGCTTATTGCCAAGGCAATAAATATCATGGGGAACACAACAGCAATAAGAGCAACTGCTCCGTTTGCAAGAACTATCGCCCAACGCCTGAAAAAGAATCTGCTGAGATCGAGATCACGTTTTTTGGTGAGCAAGATCGAAAAGCACGCCATAAAAAACGGCACAAACATCATCATGAAAAGCCGATTATATCTGTAAATACAGAATGCAGTGATAAGCGATGCTGCTGCAAGCAGTACCTGCCAGAAGTATGAAAAAACTGTCCTTTTTATGTTCATATCGCTTCACCTCACGGAACGTTCAGGTCATAAAATGCCAGCACCCATTCGTCGTCCTCAAACTCCGACTTGAATGAACAAATGTACAGATACAAGTACTTATCATCAAGATAATACCAGTCTTCCGTATCACAGCTGGTTATCCCCTCACCGCTCCAGCCGATGCTCAAATATTTTTTTCTGTCATTTGAGCCGTAAGAGACTGCAAGTGGAACTGTCTTCTCGGTTATGCCGTAGTACCCTCTGTCAAGTCTTAGAAAAATATCATATATTCCCTTACGGTCAAGTTCAATGTGATAGCCTGTATCACGAACGGTAATGCTGTTTGTATCAGACCACACAGAACTGAAAACCGCATTATCCGAAAGGTCAACAGGTTCAAAGTTCACCTCATTTTCCGATACGATCGGAGTCAGATCATCGGAAACAGCGGTATACTCATCAATATCGAAAAATTCAGGGTGATAAACTCTTATCTCGGATTCAAACGGTCTGTATCCACCTGTTGCCGAACGGTTTCCTGTGTAAGCATAAGCGATATATCCCATATATTCTTCATATCTTGCTTCATGGTATATCCTTGATTCATCTATTGCCTTATACGGCATTTTCAAAAGATCGGAAGTTGGGTCATGAATGTAGAACGATACATCTAAATTATCATCGCCATGATAGTCAGTCAGGTAAAATTTTTCGTTTATCTCCGTCAATTTATCGGTCAGAAGCTGCCTGTAATCACCATTCATTTCAGGATAGCCTTCGTATGTAATATCAGCGTGAATAGTGACCTCCGCTTCTATAATGAATTTATCCGTATCTCCGTCAAAATACACAGAGCAAAATTCAGGCTTATCCTTAACCTCGCAAAACACAAGCTCCCAGTCTCCCGACCAGTGCGAGCCTAATTCATCATCGTTTATATAACGTTCCTCTATTGCCGCTTTGATCTCATCATACTGACGATCATCACAGATCACCGTATCATCTGCATACACTTCAAAGCCGTTAAACTGTATAGTTACATACTCTGCTTTGCGATGTCCTTTTTTATCGCTATGATAATTTGCATTATGTGAAATCGGTTTGAGTGTCTCGCCGTATTTCTGCTCCACATATCTGACTGCTTTACGTTCATAGTCATCAACACTTGCCGCACCCTCGCCCGATCTTACAAGCATTATCAGCCCAAAAAGGGCACACGTAACGATCGAAGGCAGTAATAACGACATAAGGGTGATAATATTTTTCTGTTTTGCTGTCATAAGCTCCTCTTCTCAAATATCAATTGAACATTTTGTTTTTGACTTAGAACCTGTCTTCACAAGAAATGTGCGTGTCTTGTGAAGACAGGTTCTTAGCTGTTCATAAGTATTGTCTCGGACTATTTTTGATATTCCGCTTCATTTGTATATTTTAACAAAACCGCTCATTTATAGTTTATTCATTGAAAAGAATAACATTGCTCGCACGAAGCTGTCTGAGGAAAGTAAACCTTGCAATGTCTCTGCATTCGGGTTTTATCATGTAGTACATATAGTGTTCCAGCAGGCTCAGTGTCTCGTGTGTTCTGCCCTCGATCTTGAACTGCGAGAATCCCATAGGAACATATTTGTTCCATATATCATCGGGAGATATGTGGGTACTCATCTGCTTTATGTCAAAGATAGTCCTGCTCATGCTGGGACATTCATCGAATTTCTTTCCTTCGGGTATCTTTTCATAAAGTCTGTTTGCAGGATAGTCGGTATTCGGGTGGTTCTTCACGAAAGTTGCGTACTCTATCTGCTGTAAGCCGATAGTTCTGTAATGCTCGGAACGTATTTTACATCCCGGGTCACAGCAGGCGTTTACGAGCAGTTCGCATTTTTCCTTATCGGGTATCTTATCAAGTATATCGAATTTATTATTTAGGTCATAGTCGATCACAACTATGTGATAATCCTTTTCAACTTCGGAATACAAAGTGTCGGGGTCGGTTATGCGCTTGCAGGTCGAACTTGTCAGCTTGTAATTCGGATAATTCTTTCTTATGTATTCTTCAAGGAGCGGCGAAAAAACGATGACCTCATTCAGACCGTTGTCTGCAAGCTTCATCACCATATTGCAGAAACTGTCGCTCAGGTGTTTTTTTTCAAGCATGGGATTGGTAAAAGTGAATCTGAGCGGTATGCCCCTCTCGTTAAAAGAGCTGATGACCTGTTTTATAAAACCGCTGTCACAGTAACCGCCGCACATACGTCCGCCGTTCCACAATGACGGCGGAAAACAGCCGTAAACAGAAGCGATCTCCACACCTTCACGGAAATACTCAGGGTATCGGTTGAGCATCTCCGAAAAGATAAGGTTGAATCTGAAACGATTTGCAAAATCAGGCAAATGGAATCTAACTTTCATAAATAATACCTCGTCTTTCATAGTTTGTAAATTTAAATATGTATATTATATCACAAAATCGGAGCAATATCAAGCACAATATATTAACAACATCACATTTTGTTCTGTATCACTATATCTTATTCGGATCGCTATATATACTCGATGCAGACCGATGTTATCTTTTTTTGGGGACAGCGGTCTTCATGGACAAAACAGCACTCATTTTTATAAAAAACAGTTATGCCGTTTTTGTTTCAGCAATATAGCTACATTTTTCCATTTTGTTTCATGTCCGAAAATTACATATGAAATGTAAATAGTCATATAGACAATATTTCTACAAATTCAATTCATACGAACGATATATTTTTATTGCATAGTGCCAAAAAAATTCGATTTTTGAATGTTTAATGCCGATTTGTCCATGGAAAAACAAATGGTTAAAGATTATAATTAAATACAGAAAACAAGTTACGGCTTGTTTTATGAAGGGCAGAAGGCGAACAGCCTTCATAATACTCACTATGTTATTATCGGACAATTGAACCACTCTAAACGGCTCTGTTTCCGACTTTGGGACGATCGGTGAGTATAAACGATCTATCATCTTATTAAAATATGGGAGAGTCGATAATTATGAAAGAACAGGTCATGAGAAGAACAATGGCAGCAGTTGTTGCACTCGCAACAGTTGCAGCGGCTTACGCACCGACAGGACTTACTCAGTCCGCAGCAAAGTTATTTTCTGACGGCATCGTAGCAAGCGCTGAAAGCACTTCCTCGGTAACAGTTACTGCTTCGGCAGGCTACGCTGAGGGCGCTTACGCAGAGTGGAAAGCAGTTTCTGGTGCTTCGGGCTACAACGTTTATGCAGACGGCACAAAGCTCGACAGTATGCTTATCCGTCAGTATGCTTCCTGTTTCAGAGTTGACGCTGTTGGTCTTAAATCGGGCAGCCACACACTTAAAATAGTACCTATCATCAGCGGCAAAGAGGACACCTCAAAGGCTTCTGAGACAAAGGTCAACTCTATCGCACATGACCGCTCGGGCTTTGCTTTCGTAAACGGAAACGCTTCGGGCGCTTACAATGACAACGGCACACTCAAATCCAACGCAACAGTGGTATATGTTACAAACGCTACCAAGGATTCCGTTTCAGTAACAATGCCCGACAAGAAAGGCAACTCCACCACTGTCCAGGGCGTTCAGAACATCCTTACCAACTTAAAGAGCAACACCAAGGCAGGTCCTGTGTGCATACGCTTTATCGGAAACATCACCGACCCTGCAAATATGCCCAGCGGCGACCTTTATGTTGATGCTGTTACCTGCGGTCTGACTATCGAGGGTATCGGCATGGATGCTACCATGAACGGCTTCGGCATCGTTGTAAAGAACTCCTCAAACGTTGAGATCAGAAACTTAGGCTTCATGAACTGCAACAGCTCTGAGGGCGACAACGTTGGCTTACAGCAGAAGAACGACCACGTTTGGGTACACCACTGTGATATGTTCTACGGCGATGCAGGCTCTGATGCAGACCAGGTAAAGGGCGACGGCGCACTTGACACCAAGACTTCGACATACATCACTCACTCCTACAACCACTTCTGGGACAACGGAAAGTGCAACCTCCAGGGCATGAAGTCCGAGACTACCGACAACTACATCACCTATCACCACAACTGGTATGACCACTCCGACTCACGTCACCCCAGAATCAGAACTTGCTCGGTACACATCTATAACAACTACTTTGACGGCAACGCAAAATACGGTGTCGGCATGACACTGGGCGGTTCGGCATTCGTTGAGAACAACTACTTCCGCAACTGCAAGTACCCCATGCTCATCTCCATGCAGGGTTCTGACAGCGCAACAGGCGGAACATTCTCGGGCGAAAACGGCGGTATCATCAAGTCCTATAACAACACCGTAACAGGCGACCTCACCAAGGGCTATGTTACATATCAGAAGAACTCCGCCGAGTTCGACGCTTATGAAGCAAGCAGTGCTACCGAAAAAGTTCCCTCCTCCGTCAAGGCTAAGCAGGGCGGCAGCACCTACAACAACTTTGACACTTCAAGCGTTATGTACAGCTACACCGCTCAGTCCCCTGCCGCAGCAGTTGAGACTATCAAGGCAAACGCAGGACGTGTTCAGGGCGGCGACTTCAAGTGGACATTCGACAACTCTGTTGACGATGCAAGCTATGCTGTAAACACAGGTCTTAAAGCAGCACTCGTTTCCTACAAGGATTCTATCAAGGCTATCGGTTCGGGCTTCTCCGACTCCACAAGCGGTTCTTCTTCCAGCAGTTCACAGGGCAGCTCATCCAGCAGTTCTTCCAGCAGCTCAACACCCGATTCTTCTTCCACAAGCTCGCAGCAGTCATCGTCTTCGTCTGCATACGTGCATGACTTCACCGCAAACGGCACTTCAAGCAGCTTCTTCTCCATCACAGGCAACCTTTCCACTTCCAAGGGAACAGTTTCCTACGGCGGAAAGACACTTACTCAGTGCCTGAAAATGGAAAGCGCAACATCTATCAGCTTCAACGCTCCCACTTCGGGCAAGCTGACGCTCGTATTTGCCGAACCCGCAGGCACTATCAAGCTTGACGGCACAAAGCTTACCGCTTCAAACGGCATCATCACTGCTGACGTTTCCGCAGGCAGCCACACTCTCACCAAGGCTGACGTTGCAAATCTGTTCTATATGTCGCTCACAACTTCGGGCGGTTCAACTTCAAGCTCGGGCAATGATTCTTCAAGTTCTTCAAGCTCATCGGGCAGTTCTTCAAGCTCCACCGACAGCGGCAGCAGCTCGGGCAGCAACATCGACATCAACGGTGTAAGCGTTGTAAGCGCAGGCGGCTGGAACGAAGTTCTCTACATGGTCCTCTCGGGCATGAAGGATTCTGACGTTACAGGCGTTTCCTACTCGGGCGCAGTATCGGGTCAGCTGACAGGCGACGATCTGAAATATCTTGTTCGTGACACTTCCGACGGCGTAAGAGTTGATATTCCCGGTATACCCGCAGGTACTTACTCTGTTTGCGTTACCACTTCAAAGGGCACTATCACTCAGAGCGGACTTGAAGTAAACGCTCAGGATCGTTCGGGCTATGCTCACTACAATTACTCCGCAGGCGTTGGCGCATACAACGATGACGGAACACTCAAAGCAAACGCTAAGGTACTCTATGTTACAAACGACAACAAAGATACCGTAACAGTTACTTCCAAGGACGGCACAACTGTTACAGGTATCGGCAATATACTCAACTCCGCAGGTCAGGATGCAGGCGGCGGAAAGACTGCAAACGGCGGCAAGGCTAACTCCAACAGCGGCATCATCAAGAAGCTTGCTCAGGACGGCACTCCCCTCGTTATCCGCATTGTCGGCGACGTTAAAGCTCCCTCGGGCGTGACAGCATACGATTCCGTTGATTACGGCGGAAGTGTTGGCGACAACGGCTACATGGCAAGAATGAAGTCAGGCAAGGACATCACTATCGAGGGTATCGGCACTGATGCTACCATTAACGGCTGGGGCTTCCACTTCATGGCAGAGTCCTCCGCTCCCGACTTCGGCAAGAGCTTTGAAGTCAAGAACATCGCATTCAGAAATGTTCCCGAAGACTGCGTAGGCATGGAGGGCGTTCAGACCGGTTCAACTCTCACAGCTCCCGTTGAAAGATGCTGGATCCACAACTGCGAATTCTATGTACCCTCTATCTCCAACCCTGCTGAGTCTGACAAGGCTCAGGGCGATGGCGCTTGCGACTTCAAGAGAGGTCTTTACTTCACAAACAGCTACTGCTACTATGAGGGCTATCACAAGACAAACCTCGTTGGCGCTTCTGACAGCAACCTCCAGTTCCACCTCACCTATCACCACAACTACTGGAACAAGTGCGAATCAAGAGGACCTCTTGCTCGTCAGGCTAATATCCATATGTACAACAACATATTCAGCGGTCAGACAAGCTACTGCATGAACCCCAGAGCAAACGCTTATATCTTCTCTGAGTACAACCTGTTCGAGAACTGCAAGAACCCCATGCAGGTAAAACTCGGTGCTGTAAAGAGCTATAACGATGTTCTGAACAACTGCAAGGGCGATATGGACGGAACTGTTGTAACGGACAAGTCCACAAAGGTCAACACCGACTGCCAGTATGCTAACTTCGATACCAATTCTTCTGTAAGCTACATTCCTTCGGGCAATTACCTGCTCCACACCGACACCTCCAAGCTTGCGGCTTACTTCGATGTTTACGGCGGCGCACAGAATGCTGACCGCACCGTAAACGGCAGAACTTCCTCTGACGTTGAAGTTCAGCCTCAGATCACCTACACCAAGGTAGATGCTAAGGAAGCTACTGCAACAAAGAACGGCAACACCGAATACTACATCGGTTCTGACGGCAAGTTCTATGTTTCCGAAAACGGCAGTTACAGAGAAGTTCCCGAGAATTCGTGGGTGATCCCTGCTACCGGCATCAGCAATCCCGATGTTCATGCGTCTGCAAGTGAGAATGCTATCTCTCTCAGCTGGAACACCGTTAACTATGCTGAGAAATACGCCGTAGCTGTTCTGAACAACGGCAGCTGGCAGATCGTTGCAACAACAAGCGGCACTTCTTACACCGCATCGGGTCTTAAAGCAGGCACAAGCTACACCGTTGCTGTTATCGCACAGTTTGACGGAAGCTGGAACCAGGATTACTCCAAGGCTGTAACTGTTTCGACCACTGCTTCTTCCGCAGGAACTTATCCCACAAATATCCAGGTAGCTTACAGCGAGGAATACCACCAGATGAGATTCACATGGGACAAGGTTGAAAACGCACAGTACTACGGCATCGCAGTTTACCTCGCAGGCAAGTGGAGAGTTCAGACACAGGCTATCCCTGCAACAACTCTCAGCTACACCACACCTAAGAACCTCACCCCCGGCAAGACCTACAAGGTAGCTATCGCCGCTAAGGTGAACGGCACATGGGATGTTGCAAACGCTATCAAGAATGCACAGACCGTTACCGTCAGATAAATCCAAGAGCTAAACTATTCCCTGAATAAAGACTGCATCTGCTCCGCACCTCGGAACAGGTGCAGTTTTTCCTGCATTCATAAACACTTCACACAAAAAAAAGGACTGTGCGGAAAAGTTTTTTCTGCACAGTCCTATCGCTATAATATTCTTTTTTCACTTGTCCTTATCCGCTTTTGTGTCTGCTTGTCAAACAGATAAACGCTGTCATAGGGGATATAAAACTCAAACACTTCTCCGATGTTCGGAGAAACGTGCGGATCGGCTTTCAGAATGCTCTTTATCCCCGACATATCAACATAAACATTCGTGCTGTCACCCAGCAGTTCGGTCAGCTCGACTGTTGAAGTCATTCTGAACGAATGTTCACTGTCCGCTTCGGCTTTGAGCTTTATCGCTTCGGGACGAAAACCGAAAACTATCTCTTTTCCCTCTATCCCTGCAAGCAGTTCACTATCGGCTATATTTCTAAGATCAACAGAATTGTCGGGAATATCCGGTCTGCCATTTATCACACGGCTCTCGATAAGATTCATGGGCGGATCGCCGATAAAACCTGCAACGAACATATTCGCAGGCTCAAAGTACAGGTCAAAAGGCGTTCCGACCTGACTTATACAGCCGTCTTTCATAACAACGATCTTGTCAGCCATGGTCATAGCCTCTGTCTGATCGTGGGTGACATAAATTGTTGTAGCACCCGTCTGACGGTGTATCTGTGTTATCTCGGAGCGCATCGTGACACGCTGTTTTGCGTCAAGGTTCGAGAGCGGTTCGTCCATAAGGAAGATGTCTGCCTTGCGTATCATCGCCCTGCCGACTGCAACTCTTTGTCTCTGACCGCCCGAAAGTTCCCTCGGCATTCTTTCAAGATATTCGGAAAGCCCCAGAACTGAGGCGGTCTTCTCCACCTTTTCTTCGATAACATCATCGTCAGCGCCTTGAAGCATAAGCCCAAACGCAAGATTGTCAAAAACCGTCATATGCGGATAAAGTGCATAACTCTGAAAGACCATTGCCACACCACGCTCACGGGGGTCAAGTTCGTTCGCCTTTTCACCGCCGATGTAAAAATCACCCCGGCTTATGCTTTCAAGCCCTGCGATCATGCGAAGTGTTGTTGATTTTCCGCACCCGGATGACCCGACAAGAACAACAAACTCCCCTTTTTCAATTTCAAGGTTGAAATCACGAACCGCATGAAAACCGTTCGGATATATCTTGTTTATCCCTCGCAAAGTTAAATACGCCATAGCTTATGCCCACACTTTTCTTTAAATAAACTGCCTGATGTGCGCCGCCGCAAATGCAATGTCATCGCCTGTTGTTCCCTCGAAAACAAGAGAAGCATCGGGACACACCTTTGCAGTCTCCGAGATGATACGTCCATAGTCGAACACGCCTTTTCCCACGCCGCACTGTTTCAGCGAGCCGTCAGAGTTCACCGTGCAGTCCTTTATGTGGAAAACGCATATCCTGTCGCCGAAAGTCTGCAAGCCCTCCGCAAGAATGTCATACAGCCTGTCAAGGTTCGAGCCGTGCTGACTGTCGAGATAATTATACAGATCAAAAATAATGCGGATATTCCTGCTCCCTATCGTTTTAACTGCCCTGTCAAGCGTTTTAACGTCAAAGCAGACGTGCCCGAAAGCGCCCTCCATGCCGATGTTAACGCCCTTTTGTTCGGCAAGATCGGCAAGTTCCGAAAAAGTCCGCACCACTCTGTCAAACGCTTCTTCGGTGCGGTTCATGGGGTGAAAAGTCCACTTGTCGCCGTTGTAAGAACCTGTTTCCGAACCGACTGTGTTTCCGCCGAAATTTTTTGCAAGCGAAAGATAGTCCCTGAACACTGCGATACCGTTCGCTGTCTTTTCTTCATTCGGGTGAACAGGGTTGAAATACGCACCGATGAGCGGCACAGACTTCCCTGCCCTTTCAAAACAGCTTCTAAACTGTTCCGCACGTTCAGCCGTCACGGAATCGGGACGATATTCTATACCGTCAAGGCATTTGTAAGCCACCAGCTGAACTCCGTCAAGCCCGAACTCGTCAAGCCTGCGGACTATGTTTTCTTCGCCCCTGACACCCAGATCGTGGGCACGGATAAACAGTCTCATATTCGCACTCCTTTTCTATCCGATAAGCCGCTTTACTTCCGTATAGCAAAGCAAAAACGGCGCAACACCCTTTGCATCATTTTTCACCACAGGCTCTGAGATGTAATACTCATAGCTTCCGTCACGCCGCCTGTTGTCCTCGGGTCCAAGCCCTGCCATAAGGCATATCCCCCCAAGGTCAAGCACGCCGTCCTCACCTATGTTCAGATATTTTCCGCATATGCCGTCAAATGTTTTTCTGCCGAGCGCCGAATAACTGCTGTCGATAACGCCCAGCCGTGCGCCTTTCATCATGGCATAGGCTATCATGCTGCTGCCGCTCGTTTCGAGATAATTTCCCTCTCTGCCGCCGCAGTCCACGACCTGATAGTACATACCTGTATCGGGTTCGGCGTAACGGCTGATACCACAGATGACCTCACGAAAGATACCGCATATCTCCTCACGCTCTGCACCTTTCGGAAGATAGCTGATGATGTCCGCAAGTGCGGCCGTGAACCAGCCTGTCGCCCTCAGCCAGAAGCTTGCTGAAAGCCCCGTCTGACTGTCCGCCCAGAACGCCTTTTTCGAGCAGTCAAGACCGTGATAATAAAGCCCCTTGCTCTCGCAGAACATATATTTCCTGACATTCCTTATCTGCCGCAGAACGTCCGAAATATCGCCGTTCCCGAACTCCTGCGCAAACCTCAGCGAGAACACCTGCGCCATATAAATGCCGTCAAGCCACACCTGTTCGGGGTAAATTTTCTTGTGCCAGAAATTTCCTGTTGAAGTCCTCGGCTGTTTTTCAAGCTGTTCATGAAGAAGCATTATCGCTTTTTTATACTTCTCCCTGCCGTTTTTTCTGTAAAGGTCAAAAAGCACTCTGCCCTCGTTTATGTCATCAAGGTTGAATTTTTCCATTGAATAGCCCAGAATACTGCCGTCCCCGGAAACATAAAAGTCGATAAACTTTTCCGCAAAATCAGCATACTTAGGCTCACCCGTTATCTCCGAGACTTCCATGAGCGCCGTCATCATACAGCCGTCAATATAGTTCCAGCGGGGCTGTTTTCCCATACGAATGCTCTCAATATTCCAAAGCGGCTTGTCGGGCGCTGAACCGCCAATGAGTTTTTTTATAAACCTGTCGATCTCCGAATACATATGCTTCACCGCCTTTTATTTCTTGTCTCAGCCCCTGCTTTTTCCTTTGCGTCACGGACTATGCTTGCAAAAGTGTTCTTTATCCAGACAAAAAGCAGGTCGAACCCCGTATACAGCGCCCCGAAAAGTATCGGCTCAACGCCAAGCATCGTCTGCGCCGCCGAGCTGTCGGCGTTCGGGTCAACTCCCATAAGCAGGTTCAGCATTAAATACACCCGAAACACACAGAATACCAGCACTCCTGCATAGACCGTATTCGGAAAAAGTGACCAGAACCTCCGTGCGGTTATCATCATCCACTTGTCGTTCTCACGTTCTTCATGTTCAAGCGAGCGCAGTATCCTGTTGAGCAGAAGATCGGTGACTGTCCCCTGCCCTATCGCCAATATCACGAGCAGGTCAAGCCCGTGGACATAGATACCCAGCCCCCACAGGAAAAAATAGCAGACTGCCCCTGCGAACCAGAATTTCAGCAGAACTGCCTTCACGCTATCGGGCAGACTGAAACGCCTTTTCCCCGTGTATTTTTTTATCTCGGTTTCCGTGACTTCGGGAGCATTATGCGCATTTACCAGACGGTCTACCGCATCTGTTTTAAGTTTGTAGTGTTCGGCGGCAGACTTGTCAGCTTCACGCCTGCGTTTGTTTTTTTCGGACATATATTTGACTTTCCTCTGAATCGGTCACAGATCGGCAGAAGTGTTTATCTTCCTGATCGCCTTTGAATAAAGCGGCATCAGCAAAAGCAGTCCTGCCGTCACACAAACGCATATACTGTGCGCCATGACTGCGTTGTATGCTGTGACGATATACACAGACGAGCGGTCAACGATTATCGGGTCAGCGGCTCTTGTTGTGGCTTCGGTTATGCGTGTCAGATACACCGCATCGGCAGACACAAGCCCCGTCAGCATGAGCGCAAGGATAACGAGCATCACTTTGTCGGCTTTCTTCCGCCTTGGGAATGCTCTCAGAAACACCACGAACGCAAGTATCGAAAACAGCATCGCCGCAAATTCGCACTGACCCATGTTCGCACCGTTTATCCTTGCGGTCGTGTCGGCAATAGCTGAAAGCCCGAGCGAATAGATGACAAACGCCGCCGCAAGCGCCGCAAGGGGGATATTCTGCGGCGAACGTTTGAGCGAAACTATCGTTTTGCGCACAAACTCCTTTATGCCGCCTTTCTTTTTTAAAGCCATAAATGATCCGTTCTCCCCTATCTTATCGCATTGGTGGTTTCTTTGTCGAAGAAATGCTTTTTCCCGAAAGACACCTGCACCTTGTCGCTGTATCTGTATCTGCACCAGTCACGGAACTTGCAGGTTATTTTTTGACTGCCGACTGTTCCGTTCACAAGCGTGCTTTGCCCCAGATTTTCGTTCGAGACAACATCGACCGTGATGTTTCCGCCCCGAACGATATTCTCGGGACGAACGCCCAGTGTTACCGTTTTTCCCTCATAGCCTTTTAACAGCTCGGTTTCTTCTGCGGTAAGTTCGGCACAAAATCCCACGTTCACAGCCTGACCGCCTTTTATCGCAACGTCAAAAAAGTTCATAGGCGGCAGACCGATAAAGCCTGCTACGAACAAGTCGGCAGGTTCGTCATAAAGTTCAAGCGGCGTGCCTGTCTGCCTGATACGTCCCATTGACATACAAACTATCCTGTCTGCAAGCGTCAGCGCTTCTGTCTGATCGTGGGTAACATAGAGCATCGTAGCACCAAGCCGCTTGTGGAGCAGGAGTATCTCACGCCTTGTTGCCGCCCGAAGCTTTGCATCAAGGTTAGACAGCGGCTCATCAAAGAGAAAAACTTTCGGTGTGCGCACTATCGCACGTCCCATTGCAACACGCTGTCTCTGACCGCCCGAAAGCTGTGCAGGCTTTTTGTTGAGCTGATCTGTAAGGTCAAGTATCTCGGCGGCGGCAAGGACTTTCTGATGTATCACATTTTTGTTCTCCTTGCGGAGCATGAGCGAGAACGCCATGTTCTCATAGACAGTCATGTGACCGTATAGCGCATAATTCTGGAACACCATTGCGATGTCACGGCTTTTAGGGGGCATCTGCGTCACGTCTTTGCCGTCAATGATGAGTTTTCCGCTTGTGATGTCTTCAAGCCCTGCCACCATTCTGAGGGTTGTGGATTTTCCGCATCCCGACGGACCGACTATCACGATAAGTTCCCCCTGCTTTACGTCAAGGTCAAAGTCAAAGACTGCCTGCACCTTGTTGTCGTATATCTTTTCAAGGTGCTGTAATTTAAGCTCGCTCATCGTCCGCTCCCCCGTGCTTTTGTTTAACGAGTGCCGCCTGATACTCATTAAGCGTTCTTGTCCTGACAATGCCGATAACGCCTGCACAAATGAGCATCAGCGCCGACACGCCCAGACAAGCCGAAACATATCCGAACTGTCCTGCGCTCATAACTGTCGGCACTGCGGTATCGGCAGTCGGGTTCGGCGCATGATAGGCTTTCATCGGGATATAGAATATCCGTCCTGCCTGCAACACTCCCAGCAGAACTGCCACTGCCGAATAGCTCATCTTATAGACCTTGACACCCTCGGCAGAAAGAAAAGCCAACAGCATGAAAACAAGATCATAGACTATCGAAACGCCGATGAACAGCGTGTAGTAATAGTTTCCCACATCACTGCCGTAAATGCTCACGAAATACAGCGCATTCACAGCCACAGCGCCGAGTATCAGCCCCGAGGACAGCTTGTTCTTCGTAAAGCGCATTCTGTCTTTTTTTATCTCGGCATCGGTCATGTTTTCTGCCATTATGCCCTCTCCTTTCCGCTTCCTATCGCCTGCCTTTCGGCTCTCATGACCTTTATTTTAAAGAACACGTTCACGATAAGCAGAACACCCGAAAGTATCAGAAACCCGAAAACAAAATAGTTCATATCGAACCAGAATGTGTCATCGGGACTTATGTAAAGCGTGCCCCAGTCCTTTGAGAAAGCCTTTAATTCACCGAAATCAACTTCGTTCTGAAAGCGTGACTTGTAGTGCATTATCTGCGGCAGACACCATATTGATATACCGAAATATGCCGCAGTCACAAGCGCTGTTGAAATGTAATTGCTGATATAGTACTTTCTGCGTATGTGTGTTCTTGTGACAAACAGCGAAAGGCTCACGATGATAAGCCCGACAGCGGCTTTTGTGAACGCCGAATTGAATCCGAACATATCGTAATAAACTCTTGAACCCGTGACTGCCGTGGTATCAAGGTCATGGTCGGGGTCGAGTATCGTTTTTGAAAAAGCATCGTAAAGATCGGTGGACAGTCCCAGCGAACCTGCGAACACCAGTGCCGCCGCAATAAGCGCCATGATGCACACTGCTTTCTGTAAGAACATTTGTTTTTTATACATAAAGACCTTCCTTTATGAGAACCTTTCTTCACAAGAAATGTGCGTGGATTTTCAGCGAGATTTAGTCGATTTCAAGGCGAAAAACCGCAGTTGTGCTGTCGCACTGCAAGGTTTTTCAACGCAGAAAGCGACTGAATATCGTTGAAAAGACACGTACAGAGTCTTGTGAAGAAAGGTTCTTAGTACGCCTTAAAGAGTGTCATAGAATTCAAGAAGTCTGTGCCATGCTTCGTTTCTTCTCGCAAGGTATGTCGAGCCGCCCCAGCCGCCGTCAGCAACAGCCGCCGAGACTTTTTCGGCAGCAGATGCAGGGTCAGTGCCTGCATCGCCTGTGAAGCCGTTTGCGATGATGTCGACATAAAGGTTCGTCTGACCTTTAAAAATGCCGAACTGCCCCGATGTTCCCAGTGCGGTAAGTTCGTTTATGGCGTTTGTCTCGGCTACTTCCTGCGGAAGAACTGTCGGAACACAAGTATACCACGAATTGTCGGTTATTGCAAGCTCGGGGTGCTTTATCGTGCCAAGTGCGATCGCCGAGGAAATATGCTCTGCGCCCTCCCTGCCGACTTCGTGAGTACACTGATACTCAAACGCCTGACTTTTGACAAAACTCAAAGTCGAACCGATGTAGTATCGTGCATAGTTGGTGAAATTGCCGTTTTGAAGCTCCCACAGGTCTTTGTAAGATTCCTCCGAGATAACAGGAGATTCACTGCCGTTGAACTCAAACGTCACAATATCTCCGTTGTCATCATGCTTGATGAATTCGTCAGGACCGTAGGACATGAGTATCTGACCCTCGGGACTGTAAGCATAGTCGATAAGTTTAAGGCAGGCTTTCAGCTTGTTCGGGTCGCCCTCAACGCCTGCCGCCGATATTCCCCAGCCGTCAGTCTTGACAGAGCGCCACGATTCGGTGAAGCGCATATATTTTTCCTCGCCGTCGTTCCAGCGTGCAACAGGCACGATGACCGCCATGTACTTTTCGCCCGAAGCATTGTCAAGAGCAGTCGCATTATAGGCAGTCTGTGTCTGGTTGTAATCGTAGTGCATAAAGCCGTTGTCGTCAGAGAGATACTTCTCTGAGCTTACGTCCTCCTGATTTATGAACGCCTTTGAGATAAGCCCCTCAACAGCCATATCGTGCATTCTCGAAAGTGCTTCATAAGTCTCTTTTTCGTCACGGGAGTCGTGCAGTTCGCCGTCAGCGCCCACATACAGATAATCAAGTCTTGACTCCATACCTCTCACGCCGAACAGCGTGCCTGCAAGACGGTACATATCAATGCGGCGCTGGTTGTTCGCATCTTCACGGGTGAACAGACCCTGAACGCTGTCTCTGCCGTTGAGCGTCTGAGGATTTGCGACAACACAGCGGAGCAGTGCCGTCAGTTCGTCAGCATCCCATGCGGCATTCTGACCGATGAACAGGTCTGCACGATCCTCGCCGTAATAACCGCCGTAAGTCTTGTCGATATACTCACGGAGCATATTTACAGCCGTCACGCCGTCCACCGAACCTGCGGCATTCATCTTTTCGATGATGTTGCCGTAAGCGTCATAGTCCTTGCTTATAGTCTCGGTCGACTTCCCGTCTGCCGAAACAACATCAATATTTACCTTGCCCGAAGTCGGCATATACGGCTGATAGACAGGCTCGGCGGTGTTATTGCACTTGTCGGCTGAAAACTCTCCCGAACCGTTGAGCAGTTTTTCCACCCAGTCAGTTCTCATAAGAACCATTCGCTCAATATCGTTCACGCCGTCAAAATATGGCGAAAAATAGATAGCGCCTGCGTTCTGACCTGCCGCCGCACCTGTTATCGAAAGACGTACTATCGGGTTCTCTTCGAGATAAGCCTTGAAGTTCGGCATCTCGTCAAGATGTTCCGCCAGATCCACAAGCTTTCCCTGCTGACCGTTCTCCGAAAGAAGCGCCGCCGTTCCGCTGAGCATATCTATCTGATCCAGCTGTGCATCCCAGTATCTGTATTCATCAGCGGCTGAATTGCCCTGATATTTGTCCTCTATCTTTATGTCAAGAGTTTTTTCAACAGCCTGCCATGTGGGTTTCAGGTCGCCCGAGTTATATGTTTTGCCGTCAGCTAAGGTTATCCCCTCGCCTGCAAGGTCGGCAGTGAAAGTCATGCCCGTTTTGTCGCTGTTATAGCCGCAAGCCATTCGCAGAACAGTTGCGCCCGAAGCGTCAGAGCCTGCGCCCGATGTTGTTTTTCCGTCCGAAACTTTTGGAGCGCCGCAGCCTGTCAGCAATGCGCCTGCGGTGAACGTGAGCGAAAGCAGCACGGCGGTAAGTTTCCTTTTTTTCATCTGAGTGTCCTCCTTTTTCGGAAATGTTCTTCATCGGCAGGAGTTTAGAAACTGTCTTCACAAGACACGTACAGAGCTTTGTGAAGACAGGTCCTTACTCTTTAATGCCGCCGACATTCACACCCTTTGCAAAATATTTCTGAATAAACGGATATATAACAAGTATCGGGATCATCGAGCAGACGATAAGCGCATAGATCACCGAATCAGGAGCATAGCTGTGACTTAACTGCCAGTTCGCAGTTGCCTCTGGGTCTGAGTATTCCTCAAGCCGCAGTCTGAGATAGACTTGAAGCGGCTGTTCACTGATCTTTGAGATCATCTGTCTTGACCAGAAGTAACCGTTCCAGCGTGAAACGGCAAAGAACAGCGCAACTGTTGCGATCATCGGCTTGCACATCGGGAGATAGACTTTTCTCAGCACCTGAAATTCAGTTGCACCGTCAACTATCGCCGCTTCTTCTATCTCGGAGGGAACGCCCTCAAAAGCATTTCTCAGCAGGATAATGTTCATGGCGTGCATACCCATTGCGAACACCACCAGCCATTTGTCATCATATATCCCGATGCTCTGAAACGCACGTTTTGTTTCAAGATAATTCAGATACTGCGGAACAAGCCCTGCGCTGAACCACATGGTAAACACCAGAAAGAAGTTGAAGCCTTTTCTGAAAAGGAGCCTTTTCTTCGACAGCGCATATGCGCCCAGTATTGATACGAACATCTCCCAGAGCGTTCCGTAGAATGTGATAAAAAGCGTGTTGGTATAAGCGTTCCAGAAAGCGTTGTCGCTGAAAACATCTCTGAAAGCATCGAACTGGACGTTCTTCGGCAGAAGCACTATCTTGGAATCACTGACCTCAGCATATCCGCTTATCGCCGAAGACACGGTATAAACAAAGGGATAAAGACAGCTGACCGCAAACATCGTCAGGAGCAGATAGCTTATCAGCCTGAATATAAGCTCCGACATTTCAAGTTTTCTTCTCATTGCGTTTTCCTCTTAATAAAGCGACACATCAGATACTTTTCGTGAAACAGCGTTCGCACCGATGACCAGCAGCATACCGATGATGTTGTTCATCATCTCCGCCGCCGTAGCCATGCCTTTCAGCGAACCTGCTATACCGTTTCGCTGTGCGAATGTTGACACAACATCGGCTGTGACATAGGTGTTCGGGTCATATAACAGCAGAACTTTTTCATATCCGACACTCAGCAGTGAACCTATCCTTGTTATCAGCATGATAATGATGACCGAAAAGATCGACGGCAGGATAACATATCTCATCTGAGCCATTTTGTCTGCGCCGTCTATCTGCGCCGCCTCAAAACTTGTGGGCGAAACAGCTATCATCGCCGCAAAGAACACTATGCTGTCATATCCTGCATTTTCCCAGATGCCGCTTATCTGATAGACTGCCCTGAAAAATCTCGGGTCATTGAGCATTCCCGCATATGCCGTGTCAGCTGATATAAGCCCTAAGTCAGACAGCATCTGCGAGATAACACCCGGCTGTGTCCCCGAAGTATCAGAGCCTTGCTTGACCAGCATCACGACAAGCGAAGTCATAACAACTGTCGACATGAACTTCGGCAGATAGGTCAGCACCTGATATATGCTCCGTGCGATGTCCGAACGTATCTCGTTGAAGAACAGCGCAATTATTATCGGCATCGGGAAACCGAACACCAGCCCGTAAAAACTCAGCAGAAATGTGTTCCTGAACGCTCTCCAGAACTGCGCAGAAAGTTCCGCACCGCCTGTTCCGAAGATAAGCGTCCTGAAATACGAGAATCCCGAGAAGTATTGTTCCGAAACTGATTTTGCGTCCTCCGTCAGCTTAAAGCTCCCCAGCAGTTCATACATCGGCAGGTATCTCCACAGCAGAAATACAAGTATCATCGGCAGGAGCATCAGATACAGCCTCCGATCTTTTACCACAGTCTTAACAACATTTTTCCAGTAGTTTTTTTCAACATCGTCCCTTACTGCCTGCTCGGGGTCTTCTATGTATGTACCGCTTTCCTCGTCAAATATCAGAAAGTCGGTAACTTTATCATTCATGGTCAATTTTCCTCCGCTTTTTCAGCCGCCGTATTCGGTGTCGACCTCATCGGTCTGCTGACTTCTTCTGCGCTCTGCCTGCGTTCTTCTGAGATAGCCGAGCTGATCCTCAAACAAGCCGTCGATATGCCGTGCAAGCTGTACCGCCACTGCCGCAAACAACAGCGACAGCGAATCGGTAACGAGCAGTGTCACAAATGTTGCCGCCGTGCCGCCGAACATAAGCCCGACCAGCCACCGTCCAAGCTGTATCGAAAGGAACACCGCCGCCGTGAAAATAAAGGTCAGAAAGGCTTTCTTCCTCACCGTTTCTTTGCCTAGCCGTTTAAGGAGCGGATATGCCGCAAGCGAGAAACAGCTGCCGATACAATAGACTGCGAACTGCTCTGCACCTGCACCGGAAGCTATGCACATCGCAAGCCCTCCGCAAACCGCAGGGATCACGGCATACAGCCCCCAGCGCATCATAACGATGCAGATGACTGCCGCTGTCGGCGAGAGGATATAATTCTCAGCTGAGAACCACACCCTTGCCGCAAAAGCAATGAGCGCTTCGGAAGCCGCAAGAACTGCCGACAGAATGCCTATATCTATCGTTCGGTATTGCTTTAATGTCAAGTTCATTTTTTACGGTTCCTTATCAGATATGGCTTTATAAACATCGGTCTTATCTTCCTTTTTTTTCTGTGCCGCATAGTTTTTCGGCGAACAGCCGAAATATTTCTTGAACACCCTTGAAAAATAAAGCGGATCGGAATAACCGCAGATATAGGCTATCTCCGAGATATTCTGTTCAAGATTCTCGGTGGAACAAAGCAGCTTTTCAGCCATCTGCACCCTCAGTCCCGTAAGGTAATCGTGGGGAGTCATGCCCATTTCGCTCTTGAACAGCTTTCTCAGATAGTCATAGCTGAAAGGTATCGTGCGAAGATATTTCTCTATCTTGTAATCACAGTCGCTGAAATTCTGCATTATGTTGTTCTTTATCTCGTCAACAACGCTCCTTACGGGTTTGACATTGCGGAACGCCGCAACATAATTCACGATAAGACTGCCCAGTGCCCCGACTATGAGCTGTTTGTTTTCCATATCGCAGTTGAAGAAATAGAACGCATCTTTGAAAGCGTTGAGCATATGCGACTCGCTGTCATCAGAGATCATGAGCGGCTCTTTAAAACGGAAAGTCGCATCTGCAATGTGAAGGTGAATATTCGTAAAGCCTTTCTCGCTGAAATTTGTATGCGGTATGAGCGGCGGTATTATCACAAGATCTCCCACGCCGTATTCAAGCACTCTGTCATCGAACTCGAACTGTCCGTCACCGCTGGTGCAGTAGACCAGTTCCCATTCGGTGTGATAGTGACGTTTCGTGGAAAAGGTTATCAGATGCTTTCCTGCATATATGATATTGTTCATGAAGTTCCCTCCTATAACATTTTTTTACATTTTGCGCTTATTTGCCGAATGCACCGAGCAAAGCCTGCTTTTCTTCTTCTGTCAGCACTCTGACCCGGTTCACTCTGCCATCGGGGATATTCCCGTATTCCGAGAAACGGGCTGTCTTGTCCCTGCCCGAATCGTCCGGACTGTCAAAACCTTTCTTTGAGATATGTCTGCCGTGATCCCTCCACGGGCGTGCAAGGAACACAGAACCGTCCTCAACACGATCTTCGCAGGTGAATCGGCACTCATTGAACACGAACCCGAAATTCTGCGCCGCATCATGCCTTGATACTACACAGCATCGGTTTTTGTGGCATTTTTTGCCAATTCCCCCAAAAATACTGTTTAATTATTTTCACAATATTACATTGTAATTTTATCTCTTTTTATATATTTTAACTTATTTTTGTTAATATAGCAATACAAAATCTTAAAGTTATATGGACAATTCAGTTTATTCGGATAAGATCAATGACTGTTTTTTACATTTAACGCTTTAAAAAATGTTAGCTTCCGCAAATTTAATACAATATATATATCATAAAAACATTTGCACTGTCTTTATGATATAGTTTGTTAAAGAAATGCAATGCGCCGTTTTTCGTTTATTTTGCGCAGAAAAATTGCATTAAGGAGACTTGTTCTCCCTGCTTCAATGTATAAAAAGTTAAGCTTATATAAAATAAACTAAAATATATACATTTTTTATTAAAAGGCTATTGACATTTGACCACAAACATGGTATAATATTAGCATTAGATCCTTTAAACTGTTAAAGAGGTGTTTGAACATGGTCTATAAAGTCAACGATCTTATGTACGCTGCGAGCGAGGAGCTTGCGAACAATATCCGCACCGACATCACTTTCAATGAGCCTGTTAACGAAAAACTGCTCTGCATGGCTGTCAACACTGCGATAAAACGCTTCCCCTATTTTGCCGTAAAGCTGGTCAGGAACGGCGAGAACTATGTCATGGAACACAACACCGAACCGCTCATCATAACCTGCGGAACTGTCGGGGCGGCACTTGGTTCTGCCGAGAACAACTTCCACCTGTTCTCCGTCACCTACGACACTGACACCGTTCATATCTACACTTCACACTACATCACAGACGGCAACGGATTATTCCCGTTCATAAGAACGATGAGCTATCTCTATTTTCACGAACTTTACCCCGATGAGGGTTTCGACACCGAGAACATCGCACTTCCCGACAGCACTATCCCCTCGCTTGAAGCCACCGATGACCCATACCCTGCCGAACCGCTCCCCTGCGAACCCGTTGTTGATACCAAACGTCCGCAGGAGATACTGAAGCTGAACGACCTGCTCGAAGCCCGTGACAAGGAAAAAGTTTGTACCTCACTTCGCCTGAACATAAAGGCAAAAGAAATGATGAACTATATCTCGTCCGTTGACGGAAGTCCCGCAACGTTCGTTGCTTCTTTAATGTATAAGACGATCTCTGACCTGCACCCCGAATCTCATCTGCCCGTTGTCTGCGGTATGCAGCATCAGTTCCGCAAGGCGCTCGGCAATCCTTACAGCCATATGTGCCACGTAAACATAGTGCCTATGGTCTATCCCGACCGCCTGCGCAAACGTGGCATAGAGATGCTCAACACCATGTCAAGAGGAATGCTTATGCTACGTGCAAGCAGCGAAAACGATATGCTGACCGTCAACGCTCACATCAAAAACTCCAAAAAGCTTGCAGGCATGACCCTCGGCGAAAAGCACGAGATAATGCGTCAGGTGGTGAAAGACGGCATCGGCGAGAACACCTTTGAGGTGAGCTATACAGGGCGTGTGCCGTGGTGCGGTCTTGAAAAGCACATAAGATCCGCAGCACCATATATCGACCTGTCTCTGAGCGGCGGACTTTCTATCGAGATATTCTCGGTGGGTGATAGGTTCGACATAAACATCATGCAGTGGGGCAGCAGCAGGCGCTATTTCGAGCATTTTTGCCGACTGCTCAGCGAGTGCGGCATAAAATTCACCGCAAAAACGCCTTTCAGCTTTGAACTGTGCGGTATAAGCCTGCCGACATAAAACAGCATAAGAGATACGGCGCTCCTGCATGAACTGCCGTATCTCTTTTATTCTATAAATGAGCGTTGTTAAAATATACAAATGAAGCAAATGAAGCGGAATCGCGCGTAAGCGACTTAGCGTGCTCCGGTCACGCTAGACCGGCGAGGTTTGGAGCAGAGCTCCATTCAAGATCAAGCCGCTCGCAGCAAATAAACCGACCAAAGCTATCCCTTACGAGCGGCTTGCCTACCTTTGTGCGATGTGAGCCCAGCGGCGAACGGGCGACAAATGAAGCGGCATATCCAAAATAGTCCGAGGAAATACTTATGAACAGCTAACAAATGAAGCGGCATATCAAAAGCAGTCCAAAGGTTCACTTTTGGGCGGCGTAGGCTT
>CAMVRM010000042.1 GCA_947169885.1 uncultured Ruminococcus sp.
AAGCAGTCCAAAGGTTCACTTTTGTGCAAATTGTCAAATATGCTCATTTATAGTTAGAAATAAGAGATAAGAAATATGGTGCGCCTGCGGCGGATCTTATTTCTATTATTAATGGTATAATTTGAAAAGACTGTTATTATTTTAACATACTTTCGGCTTTTCTGTCAATGATATAATTGTAACATTAACGTAAACAGGGACTTGTGAAGATTTGATTGTGCTAAATATTTCGGAAAATGACAGTATTTTGCGTTTTTTATATATCAAGTGTGTTTTTTGATGTTTGTTTTGTACATTTTGTACAGGATTCTTGAAAAAATTAGGTGCAGAATGATTATTGTTCTTTAAGGATAAATATGGTATAATTGTTATATTGATTATTTACGAAAGGAAAGATCAGAATGGGAAACAATACTACAAACTGGGGCTATGAGGCTGTGTTCTATCAGATATACCCCATAGGCTTCTGCGGAGCGCCTTACGAAAATGACGGCGTTCCCGAACACCGCATCTTAAAGGTCATCGACTGGGTGGATCACATCGCCGAATTGGGCTGTAATGCCGTTTATTTCTCGCCTGTGTTCGAGAGCGACACTCACGGCTACAACACACGTGATTTTTGCAGGATAGACACAAGGCTCGGCACGAATGAGGACTTCAAGCAGGTCTGTGACGCACTTCATGCAAAGGGCATAAAAGTCGTGCTGGACGGCGTTTTCAACCATGTGGGCAGAGGCTTCCCTCAGTTCAGGGACGTTTGCGAAAAGAAGTGGGACTCCCCTTACAAGGACTGGTTCTACATCAACTTTGACGGAAACAGCAACTACAATGACGGTCTGTGGTACGAGGGCTGGGAGGGTCACTTTGACCTTGTGAAGCTCAATCTGCGCAATCCTGCGGTCGTTGACCACATTCTCAATGCTGTTAAATACTGGATAGAGTACTGGGGAATTGACGGCATAAGGCTTGACGTTGCTTACTCGCTGGATTTTGATTTCTTGAAGAGACTGCGCAGTTTTACCGACAGTCTGAAAGAAGATTTCTTCCTTGTGGGCGAACTTCTCCACGGCGATTACAGCCGCTGGGTAAATCCCGATATGCTCCATTCGGCGACTAACTACGAGTGCTACAAGGGGCTTTATTCCAGCTTCAACAGCATGAATATGTTCGAGATATGCCACTCGTTGAAAAACCGTTTCGGTCCTGAGCAGTGGTGTCAGTACAGAGGTCTGCATCTCATGTGCTTTGCGGATAATCACGATGTAAGCCGTATCTCAACGATACTCACCAACAAGGCACACCTGCCGCTTGTATATACTATGCTGTTCGGTATGCCCGGTATTCCCTGCATTTACTACGGAAGTGAGTGGGGCGCTGAGGGCGACAAGAAAAACGGCGACCCGACACTTCGCCCCTGCTTCGACAAGCCCGAAAGCAACGAACTTACCGAACTTATCGCACGGCTCGCAAAGGCGCACAAGGAATGCAAGGCGCTCTGCTACGGTGACTTAAAGATACCTGTTCTCACCAACAAGCAGTGTATCATACAGCGTGATTTTGAGGGTGAGAGAGTGTTCGTGGCGATAAATGCTGACGATCAGCCGTTCGTGGCGCATTTTGATGCAGGCTACGGACTGGCGGACGACTTTGTGACGGGCGAAGATCACGATTTCGGCGGCGGAAGCGAACTTGAACCTATGAGCTGTCACATATGGAGATGCAAGTAACGGAGGGCTGACATGGATATTACCGGAATATGGAAAGTGGGAGAGTTCACTGCTCCCGACGGAAAGCGCATTGACCCTGCGGACGGCGAGGACGTTATGATGCTGTTCATGAACGTTGTGTTCGGCGAGGGCGGCGAGGTGCTTATCACTATGCCGCTTGACAGGGAGTTCACGAAAGAGGAACTTGCGGTGTTTGATGAGGAGACTTTTGCCGATCTTGCGGAACAGGGGCTTTATGACAAGCGTTTTGCAGACAGGCTCATTATTGAGCGTGCGGAGTGGAAATGCGAGGGCGATGTCTTTACGGTGACACCCGAGGACGATGAGAGCATTCTCGCAACGCCGAACAGCGAAACAACTGTGCTGAGGTTTGACGGAGACAGCATACTTTTGTACAATGACGTTAAACTCACAAAAGTGTAATAAATCGTGATCGACAGTAAAAAAGAGACAGCAGGTGTGGGCATCTGCTGTCTCTTGTTTTTATACGAGAAGTTTGAGTTTTTCGGGAATGATGCGCATTTCTACTCTGCGTGACTTGCCGATAACTTCGCCGTCAGTGTGGACCCACAAGGGTTGTTCTGAGGTCATCGTTATCACTTCCGAACGTTCTTCGTAAACGCCTTTGAGTTTAAGGTGTTCGCCTTTGAATGCAAGCGGAAGCATTCGCAGAAAGCCGATATGCGTAAGTCCATTGCCGACGCAGAGGTCAAGTTTGCCGTCTGTGCAGTCGGCGTGGGGACAGAAGCGCAGACCGCCGCCCTCATGACTGTGGTTCATAACTACGGCACAGAGGCACTTGCGGTAGAGCCGTGTTTTGCCGTTGCAGGTTATCTTCACGGGGGTGGGTGCGGCGGTGAAGCACACTTTTATTGCTTTTATCATGTAGCAAAGCCGTCCCATGTGCAGGCGGTTGAGGAACGGTTTGAGTTTTGAGCCGTTGACGATCGCACAGGTCGCCGCTCCGAAACCTATGTCGGAACTGATATTGAAGCGGCGTTTTATCACACTGCCGTCTTCGTTTGTGAATGTTAGTTCGCCCACATCGCTTACACGTTTTACTTCGCCGTCAAGGATACGCCGAACGAGGTCTTCCATTTTCTTCGGAAGAGCCATGTCACGCACAAGGTCATTGCCTGTTCCGCAGGGGATAAGACCATAGCTTGTGTGTTCAAAGTCGGCGATGCCGTTGACTGCTTCATTGTGAGTGCCGTCGCCGCCTATGACGATAAGCAGTGTTTCTTCGCCCCGGGAAGTAAGTTTGGTGCAAAGCTGACCTATGCCGTGTTCTTTTGTTGAACAATGCAGAGTATAGGTATTGCCGCTTGCTCTTATGAGCGGTTCGGTCTTTCGCCACACTTTCCACGCATTTCCCGATGCGCCTGTGGGGTTGAGAAGTATCTCAAAGTGCATGAAGTTTTATTCCTCCGTTACTGATAATCAACATCAATATCGCCTGCGGAGCATTTGAGGGTAAGGGTGATGCGTCCCTCGGAGGTGCTTTTTTCCTCGCCGTTTATCTTTACGTCACCCAAGTCGGTCGAGCCGTTGACGGCGTAATCCGAGCCGACAAGTTCAAGGTCAATATCGCCGAGATCATCGGTCATGTCGGAATCGGACTTGATGACGGTGCCGATGAAGTTTATATCTCCGCAGTCGTTATTTATGCTGACAGAATCGAAAGTGCAGTCAGACACTTTGATGTCGCCCAAGTTTTCTTCAACTGTGAGTCTGCCTGTGCATTCTGTTTCGGAAAAGTTCACTTCGCCGCAGTTTGCAGTTATTTCCGCTTCATCGAAATTGCAGTTTTCGACATCAGTTTCGCCGAGGTCGTTAGTCAGGACGAAAGACTTTGCGGTGCTTCCGCTCAGTTTTATATCTCCGCAGCTGCTGTCTAAATTCAGCGCATCGGAGTTGACGGAAGTTACGGTCAGGTCGCCTAAGTCGGTATGGATCTTTAATTTTTCGAGTTGTTCCTGCGGAAGATAGAGGGTCAGATGAGCCTGTGTTTTTTCCTGAAAGCGGTTTATCGAACCTATGTTTATGTCGTTGTTATCCAATTTAAAGTCGAATTTCGGGAGCGAGCGGCTCTCTTTGGGAGCGGAGTAGGTTATTTTCAGTCTTTTGTCGGATTCTATTTTCAGGTTTGAGCGTCTGACGTTTTCGCAGACGAGTTTTGATCTGCCGTCAGTCGAGGGAAGAACGGAGATATTGCCCGAGTTGACGGAAACGGAGATATTATCGGCGGTGTCAAGCTCTGTCTCGAAGCTTTCGAGATCCATACTGCGGATATAGGCAAGAGCGCTTTTGCTTATGCGGTCTTCACAGTAAAACGTTCCGCCTATGCCGACAACGAGCATGACTGCGCCGACTATGGCGGCAAGTTTGCTTATCGGGCGGTGAGGGGTGTTTTTTCTGTTCCTGTATTTACCGGGGGCGAACAGGAAGTAGCTGTAATCGGCGACAAGCCCTGCAACGCCACGGAAAAGGGCTTTTGCAGGGTGAAAGAGCAGTATCGCAAGACCTGCGAGCATCAGCCCGACAAAAGCAAGTTCTGCCGAAAAGGGGATAAAGCTTTTGATATAGCTAACTGCGCCTGCAAAGCCTGCTATCGAGGCGGAAGCAACGGCGAGATATATGCTCACGATAACGAAAAAGAGCGAAACTATGACTGCAAAGCCTGCTATCCAGAACGGGAAAGTCAGCACGAGTGCAACTATCCTGCCTGCGCTCCAGCCGTTCTTTTTCGGCGGCGGTGCATAACTTCCCTGCCCCTGCGAGCCTGAAAACTGTTCATCGGGGCGCACCCAGCCGTTTTCCTGTATTATACGAGTGGCGAGCTGTTCGGGAGTGCCAAGCGAGTTCATCTGCTGTTCGGGGTCGTCTGCGTCCTCTATAAGTTCGGTGTAGTAATCGACTACGTTTTCGACTTCACTGCGTTCAAATGCTGACAGCGCCATGAACAGTCTGTCTCTGTATTCCTGTACTGTCATGATATTTCTCCGTCCTTTCGTTCTCTTTGTTCATTCAGAAACCAGCCTATCTGCCGTGCAAAATCTGTCCATTCCTGCCGCAGACCCGAAAGATGATCTCTGCCCCTTTCGGTTATCCTGTAATATCGTCTGTTCCTGCCCATATACGGCATATCATAGACTTCGAGCATACCGTTTTTCTGCAAGCGCCTTAGCACGGGGTAGAGCGTTGATTCGCTCACGCTGACCCGTTCCTGAATATCTTTTGTTATCTTATACCCGTAGCTGTCTTCATTTTCTGTAACGGCAAGCACCATTGCATCAAGAAGCGCCGCACTTATCGGGAACACACTCATTATCACACCACCCTTTAAAAGATAAAAGATAAAAGATAAGAGATAAAAGATATTAGATAATAGATATTAGATAATAGATATGGTGTGCCTTCGGCGTATTTTATTTTTGAGGATCTATCTTATCTTTTACCTTTTCGTTCGTTAATATTATAGACCTTTTAGATTTTTATGTCAAGAGATGTTTTTGGGTTTATTTATTAATGTACTCTTTTATCTCGGATGACATCTGTTCGCTGTTTTCTTCGATGATCCTGTTATGGTCGCTGTCTAATTCGGTGTATTCAACATTTTCAATATCGTTGGTGTAGGCGTGGACTGCGTTTTTCCATTCTTCGGAAGAAAGACCTGTTCCGCCGCCGTTTGTTACGAAAAGCTTCATGGGAACAGCAGGCTTTGCGGCTGAGTTTATCACATCTACTGCATCTTTGACATGGATTATCTCGCCGAAAGTATCCTTGTTGGAGAACTTTCTGTTGACAAGCGCTCTGACAAAGGGCTTATCTTCATCGGGGCATAGATCGCCCAATTCGCTGTCGGTAGTGAACAGCCTTGCGATGCCCATTCCTCTGAGTATATCATACAGCCATGACTGATCGGGAACGTCAGTGTCGATACTGTCATAGTGTTTCGGGAAGCCCATGTCTATGCCGACTATCGCTTCAACTTCCTCGGGATATTTCTGCGCCCAGATAAGAGCGTCAAGTCCCGACTTTGAATATGGACAAAGGACATAGGGCGCTTGTACCCCTGCTTCTGAAAGTGCCTGACGGCACTCGTCGACCATTGTTTCGTAGTCTCTTTCGGTATCGACTATATCGCTCATGCCGTAGCCGAATTTTTCCACAACTACTGTTTCGCAGGTGTCGGAAAGTTTGGTGTAAAGGGGTTTGAAGGTCATCATCGGGGCGGTATCTCCTGCCGGTGCTAAGAACACCAGCTTATGTTCACCCTCGCCCTCGGAATAGACGTTCATATTATGACCGTTCACTTCCACAAGTTCTCCCGGATAGTTTTCGAGAAGTTTGTCCTCCCTGCTGAGCATGACCCTGTGATAGATAAACAGTATCAGCAGGAAAACAACTATCAGCGAAAGCAGGATGAGAAGGAGCTTCCCTGTTATTTTAAGTGCTTTTTTCATGGCTTTTGTCTCCTTTATTTGTCAAGTTCGGCTATAAATTCCTTCATTTCCTTAGCTATCCGTTCCGACTCGAACTGATGAACATAGTGACCACAGTCCAGCTCTGACACTCTGCCCAGATCGGAAGCGTCAGCAAGTTCCTGATGAGTAGACCTCCACTTTTCAAGATCTCCTCCTTGTATGGAGATAAACTGCAAGGTGGGAGTTTTTGGCATCGGCATGGAGTTTATCTTATCGCAAACGCCGCCGATAGCGTCATTTTCACGGCATACGGTGTCATTTGCGATATTTTTGCATTCAAGTGCGATATACTGCTTTGCTTCCCTGTCGGACATATCGTCAAGGTCGCTTATACTCAGCAGAAAGCGGTTGATGCCCGTAAATCGGACAGCCTTGTTCAGCTTTATCATGGTTTTCTGGAGAAAGCCTTCTTTTATCTCGGCAAGTCCGTCATAATTTGCACTTGACATATCAAGCCCGACTATCGCCTCCACTTCATCGGGGTATTCCTGCGCCCAGAGCTGGGCTTCAAGCCCCGAAAGAGAGTGAGGACACAGCACATAAGGCGCCTGGATGTCAAGCTTTTGGAGGGCTTCTCTGTCCTGACGAAGTATGGTATCAAAGTCCCGTTCGCCGCTTATCTCGTCACTGAAGCCATAGCCGAACTTTTCGATAACGACTATCCTGTATTCATCGGTGAGCTTTGAATAAAGAGGTCTGAAATCATACACAGGCGACGTAGTTCCCCAGCCCGACATAAAAACTATCGTATGCTCGCCCTCCCCCTCTGAGTAAACGTTCATTTTTCCGCCGTCTATCTCAACATACTGCCCCAAGTTATCACTGAGCAGGTCGGCTTCATGTTTCATGGCGATCTCGTTCCAAATTTTCACGGCTGTCAGGAACAGGACAAGAAGGATCAGTGACCCCAAAAAGACTTTTCCTGTTATTTTAAGTGCTTTTTTCATGGCTTTTGTCTCCTTTTGTTTATGTATATAATATTATACGCTGTATAGTATCTCTTATGTGTAATATTATACGCCATATAATATTATTTGTCAATACAGCATACAAATATTTATTCAAAAAAGACGAAAGCCCCGAAGAACTTCCGCCTTGGATTGTGTATTTTTACCTGTCTTGGAATATTATGTGTTATTATCCGTTGATTTTTTAAAATTGATTTGCGTGTGGCATTGTAGGGAAAACGGACTTAACGTCCGTTGTGGGTTAATGTCCTGTTCGGACATTGTGGGTTATGGTCTTGCGACCATTAGGGTTCTTTTTCGGAATACGCTTACGCTGTTCCGAAAAATAAAAATCGGCATTTTGGTGCTTCTAACCTCGTTTGAGATGTACCTTAATGCCGATTGCTTTTGTTATTGTGTATTGGTATGCCGATTTTTAGGCGTGAACTTTAAGTTTGAGCGCTTTGGACTGCTTTTGTTTTGACTGTTCTTTCTATCGCCCCATAGGGGCGAATGAGGACTTTGCCAAGTCGTGCGCAGCTAAGACGAAACTCCCACCAAAGGGGAAACCCTTTTGAAAAAGGGTTATTCCCTCTGGACTCTCTTTCCTAAAACTTTTAGTCCTCTGGCGAACACGGTTCATTTGTGCTGACTTTTCGGTTCACGTCAGTTCTTTCTTATTTCTTATCTCTTATTTCTTATTTCTTATCTCTTATTTCTTATCTTTTTTTGCGCTGCCTATTATTCCTGAACACAGCGGTGCGGCTGCGGCTGTCGCTATTGTTATTATCATGCCTTTTGCATCGGGGAGCGTCAGGGCGAATATCTCCGCTAACTTCGGTATAACACAACATACCGCTACACTCGCCGCTGATATAACTACCGCACCAAACGCAGGCAGACTTCCTTTCAGCGGTATCGCAAACAACGGCTTGTCTTCACTTCTGCACTCGAAAACGTGTATCAGCTGGGATAATACCAGCGATAACATCGCACCTGTCCTGGCGGCTTCCATTCCCTGCGGAAGTAATAGCGAAAAACACCCCAGCGCCGCTGTCGCTATAAGGATACCCCTCAGAAGTATCTTCCCCATAAGCCCGTTCGAGAAGAAACTTTCCTCCGAAGAACGGGGCGGCTTGCGCATTATCCCCTTCTCGGGCGGTTCGGCTGAAAGCGCCGCCGCAGGAAGTCCGTCTGTAACAAGGTTCACAAGAAGTATCTGCGCAGGCAAAAGCGGTACGGGCATTCCCATTACCATTGCGCCGAAAACCGTCAGAACTTCCCCGATGTTGCACCCGATAAGGTAGCGAACGAATTTGCGTATGTTGGAATAGATCGTGCGCCCCTCACGGACGGCTGAAACCAGCGTTGCAAAGTTGTCGTCGAGAAGAACTGTGTCGGCGGCTTGTTTTGTTACGTCACTGCCGTTTATGCCCATGCTCACACCTATCGAAGCTTCCTTGACGGCAGGAGCATCGTTCACGCCGTCACCCGTCATGGCGACTATCTTGCCTTTCGACTTGAACGCACGGACTATGCGCAGTTTGTGAGCAGGCGTTACTCTTGCGAAAACGGCTATTTCGGAGATCTCATCTTCAAGCTGTTCATCGGTCATGCGGTCGAGTTCTGCGCCTGTAACGACTTTTTTAGACGGGGTGAGAATGCCTGCTTCTCTTGCGGCGGCTGAGGCTGTTAATTTGTGGTCGCCTGTTATCATGACGGTGGTTATGCCTGCTCTGCGGCACTCACGGACTGCTTCTGCCGCCTGCGGACGCAGAGGGTCGGCAAGCGCCGCAAAACCTAAGAATATTGTCTGTCCGCTCACAGTCTCGCAGAAGGCTATGAGCCTCAGACCGTCGGCGGCAAGTTCGTCACAGCGTTTTTTTACGGCGTTTGTGGTCGAAACGTCAAGCGGTACGATCCCCTCACGGGTGCGGCGGCTGCTGCACATTGGGAGAAGCACTTCGGGTGCGCCTTTGGTATAGACTGTCACGCCCTCACGGCTTCGGCAGGTGACGGACATATATTTCGTTTCGCTGTCGAAAGGTTTTTCGTCTATGCGCTTGAACAGCAGGAGTTCACGCTCTATGCCTGCTTTTGCGCACAGTTCCGCAAGAGCCGTTTCTGTCGGGTCGCCCTCGAACTTCGGACGGCGCTGACGGTTGCGCTCACCTGACGGCTTTTCGTGGACACGGCGGACGTTTGAGCAAAGCGCCGCACATATGAGCGTTTCGGTGAGTACCGCTCCGTCCCATGCGGTTATGCCTTGTGATGTTTCGTGTTCGGTGAGAGTGTCGGACAGCACGCACAGGCGTTCGGCTTGCATACGGTTCTGAGTGAGCGTGCCTGTTTTGTCGGTGCAGATGACGTTTGCACAGCCGAGAGTTTCTACCGAATGAAGTTTATGTACAAGAGCGTTCTGTTTAAGCATACGGCGAACGGCGAGCGCTAAGGCGATCGTCACGGCGGCAGGAAGTCCCTCGGGGATAGCGGCTATCGCCACCGAAACTGCCGTGAAGAACATATCCCCGACTTTTTCTCCGCGGATAACGCCTGCCGCAAAGACTATCACGCAGACTGCAAGGCACATGAGCGCAAGCACTCTGCCCAGTTCGCCGAGTTTCTTCTGGAGTGGGGTCTGTTCATCGGTCATATCGGTAAGAAGTCCCGAGACTTGCCCCATTTGCGAGGAAGTTCCCACAGCTGTTGCTTCACAGACTGCCGAGCCGCGGACTGCGGAAGTTCCCATATAGCCCATATACGGCAGATTTATGGAAGTTCGGTCAGTTTCGCCCGAGCAGGCGGTCTTTTCGGCAGGGACTGATTCGCCTGTGAGTGCGCTTTCATCGCAGGCAAGGCGATTAGCGGAAAGTATCACGCAGTCAGCTGGGAAACGGTCGCCTGCTGTTATCTCGAAAACATCGCCCGTGACTATCTGCGAGGACGGAAGTGTTATAAGTTCGCCGTCACGGTAGACTTTTGCTTCTGGGGCGGCGAGTTCTTCCATGCGTTCGAGTGTTTTTTCACAGCGATATTCCTGAAAGAAACCGAGTGCGGAGTTCATGAGGACGATTATCATGATAGGCAAAGCGTCCTGCCAGCCGCTCACGAAAACCGACACTGCCGCCGAAACAAGCAGTATCAGCACCATGATGTCCTTGAACTGTCCTGCGAAGATACGGGCGGCGCTGACACGTTTTTTTCGTGCGAAGCGGTTCTCGCCCTGTTCGGCAAGTCTCAGCTGTGCTTCTGCTGAGGTCAGTCCCATTTGTTTTTGTTCGGTAAGTGTTGACATTTTATCAGCTCCTATTCTGTTTTGTTATCACACATTATATAATATGCTTGTACTTGCAGGATATGCCTGAAAATATTAATAAATCGTAAATGTATATTTTAGACTGTATTACACGCTTGAAAACTCATAATAAATTTGGTATAATAAAATAGATCATAAATTTTCAAAACAGCCGACACGCAGTAAGGGTCAGGCAACCAAAATCATATCAAGAAAGGAGAAACAATTATGAGATCAAAATCTGCCATTAAATCTGCCGCTCTTTTAGCCGCCGCTTTATGTGTTGTTTTAAGCGGCTGTTCAGAAAAGACGGACACAACTTCCGATGAGATTACGAAAACAACCACTGTTACTGAAAGCACTGAAACTGCGAGTGAAAGTACAGATACGACAGCTAATTCAAGTTCGGATACTGATGCGGCTGAAAGTACAACTGCCGACAAGGCGGCATTCGATGAATATGTTGCTTATAACAGCCTTGAAAGATCAAAAGCTGACGGCGTAAACCTCCAATTGGATTTTTATACTTATGAAGATGATAAGCTTTCACTTGTATGTTCAAACCTCTGTGTTCCGGGTAAAATGTTCACGGAATTCGATAACGGAACGACAATTTATTGCAGCGATGAACTCTCTTTCTATCGATTGGAGGAGGACGGAGAGATGGTCATTAACCCTATTCTTTTCGGTGCGGACGGACTTGATACATTTATTACCTTTGATCCGTTTTTTGCCTTGGAGGCAGAAACATTGCTTTGGACCACATCTGACAAGCAGTTTATCGCTGAAACAGAAGTTACCGATAAAGAATACGTTGAAGACTGCCTGAGCGGATACAGCTTAGAGTATGAAGAAGGAATGGGTATACACAATAAGTATACTTTTGATAAGGAGACCAAAAAACTGCTGGAACTCGAAGTTACCGCATTGTATCCCGACGGTTCCGAACAAATTGACAGTATTGTAAAGTTCTCTTATAACGTGGATTTTCCCGATCCGCTTGCAAGTGAAGAATATAAGGAATTTGCAGATGCCGCCAATGATACGGCTCAGTGCAGAACTGTCAGGGTGACATATGCTCCGAACACCGATAAAGAGCAAACAATAGAATATAACATTCCCAAAGGGCATAATTTCTACATATTTACCGATAATTTTGTTACCGAAATATACACCGACCCCGAGTGCAGTCAGGCATTTGTGTCGGGTGATACAAGCGGCGATCTGGAATTGTTTGTTCCGCTTGACTGATAAGCAAATTATACATGAAAGTGTGATAAGATGAAAATACTAGGCATAGAAAGTTCATGCGACGAAACAGCCGCTTCTGTTGTGGAGAACGGGCGGACTGTTCTTTCAAATATCGTGGCAAGTCAGATAGACGAACACAGACTTTACGGGGGAGTTGTTCCCGAGATCGCTTCACGCAGGCACGCCGAGAACATAAGCTGGGTGGTGCGTGAGGCACTTCTCAAAGCCGACTGCACGCTCGATGACATCGAAGCTGTTGCGGTGACTTATGCACCCGGACTTATCGGGGCGCTCCTTGTGGGGATAAGTTTTGCGAAAGGGCTTGCGTTATCGGCAGGAAAACCGCTTGTCCCCGTTCATCACATAGCAGGGCACATTGCGGCGAACTACATCACACACCCCACGCTTGAACCGCCTTACCTTTGTCTTGTCATTTCGGGCGGACACAGCCACATCATCGAAGTGAAAGACCACAACCACTACCACGTTATCGGGCGCACCCGTGACGATGCGGCAGGCGAATGTTTTGACAAAGCGGCGAGGGTGTTAGGCTATGAGTACCCCGGGGGGAAGTTCATTGATGCGGCGGCAAAGCTGGGCGACCCGACCGCCTACAAGCTCCCCAAGCCTAAGATACCGAACAGCGAGTTCGATTTTAGTTTTTCGGGGTTAAAGACGGCGGTCATCAACACCGTACACAATGCGGAGCAGAAAGGCGAACCGATAAAGCGTGAGGACATGGCGGCTTCCTTTCAGAAAACGGTCGCCGACACGCTTGTTGAGCGGACTATGGCGGCGGCGAAGATGCTGAACAGCAGGAAGCTTGCAATAGCGGGCGGAGTTTCGGCAAATTCGGGGGTCAGGAGTGCGTTTGAGGAAGCGTGCGGCAAGAGAGGGATAGAGTTATTCATGCCCGAGCTGAAATACTGCGGTGACAATGCGGCTATGATCGCGTGTCAGGGCTACTACGATTATATATCGGGCAAGCGTGGAGATATGTCGCTTAACGGAATAGCAACGCTGTCACTGGATAAACTTGATAATTAAATAAGAAATTAGAATTAAGAAATAAGAAAGTACTGACGTAAACCGCCACAAAGTCAAAACAAATGAACCGTGAGCGCCAGAGATCTAAAAGTTTTAGGAAAGAGAGTCCAGAGAGGATAACCCTTTTTCAAAAGGGTTTCCTCTTTGGTGGGAGTTTGAGGGCAAAGTCCTCATTCGCCCCTATGGGGCGATAGAAAGAACAGTCAAAACAAAATAATCCCTAAGCATTCAAATGTAAAATTCCACTCATAAAATCGGCATACCCAAAACCCACTAACAAAAGTACACAAAATGAAAGAATATCTCCATATAGGGCAGAAGCACCAATATGCCGATTTTATTTATCGGAACAGCGAAAGCGTATTCCGATAAAATCCCCAAATGTCCAAAGGACATTCTTAAAAGCGCATTGCAGTCAACAAAATCAATTCATACTATTGAATTACATTATACTTTGCCGACTAAGAGAAAAAACACGAAATGAGGTGTGTGAAATATATGCAGAGAATAAGAGGAAGAGCCGCTTCGGGCGGTATCGTTTTCGGAAAGATAAAGTTCTACCGAAGAGATGATATTACCGTTAAAAAACATAAGGTCAGTAACCCTGAACTTGAACTCCAGCGATATGAGTACGCTAAGGAAGTTTCGCTTAAAGAACTTGACGAACTCTATGAACGTGAGGTACGCAAGATAGGCAAGGATCACGCTGAGATATTCATGATACACAGAATGCTTATCGAGGATTTCGGGTTCGTTACTAAGATCGAGGAACTTATAAGAAATGAATGCGTGACCGCTGATTACGCCGTTCACCGTGCGGCGGCTGAGGTAGCAAGCTCCCTCGGACGTGCAGAAGATGACTACATCAGGGCAAGGACTGCTGACGTGCTGGATATTTCGGGCAGACTTATACGCCATATCCAGAACAAGTCGGAACAGAAGCTGGAATTTGAACGCAATACTATCCTTTGTACCTATGACCTTGAACCGTCTGAGACTATACGCCTTGACAAACACCTTGTAAGAGCGGTATGCACCTGCTACGGCTCGGTCACTTCACATACTTCCATACTCACAAGAACTATGGGTATACCCTCTATCGCAAGTCTCGGCAAGGGGCTTACCGATGAATATGACGGCTGTGATGCTATTGTTGACGGATATGCAGGTATTCTGTACATCGACCCCGACAACGCCACAAAACGCCGCATGATCGAAAAACGTGAGGAAGAAGGCAGAAAACGTGAACTGCTCATGAGACTGAGGGGCAGGAAAAATGTTACTCTTGACGGCAGAGAGATCGCACTTTATGCAAATATCAGCGGTCTTACCGATATGAAATACGTTGTTGAGAACGATGCGGAGGGCATAGGGCTTCTGCGCTCGGAGTTCATGTATCTGCAAAATGATGACTTCCCTGACGAGGAACTGCAATTTTATACCTACCGCCGTGTGCTTGAACGAATGGGCGGCAAACGTGTTGTTGTCAGAACGCTTGACATCGGCGAGGACAAGAACCCCGACTTTACCTACGGCGACAGCGAAAACCCTGCAATGGGCGTGCGCTCGATAAGGCTTTTCTTTGAGAAGCCCGAAGTTTTCAGAACACAGCTCAGAGCGCTTTACCGTGCGTCGATGTACGGCAAGCTTGCTATCATGTTCCCTCTGATCGTTGACCCCGAGGAGATACAGGCGATAAAGGCGACTATCTCGAACGTTCTTGAAGAACTTGATTCCGAGGGGATACCCTATTCCCACGATGTTGAGATAGGCATAATGGTCGAAACGCCTGCGGCTGTCATGCTGAGTGATGAACTGGCGCAGGAAGTGGACTTTTTCAACATCGGCACAAACGATCTTGAACAGTATGTGCTTGCGATAGACCGCACCGATTCAAGGCTTGAAAAGTATTGCCGTCCGCACCACAAGGCACTTATACGCATGATAAAAATGGCAGCTGACAACATTCACCGATGCGGAAAGTGGGTCGGCATATGCGGCGAGCTTGCAGGTGAGCCTGAACTGCTTGAAACGTTCATGTCACTGGGGATAGATATGCTTTCCGTTTCGCCGAACAAGATACTCCCCATGCGGCGGCGTATACGTGCATTAAAGATAAACGATCCGAAAGAACTGCTTCTGAGCAAGGGCATTCTCAAAGCAGATGCCGAAGGAAATGTTGATTTTACCGACTACGGCAAAAAAGTCAACAACGAAGAACAGTAACCGATAAGAGATATGGATATAACTAAAAAGAGGTATCGACACATAGCCGATACCTCTGTTTTTTTTACTTTTATTCGGGAAGTGGTTTTCGGGAGAAGCGTTTGGTCTTATAGGTGTGTTTGTCGCCGATCTTTGCTTCTTTCCACTTTTCGTATTCCACTTTTGCTTTCTGTTCATCGCCCCACTTGTCGGTGATGATAATGTAGTAAGTGCCGCGCTTGCTTCCCTCACGCAGATCGCCGTACTGCGGCGTGCTTTTTCCGTCATATGTCACGAATTCTGTCGGGTCAGCCCATATGGGTTTCTGGTCATTGCCATTGGTGTCCAGCGTGCGGACTTCCACCCATTTGTCGATGTCGTAGTAATATTTCGTGGCGTAAACAGGTTCTTCCCGGTAAACAGGTTCTTTGTAGGTCTTAGTTTCATATACCGTTTTGTAGCGTGGAGTTCTGACTTCTTCATACTGACCGTTGCCCAAATCTCGGTAGTGCGTGTCATAGCCATCCTGCACCTTACGGGAGACTTGCTCTGTTTTCGTTTCGTAGTGGTCAAGCACCTTACGATAACTTTTTATCTCGGTTTTCTTCTCATGAAGATGTGCATTTGAAGGAAGTTCCCAGTCGCTCTCGTCAACGTTCTTGAATTCCTCGATGCCGACCGTGCGTTCCCACTCAAAGCCCGTTACTTTCGCAGTTCGTGTGACAGGCGTGAGTATAAAGAAAACGACCGCCCAGAATAACACAAACAAGATAAGCTTTTTTTGTGCTTTAAGCAGCTGCTTTAAAAATGAGTCTTTATTCTTCTGCTTGTTAGATACAGACTTAGCTGATTTCGGCTTAGGAGTGGAACAATAGGGACAGTATTTTGTCTCCGGATCATCGGGAACGTTTGCATGGCACTTTGAGCAGACCCAGTGCTTATCGAATTTTGCCTCATTGCCTGTCGGTTCGTAGTAAGGGGTGTCTTCGGGCTTAGGCTCGCCGCACCTCGGACAATACCTGTAAGTATTCCTCAGACTTTTTTTTGTGCAGTAGCGGCAGTCCCAAAGTTTTTTCTGCCTTTTGCCTTTTTTCTCCTGACCCGATTTTTCAGTCGGCTGTTGTCTTATGTTCGGAGCTTGTGCGCCGCCCGGCTTTGCCGCTCCGCATTCCTGACAGAACGCCGCTTCGGGAAGATTCTTCTGACCGCAGTAAGCGCATTCCCACTCATCTGAAGCCTGCTTAACGGTAAACTCCTCCTGCTTTCCGAAGTAGTTCTTCGCAGCGTCACCCTTTGGCGAACCGCAATTTCCGCAGTACAGGTCATCGTTGGAGTTTTGCGTGTTGCAGTAGTCGCATATCCAGTTCGCACCGTATTTTTTCTCGCTCTCCGAAACATATTCCACGGCGTTCGGATCCATGTAGTACTTTGTGTTGTCGGGTATGGGAGCGCCGCAGTTTGTACAGAACTTCTTGTCGCCGCGAATGTGTTTGTTTCCGCAGGTGGGGCAGTCCCAGTAGCCCCAGACGTGTCTCGCCATATCAGACCAGCTCCTTTACTGCCTCCAGAAGCCTGTCCATTTGTTCGTCCGTGCCGATAGTTATTCTCAGGCGGTTAGAAATTCTCGGCTTGTCCCAGTATCTTATATATATGCCCTTTTCACGCAGATGCAGGAATATCTCCTTTGCGGAAAGGCTATTGTGTTCGGCAAACAGAAAATTCGTTCCGCTGTCGGGTATATCGAATCCCAGCGCACGCAGTTCTTTCGTAACACGTTCTCTTGTGGCGATGACTTTGGCGTTGGTCGACTTGAAGTATTCCTCATCGTCGATCGAAGCCACGCCTGCTTCTATCTGAACTTTGTCGAGCGGATAGGAGTTGTAGCTGTCCTTGACCGCACCCATATATCTGATAAGTTCGGGCGAACCGATAGCCATGCCGATGCGCATACCTGCCATTGAGCGTGACTTCGAGAAGGTCTGCGTAACGAGCAGGTTCTCATATTTCTCGGTAAGCGCCACTGCCGACTCACCGCCGAAATCTATGTACGCTTCATCAATGATAACAATGCTGTCGGGATTGTGTTCAACGAGTTCTTTCACAAAATCAAGTCCCACCCCGATAGAAGTCGGAGCGTTGGGGTTCGGGATAACGACACCGCCGTTCTCGCCGAAGTAATCCCGAACATCTATGCGGAAATCATCATCGACCGCAGGAGTTTTATAGGGTATTTTCAGAAGTTCGCACCACACGGGATAGAACGAATAGGTAACATCGGGGAAAAGTATCGCCTTGTCCGAGTTGAAAAACGCCCTGAAAGCCGTTGCAAGAACATCGTCCGAGCCGTTGCCGATAAAGATGTTCCCGGAAGTGAGCGCCGTCCCGTTCAAGGAATTGAGCCGCTTTGCAACAGCTTTTCTCAGCGGTGCAGCGTCCATTGAGGGGTAAAGTCTCAGTCCGTCAGCCTTGAAGCGCTCTATGCACTCTCTGACAGCAGGCGCAGGCGGATAGGGGTTTTCGTTGGCGTTGAGTTTGATGATGTCATCGCTCTTAGGCTGTTCGCCTGCCGTGTAAGGTTCAATGTTTATAAGGTTGTCTCTCCAGCTCATTTTTTTCATCTTCCTTTTTTTAGATAATATCAGGTATCTGTCCTTTTCATTCAAAAAACACAGGTTCTCAGTCGGGGATATACTCCCTGACCCTGAGCCGAACGCCTGCTTTTTCCGCAACAGCCTTTGACTGTGCGACTTTTTCCTCACCGATTATGTCAACGACTGTCAGCATAACATCAGGCACATATTCTTTCACCGAAGAAGCAAATCTCAGCATCGCATCAAAGCTTTTCAAGCCGAAGCTTGGACGTGTAACAGCGTTGTATTCCTCGGCAGTCGGAGCGTTCAGACTTATGGAAACGCAGTCGAACAGCCCCTTGAACTCGGGCGCAGTCTCCCTGCCGTTTATCAGGTCGGAAAGTCCGTTGGTGTTTATGCGGATAGGTGTTTTGGTATGTTCTCTCAGCCACTTTGCGGTGCGCTTTACCATTTCAAACTCGCAGGTAGGTTCGCCGTAACCGCAGAAAACTATCTGCTTGTAGCTGTCAAGGTCACGTTTTGACAGATCGGCGGTTATCTCCTCAAAACTCGGAGTATGTTCCAGCCACAAAGGATCGGAGCCGTAAGCGGTGTCGCCGTTCTGTCTCAGGCAGAAAGTGCAGGCACAGGGACATTTGTTGGTAAGGTTCAGATAAAGTCCCTCGCCGACTTCATAAGATATAGTCATTGCTTTTTTCATCATAAATACACCTCTGTTTATTAGATAAAAGATAAGAGATAAGGTGTTCGCTTTGCGGACGGTATGTGGTATATGTTTATTTTGAGCATTTTTCGGTCAGTATGGCGAGCGGACGGGCAATGCCCGCCCCTACAAATGATCCATCTCTTATCTAAGATAATTATATCACATTTTTTCTCTATTTCCAACTGTCAGTAATTCATTAAAATCAAGTCTGCGATAAACGAATATTTGTGTATTATTCTATATCGTAACTTTCCAATAATAAAAAAATGATAAATGCTGCATTTTTGTATTGACAATCGTGAAAAAGTTGTTTATACTATAAAAAGAAAACGTTATCGGAAAAAGGTAACGGACAAAGAAAGGAGAACGATAAATATGTCACAACAGCAGACCGCTGTTTTAGAGGTAGAACACCTCTCAAAACAGTACAAAAAAGGCATCTATGCCTCGAAGGATGTGAACTTCACCGTCAATAAGGGCGAGATATTCGCACTTCTGGGACCCAACGGTGCAGGCAAGACGACCACTATCCGCATGATAGCAACGCTTCTTAAACCGACTGAGGGCGATGCTAAGATCGAGGGTCACTCGATAAAGACCGACCCTGCCGAAGTCAGAAAACGCCTTACATACCTCCCCGATGAGGCAGGCGCTTACAAGAACATGAAAGGCAGACAGTACTTACAGTTCATGGCGGATATGTACGCCGACAGCAAGGAACAGGCGGCAGGCTACGTCAAGACCGCTGAGGAGATATGCAAACTCGGCGACCGCCTTGACGATAAGATCGAAAGCTATTCAAGAGGCATGACGAGAAAGCTTCTTCTCGCACGCACGATCATGCCGAAACCTCCTATCGCTATCTTAGACGAGCCGACTTCGGGACTTGACATAATCAACGCCTTGGAGATACGCCGCATGATACGTCAGCTTGCTTCCGAGGGCATGAGCTTTCTGCTGTCCTCACATAATATGCTCGAAATAGAATACGTTTCTGACCGTGTGGGCATAATCGCCAAGGGACATCTTCTTGAACTCGGCACGCCCGACGAACTCAAAGCAAAGTACAACGCCGAGAACCTTGAAGAAGTGTTCGAGACAGTTGTTAATAACAAAGAAAGCATGGGGTGGTGAGAGTATGAAATTTATCAGTTTGCTAAAAAAAGAACTTCGTGAGATGCTCACGCTACAAACTCTGCTCATGCTCGTTATGCTTATCGTGCTTATGGGCTCTATGGGCGGTCTTATGGGCAAGGCTGCCGATGAATCACAGGCTGAAAGCGGCAAGATAACTATCTGCGACCTTGACGATACTCCATTTTCTCAGTCGGTGCTGAAATATCTCGAACACCCCACCGCTGATATGCAGAATGAAGTCAACGTCATAACCATTGAGTCCGATGACTACGCAAAGGAACTCGACAAGCACGATATAAAAAGCTTTGTTATCCTCCCGAAAGGCTTTGAGGATTCTATCCGTGACGGAAAACAGGCTGAGATAGTCTATGTCAGCCGCATGACTTCTCTTTCGATGATGTCGAACATCAACGCAGGCTCTGAGACTGCTGTCCAGCTTATTCAGGCGGCTGTCAAAACTGCGATGTATACCGAAAAGATAAATTCGGGCAAACTCACCGATGACGAAGTTTCTCTTATGGAAATGCCGGTATACGTCAAGGAACAGACTATCGTTGCAGACAAACAGGGCGAAGTTTCTCCGCTCATGCTCTATTCTGCGACCTATTCACAGTCGCTGTTCATGCCGCTTATCGTTTATATCCTGATACTGCTGGGTTCGCAGACAATGGTCAACGCCGTCAGCGCCGAAAAGCTTGACAAGACCCTTGAAACTCTGCTTTCCGCACCTGTTTCCAGGATACACGTACTTGCCGCAAAGATGATCGCCGCCGCAGTAGTGGCTCTGCTCAATGCGGCAGTTTATATGATAGGCATGAACAAGCTGAGCATCAACCCAACTGCCGATATGCCCGATGATTACAACAAGATGGTCGAACAGCTGGGGCTTACTTTCGATGTAAAGACCTATCTGCTCATTGGCGTTCAGATGCTCGTGACCATGCTCATCGCACTGTCTCTCTCGCTGATACTCGGCGCATTCGCACGCAACATCAAGAGTTCCCAGACGCTTATCATGCCCCTTATGATAGTGACGATAATCCCGTTCATGGCTGCCATGTTCCTTGATATATCCACACTTCCGGGCATTGTCAAGTATCTGCTCTATGCTATACCTTTCACTCACACATTCATGGCTTCCGACTGCATTCTTTTCGGCAAGACAACTCTTTATATAGGCGGACTTGTATATCAGATTGTGGTGCTTATCATCTGCATGGGTATCGCCGTCAAGATATTCACCAGCGATACGATCTTCACCGCTTCAGAGATGAAGTTCAGTCTCGGAAGAAAAAAGCAGAAAGTCTATGAGGACTAAAAGGAGTAATTTTTTCTATGTTTAACGGTTCATTACGCAGGGGGATCGCAGCAGTAGCAGCTGCTGTCCTCATGCTCTCGGGCTGCGGCAAGTCTGAGGACAGCGTTTCTTCCTCAGCCGCTGAGAGCAAAACTACAAACGGCACGGCAGCCGTAGTAACTCTGCCGCCAAAGGACAGCGAAACGCCCGATGACACAAGCAGTGAAGTGAACGTTGGAAAGTCAGACACCGACCCTGCCGACATTCCCGATCTTGACACGTCAGACCTGCCCTACACCCCTGCGGCGTGGAAAGTAACTTCCCCCTCGGGCAACACCATGTATATGACAGGCGTAATGCACGCTCTTAAACAGGAATGCGTACCGCCCCCCGAAAAGATAACCGAAATGCTGTCAAACGCCGACACACTTGCAGTCGAGTGCGACATAACCGACAACACCAAAATGACATCGGCTCTGCTGTCGATGAGCGACAAGATCAACTATCCCAACGGCGAAACGATAGAGGAACATCTTGGTGAAGAACTGTGGGCTGAAGTTTCCTCTTATATCGAGTCATACGGCGTAGACCCTGAAACTTTCAGCAATATGCAGGCGTGGTATGTTTACAGTTCACTTGAAAATTTCGGGCTTTCCGACATAGGGCTTGATGCCAAATACGGTTTTGACCGTCAGCTTCTTGAAATGGCTAAGGAACAAGGCAAGGAGATATATGAAGTCGAATCGGCAGAGTGGCAGCTCGATCTGCTCGCATCTTATGAAGAAGATGTGATAAATGCGGCAATAAAAGGCTATTCTGCCGAAAACAAGCCGAATATACTTGAAGCACTTCTTGATATGTACAAGGCTTTTAAAACAGGAGATGTCGACAAGATCTCTGACGATGAACTTGACGAGAGCCTTTACTCCGAAGAAGAGCTTGAAGCTGTAAAGACGTTCAACAAGCGCCTGCTCACCGACAGAAATGCTGACATGGCAAAAAAAGCAATGGAACTTATCGACAGCGGAAAAAACGTTTTGTACGCTGTGGGTATTGCTCATTATCTTGGCGATGACGGTATCATTGCACTTTTGACCGAACAAGGCTGTACCGTAGAACGTATCGAATACTAAAAAACAACAGCAGACCGTGCCCGACAAAAGCACAGTCTGCTGTTTTGTTGTAGGTGCGGGCATTGCCCGTCTGAACAGACTGCTATTCACTATTCACTGTTCACTGCTAATGTCCTTTGGACGTTGTGTGATAACGGACTTAACGTCCGTTGTGGGTTAATGTCCTGTTCGGACATTGTGGGTTATGGTCTTGCGACCATTAGGGTTCTTTTTCGGAATACGCTTACGCTGTTCCGAAAAATAAAAATCGGCATTTTGGTGCTTCTAACCTCGTTTGAAGTGTACCTTAATGCCGATTGCTTTTGTTAGTTTGTTTTGGAAATGCCGATTTTTAGGCGTGGACTTTTACGTTTGTGCGTTTTGGACTGCTTTTGTTTTGACCTTTCTTTTTTAGGCGTGGACTTTTACGTTTGTGCATTTTTGGACTGCTTTTGTTTTGACTTTTCTTTCTATCGCCCCCGTGGGGCGAATGAGGACTTTGCCCTCAAACTCCCACCAAAGGGAAAACCCTTTTGAAAAAGGGTTATTCCCTCTGGACTCTCTTTCCTAAAACTTTTGAATCTCTGGCGCTCACGGTTCATTTGTGCGGTTCACGTCAGTTCTTTCTTATTTCTTATCTCTTATCTCTTATCTCTTATCTCTTATCTCTTATCTCTTATTTCTTATCTCTTATTTCTTATTTAATTTAAGTTTTTGGTGCTTGCCATGTCGGTTTGAACTCATCACCATTGTCGGGATACTCTCCGATGTCTCCTTCGCCGCTTTTCCATTGAGCATACACCTTGCCGCCCTTGATGAGCAGGAACATCTCACCCTCATTTACTTCCTCATCAAACGGGAACAGCTTCGCAACTGCTGACTTCGCCGCTTCAAGAGCATCTTTCGGCGAATCATTCACCATCAGCTTCCCTACATCAAAAGTATAACTTCCGTCAGGTATGGTGCCGTACTGCTCGATCGCATCTTCCACCGCTCTCCCGATAAGCACCGCATTTTCTCTTGCCGCAAGTTTTGCATTCTCCTTAGCAGGCTTTGAAAGGGTAGTTTCATTTTCCAGCGCCGCACCGTAAACGCCGTCCTTACAGTAGCCTGTTGCCATGTAGCGCACACCGCCTGCATCGAACGTCACCGAAAACATACGTATGCTCCCCGTTATCTCCTTGTCAGTTTGCAGGATAACGTCTTTCAGTTCGCCGTCAAAGCTTGCCGCTGTCACACTTATGTCGTCAAATGTCTCACGTATAACTTCGTTCATCTGCTCGTCAGTCAGCCGCTCGCCGCCCGAGTCTCCCGACTGTTCCAGCACCGACTCGATAAGCAGTTCGGGACGCATAGCCGCCTTGAAACCCTCAAAGTCACCGTCCTTAGCCGCTTGAAGCTGGGTTTTTATGCAGTCGATAAGTTCGGGATAGTCCGAACCGTCCGACATAAGCACTCCGTAAACATCAGCCGCCGATGACACCGACACAGAAACACTGTCCGCCGCAGATGAACTTTCCTCCGTCACATTCTTTTCCGCACAGGCGGTCATAACAGCGCAAGCCGTAAGAAATGCCGCCAAAGCTATGATCTTTTTCATTCTGAACTTTCCACCTCAATAATAAAAGCCGCACTTCGCATAGGGTGCGGCTCCGGTCTTTAAGCTTTTTCTTTTTTCTTCTTTTTGCCGAACAGTTTTTCTTTGAGAGTTTTCTTGTTCTTCTCGTTTATCATCTGTATCGGGTCGCCGAAACGTTCCTTGTTTTCGGCATCGGTGTATGTCTTTTCGATCTCCTTGTTCTCCATGATGTGGCTGAACTGTTCAAAGAGCATCTTCTGTTCAAGAAGCATTGCGGCATCCTCGCAAGTCTCAGCTTCGTTTTCCTCGATCATACGTCTTAATTCGCCCAGATACTTCATGTCCGAAAGCGAAATAAACGTAATACGCTTTTCGATACCCTCGGCAAAGTTATCTTTCTCGGCGATTATCTGCGGTTCTCTTGCTTTGAGTATCTCTATCTGTTCGGCGATCCCCTCGTTTACTTCTTCCTGATGCTGTTTTTCCGCATCAAGACGGTATTTGTAAAGCGAGTAGAAGAAGATAACACCGCCAACAATTGCAAAAAGTCCGATAACGACCGCCACGAGCATATTAACAAGCATCAATATAAGGAAAAGCACCAGCCCGATACCGGCAGAGATGCCGATACCTCTCGTCAGCTTATCTTTCATATTAAAGCTCGCAACAACGAACGTTTCATCGTGGATATACTTTTCAAGGTATTTTTGATTCTCACGGTTCTGGACGATAGCTTCTTCTTTTTGAAGGTATCGTCTGTAATATTCCTCCGCCTGGTCAATGCGTTCAAGCTCTGTCATGTCTCAACAATCCTTCTTTTATTTTTTTGAAAAAGGCGCAAACCCTTATACTCACATACTATTATAACATAAAGCTATCACATTGTCAAGAGATTTTTAATAATTTTAACCTAAAAGCAAGGGCATATGCAGTATAAGAACGAATTCTAACAAAATCAACAAAAAATCGTAAGAAATAACTCATTGACAAAATTTTGCAAAAGTGGTAAAATAAATAATGTTCGGGAGAGCTGAACATCATTTACATTTATCTAACAATATCATTAAATTTGCAGGGGAACTGCCGCAAGGCGGTTGAGAGGAGCGCAAAGCCCGACCCTTTGAACCTGTCGGTCAACACCGTCGTAGGGAGCAAGCCTGTTAACCAAAACACGACTTTATCTCTGCACGCTTTTCGGCGTGTTTTTTTATGCGATGAGCCATGAGCGTTTTATTTTGACAGTCCGCCTGCAAATCAACAGAAAGGCGGTCATTTTTTATGAAGAACGAAAAAACGTTGATGTTAGTTGAGGGAGCTGTAATGGTAGCGCTTGCGTTTGCGCTGAGTTACGTAAGAGTATTCACATTGCCGCAGGGCGGTTCGATAACATTATTATCGCTTTTGCCCGTTTCGGTATACGGCATACGCAACGGCTGGAAAGCGGGGTTAGGAGCAGGGTTTGTGTTATCGCTGTTCATGTTTTTCCAAGGGATAACGGAGGGACTGTTTGCGTGGGGGCTAACGCCGAAGATGTTAGTTGTGTGCATAGTTCTCGACTATTTTCTTGCGTACACGATAACAGGTCTTGGGGCATTATTCGGAGGAAAAACTCCTGCAAAGCAGGCATTAGCGATAGCGGCGTTATTATTTGCTAAGTTCATATGTCATTTTGTAAGTGGTGTAATATGTTTCGGGGAATTTGCGTCGCAGTGGGGAGAATTTTTTGCGAGACACAAAGTTCTGTACAGTCTATGTTATAACGGCGCACACATGATCCCCGAACTGCTGATAACAACGGCGGCGGCATATGTAGTCTTAAAGAACCCAACGGTATCTAAAAAGTTAGCAAGAGCGAAATAAGTCCTCGTACAAAATTTAAATAAGAAATAAGAGATAAGAAATAAGAAAGAACTGACGTGAACCGAAAAGTCAGCACAAATGAACCGTGAGCGCCAGAGATTCAAAAGTTTTAGGAAAGAGAGTCCAGAGGGAATAACCCT
>CAMVRM010000043.1 GCA_947169885.1 uncultured Ruminococcus sp.
GAGAAACAGCATGAAAAGCCTACGCCAAACAAAAAAGTAGGGTTTCACATCAAACGTACTCTCAAGCAAACCAACTATAAATGAGCAGATTTGACAATTTGCACAAAAGTGAACCTTTGGACTGCTTTTGATATGCCGCTTCATATGTTAGCTGTTCATAAGTATTTTCTCGGACTATTTTGGATATGCCGCTTCATGTGTCGCCCGTTCGCCGCTGGGCTCACATCGCACAAAGGTAGGCAAGCCGCTCGTAAGGGATAGCTGTGGTCGGTTTATTTGTTGCGAGCGGCTTGATCTTGAATGGAGCTCTGCTCCAAACCTCGCCGGTCTAGCGCAACCGGAGTGCGCTAAGTCGCTTACGCGCGATTCCGCTTCATTTGTATATTTTAACAAAACCGCTCATTTATAGCACAAAAAAAGTCAGCCGCATCTTGAAAACGGCTGACATTTTCTGTTACAAACCTTTTTCCCTCAGCTCCGAAACGAGCCGCAGGTAAAAATCGCATATGTCGGAAATTTCATGATCGTTCTGCGGCGGCTTTCGGGTGAAGCGCATACGGCGTATGTCCACCTGATCGGGGTGGGATATGCCACGCCTGCCCGAAGAAGTGTATACCCCTCGGAAGTCCGCCCATTTTACCGCACGCACGTTCAGAAGTCCGTCACTCTCGCCGTCAAAATGCTTCACCACAAGGTACGGTATCAGCATAGTGAGGTCAGAAGCGGCACTCTTCATCTTGAACGCAAAGCTTTGACACAGCACGTCCTGCGGAACGGGATTTTCTGTGTTGAAGCGTTCGGCGTGAGCCGTTGTGAACTCGTTGAAGCAGGCGTAAGCATCGGGAGTTCTGTCTCCGAGTATCCTCATCCACAGAGAAGTGCAAGCGCCGGCGAACCGAACGAGCAGACGGGGCAGTTTCATGAGAGCATCGACTGTCAGACTTCCGTTATGAGGAGTGTTTATCGTGCTGATAGAGGCGATCTTGTGTGCCTGACCCATTTTCCCTGCGATGAGCCGAGCTTCAAGTCCGCCCTTTGAGTGTGCGATGATGTTGACCTTTTCAGCGCCCGAAAGTTCAAGCGCTCTGTCAAGGTTTTTCAGCACCGTTTTTGCGTTCTGTTCGGTGCTTCCAACGCTGTCCTGCCAGCCGTAAAAGACCTGCGCTCCGTGAGCTTCAAGCCTGCTCGGGATACGTCCCCAGTAGTTGAGCAGTTTGTGGTCACGAAAGCCCATGCCGTGGACGAGCAGGAGCGGATATTTCGTTTTGCAGTCTGTTTCTTTCATTGTATGATGTTCTCTATTTCCTCGTTTGAATGTGCATCATGTTTTTCACGTTTTGTCGTTACCATTTCGCCGTCAACGCCCTCGGTCGCATCGGGCACGAAGATTATCTTGACGGTCATGAGCATAAGTTTAAGGTCAAGTCTAAGCGACTGACGTTCGATATACATAAGGTCAAGTTTAAGCTTGTCATAGGGGGTAGTGTTGTACTTGCCCATGACCTGCGCATAACCCGTAAGACCTGCCTTGACTTTGAGCCTGAAACGGAACTCGGGCATACTTTGCTCGTATTCCTCGGCAAGTTCGGGACGCTCGGGTCTGGGACCCACGAATGACATATCGCCTTTCAGGATATTGAAAAGCTGTGGCAGCTCATCGAATCGTATTTTTCTTATGAACCTGCCCACGGGGGTTATGCGGTCATCGTGCTTGTCCGCAAGCTGTGCGCCGTGCTTTTCGGCGTTGACGATCATGCTTCGGAACTTGTATACATAAAAAGGTCTTGCATCAATAGTCAGGCGTTTCTGCTTATAAAGCACAGGACCTCTGTCATAAAGCTTGACCGCAAGTGCCGTCAGCCCCATGAGCGGCGAAGAAATAATTATCAGGACAAGCGAGAAGATGATGTCGACACAGCGTTTTATGAAAGCCTGATCTGCCGAGATGCCGTCATTCCTGCAAAGGAGCAGGGGAGTGTCAAACAGATTGCACTCGTCAGCGCCACGCACAAGAATATCTGAAAGCTTAGGGTTGATATAGGTGCGTATATCGTTCTCGAAAGTGAACTTCATGAGCTGGTTCTTCATCTGACTGGGAATGTCGCTTATAACGACAGCCTCATGTGCAAGAATGCTTTCTTTTATCTTTTCGATGTCCTCATCACAGCTTATCGACTCATCAATGATGTACTTGTCAACTCTGCTGCACATCTTTTTGACCAGCGTTCCTGCGCTGGAATTTCCGTAGACTATGAGCATTCGTCTGGGCGGATAAAGGTCGGAGTAGAGCCGTGTGAAAAAAAAACTCCATACTGCCGCAAAGATCAGTTCAAAAGCAGTAAGCTTCAATATCGGCACGGGAGAAAGTCTGCCGTGTGAGATAAGGCTTATCTCGATAAAGGTTATGAAATTGGTCATGAGAATGCCCAGCGACTGCGAACCGAACAGGCTCAGCACTTTGTAGTAGCCTATGCGGAAAGCGCTGAAACTGTTGGCGCTGAAAGCATAGACGATGACGTATACCATCACCATCAGTACATTTCCGTAGTAGTAGAAGCGCTCTTTCATATCCTCGTTATACCGCTGACACCACAGCTGAAAAAAGCTGAAGGCAAAAACGGCGATTATCACAAAGGCTGCAAAGAATTTAAGCAGCCGTTTGAATTGTTCCTTTTTTTTCATAAAGTTTCCTTTTGTTGTTTTCAGCATTATTCCGCAGCTGTTTCGGGAGCGGCAGGCTGCTCTGAGGGAGCGGCGCTGACAGGCTGCGGAGTGTCGGGCGGTTGTTTCTGACCGTCATATTCGTCTATAAGGTCATTCTTGCCGTTCTTTTTGAGTTTGTAATATATGACCTTTTTCAGAATGTCATAGATAACTGCGAACATCGGAACACCTATGAGCATTCCCACAAATCCGAACAATCCGCCAAAGAACAGTATCGCAAACAGCACCCAGAATGCGGACAGGTTTATGTTGCTGCCCATGCACTTGGGTCCTAAGATATTTCCGTCGAACTGCTGTAAGATGAATATGAATATAATGAAATACAGGCACTTTTTCGGGTCGGTCACGAATATGAGAAGTGCCGAGGGGATAGCGCCGATGAAAGGTCCGAAGAAGGGAATGATGTTCGTCACGCCGACTATAACGCTCACAAGCATTGAATCCTGAATGTTCATTATTTTCAGCACGATAAAGCAGATAACGCCGACTATGGCTGAATCAAGCACTTTTCCACGGAAGAAGCCGCTGAACATCTTGTCCGCAAATTTCACTTCATCAAAGATCCTGTCAGCAGTCGAGGGCTTGAATACGGCATAGAGGGTCATCTTGCTCTGCTGTGCAAAAAGCTTGCGTGAATTGAGCAGATATATCGAGATGATAAAACCGATGACTGTGTTTATGATTATCTTGACAACAACTGTTATCCCGCTTCCAAGGTTGGAAAGGGCTGTCTGTGCATACTGGATAATGTCATTAGCATCGCCCTGCGTCAGCTCAAACTGCTGCAATCGTGAATTTATGCCTTCGATAACGCTGTCAACAAAGTCGAGCACGTATTTTCTTATCTGCGGATAGTCTTTCAGTTTGGCGTTTATCCAGTCGAGGAAATTCATTATATACCCGGGGATAGACTGTATAAGCTGATAGATACTGTTGAATGTTGCAGGCACTATCAGCAGTATCAGCACTGCGGCTATCAATATGGCGAATGCAGCGCTGACGAAAACGCCCAGAAAGTGCATGAGTTTTTTCTTGTGTTTTTTTTCGGGGAGTATCTTCCCGAAGAATTTTTCTACACGGTTGCAGAGAGGCGTGAGCAGATAGGCTATGACACTGCCGATAAAGAAAGGCTGCAAGATCGTGATAATAACGTCAACGACCTTTGACAAGTCCTTGTATCTGAATATGATGAACACCAGCAGCATTGCCACGGCGATAACGCTCAGCGCCGTCAGACCTGCATAGAGGTATGGGTTATTGTGTTGTTTTTTCATACTTTATTTATCTCCGAAATCTATTGACTAATAACTTCATTATACTATATTATGCGGATCAAATCAAGTCCCAAAGAATATTTTTCCTGAAAATTGTAGCAATACAAGGAAATATCGGCATAAAGATTTCGAGAGAAAATTTCACAGTACAAGGAAAACGACCGCAGTTGGGCTGTCGCCCTGCAAGGGAGTTTGACGCAGTAATGTGGAATTTTATCCGAAAGATTTGTGTTGATATTTTCTTGGATTGCTATATATTTGGTTTACAAAAAAACAAGCTCCAAATCGGCAGGACGCTGCTTCGGAGCTTTTTGAAAAAAAGAGTATTAAGTCATTGATAATTCTGCGTTATGTCATAGAGAACTGCACAGAATCCGAGCAGTGAGTAAACACCGCCCACAACGCCGATGATCTTGAACAGCCAGCTTATCCATGCAGGAAGCCCAAGCCCCAGCAGAACGAATATCGCAATAAATGCGATGAGCGCAGCGATATATATACCGATGAGCTTTACACAGTTTATCATTTCATATGTGGGTATCTTCTTGTTCAGCGGAAAATAGTCATATCTGTCCATGACGAGCAGTTTTTCTTTAATCTCTTCGAGACGTTCTTTCAGCTTATCCATTTCATGACCCTCCTTAAAAGATAATATTCAGTTTCTTATGTAATATTATACAACGTCTTTTTTTTCTTTTCAATATCTTTACAGAAAATTCAGCGTAATGCACATATATGTACGAAAAAACACGAGGTTATTCAATGATATTGTACGGCTTTCACTCTTTCGTTCATTTCCTCATATAATATAGAAATACTATATTTGCGAAAGGGGCAACAGCAGTGATAAACTTTGATAATTCGGCAACAAGCTTCCCGAAACCAGATAGTGTGAAGCAGGCGGTCATGACGGCTTTCACCCGTTACGGCGGAAATCCCGGGCACGGAGGACACAGACTTGCATCTGAAACTGCCGAGGCGGTATATTCGGTGCGTGAGAAAGCGGCGGCGATGTTCGGGGCAGTGCCCGAGAACACGGTGTTCACAGCTAACTGCACTCTTGCTCTGAACATGGCGATAAAAGGCATGATGCAAAACGGCGGACACATGATAATTTCCGACTATGAGCATAATGCGGTCTTTCGTCCCGTGTGGGCGCTTTCAAGGCGCAGGAGCGTGACTTTCTCGATCGCACACATAACGGACGATGACGAAGAAACAGTCGAGAGTTTCCGCAGGCTGATACGAAGCGATACAAAGTGCATCTGCTGTACGGCGGCTTCAAACGTGACGGGGCGCATACTGCCGATAAAGCAGATAGCAGGGCTGTGCGAAAGTTACGGGCTGTGTTTTATCGTTGATGCGGCGCAGGCGGCAGGCTTGATTGATATAACGCTTTCAGACGGCGTGAATATCATCTGTACGGCAGGCCACAAGGCGCTCTACGGTCCTTCGGGAACGGGGCTTATGATCTCTGACGGACGTTTCAACTTGTCGACGATTATCGAGGGCGGCACGGGTGCGACTTCTGCCGAAGCGGAGCAGACACCGTTCTCACCCGAACGCTTTGAGAGCGGCACGCTGAACACGGCAGGCATTCTGGGGCTTGGAGCAGGCATAAGTTTTGTGAGAGCGAAAGGCACGGCGAATATCCTTGCACACGAGACAAAGCTTTGCAGGCGTTTTGCGGCAGGGATAAGCGGTCTTGACGGCGTGAAGCTTTACACCTGCGAAAACAGCGTGCCTGTTGTGAGTTTCAACATCGGCGAGGTGAGTTCGCAGGTCATCTCGGGGAAGCTGTCGGACAAAGGCTTTGCACTGAGGGGCGGCATACACTGCGCACCGCTCGCACACAGGACTATCGGCACGGCAGAGCAGGGAACTGTCAGGTTCTCACCATCGGTTTTCAGCACGTCTGCGCAGACTGATGCGCTCATACGTGCAGTCCGTCAGCTTGCACAAAAATAAAGGCGGAAAAAACTTTCCGCCGGTGGTGATTTACCAAACGTTGGTATTCTGTTTGCTGGCAGTTTCAAGAGGCGGTTCATGCCGCCCGAACTTTTCGGGAGTAAGCTCGCTGAGTTTGCCTTTGTAGATAAGTTCCAGACCTTTCAGCTTTTCGATGTCTCTCGGGTGATAGAGCGAGGCAGGCTTTGTGAGCGTTACAGCACGGTGTTTTTCGAGAAGTTCTGCCACGAACTGCGAGCAGAAATAATGATGCTTGCGCTTGAACGGTATCCCGAAAAAGCAGGCGATGGGTCCCAGATAGTTATAGCCGTAGCGTTCTTTGTTGAGGTACATTCTTTGGAGTTCCTTTGCGATGTCTTCATAGGTCTGTTCGGTGACTTTTATCTTGAAAACTGCACATGGGGCATTCGGGCTGAGGCTCAGAAGTCCTGTTTTGGTGCTTTCCTTAACGAAGCCTGCGGGGATAGGCAGTGCGGTATATATGCGTGCAAAGCTGTAAAGCGAGTTGCAGCAGGGGTCAAAGCCGATAGAAGCGTGTGTGTAGTTGGTCTTGGTAAAAAGGGCTATCACTCTTGAAAAGAGGGAATCGGTCTTGACCAAAAATATGTATAATGTGCGTTTTTTAAGGCGTGAATCAAGTCTTATCTCTGTCAAATCTTATCACTTCCGCTCAGGGATATTAGGTATACTCTAAACATTATATCATATATCAAGCTAAATGTCAAATGTTTTTGAGTATATAGACAAAACTGTTACTAAAGTGTAATAGTTAGAAAAAACTAACTTTTGCTTATGCGTTCTGATTTCGACTTTTTTATCAAAACTGTTGTGATAGAATAAGCAAGGGGTGAGGAGGTTGAAGATATATGTTGATGTTCTGATGCTGACGAATGCGGTCATAACGCTTACTTATATAAAATGTATAGCGCTGATAACGCATGAAAAGCTTCTGCCGAAAAACGAGATCATAGCGGCGGTGATAAGTGCATTCGGTTCGCTCATAATGACGGTGGAGTGCGGCAGTTTCTGGAGTTCGCTCGTTATGACTGTCGGGAAGTTCGCACTTGTGGGGGCGATCGTGACGGAAGCATTTCGTCCGAGGTCTGCGGCGGCGCTTATCGGGCGGACTGCGGCTTACATCGTCTGTGACCTTATTTTCGGGGGGATGTGCATGGCATTGGTGAGCCTTACGCACAGGCGGCTTTTGTTCGTGAAGAACTACACGGCGTATTTTGACGTGACGCTGCCGCAGCTGGGAGTGTGCTGTGCAGGAGTTTATCTTGCAGGCATGATGCTCGAAACGCTGAAACGCAGGAACTTTGCAAGGGTACAGCGCTACCGTGCGGAATACAGACTGGGGGCGTTTTCGGCGGAATTTGCGGCGATAGCCGACACGGGCAACAAGCTTTGCGACAGTTTCACGGGTGCGCCTGTTGTCATATTCCGTTCGGACGAGCTTTACACACGTTTTGCGCTCGACCGTCCCGAACAGCTGTTGTTCTACGGTTTTCGCCCTGTGCCGTTCGAGACTGTGACGGGCGAGGGGCTTATCTACGTCACTTCACGGGGAACTGTCACGATAAGCTGTACGGGCATGAGAAAGCAAGTCCGCTGCTGCACAGGCATACTCCCCGGCGGCGGCAAAAGCGGCTATGCAGTCTTTGACCCAAACATACTTTAACAGATAAGAGATAAAAGATAAGAGATAAAAGATAATAGATGAAAGATAATAGATGAAAGATAATAGATGAAAGATAATGGATGAAAGATAATAGATAAAAGATAATGGATAACCGCACCGAGCATGGTGCTGAAATGGTGTCTGAAAGACAGGCAGGGTGTCTGATAAGACGGCTGACCAGACGCCCAAAACGACGATATTACGTCATTTAGACACCTAGACACCCTTTTTGTAAGTCGCACTATATTATGTATGTGCAAAATCATCATCGGCGTTGTATGACAGTTATTATAAATGGTGTGAGGATAATGCTCTCACCGACTTGAAACATGATACTTTTATCTCATGGTTAAAGCAGAATGAGTATAAACTAAAAGTGCATTATTCTACAAATATTGCAAGCAACTGCTGAAATGTCAGAAGTTTCAGAGGTATAGTCGACCTACTTGAAATCAAGTATATACAATTTAAAGAGAACTTCCTGAAAAGAGAATTTTCAACGTTTCATTTGCTATCGAATTTTGAAGTAGGGTGACTATATCGCTATAAAATATATATCGACTTGAGTTTAAGGTGTCTAGGTGTCTTATCGACGGTATTACGTCGTTTTAGGCGTCTGAAAGGGTGTCTGATAAGACGGGCAGGGTGTCTGGAGCAGACGCCAATATATAGCGAAGTCTTATAGTGTCACGATCACGGCGCATATCCAAACTTGATGAAAAAACAGTGAAGACAGGTTCTAATATCTCTTATCTCTTATCTCTCATCTCTTATCTTATCTGTTATCTATTAGCTATCATATAATCTTTTAGAAAGGGCGGGTGTTTTTATGGTTGGAAAGTTAAGGCGTTTAAGTGAGTGGGCTGTCGGGCTTTACAGGCGGTGTATCGGGGAGCTTGACAGGGTGGATTATATCGGTGGTGCGGAACAGCTTCCGCCGCCGCTGACGAAAGAGGAGGAACAGAGGGCGTTCGAGCTGATGAAGACGGACAGGCACGCCGCCTGCGAAACGCTGACGGTGCATAATCTGCGGCTGGTGGTCTACATAGCAAAGAAGTTCGACTCGCCCAGCTGCACGAGCGATGACCTTGTTTCTATCGGGACAATAGGGCTTATCAAGGCGGTGAGATCGTTTGACCCCGAGAAGAACATCAAGCTTGCGACATACGCTTCACGGTGTATCGAGAACGAGATACTTATGTATCTGCGGAAAGCATCGACACGTCAGCAGGATATTTCGATAGATGAGCCGCTGGGGAGCGACCGTGACGGAAATGAACTTCTGCTGTCGGATATAATCAGTTCGGACGAGGAGACTGCCGCAGAAAAACTTGCCCGTGAGTGCGAACGGAAAACGCTCATGGAGGAGATAGGCAAACTGAGCGAACGTGAACGGCAGATAATGGAAATGCGCTTCGGGCTGAACGGCGGCAGGGAACTCACGCAAAAGGAAGTCGCCGACCGCATAGGCATATCGCAGTCGTATATCTCACGGCTGGAAAAGCGCATACTTAAAGAGATGAGGGAGAAAATGGAAGCTCTGTGCTAGAAAAATATTGACAAACTGTTCAAACTGTGTTATTATATAGAAAATACAGATGAATGGGATGTTGATATGAAATATTCAAAACTGCTTTCGGCTGCTGCGGCGGCAACGATATTGTTGAGCGGATGCGGAGAAAACGGCGAAACAAATGAGGAAACTCAGGCGGCAGAAACGAGAGCGCAGTCTCTTTTTGAGGGCAATGTCAAGGCTACGAACCCGACAGTCAAGCCCGAGGGCGGTGCGCCGTCGATAAGGGGCGGTTCGGGCGGTACAACGACCACTAAAAAAGCTACTACCAAAGCAACAACTACCAAGGCAACTACTGCAAAGACAACAACTGCCGCCAAAACTACCACGGCTGCAAGTACTGCTGCTATGACCGATACAACGACATCTGAGCCGCAGACAACTCCGACCGAACAGCCGCAGACCGAAGCACCTCAGTCTCAGACTGAAAATCTTGATGATGTGTTTATAGCCTACTGCACTTATCTGCAAAGCATTGAGACATCATATTATCCTGCATCGCATTATTATGTTGCAGACCTTGACTTTAACGGCATACCCGAACTTATCTGGGTGACAGAAGCAGGCGGCATGGGAAGCGAGGGCGTTGTTTTAACATACAGGGACGGCGGTCTGATAAACTGCGGAAGCATTCCTCTCGGCGGAAGAGTATCGCTTTACTATGACGGTACAGGCAAATTTTTCAGAACTGCATCGGTAGGACAGCAGAACCCTGACGGAAGTGTTCCAACCTATACTTCTGTTATAAGTTTTGATGGTGCAAGTGTATCCTTAGAGTATAATTCGGAGGTGGTCGATAGTATTCCTCTGACTTATGCTTATGTATTGATAGATGTGTATTTTGAAACAGTGAAAAACTCTCCTTCAGAGATCACAGAGTGCGCAAGACAGATTGAGGAACTTATCTCCTAACTTTAATTGTAAAAAAAATGTAAAAAGTTTTCGGGAGACTTGCAGGCACTTGACAAACGGGACGTGATGTGTTATTATATATAAGCCGCTTGTTTTCGGTATGAGGAAAAGTTATGCCCGTTTGAGGTATGCACCGAACGCAGCGAGTTTTATGAAAAAGGCAGGTGTACTAAGAATGTACGCAGTAATCGAAACCGGCGGAAAGCAGTATCAGGTAAAGGCAGGCGATGAGATCTTCATCGAAAAGCTCGAAGTAAACGCTGACGATACCATTACTTTTGATAAGGTGCTCGCAGTAGGCGGCGAAGGCTCTATCAAGGCCGGCGCTCCTTACGTTGAGGGTGCAACCGTTACCGCTAAGGTCATCAAGAACGGCAAGGGCAAGAAGATCAACGTCTTCACTTACAAGCCTAAGAAGGGCTGCAAGAGAGCGCTCGGTCACAGACAGCCCTATACTAAGGTCGCTATCGAAGCTATCAACGCATAATGATCGAAGCAAAGTTTTTTCGCAGCAGCGATACCGAAAAGCTTTTGGGCTTTGTTGTCTCGGGTCATGCAGGTTATGCTGAATCGGGACAGGATATCGTCTGTGCGGCAGTTTCGTCGGCGGTCATGCTGACAGCAAACTCCGTGACCGAAGTGTTCGCACTGAACGCAAAGGTCAGAGAAGAACCGGACGGCGACATTTATCTGAAGCTGACGGAAGACCCTGACGGTACAGGAGACAAGCTGCTCTTAGGGCTGCTTACTCATTTGTATATGATCGACAAGGAATTCCCGAAGACTGTCAAGATCGGGGTCATCGACAAGTAGACTCCAAAGAGATACTTCATTTACGGAGGTGTATTCATAATGTTAATAATTTCCATGCAGCATTTCGCTCATAAGAAAGGTATGGGTTCTACCAAGAACGGCAGAGACTCTGAGTCCAAGAGACTTGGTGTCAAGAGAGCTGACGGTCAGTTCGTACCTGCCGGCAACATCCTCGTTCGTCAGAGAGGAACTCACATCCACCCGGGCGAGAACGTAGGCAGAGGCTCGGACGATACGCTTTTCGCTAAGGTTGACGGCGTAGTAAAGTTTGAGAGACTGGGCAAAGACCGCAAGAAAGTTTCGGTTTATCCCCAGGCTTAATAAGACAGATATGACCCCGGGCAGCGAGACTACTCGGGGTTTTTTTACATTACATATGAAAAAGATAATTGCTGCTTTTCATAACTTTTTCCACGCTTTCAGGAAGGATGACGGGGCGCATTTCGCCTATAATTTAGGTGTCGGGCTGATACGGACGGGAGTCCTGCTTGTTCTGCTGGGACTTGTGATACTCGCAGTTTCGCTCAGCATGGACAGCTTTCACATGAAATATATCGGCGACCCTGATGTTTCATGCACCGTCGAAAAGGTCGATGACGGCGACATAACCGCCAAAAGGTTCATGGCGCATTTTAGGGGCAGGGACGAACAGGGTGCGGAACTTTCGGTGGACGAATATATCCCCGAGGAGGTCTTTAACGAACTGCAAGACCTGCGATGGAGAGCCGAGCCGCCCTCTTTCATGCTGTATAAGGTGACGTTCAACCGCGGAGGGGGCGAGCTTTATATCTCGGAGCGCAGAAAGCTCTATGCGATGCTGGACTATGCTTCCTGTCACGCTGAGACTTTGCCGCTTTCGCTTTCGGGTATGTGGTTGAGTTTTTTAGCGGCGTTCATGATGTTCCTTATCGGAAGAAAGCAGATGAAGATAGGGCTTAAATACCCGAGAAATGATGTTCCAACTGTGCTTTCGGGCGCTCCCGTCATAAGCGATGCGCCGCCGCAGGGGACAGATGAAAAATATTATGTAGACATAAACGAGATCAAGGCTTTACCGCTTACGGAGACAAATACTGAAAATGAATAATGGTTTATTTGATGCGTTCAGAGTTGACCCCTCTGAGACTTTTGCACACAATTTCGGCGCTAAGATGCTCAGAACGGCTCTGGTCTGTCTTGTTATCGCACTTGCGGGACTTACTGTGAAACTGCTCCATGTCGGCAGCAGCATAACGCTTGTTGACAAGGCGCAGATCGTGATAACCGAACTTGAACAGACAAAACACACCCATTACCGCCGCAGACGGCACGGCGGAAGAAGACGTGTGACGACTTATACCTATCACGTCAGCTTTACGGGCGAACTGCCTGACGGAACTCACATCGAGGGCAGACAGAAGAGCGACTATGACCAGTTCTGCTCGTTCAGAGGTTTTGACAACGGCGAACCTCACGAACTCTATGTTTATAAGTCGGGTGAGAACGGCTCGCTGTTCATTTCAAGGCGGACGCATGACGGTGCGCTCAGAGAGTTCAGAAAGTCTAATCCCAGTATGCCCGAGACTATCGGCTGGCTCGTGTTCAGGGTGGCAGGGCTTATCTCGATACCGTTGTTCAGCTCGGGTATGCAGCACAACCGTGCAGGCAAAAGGGCGGCATTGGACAGGAACGCAGCGGCAAATCAAAGGCTTAATGATGCCGCAAGGATATTTGACAGAAAGTGACCGAAAGGAAACAGCAATGTTTGTAGATCAGGCGAAAATTTATATCAAAGCAGGTGACGGCGGCGACGGCTGTGTGTCCTTCCACCGTGAAAAATACGTTGCGGCAGGCGGACCCGACGGCGGTGACGGCGGAAAAGGCGGAGACATCGTGTTCGTGGCAGACGACAACCTCTCAAACCTCATCGACTTCCGCTACAAGAGAAAGTATGTCGCTGAAAAGGGCAAGGACGGAAGTTCAAAGAACTGCACGGGCAAAAACGCTCCCGACCTTGTGATAAAAGTCCCGAGAGGAACGGTCATAAAGGAATGCGAAACAGGCAGGATACTTGCGGATATTTCTGGCGATGAGCCTGTTGTGGTTTGCAAGGGCGGCAGAGGAGGAAAGGGCAATCAGCACTTTGCGACATCGACCAGACAGATACCTCGTTTTGCAAAGCCGGGATTTCGCGGTGACGAATATGAAGTTCAGCTGGAACTGAAACTTATCGCAGACGTGGGACTTGTCGGCTTTCCGAGCGTGGGCAAATCCTCGCTCATTTCGGTAGTTTCCGCAGCAAAGCCGAAGATCGCAAGCTATCACTTCACAACGCTCACTCCCGTTCTCGGCGTAGTCCGCATAGACGAGGAACACAGCTTTGTAATGGCTGATATTCCCGGACTTATCGAGGGTGCGAGCGAGGGCGTGGGACTGGGACACGAATTTCTCAGGCACGTTGAGCGCTGCCGTCTTATCGTCCACATCGTTGACGTTTCAGGCAGCGAGGGCAGAGACCCCATTGAGGATTACAAGATCATCAACCGTGAACTTGAAAACTTCTCGTTGGAGCTGAGTGAAGCGCCTCAGATAGTTGCGGCTAACAAGTGCGACCTTGCGACAGAAGAACAGATACAGAAGTTCCGTGAGTTTGTTGAGGGCGAGGGCAGAATGTTCTTCGAGATCTCCGCAGCGACAACTCAGGGCACTAAGGAACTTGTGAACAAGGTCTATGAGGAACTTTCAAAGCTGCCGCCCGTCAAGCAGTTCGAGGCTCAGCCGCTGACACAGGAAGAACTGGACGACAAACTGCTCTCGAAGAAGGACTTCACCGTTACTATCGAGGACGGCGTTTATTTCGTTGAAGCGGATTGGCTGTGGGACGTACTCCGCAGCTGCAATATGGACGATTATTCGTCACTGCAATACTTCCAGCGTGTTCTGCGTTCGACAGGCATCATCGACAAGCTGGAACAAATGGGCATAAACGAGGGCGACACGGTGGACATTTACGGCTTTGAGTTCGACTTTGTGGAGTAAAGGTGCGGTCATGGAACAACTTAAAAAAGTCCTCACTCCTGCCGAAGCAAGGCAGTATTCTCCGCTGACGCTCGCATTTCTGGGCGACAGCGTTTACGAGCAGTTAGTCCGCTCGGAACTTGTCATCAGGGCGAATATGCCGACAGGAAAACTTCACGCCGAGGCAGTAAAACTGGTGCGTGCAGGCTATCAGGCACAGGCGGCGCACTATCTTCTCGGGGGTCATTTCACCGAGGAAGAAGAATACATCTACAAGCGTGGGCGCAATTCCAGCCACATCGGCGCTCCGAAAAGTGCGACCAACACCGACTATCGTGCCGCAACTGGTCTTGAAGCGGTGTTCGGATACCTGTCGCTTATCGGCAATAATGAGCGCATAAACGAATTATATCGCATTATCCGTGACAAGGATCAAGATGCCATGGACTAAGAACCTGTCTTCACAAGACTCTGTACGTGTCTTTTCAACGATATTCAGTCGCTTTCTGCGTTGAAAAACCTTGCAGTGCGACAGCACAACTGCGGTTTTTCGCCTTGAAATCGACTTGATCTCGCTGAAAATCCACGCACATTTCTTGTGAAGACAGGTTCTAAAGTGCGTTAATTTTGTAAATATTTCTTTTATCAAAACAAGGAGGTCATTCCAATGTCAGGACATTCAAAATGGGCAAACATCAAAAGGAAAAAGGAAGCCAACGATGCTGTTAAGGGCAAGATCTTCACAAAGATCGGCAAGGAAATGGCAGTAGCAGTAAAAATGGGCGGACCCGACCCTGCTAACAACTCGAAGCTTGCACAGCTTATCGCAAAGGCTAAGTCCAACAATATCCCCAATGACAACATCGACCGCATAATCAAGAAAGCGGCTGGCGAGGGCGACAAGAACAACTACGAAGAAATGGTATACGAGGGTTACGGTCCCGGCGGAGTTGCTGTTATCGTTGAGTGCCTGACCGACAACAAGAACCGCACCGCAGGCGATGTTCGCCACTATTTCGACAAGTTCGGCGGCAACCTTGGCACAAGCGGCTGTGTTTCGTTCATGTTCACAAAGAAAGGTACTGTTATCCTTGAATACGCAGGTCAGGACGAGGACAAGCTCATGGAGGACTGCTTTGAGGCAGGCGCAGATGATTTCAACATTGACGAGGAGATCGTAGAAGTAAGCTGTCCTCCCAACGATGTTGTCGCAGTCAGCGAAGCGCTCACAGGCATGGGCTACAAGGTGATGAGTGCCGACAGCGAAATGGTGCCTTCGACTTACACGACCCTTACTGACGAAAAGCAGCTGAAATTCATGGGTCTTCTCCTCGAAAACCTCGAGGACAACGATGACGTTCAGAACGTTTACCACAACTGGGAAAATATGCCCGAGGATGAGGAAGAATAAAAAACAGTACGGTATTGCGTGCTGTTTGGTTTCCGAACGGTGATATACGTTATGCGAATATATCACAACTCATATATGTTGAAAGCCTTCCGTTTCTTTGTGAGAAAGGGGAGGCTTTTTTTATTATTACTTCGGCAATAATATAATTTGACCGGTTTATGCTAAAAAAACCAAAAATGACGCAAAATCGTACTATTGACGATTTTCTAAAAAAGAAGAGCCAATTGTTTAATTGCCGAAGTAATAACGTCAATTTTTTCCTCAGCCCTTGGTATTCACTTCAAGACTTTTTTTCAGTTCCGAGATATATCTTTCGCCTATCTCGCTGAGACTGCTGTTTTTCTTGCGGATATAGCCTATCTCCATAATGCTGTTGGGATTTTCGGTGTCCTCACGGAACGGGACAACTCTGTAATCATCGCCGCCCAGTTCCTTGCAGAGTATCCCCGAACAGAGCGTGTAGCCGTCAAGTTCCTGCATCATCTCGCCCATGGCGGCACGGTCTGTCGCTTTTATCATTCTGGGGTAGATGTTCTCGCTCAGTATCTCCTCGGCGTAAAGATAACCGTCCCTGCCGTTCTGCTCGAATGACAGACAGGGATAAGGCTCTAACTGCTCCATGCTTATTGACGGCTCGTTCGCAAGCGGATGACCTTTCCACACATACACATAAGCCTTGCATCGGATAAGTTCGGTAAAGCTGAGTTCATTTTCTTCAAGAAGCTTTTCGATAGGCTTACGGTTGAAATTTGATATGTACAGCACACCTATCTCGCTTTTGAGACTGCTCACATCACGGATAACGTTGAGCGTTTCGGTCTCACGCACCGCAAACTCAAATTCCAGCGTGCCGAACTGCTTTACTGTCTCAATAAATGCACTTACTGCGAATGAATAATGCTGCGTCGATATTCCGAATCGGCGCTTTTTTTCTTTGCTTATGAATTTCTCCTGTATAAGTTCATATTGGCGCATCAGCTGACCTGCGTTCTGCAAAAAATCAAGCCCCTCAGCCGAGGGCACAGCGCCCTTGTGCGAACGCATGAACACCTCAAAGCCCAGTTCCTTTTCAAGCTCCCTGACAGCGCTTGTGAGGGTAGGCTGTGAGATGCCGAGTTTTTCAGCCGCCTTGTTCATCGAGCCGCACTCGGAGATAGTCAGTGCATAGTTCATTTGTTGTATCGTCATAATTCCCACCTGCTTTATATGATTTGTATGGATTATAACATAAATTTCGGCATTTGTCAACAGCTGAACTGAAAAAAGTTATAATTTTTTTCTATAAAGCGTACTGCTTGTGATAGCGTTATCTTATGGCAAGCGCAGGCGTAACGTGATAAGCGTTCCTTTTTGGCATGAGCAACGGCAAAAACGCCCTGTTCATCGGTGTGGGAACGTTGTCTGCGATAGGCAGTCACAGCTCCGAAAGTGCGTATCTGCGGTGTTTTTTTCTGAGGAAAAGAGGGGCAGGGGAGCGGCAGGGCGGCATATCTGTGCAAACGTTGTCAGCTTTTATCGTTGATTTTTTTTACGTTTCGGGTTAAACTGTATTCATCGAAAAAATCTCAGGAGGAATGAGTTATGAAAAATACAAGAATTATCTCGGCAATTGCGGCTATGGTGTTTGCGGCGGCACTCGGTTCATGTTCGGTGAGTGAGGCTGACAGCGCTTCCGAAAAGGATACGGCATCTGCAAAGACGGAGAACACCGACTTCAAATACGGCAAGATCGACATTCCCGGCAAGGACGGCGCACTCTGCGGAGCGCCTATCTACGTGGCTTACGAGAACGGCTACTTTGCGGAGGAGGGCTTTGACGTGAACCTTATCTCGGCGGATTTCGAGACACGAAAGATAGGACTGAACAACGGCACTATCCCGATAGTGAACGGCGACTTCCAGTTCTTCCCCAGTATCGAGAACGGCATAGATGTGAAAGTTGTGGACGGTCTGCACGAGGGCTGTATAAAGTTTGCCGTCCGACCCGATTCGGACATAAACGGCGTGGAGGACTTGAAGGGCAAGAAGATAGGCGTTGACGAGATAGGCGGCACACCGCATCAGGTGGCTTCACTGTGGCTGGAAAACGCAGGCATCTCCGCTGACCCCTCTGACGGAGAAGTGACCTTCCTGCCCTATTCCGACGGCAACCTTGAATTTGAAGCGCTTGCAAACGGCGAGATAGATGTGGCGGCGCTCTGGGATCCGCTGGGTTCGATACACGAAAAAGCAGGCGATGTGAAGATAATCTTTGACCTTGGAAAAGACCCGTATTTCGAGAGCCATTTCTGCTGTTTCCTCTATGCTTCCACAAAAGTTCTGAACGAAGACCCCGAGGAAGTTGCGGCACTTCTCAGAGCTTACCGCAAGGCGCAGGAGTGGATATATGAAAACCCCGAACAGGCAGTTGACCTTATCGTTGACAAGAATTACGCTTCGATCGAGGACAGGGAGCTTGCAGTAGACCTTATCAAGGGTTACGGTTTCCCCTCGGCGGCAGAACATGACGAAAACTGGGACAGCCATGTTGAGGAAGATGTGAAGTACTTTGTTGACGGTCTGTCTCAGATAGGTTATCTCGAAAGTGACCCCGATCAGTTTGCAAAGGACATCTATCAGAAAGTTGAGGTGAGTAAATGAGTACAGCCGCAGTTGAACTTACAGCACCGATAGCGGAGAACAGTTCTTCAAAGGCGAAAACAGCGTGGAACTATAAGAACAACGCATATTTCCTGCTGAAACTGCTGTTCACCGTGTCGGGCTTCATCATCGCAATAGGCGTGAATATCCTTTTTCCGCAGAAAGCGGCGGTGGAGATAAAGCAGTATACTCTGAGTGCGTTCGGGCTTGCAGTTGACCTTAACATGAACGATGCTTATATATTTATTCTTGCGGCGCTTGCAGTCATTTATCTTGTGTCGGGACTGCGTTCGTGGTCTGACAAGGACAGCCGCAGGAAGTTCAGCAAGAACGCCGCATTCCGATTCGCAGTCGGGGCAGCGCTTGCAGTGTGGGATATAGGCGGCACGAAATTGCAGATATTCCCACAGCCGTTCTTTCCGGGTCCTGCGCAGGTGTGTGAAGCGTATCTTGCCGACAGTGAATACATCTTGCAGAACACACTTTATTCGCTGAGACTTTATGCGGCAGGCTTTTCCTGCGGAGTGCTTTTAGGCGTGGGGACGGGTATACTTATCGGCTGGTTCCCGAAAGTGTATTACTGGGTGTTCCCCGTGCTGAAAATAACAGGCGTTGTGCCTGCGGTGGCGTGGATGCCGTTTGCGCTGACACTTCTTCCGAACTCTTTCACGGCGGCTGTGTTCCTGATAGTGATATGCGCATGGTTCCAGATAGCGTTCCTGACGGCGCAGGGCATACAGTCCACCCCGAAGCAGAGCTACGAAGCCGCACGCATCTTAGGGAGCAGACCCGTTGACCTGATATTCCACGTTGCGATCCCTCACGCAATGCCCGACATCTTTACAGGTATCTGTTCGGCAAATGCAATGGCTTTCACAACGCTTGTAATGAGCGAGATGTTAGGACAGCCGGGCGGTCTGGGCTACTACATAAACCAGTCGAAAGTGTGGAGCGCATATTACAAAGTATTGGCGGCGATCGTCATAATGGCGGTGCTGTTCTCGCTGATAAACCACATCATCGGGCGCATACAGAAGCACACGCTCAGGTGGCAGGAGGGAGTTGTGAAAAAATGAGCAGCAGTATAAACATTTCGGGAGTTGACCGCATCTATACCGACACTGACGGCAGAAATGTTCAGGCGCTCAAAAGTGTTGACCTTGACATAAGGGCAGGGGAGTTCATATCGCTCATAGGTCCGTCAGGGTGCGGAAAAACAACGCTTCTGCGGCTGATAGCAGGGCTTGACAAGCCGCAGAACGGAAAGCTTTCGATAGACGGCAGAGCGATAACGGGCGTTGACCCCGAACGTGGATATGTTTTTCAGCAGGGAAGTCTGTTCCCGTGGCTGGATATTGAACACAACATCTCATACGGACTGCGTGCAAGGGGTCAGCTCAAACAGAAGAAAGCGAGCGTGCATGAATATATCTCAATGGTGGGGCTGGAGGGCTTTGAAAAGTCATATCCTCACCAGATCTCGGGCGGCATGGCTCAGCGTGTGGCGATAGCAAGGGCGCTCATCAACGAGCCGAAAGCGCTTTTGCTTGACGAGCCTATGGGTGCGCTGGATTCTTTCACACGAGCCGACTTTCAGGACAAACTTCTTGAACTGTGGAAAGAACAGGGCACGACCATGATACTTGTGACCCACGACATAGACGAAGCTATCTATCTCAGCGACCGAATAGTTATCATGACCCCGCGCCCCGGCAAGATAAGCCGTGTGATAGACGTTCCGCTCCCACGTCCGAGACACAGGGGCGGCGTTGAGTTCCTTGCTCTGCGGCGTGAGATACTCGAACTTTTCGAGCTTGCACAGGCACAGCCGCAGCCCGAATACGTCATTTAACAAGATAAGAGATGAGAGATAAGAAATTAGAGATAAGAAATTAGAGATGAGAGATGAGAAATAAGAGATAAAAAATACAGAGCAGAACTTCACTTTCGGGAGTTTTGCTCTGTTTTTTTTACTTGAAAAATTTCAGGATAAAGACAGTGCCTTTGCCTTTTTGGGGAATTTCGATGTCTATGTCGCCGCCCTGACCTTTCATTATCGACAGTGCGAGCGGCATACCTATCCCGAAGCCCGATTCGTTGGTGGAATACTGAAAACGCCTGAACATCGCAGAATATGCTTCCTTGCTTATGCCCTCGCCGCAGTCTCTGACCGACACCCATTTGTATATGGCGTTCTCGCCGCAGTCGACTTCTATCACCGAGCCTTTCGGAGAATGTTCAACGGCATTTTTCACGATGTTCGTGAGCGCTTCAACAGTCCAGCGCCTGTCGCATTCAAGTTCGATGTCGCCGAGCGTTTCCAGCTTCTGTTCGTTTATGTCGAGCAGGATATTCACCGATGGCAGAACATCTTCAGCAAGTTCCGACAGCCGTATCTTTTTCTTTGAGAAATCCACCGAGCCTGCGTCTATCTTAGCCATGTTGAGAAGTGTTCTGACGAGCCATTCCATTTTACCCAGCATAAGCTTTATATTGTGGATGAACTCAGCCTGTTTTTCGGGTCCGGCATCTTCAAGCAGGTCAGCCATGATGAGCATGGAGGTTATAGGCGTTTTGAGCTGGTGGGAGATGTCGGACATATATTCCGCAAGGATGTCCCTTTGTTTCTGAGTGTTTTTGAGCTGTTCCTTCTGTGACTCGACAAGGCTGTAAATATCATTTTTCAGTATGGAGAAAGCGCCCTCTTTGTTGTCTCTTATGTCCGTTTCTTCGCCCGAGGTATATCCCTTTACGATGTCGGAAAGTGTCTCTATCTCTTTTTTACTTATCCACACGATAGCCTATCCCCCTGACAGTTTCGATGTTTATATTGCCGCCGAGTTTTTCCCTCAGCCGCTTGACATAAACGGTAAGAGTGTTGTCCTCAACAAAATTTCCTGCCGAGTCCCATATCTTTTCGAGTATCCGCTCCCGTGTGAGCAGAAGCCCCTTGTTCCCTGCGAAAATGAGCAGGAGCCTGTATTCAAGTGCGGTGAGTTCCACCTGTTTTTCGCCTGCCCACACCTTGCCTGCCTGTGTGTCTATCCTGACATTGCCTATCTTCACGAAATCTTCTTTGCCGCTGTTCCTGCCGATAGTGCGCTTTATCCGTGCGAGAAGTTCACGTATCCTGAACGGCTTTACGACATAATCATCAGCGCCCTCCTCGAACGCCCTGACTATCCCCGATTCATCGTCCTCAACAGTCAGGTAGATAACAGGCACGCCGTTTTCTTTGAGCCTGCGCCCGACTTCTGTTCCTCTGCCGTCGGGAAGCTGCATATCGAGTATGCCGAGGTCAAAGTCAACATCATTTACAAGCGTTACCGCATCTCTGACATTCTTTGCGTGAAAAGGCTCATAGCCCTCAGACCCGACAGCATAAGTCAGACCCGAAGCTATCATCTCATCGTCCTCTAAAACCAATATCTTATACATATGTTATCTCCTTTGTGTTGTCTTAACATTATTATACATCATGTTTTCAAAGCCGTCAAGTGGGAAAAGTGCGCCCCTACAAAATCAACAAATATTATCATATGATTTTTAAAAATTGATTTGCGTGGTGCGCCGCTTTTTTTAGCATGAAAAATTTTACAAAAGTTATGCACCATTTTTCATTTTTCTGCGGTATTATTTATAGCGAACCCAGAAAATATGATCTGATCGGGAGAAAGAAATGGATAATAAAACCAAAATAATGTTGCTTGCAGTGCTTTTATGCCTGCTGATTATAGCGTTTTTGTGGAGCAGGATAAAATATTTCAGGTACAAAAGGCGCATAGCCCGTCAGGCAGAGATCAGAAAAGATAAGTCAAGACGGCGTTATGTTTCGGCAAAAATGAAAGAACGGATACTGGAACGTGACGATTATACCTGTCAGATATGCGGCATTTCAAGGGCATATCTTGACCGGCTTGCGGACGGGCTGGGGGATTATCTTCTGCTGGAAATAGACCATATAGTTCCCGTAAGTCAGGGAGGTTCGGGCGCAGACGAGGATAATCTTCAAGTTCTCTGCTGGCGATGCAACCGCAAAAAAGGCGGCGATCTTACGAACAAGCAGGTCGCCGCACAGATCGATTACGGCGCTCGCAAACTGCGCAGAAGAAGACGTTTGTTTTTCTGACAGATAATGGCAAAAAATAAAGAGGACAGCACTTTTGGCGGTGTTATCCTCTTTTTGTTGTTCAGTTTTTTATCCTGTCGAATTTTTCGCTGTTGAACGTTATCCTGTATTTACCGCCGACTGTGTGAATATCTTTTTCGTCGGCGAAGATGTATCTGTCAAGATTTGTGTCAAGCTTTGCGGAGATGTCGCTGTCAGTGAAGCTTATAGCTGTGCCGCCGTTTTTTCCGCCGAACAGCAGAGCCTTAGAGCCTTCCGCACGAACGCTCAGAGAAGCCCTCATTATGCTTATCTCAGAACTGCCGCAAAGTGAACCAAGTGCCGTCAGGTCATCGGCATTGACTTCAAGGTTCATGTTCACGCTCTCGGCTGTGACCTTTGCGTTACCGTGTCTGAGAACGCCCATAGCAACAGCTTGCTGACTGTCGGCATCACACTTGACGCTTGAATAGATAGTGTGTATGTCGGCATCACCTCTTATTGAACCCACCACAACGCTGTATGCGCCCGAAAGTTCACCCTCAAAATCACAGCCGTGAAGCTCGATCTTTGTGTTTCCGTCCAGCGCACCGAGACAAACGTTAAAACTGCCTTTGGCACTAAGCACATATCGTCCGCGTTCGATGCAGATGTGACCGCCCATTCCCGAGCCGATAAGCACTCCCGAGTGGCTGTTTGCCGAGATAGAAATCGTTCCGTCCTGCTTGAAATAGAGGTCGCCGTGGTTTGAGGCGGTATCGTTTCCGATGCCGTAATAATCGCAGCTGCCCGGCTGAATGTCGATGTTGCCCAACCCCTCGAATGTCAGCTTTGAAGATGGCGGCACTCTTATACCGCCGTTCCTGAGCCTGCTCGTGCCTTTCAGCACCAGCGAAACTGAGCAGTCCTTGTTGATGTCGATGCAGGGTCTGCCCGTAATGTTGTAAAGGCTTGCGGAATCCAGCACGACTTCTCCGCAGTAGCCCTCGGCTATCTCAATGTGTATATCCGTATCGGAATACTGCGAGCCTGCGACTGTGACGCTTCCGTTAGTATTGTCAGCGCCTATCATAAGGCAGTCATAGCCGTCTTTAACTATCTTGTCGAGGTTTACTTTCTCGCCTTTTTGTGCGGAATATATCCTTGCACGTCTGCCGTCTTCAAGTTCCTGATGATGAGTTTTGATCTCAGCCCTTATCTTGTAGGGAAGTTCAGCGATCACCTGAGCGGAAGGTCTTGCGGTGTAGAAACCCTGAATAAGATCAACGCCCAGCAGGATGACTGTGCGCAGTTCCTCCGAGTTCTCAACGCCCTCTGCAAGCGCCATGATGTTGTTTGCGTGGCAGAAGTCGACTATCTCCCTGACGAAGTGTTTTTTGTTCGGGTTATCCTGAATACCGCTGAGGAGCGCACGGTCTATCTTGACATAATCGGGGGTATATCTGAGCAGATTGCTTATGTTTGAGTAACCCGTTCCGTAATCATCGATAGCGATAGGGATATTCAGCACTCTGAATTTATCCTTTATCTCGCCCAGTTCCTTGTCGCCGTATTCGGAATTCTCGGTCATTTCAACAACGATATTGTCAGACAGCCGTTCAAAAAGTCTCTGGATATTCTCAAAGCTCTCGTTGTCGATATGCACATTCGGCATACTGTTTATGAACACGAACTTGCTCCCGAAAAGTTCCTTGTTCTCATCTATAAAAGACAGCACATTCATGAACGTCAGCTTTTCGATCTCGTCAAGGCGTTCGGTCATTTCGGCGTATTTCAGGATATGGAACGGTGTTATGCCCTCAACGCCTTTTGGGCGCATAAGCGCTTCATATGAGAATATCTCGCCCGTGTCCGCTCTGACTATCGGCTGGAAGTGATATGTCAGCAGGTTCAGGTCAAGAATGCGCTGGACTTTTGCGTTTTCTTCAATCTCGGTATCGGTGAGTGAAGAAGCGTTTTTTATCTGTCCGTGAAGCCTTATTTTCTGTATGACGTATTGTGTTGTCAGATCGAAGATGCTTTCAACGAGCAGTTTTGTTTCCGCATCGGCAGACTGTTCCGCATCTGATATAAGTGCCGAATATCTGTTTTTAAGCTGAGAATGTTCATTTTTGTCTGCTGTGTTCCTTGTAATATCAAGATATTCGTTAAGAAGTGTTACGACCCTATTATTCATAATCAAATTCCCCATATTTTCTTGTATAACGAACGATTCTTTTTACTATTATACCAAAAAAATATCAAAATGTCAATCTTAAAATATGAAAATATCCATATTTGTGTAACATTTTAAGGGATTTGTACAATAAAAAAACAATAAAACTATAAATGAGCAGATTTGACAATTTGCACAAAAGTTAGAACCTGTCTTCACAAGAAATGTGCGTGGATTTTCAGCGAGATTTAGTCGA
>CAMVRM010000044.1 GCA_947169885.1 uncultured Ruminococcus sp.
CTTCGTTTAAGCCTTATATGCGGTATTATAAACTTTGAAGTTTATAATTAGTTTCCGAGGAAGTCTATTATACTACCGTTGTCAAGTGTGATGTTATTTTATTTGATTGCTATAATTACAAATAAGGGCAATTATAGCATATTTTTGTGAATAAAGCAACACTTTGGAATAATTTTTAGTAAACGTTCAATACTAATATCAAACAGTACGCTGCGTTGTACAAAAGATTTAACAGAGTATATTTTTGTACAGTGTAAAAGAAAGGTGTTATAAATATATGAAATTCAGAAGACGAACCCTAATACGTATAATGTCCTATGGAGTAACAATTTTGGCAATACTCATGATAAGGAATATGTCTCTTATGCGTGAGAACCGTGCAAAGCAGACATTTATTACCAACAGCTACGTCAGAGCGCTCGAAGACCTGACCGCTGCCGCCGACAGTATAAATTCCACGCTCGAAAAACAGCTTTACGCAGGAACTTCTGAGCAGCAAATGGTTCTTGCGAACAAGCTTTTCAATGAAGCGACCAACGCAAAACTTGCAATGTCAAGACTTCCCGTCAGCGAACTGCATCTCGAAAACACTTATAAATTTCTGTCTCAGGTCGGCAACTATGCAAGAGCCTCGGCAGAAATAAATGATAACACGAAAGAACCCGATGCAGAATATTATAATAATTTGAAACAGCTCCATAAATATGCAGGAGTTCTTGCAGATAATCTTTGGAAGCTTGAAAAGGAAATTTCAGGCGGTGAAGCATCATTTGAAGAGCTTTCAGATAATTATACTAATATCGATATTCCCGAACTGAGCAAGAGTTTTTCTGATTACGAAGAAAGTTTCAATTCCTATCCTCGACTTATTTATGACGGGCCTTTTTCAGACCACATCATGGAGAAAAAGCCTGAAATGACAAAGCACGCAACAGCAGTAACACGTAAAAAAGCGTTGGAACGAGCGGCTTCTGCACTCGGTATCTCGTCAAATGAACTAACAGTCATATTTGACCGTGAGGGCAATCTTCCAGCGTGGGTATTTTCTGACGAGAAAGGAACAGTAAGCTGTGCTGTAACTCAGTTAGGAGGATTTGTTTCATATTTTATTAAATCACGCCAACCAGAGACAGAAGTTCTATCTTCATCAGAAGCAGTCGATAAGGCATCACAGTATCTAAAAGAAATAGGATATAGTGATATGAAAGTGACTTACTTTGAAAAAATGAACAACATCATGACTGTAAATTTCGCATATACAGTCGATGAGATCGTCTGCTACACCGATCTAATAAAGGTGACAGTTGCTCTTGATGACGGAGAAATTCTCGGACTTGAAACTGACGGATATGTTACCAACCATACTCGCCGTCAGTTTCCTGACAAAACTATGTCTGTTGCCGCCTGCAAAAAAATGCTTTCGCCATATCTGAAATGCGTTTCGAGCGGCAAGGCACTTATCCCGACCGAGGGTGGAAAAGAAGCTTACTGCTACGAGTTCAAGTGCAAAAGTGACGAGGGCAGAAATGTTCTTGTGTATTTTAACGTAAGGACAGGCAAGGAAGAGCAGATATTGATACTTCTCGAAAATGAGAATGGGACATTAACTATATAAATTTATTAAATGAAAGGAAGTAATATTTATGAGTACAGATTTCAGTACAAGTGAAACAAAAACCGCTCTTATGCGAGCATTTGCAGGCGAGTGTCAGGCACATCTGAGGTATTCTTTTGCAAAACAGTTTTGTGACGAACAGAAACAGTTTGTGCTGGGACTGCTTTTCAAGTTCACATCGTCACAGGAAAAAGAACACGCCGAAGTTTTCTATAATTATTTGAAACAGAATGATGTGTCTGAATGTGAATTTACAGCGGATTTTCCTGTTGTAAGCGGCGATGATATTTGCAAGTTACTGTCTGACAGCCTGCAAAATGAACTTCACGAAGCAAACGAAATTTATCCGTCTTTTGCCGCCAAAGCCCGTGAGGAAGGCTTTCCCGACATCGCCAGAAGCTTTGAAAATATTGCTTCGATCGAACGTGCTCACGCAGAACGTTTCAGAAAATTCCTCGAACTTTACGAATCAGGCAAGCTTTACACATCTGACGAAACTGAGCGATGGATCTGCATGAACTGCGGATATATCCTCGAAAGCAGCACTGTTCCCGAGAACTGTCCAGTTTGTGACGCAGAACAAGGCTACTATATCAGGCTCTCGATGTCCTCCTGGGGTTTGTAACAGCACAAAATATCTCCCTCAAAGTATTGCTCTGAGGGAGACTACATATAAAAATATTAAATCAGTACTTAAACACACTTCCGCCGATAAACTCACGTGAAAGCGAATCTTCAGGAAGCAGATCGGCGCTGATCGGCTCAATCACTTGCAGAAGTTCCGATATGGGTTCAAAACGGTTATAGTTGCTATAACTGTCTTTCAGCTTCTTAAAATCATCATAAATAAAGTTTCTGTACACGGCAGCTTCAAAAGCGTGAAAAGTATCAAACTGGATATGCGCACGATTTTTGAAAGGGGTTATATAAAGATTTTCACCTCTTTGAACGCTGTTGAACATATCGAGCGTGTCCGCAGGTTCTCTTCCTCGAAAATTCCTGTCACGGATTATCCTGCGCATTGCCCTTATCAGTTCGGGATGAACAAGTTTACCGTTCGGCAGCTTGATCCTCGTGCGGACGCTCACATAAATACAAGTAGAAATATCCTCATGTCCCGTCACTTCGGGATTGAGCGCATGGATACCCTCAAACAGAACCAACTCGCCCTTGTTACGTTTCAGTTCGTAACCCTCAATGCGATCCTGCGCCTTAAAGTCAAAAGTCGGTACTTCAACAGGTTCACACTTTGCAATTTTGTGCATATGTTCCTGCATAAGCGGAATATCTATCCGATGCGGCGACTCATAATCTATCTGATTATTTTCATCATAAATCTTGATCTCGTCCTTTGGAAGAAAATAGTTATCCATAGAGACCGTGTGCGTCTCGACACCCATTTTGTCAAGATACGACTCAACTTTCAGCGCAGTTGTCGTCTTGCCCGAACCGCTTGGACCCGCAAGCAGAATGATCGGATGCTCTTTCAGATGTTCGGCGATGCGTTCGGCGGTCTTTTTACATTTTTTGTCATACTCAAAACAGCACTTCTCAATGAACCCTTTCGGGTCACGGGATGCCGCATTTATTTCACTATAATCAATTATTTTCATACAAAACTCCTAATTTACTGCTCCCATTTAGCGCAGAGATTATTCAATGTGTCGGTCATTTGAGCAAGTTCCTTGTTGCTCAGACCCTGCGAACGAGCGATAAGCTTTTGCAGCCTGTCGGTCGCCGCTTTCAACCGCAGATACGGCGTGCTTTCATGTTCGGTCTTGGCGGCAAGTCTCGGCTCGGCGTTGACAAACTCGTTCGTTATAAGGTCGAGCGTTGCGCCGCTGTACGGGCAGTCCACCGTCAGCCCCAGTTCCTCACGGATATGCTGTGCGTAATCTTCCATAGTCGCCGCTTCGCCGTGATTCACGATCAGATGCTGCAAACCGCTTATCGAACTTACCCAGCGAACAAGCCCGTTTTTGTCAGCGTGACCACTCATTCCAGGCAGCTGCATGATCGTTGCGCCAACATTTATATCCTCGCCGAACAGCTTCACACTTCGTGCGCCGTCCACCAATTTCCGACCGAGCGTGCCGACAGCCTGATAGCCAACAAACAGCACAAGGCACTCACGCCGCCACAAGTTATGTTTCAGGTGGTGCTTGATACGACCTGCTTCGCACATACCGCTCGCCGAGATAATGACTTTCGGCTTTTTGTCGAAGTTTATTGCCCTTGATTCATCGCTCGTCACAGCGATTTTCAGACCGTTGAAGCTTATCGGGTTGACCCCTGCCGAAACGTACCTCAGTGCTTCTTCATCGTAGCAGGAATCCTCGTTGCGGTTGAATATCGCAGTCGCTTCAATCGCAAGCGGCGAGTCGACATAAACGCAGAAATCGGGCACGCTCTTGACCAGCATTTCCTGCTTTATCTGTCTGAAATAATAGAGCAGTTCCTGAGTTCTGCCCACCGCAAATGACGGTATCACAACGTTTCCGCCGCCGCCCAATGTTTCGTCAACGACCCTTGCGAGTTCCTCGGCGTAGTTTTTCGGTTTATCATGAAGCCTGTTACCGTAGGTCGACTCCATTACCGCATAATCCGCCTTGTCAAAATACTGCGGATCACGTATAAGAGGGATATGCTCGTTGCCGATGTCGCCCGAAAATACGATAGTTCGAGTTTCGTCACCCTCGGTAAGCGTGAGTTTTATGCTTGACGAACCCAGCAGATGCCCTGCGTCACGGAAAAGCGCAGTTATCCCCTCGCCCAGCTCGACTGTTTCTTCGTAAGCGTGAGGTGCAAGGCACTTTATCGCAGCTTCCGCATCGGCGATCGTATAGAGCGGAATTGTCTCCTTGATGCCCTTGCGCCTGCCCTTTCTGCTGCGCCACTCTGCTTCAAATTCCTGTATATGCGCAGAATCTCTCAGCATTATCGAACAAAGGTTCGCAGTCGCTTTCTGACAGTGTATCTTTCCAGAAAAACCGCCTGCACAAAGCAGCGGCAGCAATCCCGAGTGGTCGATGTGTGCGTGTGTCAGCAGAACAAAATCCACATCCGAGGGCGCACATGGTATCTGGTCATTTTCGTAAACATTTATCCCCTGCTCCATGCCGAAATCCACAAGGAATTTCTTTCCGCAGGCTTCGATAAAAGTGCAGCTCCCCGTTACTTCGTGGGTAGCGCCGATAAAAGTCAGTTTCATATTATCATCTTCTTTCATAAGTGTAATATCACTACTTATATTCTACCATATTCCACATCATTTTTCAATAGCTTTTGCCGAAATTTGTGCAATTTTCCAATAATTATCACAAAAATATCCGCTCCTACACATTATATGCAGAAGCGGATAGAATATTTTTTACGTTACCGAAATATTTCTCTTACGGAACCATTTCGGAAGAACTGTCAGCCTTGCTCTCAGCAGCCGATTCCTCAGTTCTGCTCTCAGCAACGGAGGAAGTTGAAGTGTCGGCAGCCGAAGAAGTATCAGCAGCAGAAGATGACACATCAGCGGCACTTTCAGCAACGGACGACTCGTCAGGCTTGCTCTCAGTCGCAGCAGGTTCACTTCCAACAGCCGCAACAGTGAAGCCTTCAAGACCCTCAACAGCCTCAACAGCATCTCTGTTCTTCTCGTAGAATGTGTACTCAATATCATTCTCAGTAGCATAAGTGCCGTCAGTGTTGATGATATCAGCAATTTCGACTACGATATAAACTGTCTGCTCGCCCTTTTTGAGTTTCAAATCAAGTTTGTAAATTCTTGAGATCTTATTGACAGCAGCGCCCCAGCCGAGGTTCTCGTACTCGGTTATGTTGTTCATCGAGTGGTAAGTGGAAACAACTTTCATGTCGTTTATCGACTTGCAGTCACTTTCAAGCGAAACGCCGTCACCTAAATACGAATTGCCCTGTATCTTCTGCTTGATAGTTGTTTCTGCTTCGGTGAACTTGTCATTCATAGCAGCGTCAGCAGCAGCAGACTCTTCAAGAGTTGCATAGTGCGGAACAGTGTCGGGGATAGTCACGTCTATGTAAGCATAACCGTCATCGTCAGCGCCTTTGAGCTTGTAGCCTGCATCTTTCAGACCATAGTAGCCGTAGACCTTGACCTTTACCTTATCGCCCGCCTTGTAGCGGTCATTGTAATCATCATCAACGCTTACCGAAATGTTATCCTTGAACTTCGAGCCTTCCTTGACCTTTGCGCTCACGTCAACGAAAGGCGAAGCACCTGTGAATTCAAGCTCGACCTCATTAGCAGGATCAACTTCTTCAAGACCTTTAAGACCTGCAACGGTGTATTCCTTCTCAGCGGTCTTTTCAGCGTAAGGCCATACGTAGAACTTGTCCTCATACTTGAACCAGAAGCCCTTTGTCTCGTCCTTTTCGTCAAGAGGAGTTGTGTCATAAACTTCGCAGTTAGCAACGAATTTCAGCTTGTCGCCGTTTGTCAGGCTGTAAGAACTGGAATCGTTATAGTAGTACATAAATTTGTACTCGCCGCCGTAAGCATCGTAATCGCACTGACCCTCACCGTCAAGACCATCATATTTAGGCTCAAACCCTAAGAAAGCATCATCGATCGAGATAGCTTTCTGAAGCCCCTTGACCTCGACTTCCCAGCTGGTATTTTCAAGCTTGATCTTGTTTTCTTTCAGGTATTCCTCGTCAAAATCGACCTCAACAGTGATCTTGTCGCCATTCTTCAAGCCGCTAGACTTTGAGGGCTTGCATTTCAGCTTGAACTCACCTGTACCCTTGTTGACTTTGAGCAGAGCGTCTCTCATTTCCTTTGCGGCGCTCTTGTTGCTTGCCTTTGGGTAAGCTTCTTCAAGGTCTTTTCTCTCATCGGAGAAATACTTGCTGTATTCAATTTCTTTTTTCTTGGATTTCTTTGATTCGTCAGCCGAAGCAGCCTTTGTCAGACTGTAATCTTCCATGTCAACATCATATTCGCTGCGTGCAAAACTTGGGTCAACATCAAGCTGTGCATAGCAAACGCCATAGCCGTCAGGACCTGCAAAGCTTACATCGAAAAGATCCTTAGCATCTATCTTCTGATAGCTGAAAATGCTCTTTATCAGAACGATAGCTACAATAACAACGATGATAGCCGCCGCTGCGATGATGAGCGGTATCGGGTTTACTTTTTTCTTTTCAGCCGCACTGCCTGTGCCGCCGAAGCCGGACTGAGTGTTTTCCTGAACAGGTGCGCCATAGGACGGCTGAGTGCTGTCTGCCGAAGTATCTGCGCCGTAAGTTATGACCTCAGGCTGTGGAGCTGTTTCGAGCTTTGTTCCGCAGTTCTGACAAAACTTATCGCCGTCAGCGTTCTGCGTTCCGCAATTTGAACAAAAAACTGCCATTTTGTGTACCTCCATATTTTCTAAAAGGAACTTATATCTGCAAGTCTTTCAGGGCATAGCAACCCCCTGCCTTGCTTTTTTTACACTCTTAAATTATAATATATTTTCACAGAATTGTCAATGTAAAAATCACCGAATTATCACAAAGAATAAAACGCTGCTTGAGCCATAATAACTAAATAATCTAACAAAATGACCCGATATATTCATTAACATAACTAATATATTTCAAACATTTCAGTTGTCCCCAAACTTGTGAAGACAGGTTCTTAAAGTATTCCCGATATGTGCGGAAACTGTCCGTCATAGATAAGACACACTCGTTCTTTCAGTGCTGTAAGTTCGCCGTCAAGTTCCGCACCTGTCAGAAGTTTCAGCCGCTTTACGTCAGCACTCAGTTCTTCAAGTGTCTGCTCACGGGTTATGAACGAACTTTTTGAATAGTAATCAGCCCACTTTTCTTCAAGCACTTCAAGAGCCTTTGAGCGGCTCTCAGCGTCATGCGCACTCTGCATAAGTTCTATTGAACCTATCACATCATCGGTGGAACTTTTAAGCACGGTGAGCGACACTCCCGAGCCTGCCGCCACCGAAAGAAATATCGCCGCACAAAGAATAAGCCGTCTCATATATCAATTCTCCTTTTTCAGTATAGTTGTTTTGCCGCTCCCGTCGCAGGTCATGATAAACACATTTTCAGCCGTCACGCCCTCACGCCGCAGGACGCTTTTCAGCCACTTCCCGTCCCTGCCGACACGCCTGAGCGCCCCTTTTACCGGTACTCCGTCCTCGATCATCACCACGGGAGGGTCGCCGCCGCTCTGCTTCATGCCGATGTCACCCAGCGTGAGCGGCTGGAACTCTTTTTTAAGGTATACCGAGACTTGCCCCGTTGTCTCGACCATTGCAAGCTGAACTTCAGAAATGTCAAATATCTGCTGTGCCCTGAGTGCCTCGAACAGATCATCCACCGTGAATCTTAGCCTGCGCATGGCGTTCTGATCGAGTTTGCCGTCCGATATAAGCACTTTCGGAGAACCGCACAAAAGCCGCCGCAGACTTCCCGACCGCATTGTGACATATGAGAAAAACACGTCAAGACAAACGATCGTGAGTATCGGTATAAGCCCCATTGCAAGCGGAATGTTCACATCTTCGATAGGAAGCGTTGCGATGTTCGACAGCATTATCGTCACAACAAGCTCGCTGGGCTGTAACTCTCCAAGCTGTCTTTTTCCCATTAGCCGCACACAGAATATTATCACAATGTAAAGCATAACAGCACGAATAAATACTATCAGCATTTTCTTCACCTCACTGATAGTATAAACGTTTTTTTGGTGAATATTCAAAGCTTTTCCTGCCGATAATACTACAAAGGAAGTGAACTTATGAACGAGATAAACGAACACACGCCCCTTTCACCCAAACTTTCCGAAACGCTTGTCATGATAACGAAATTTTTCGGGAACACTGCCGACCTTTCGGTAATGCGGTTTACTCTGCGTGGTGTGAAGTGTGCCGCCGTTTCTGTCGAGGGAATGGTTTCGTCTGAAATAGTCGGAGAACTTGTCTACAAACCTCTCATGAGCCTTGAAAACGAAACCACTGCCACGCCCACGGAACTGAAAAAACTGCTCACCGAAAACGCCCTCATGTCCTCAGACAGAACTGCCGCACGAACCCTCGGAAGCTGTGCGGAGCTTGTATTTGCAGGGTTCGTGCTGGTTTTTACTGACGGCGCAGATTCGGCAGAAGCTGTCGGCATTCAGGGCTATCCCACGAAAGCAGTTGCCGAACCGACTGCCGAAAATGACCTGCTTTCCTCGCAGGAAGCTTTTACCGAAGCCGTCCGCACAAACATCTCCCTTGTGAGACGGCGGCTTCGCACACCGAAACTGCGCTTTGAACTGATAAAGTGCGGCAAGCTGTCAGGCACGGAAACAGCCATAGCCTACATTGAGGGCAAAACCGACCCGAAAATGCTCAGAGAACTAAAAAAGCGCCTGAAATCAGTAGAACTTGACAGCGTGCTGGGTCCTGCATTTCTTCTGCCGTTTCTCGAAAAACAGTCGGACAAGCTGTTATTTTCGGAAGTCGGCACGACCGAGCGCCCCGATATGCTCTGCGCTGACTTGATACAAGGGCGTATCGGCATACTCATTGACGGTGCGCCGTTCGCTCTTGTCTGCCCTTACCTGTTTGCGCAGGGTTTCGAGAGTATCGACGATTACGCCGCAAAGACTTATTTTGCCGTGTTCCTGAAATTTATCCGCTGTCTTTCGTTCCTGCTTGCGGCGGCGTTCCCGGGGGTATATGTTGCGGCAGTGAACTTTGCGCCAGAGATGCTGAACATGAAGCTTCTGCTGTCACTTGCGGCAGGCGAGCGTTCAACGATGCTGTCGCTTTTTACCGAAATGCTTATCGTCATGCTCCTGCTGGAAGTTCTGCGTGAAGCGAGCATACGCCTGCCACACGCTATCGGGACAGCCGTTTCGATAGCAGGTGGACTTATAATCGGCGATGCCGCCGTCAAAAGCGGACTTATCTCATCGCCGCTCATGATAGTTGTCGGAATAACCGCCACAGCTTCATATGTTCTGCCTGCATTCGCCCAACAGCTGTCGTTTATAAGGCTTATGTTCATATTGGCAGGCGGTTTCGCAGGATTTTTCGGGATAAGTGTCTGCGCCGTCATGATAACAGCGAACATTTGTTCACAGTCGCTTGCAGGCATTCCCTACACCTCGCCGCTGTCGCCGTTTCGGAAGAAGCGGATAATGAACGTCACGGGCAGAAAAAACTTCGCCGCACTCGCAAGGGACAAAACAACGGTCAGCGAGTTCAGATAAACTGCTGAAAAAAAGGAGAAAATATGAACCGCATATCCTCATATCAGGCGGCGGCACTGCTCATCGTTTCAAGACTGCTCGCTCTGTCGCTCTACCTGCCACGACCGCATGAAAACCCAGCAATTACGTGTGTTTGCGCAGTTTTGCTTTGCGGCTTGAAGTGGCTTTTGCTAATGCCTGCCGCACAGCTCGTCAGCCGGAAACGCCTGTTCACAAGCAGGACAAGCGCCGCAGTACTTTCCGCAGTGACTGCGCTCGGAGCGGCAGTTTTGCTCATCATGCTCACCGAACATTTTTCGGCACTGCTCGGATCATTTCACCCCGAAAGATATTCACGCTTCGGAATAACCGCCGTACTGCTGTTCATATGTGCATACGTTGCTTCAATGGGCAGACAGGGACTTGCACGAACCGCTTCGATAATACTGCCCGTTATCCTCGGAGTAATGGCGCTCATATTCATCGAGATGCGTGGAGCTATGCTTCCCGACCGACTTAACTTTTTTGCACCCGACCCCGAAAACGCCGTTGTTTCAACGTTTTTACGGCTTCTAGGCGGCTCAGTCGACCTTCTGCTCTGCGCCTGTCTGATGCCGCTTATCGACTGCCGACCCACACGGACTGTCGGGGTCTATCTCACCGCCGATGCACTGATGTCTCTCGGATTCTTCCTCATGGCAGGCTCGGTGCTGGGCAGTTTCAGCACAGGAAATCTCTGGTTCACCCTTTCCTGCTGTACACACGGCGCAGTCATCGACCGTTCGGGAGCGGTATTCCTCGCCGTCATGACCGTCTGCGAACTGCTGACCTGTTCGGCGCTGATGCTCATTACTTCTCGGGCAGTCGGTCATTTTTTCCGCAGGACACATCAAAGCACTCTCCTGCCCGTCACGGCGGCTGTGCTTACAGTACTCATGCTCGCTATGCTGTCGAGGAATATCAATGTGCAGGAATACGCCGAAAAGTTCACATCTTCAATAGGCACAGCAGCGGTCATGACTATGCTTTTCTCTCCGCTCTACACACGAAAATATCTTAGAACAAACAACTGTGAATATCCACGAAAGGCTTGAAAATGAAGAGATCATTTATGTTTCTGGTGATAGCGCTCATGGGGCTTATGTTTTATTCCACAGGCAGACCGCCCGAGATAGCTGACAGAGTGATAGTCCACGCTGTCGGAGTTGATGTGAACGATAATGGTTACAAAGTCACATTGCAGGTATTCTCGCCCGAGGGGAGCGGTTCGGACACGCCTCTTGACCCTTCAAAGCCGAACGTCAGGCTGGTGAACGGCGAGGGACGTTCGGTCGCAGAAGCCGCCGAGGAATGCCGCAGAAAGCTTGGCGGCGAGCTGTTTCTCGGTCAGAACCGCCTTATTCTTTTCGGCAAAAATATCGACCTTAGCCGCAGTGACGAACTGTTCGGATATTTTCTATCGGCAAGCGAAGCGTTTCTGAACGTTGACTGCGCCACCTCCGAACCGTCTGCCGAGAAACTTCTGAGCGTGCCCGTTAGTGCAGGTTCGGTCGCATCCGAGCGCTTTGTCAGCATGATACGCACTGGCGAGACTGACGGCACTGTCTGCGGCTGTTCGCTCACAGAACTTATAACGGACATTCAGTCGCCATCAGAGATGGTCATGATGCCGCTGTTCACTGTCGATAATATGAACAAAGACGCTAAAAAGTTCATAGAGCAGGAATCTCCGATAAGGCTTTCCAAAAGTGCTGTTTTTAAGCAAGGTAAATATTCGGACAGTTTATCTCCATACGAAACAGGAATAATATCGGCGGTGAGCGGTCGTGGCAAGTATTTTTTTACGCAGTCGGAACAAAATACACAGCTTATTCGTGTGCGTTCAAGGGAACTCAAAGCAGACGAAGTTGACGGAAAACTGTGTGTTACCGTGCATCTTAATGTCTCGCCTGCCGAGCCGACTGTCGGAGAGTGTAAAAATACGGACAGTTTAACGAACGAACTTACAGATGCCTGCGAAAAACTGACAGATAAGGGCTATGCTTACCTGCTGGGTCAGGAACTTCATCTGAAACGCTTTGCACCAAAATTGTACAAAGATTCTCCCTGCACGAGCGTGACTTACAGGGTGAACATCAACTGAACTAAGCAGGTAACGTTCAAATGTGAGGTTTCGGGCGCAAACACAGGTGCGCCCCTACATTGCTTTTTATCATAAAACTTCCTGAATTTTAAGTCGATTATATAAATTATTGGTTTTGTATTATTGGCATCGCTGTGTTTTCAGGTGTTTCAGTGATTTCATCAAATGTCATATAATTGACTTCTACCAAAAATTTCCACCAACTTTTCTACTAAATTCGCTCTTTTTTGAAATTCTCTATTTCGTCCTCGGTGTTGTCACATTATATTTTATAAGAAAGCTGTTGTACCTTTAAACACCTTTGAGTACCTTTAAATCCTCGGTATTTCGGCACTTTTCTCGGTAGAAATTTCAAAATCCGCAAAATTGCGGCATTTATGCAAAAACGAAAATTATGAGTGAATTGGTTACGATTTGGTAGAAATGTGGTAGAAACTAACCCATAAAATTCTTGGTAGAAAGTTGGTAGACAGCACATAATATCTTGAAAGTAACCTAAAAAGCCGGTAGAAAGCCTGTTGACAACAATTTAATAATGGACTGCAATAGCGGACAGTGTTTCATAATCATGAAGTGCTGTCCGCTATTTTTGTGTCCAAATGAAAACTGAATATGTGTGAAAGCACTTCTCAAACGGCTGTCGCCTGACGGTCGGCGAGAAGTGCTTTTTCTTTTCTACAAGAAAATTTATGGGAGGTCTATCAATGGCAAAAGTTGAGATCGGAGAAATTGATTTTGGAACACGCAGGAATTATGACCTGATGAAGATCAGCCGTGAACTGTTCAGGCTTATGATGAATAACCCGAAATGCGACTATGCGACTTTGGAGGAGATGTTCGCATTCGAGGAGATGCAGAACTATGAACCCGAGGAAGTCTGCAAGGCGGTCAATGAACTGACTGGCAAAGAGGACTACAATAATCTTCTACTTGAGATCAGCAAACCATACGGCAAGGTCTATGCGGTCAACAAACGCAGGATTCCCGAAATGATGTTCACCTATCAGCCGTGGGGCTTCCGTGAAATGACGGGTATGTAAACGAGGTGAGGAAATGGACAAGGTGATTCAAAAAACTATCGGTGATACTGTTTGCAGGATTCACAAGACTGCCGATTTTACGATGCTGAGCAACGGTTTTATCGGCTCGACCAATATCAGCTGTCAGGCGATACTTCTGCTGGCACAGGCTATGAGCCTGCCTAAGAATTGGAATTTTACGATCAAGGGTCTGGAAAAAATCTGTGCTGTCGGCGAAACTGCCGTCCGCAATATGCTGAAAGAATTGGAAACATGGGGCTATCTTGTGCGTACCAAGCTGATGCCGTCCAAAGAGACCCATGGGCGAATCAAGTACATCTATGATTTTTATGAGTATTCTGCAAAGGACACTTCCGTTCCGCAGGCTGATGTTGTTATGGAAACATACACGGCTGAAAACGCAACGCTCTATAAAGTTAAGAAGAATAGCCATTTCACAGTTATCAGCAACAAGCTGCTACGCTCAAAGAAGCTGAACCCGAAACAAAAGGGTCTGCTGCTGAAAGTGCTGTCGCTCCCGAACACATGGAGATTTTCAGTGTCGGGAATCGTGAAAATCTGCAAAGAGGGCAAGTCTGCGATCAAGGCACGCCTTGCGGAACTCACCGAACTGGGCTACCTTGTCCGCACCCAACTCAAATCCAACGAGAGCAAAAGCCGTGGATTTGAATATATCTATGAGTTTTTCGAGATAGCACTTTCCAAGGAAGATGCCGAGAAGAAATCGGAGAAAACCCGTAAAAATGCAAAAAAGAGTGTCAAAGACCTTTTCACGAAAAAATCGGCTAAAAAGGGTGCTGACACTGCTAAAAAACAACATAGTGGTTTTCGGTCTGCGGAAAACCCGAATGCTGAAACTCCGCAGGCTGAAAAGCAGGCACAATTAAATACAAATGAGAAAATAAACAAAAATAAAAAACTTAGTTATCAAGACTCCATCTATCCTTCCGCTCCGCAGAAAAGTTTTCAACAAAAATCGGAAGATGAAAGAATGATGGACGGATACACACAGAATTTTGAGATTTACAAGAGCATCATAAAGCAAAATATAGACTTCTATGAATTTGCAAGCTGGCTCGATAGTTACTGTGATGACGATGAGGACGGTTGGGCTGAGGCTGAACAGATCGTTGAAGCTATGGTAAGACAGATATTGTCTACCAAGCCTTATGAGGTCATTCACGGTCAGAAGTTCCCGAGAGCTTCTGTGGAATCTGCAATGATGAAAGCAAATATCTATCATCTGGAAAACGTTGTCGAGCAGATGAAAAAAGTGCTGAATATCCGCAATTATGAGGCTTATCTTATCAGCTCTGTTTACAATGAGGTCGTGAATTTCCATGTCAAGAAAAATGCTGAAAGTAGGGCGATCAGCTATGACATCAGGCAGACTTTCGGATATTAAGGCGATAGACAGCCTTTTCAATGGCTATCACAGCGAATGCGAATCTATCATCATGGATATGGTAGCTGATAAGATCGACAGAAAAACGCTTGATACTTTGTTCTCTGACCTCGATGAACTTCAGGAAGATTATCACAACAGGCTTGATGACCTGCGGTGAAAGGGGGAATGTCCTTGATTGTATGAAAATATTCCACTGAAAAGAAAAATGCAAAGAGGTGAGAAATATGGCAAAGACGATTATAACGCAGGGCGGCGACCTTGTGAATTATGCAAATATCATCGCTGTTTTCGTTGATGACGAACTTGACGATGATGAAAATGTTCTCGGCTACAACCTGTGGGGGCTTGATGTGACCAACGAAAATATTCTCCTCGGAGAATATGCAACGCTTGACGATGCAGTGCAGGCTAAAAACAAGATCGTTGACTGGATCGACAATGAAGCCTATGCAAAGGTAGACCTTTCCGAAAAGGCAGGTGATGCGGTTGAGCAGTGACTTTGAAAGCGGCACACGCAAGATCATTGACATCACGGTGAAAGCGGAGAAGATGACCGCTGATATTCTGAAAAGTGCATTACAGGAGTTTATGAGCGGTAAGGCGGAAAAATCTGGGCGCATGACTTACAAACAGCTTGAAAGCAAGTCGCCGTCCAAACTTGACAACATTGATGTCAGTGCGGACAACATAGGCGATTTTCTGAAAACTGCAAGGAAATATGACGTGGATTTCGCCTTAAAACAGGATAACTCCACAACTCCGCAGACATATCATGTTTTCTTTTCAGCGGCTAAAACGGAAGATTTCAAGCGTGCTTTTACGGAATATCTCGGCAAGGGGCAGCAACAGAATAAAGCTAAATTCAGCCGTGAAATGCTCCACAAGCAGGCACAGCGTATCGCCCAACAGCTTCGCAAACGTAAGCAGAGAGAAAAGTCGAGGGATATGCGGCATTGAGAATCGACACACGAAAGCTGAAAAAAGTTCTCATCAAGGCTATCCCCTACACGATTTTTGCCTATGTCGGAAATATCCTCGGCTACGCATACCGCACGGCGGAGGGGGACGGCATTCAGGAAAAAATCCTGCCGTTTATGGGCAATATCGGAACGGCTTTTGCGAGAGTTTTCCCCAGCCTGCACCCTTTTGATATTTTCGTTGGAATCGCAGTCGCAGGAATCATGTGGCTTGTGTTGTACATGAAAGCGAAGAATCGCAAGAAGTTCCGTCAGGGTGAGGAATACGGTTCGGCGGTGTGGGGTTCGCAAAAGGACATTGAGCCTTACATGGATTTGACTTGTACGGAAAATAACGTGATACTTACCAAAACGGAGTTTTTGACGATGGGAAAACCACCCGCTCCGAAATATGCCCGAAACAAGAATATTCTTGTCATAGGCGGTTCGGGCAGCGGTAAGACACGCTTTTTCGTGAAGCCGAATTTGATGCAGATGCACAGCAGCTACGTTGTGACCGATCCGAAAGGCACAGTCCTTATTGAGTGCGGAAAAATGCTTGCCCGTGGTCGCCCCAAACGTGATGATAAGGGAAATATCATATATCAGAAAGACGATAAGGGCGGATATATCAAGGATAAAAAGGGAAAATATATCCCAATTTATGAGCCTTACAAGATCAAGGTATTCAACACGATTGACTTTGCGAAAAGTATGCACTACAACCCGTTTGCTTATATTTCGGAGAAAAATTGTGAAAAGGATATTCTGAAATTTGTTGAGGTGCTTATCAAAAACACATCATCAACGAAACAGCCGTCGGGCGATGACTTTTGGGTCAAGGCTGAAAAGCTGCTGTACACGGCATACATCGCCCTGATGTTCACCATGTATCCCGACGATGAGCATAATTTTGAAACGCTTATCGACATGATAAATGCCTCGGAGTGCCGTGAGGAGGACGAGGAGTTCAAGAATGCAATGGATATTGCGTTTGATATGCTCGGGTGCTGGCTCGAAAATATCCCCTATGACGGCGAACAGAAAGACGAGTACAGCGACCTGTTTGCTGATAAGCCCGATGAACGGCAGGAACGGCTCGGTTCTTTCGCCCTGAAACAATACAAGGCTTACAAGCTGGCAGCAGGAAAAACAGCGAAATCTATCCTGATTTCCTGTTCCACCAGACTTGCACCTTTTGCCATAGATGAGGTTTTGGAGATAACCTCGTATGATGAACTGCATCTCGACAGGCTCGGCGATGAATTGTCGGCACTGTTTATAATCATCTCCGATACAGATGCTACATTTAACTTCCTCGTGGCGATCATGTATTCACAGCTGTTCAACCTACTCTGTACAAAAGCAGATAATTCCCCAGGTGGAAAGCTGACCTATCATGTACGCTGTTTGTTAGACGAGTTCGCCAATATCGGCGAAATACCGCAGTTTGAGAAACTTATAGCGACTATCCGAAGCCGTGAAATATCGGCCTCGATCATACTGCAAGCTAAGAGCCAGCTGAAGGTTATTTATAAAGATTCGGCAGATACGATCGAGGGAAACTGCGATACTACGCTGTTTTTGGGCGGTAAGGAACATGCTACTCTGAAAGAAATTTCGGAGAGTTTAGGCAAAGAAACGATAGATAGTTTCAATACCTCTACCAACCGAGGGCAATCGGAAAGCTACGGAATGAACTATCAGAAGCTCGGCAAGGAATTAAAATCGCAGGACGAACTGGCGGTCATGGACGGCGGTAAGTGCATATTGCAGTTGAGAGGTGTCCGACCTTTCTTCTCCGACAAGTATGACATTACCCGTCACAAAATGTATCAGTCTTTGAGCGATGAACACCCCGAAAATGCTTTTGACATCGGTGCATATGTGAAAAAGAGAAAAGATATGCATTTTGAGCCGAAGGCAAGGGATAAGATCACAAGATTTGATACCAACGGGTCAGCCGTCAAGGAAGTTACCAAATCCGATACCAATGACGACAGAGATAAAAATGTCGGCGGTACGGTCAGTGAAGAAGCCGAAAACAAAACAGAATCGGTTGAAGCTGCGGACAATTTTACTTTATTTTAAGGGAGATTTTTGATTTTGTCAATAATACTTGACACATTTTTCTCGAACAAATTTCAAGCAGCAAGCTTTACTGACTCATAGTAGCGCTTTCTCTTGACAGCAGGCGGCAGTCCGGCGTTTGCGGTGCATATCCTCCGATTAGCCCAGTAGCTCATGAAATACCTCCAGACCATACTCTTCAGTTCTTCGATAGTGTAATTCTCGGACTTGTCACCACGGCTGTAAAAAAGTTCCTCTTTCATCCTCGCCCACATACTCTCGCAGCGTGCGTTGTCATGACATCTTCCGCCTGCACTGTTCATACTTTGGATAATGCCATATTTTTGTATTGCTGTCCTATATTCTGTACTCGTATATTGGCTGCCTCTATCCGAATGTATGATACATCCCTTTATATCGGGGTAGGTTCTCTTTGCATTTTCAAGGGTATGAACGCAGATCGAAGCCCTCATATTATCTTCGATTGCAAGACTCAGCGGCATGAGGTCAAAGCAGTCAAATATCGCAGAAACATACGCTTTTCCGTCCTTTGCTTTCTGCTCGCTGATATCGGTCACGGCTTTTTCGAGTGGCTTATCTGCACTGAAGTCACGCTTCAGAAGATCGTCAGACTTGCGGGCTTCGCGGTCAGCCTTGGTTATCCCGTTCGGCTTTCTGTGCGGCTCATGGATCAGCCCTATCTGCGCCATGACCTTGCGGACAGTGCCCTCGCAAGGTATATCAATATCTGTTTTTCCGTCTTCTTTTTTCAGTGTGAGCGCCATGTACATACGCTCCCGTCCGTAAGTATCATTGTACTCGTCCTCGTTATGGATCTTCATCATTTCATCAGCAAGAGGCTGATATTTCCATGGGTTGTTTTTGCGGTCAAGATAGTCATAAAACGCCTGTCTGCTGACCTCCAGAGCCTTGCAGTAAAGCCTTATCCTGCCCTTCTTCTTTGCCGACTTCCGACGGCTGGCACATCTTAGCTTCGCACGGCGAAAAAAGCAGAGGCCTCCTCAAGAAATTCGTTAAGTTCTTCAAGCTCACGAATTCTTTTCTCCTGCTCTTTAATTCGTTTGTTCGCTGCTTGGAGTTACTGAGCAATATTCAGCGATTCCTCGACTGAACGTGTTCCTGCTCCCGTGTCGATCTCACCGGCACGAGCCCTGTTGAGCCATGTTCCTAACGTCCCCTTCGGGATCCCCAACTCCTCGGCAGCCGCCTTGTTGCCCACCTCCTTTGCCAGCTTTACAGCTTGTTTTTTAAACTCATCATCGTATTGTCTTCCTGTACCCATTTTTGACACACTCCTTTGGTTTTATTATACTACGATCGTGCGGATCGTGTCAAGTTTTATTATACAGCATTACTTTGACAAAGCTGCACCATCCTGACTGCCGCAGATCTGGTTGTCACTTGATCAGGCTCTCAAGCGTTCCGAACAATATATCGTTGTCTATCGGCTTGCTGAGGTGTGCATTCATTCCGGCTTGCAGACTTCTTTGAACATCCTCATCAAAGGCGTTGGCGGTCATAGCGATAATGGGAACCGTTTTTGCATCAGCTCTTTCAAGTGCTCTTATTTTTGCCGCAGCTTCAAGTCCATCCATTTCAGGCATTCTGACATCCATCAGCACTGCATCATAGTGTCCCACTTCACTTGCAGAGAATTTTTCAAGCGCTATTTTGCCGTTCTCCGCATGATCGACATTGATCTCACGCATGGCAAGCACCATTTTTACGATCTCCGCATTGATGGGAACGTCCTCAGCAAGCAGTATGTTCCTGCCTTTAAGCTCCGCCTTGTGATCTGCCTTTCTTCCGGCAGGATCTTTCTTTCTGTATGCAGACCTGAATTCCTCGATTACATTATCGGCAAAAAGCGGCTTTGCAATAAAGCTGTCAACACCGGCGCTCTCGGCTTCTTTCAGCACATCGTCCCATTTGTAGGCGGTGATGATAATGATCGCCGTTTCATGGCCGACAACACTGCGTATCTCTCTTGCCGTTTCAATGCCGTCCATTCCGGGCATTTTCAGGTCAATGAGAAGCAGATCAAATGGCTGCTGTCTTGCCTGCCTGAGCCTTACCAGCTCTATCGCCTCCCTGCCCGAAAGAACAGTCTCGCAGGCGATACCCGCCTGACCAAGTACCAGCTTTGCGTGTTCACAGGCAACCGGATCATCGTCTATGACAAGCACACTCAGTTCACCGAGGTTTATATCATTCTCCTCCGTGTCGCTTTTGGCATATGCCGAATCCACGAGCGTGACCGTTACGATAAATGTAGTACCCTTTCCCTTTTCGCTTTGCACCTCAATGTTGCCGTTCATGATCTCCACGATATTTTTGGTAATCGCCATTCCAAGCCCAGAGCTTCCGTATCTGTTGGTGGCAGAGCTATCCTCCTGACTGAAGGTCTCAAACAGCTTCGGCAGGTATTCAGGACTCATACCGATACCCGTGTCGGATATTGTAAAACGCAGAGTTGACCTGCTGTCAAAATGAGCTGTTCTCTCAACAGTAAGTGCCACGCTTCCGCCCTCGGGGGTGAACTTGACGGCATTGCCGAGAATATTGATAAGCACCTGCCGCAGCTTCATATTGTCACCGATATAATGGGCATCTACCGAACCGATGATGCGGCAATTGTAGTCCAGTTCCTTATCAGCGCACTGTGCGCCGAAAATAGTATTGATCTGTTCAAGCAGCTTTGAGAAGGAGAAGTCCTCATTTTTCAGCACGGTTTTCCCTGATTCTATTCTTGACATATCCAGAATGTCATTGATCAGACTTAACAGATGATTTGCCGAGCTGCCGATCTTTTCGAGATAGTCCCTCGTCTTGTCAGTTAATTCAGGAGCGTTAAGGGCAATGGCATTCAGCCCGATGATAGCATTCATGGGCGTTCTGATCTCGTGGCTCATGCTCGACAGGAAGGATGTCTTTGCTTTGCTTGCCTGTTCTGCGGCAGCAAGTGCATCGCTGAGTGCCCGGCTCTGCGCCATAGATTCCCTCATTTCGCCGTCTATATCCGTAAAGCCAACTCCGACAGCATGGACAATGTGATCATCTCTGTCCTCTGCGTGACGAACTCCTGCCATACGGAGCATTTCATAGGTCTCCTGGCCGTTCTTTCCGACAGTCAGGTAGCGCAGCGCAATGATCGTTTCCTTTTCAAGCCGCCTGCGGATATTGTCAGGCGCAATAAACTGCAAAAAGCTCTCACGGTAGCTCTCAGCAACGACCTCATTTGCGTAACGGGTGAATGCTTCCACAAATGACAGACGGTCTCCGACCTGCGGCCCCTCCTCCGGTGTTACTTCCGAACGGTAACAAATACATTCGTCCGAATCGAGATTCACATAGTAAACACTTTTGTAATCTGATGCAAGAGCGGTTATCATATGATCCTGCCTGGTGCGCATTTTCTCTTGCTCCAGCAGTTCATTTTGCAGCCGCAATCTTTGCTCAAGTTCCTCCTGCTTGACCACCGAAGTCTCCTTTTCAATGGCAAGCTCGGCATTCTTTTTGCTTTGCAGGAACATGAAAAGGATGACAAGTGCAGTCAGAAATATCTGTACAAGGCTTCGTACAAGGATTCCCTCTGACACCGAGCTGATTTTCTCGCTGATAACGCTTTCACGGATCAGATAGGTCAGCATCCAGTCGGTACCGTCTATCGGGGTATATGACAGTGTTTCCTTTACATCATTATATGTAAACGATACGATCCCACCCTTGCCATTTTCAAAATCAGACCGCAGAGCCTCAGCCGAAGCATGGCCGTCAAAATCGGCGTGCTCCACAGCCTCAAGAAGATTGTCCTCACTTGCCAGACCACCAAGAACCATATCTGTCAGAGCGTTACCGTCATGTGTGTAGATATTGCAGAAGGTGGTATTATTGTTATCCGACTGTAAGGACACGCCCTCGAGCATGGTGTTCATATCAATTTCCATAAAGCAGACGGTCAGCGTTTTCCCGTCAAGGGGAAGCCTGTCCACCGGTACAGCTATAATAACGCTCTTGCTGCCGCTTCCGTCATCCCGAACGGATATTTCAGGCTCACGGATATGATCGTAGTCAAAGCTGTACTTCTCTATATCATCCATAGTTCCGTCTGCGGTATAGATAAGCCCGTTTGTGTCCACAAAGGCAAATTTTTCAAGGGTATAAAGCTGCCTCACTCGCTGCTGATACGCCTGCAAATGCGCTGTATCGCTGAGATCGTCCTTTGTCATAAGGCTGACTGCCGTCTGCATATTCCCGATATTTCGCTTCAATGCAGAAGAGACTACCTGTTCACGCCTGCCTGCAAGCTCGTCAAGATACAGCTTGCTGACAGATGTCACCGCTCTTTCAGTATCCTGCTGTGCTTTCTGCCCCGACCAGTATGTACCGAGTATGAGTATCGCTGCTATCATAAGGCTGCATATCACAGCCGCATACAATCCTGTTTTATTCTTTATCCTTTTCATATCAATAGCTCTCTTGTGAGATCAATTTATAGACTGCACAATGCTTCAAACTGCACTTTTGCTTCCGCTAAAAGAGGCGAATAATCGGTTTCCGTTCTGCTGCGGAGCAGCTCTGTGATTTCGCTGACCGGCTTTGTCAGCGGTGAAAGCGACAGATTGGCATACATACCCTTCAGTGCATGAGCCGTCTCAAACGCCGCATCAAGATCGCCTTCTCCGATCTGCTGTTCGAGCAAAGGAAGCCTGTTGTCGGCAACAGCCTTTTTGACAAGACCGATATAAAAATCTTCCATTTTCATGCATCGTGAAAGGCCTTCGTCCACATCAGCACCAAATTCTCTTAGTTTATCAATTGTAAGCATATTTTTTCTCCCTCAGTTCTTTTTCGATCAGAATTCCGAACTCCTCAGGCGGAAGCGGCTTTGAAAAATAGTAGCCCTGTATAATGTTACAGCCCAGCCTTTTGAGCAGTTCCATCTGTTCCTTTGTTTCAACGCCCTCCGCAATAACAGGGACTTCAAGAAGTCTTGCAATGTCGATCATGATCCCGACAAGACGTTCATTTTTTTCGTTTTCGCATATTCCTCTGATAAACTTCATATCCAGCTTCAGAGCATCTATCGGCAGTGCGGTCAGCATATTCAGCGAAGAATATCCGCTGCCGAAATCGTCCATTTCGATCCTGAAGCCGCACATACGAAGTTTATTCACTGCTTCGACGATCTGATCGGAATTATCGGTATAGGCAGATTCCGTGATCTCCAGCAGAAGTTCAGCATGATCCAGGCCGTTTTGTGCAGCAATGTTCTCCAGGATATCTGCAAGATGGGCATTGAACATATTGACTCTCGACACATTGACCGACACGGGAATGTCGATCCCATAGCAGTCCTTCCACTGTCTGATCTGCGCTGCCGCTTCATTCCATACAAACCGGTCGAGCTTCTGTATCAGACCGTTCTCCTCAAAGAGCGAGATAAACTGACCTGGGCTTACCATTCCAAATTCGGGATGGAACCATCTGATAAGCGCTTCTGCACTGGAAAGTCTCGGCTGGCTGCCTGTTATGGAATACTTAGGCTGGTAAAAGACACGGAACTGCTTTTCAGACAGCGCCCTGTCCATATCGTTGATGAGTCTTTCAGCGTACAGCTCTTTGCCGTGCTGCTCATCATTATAGAAATCGAAACATGATACATAGCTGTTTCTGAGCTTCTGACAGGCAAGTCTGGCATAATCGAAACGTTGTTCCATACATTTCTCACTGCCGTCATCAGAATATATGCCATACCGCAGGCTGATATTGCTGTCATTTATGCGTTGATCGATCACAGCGATATACTGCGGCAGCTTGTATTGAAGATCGTCACTGTGGGGAAGGTAGACACAAAACTGATCGTTGTCACGGCGGCAGGCCAGTCCGCCTGTTTCGCTGACGATCTCATGAAGGCTTTCACCGATCTTTTTCAGGATCATGTTTCCGTAGCTTCTGCCATACAGTTCATTCACCACATGAAAACGGTTTATATCGACTACCACTGCATCCATCGGCATATTGTTATTCAGCTCGTCAAGCCTTTTGCCGTATTGAAAGAAAAATTCCTTATGAAACAGTCCTGTCAGCTCGTCACGCTCCGTCTCATGGATAATGACGCTGTCCTCGGCAAGCTCGATAGAATGACTGACTCTTGCACAAATGACCTCAGGCATATCAAAGGGTTTTGTAATAAAATCCGCTGCACCGATCCTCAAGCTTTCCGCCTCTGCGCCCTTTTCGGAGGTCAGCACGATCACAGGTATGCGCCTCAGTTCATTGTCGCTGCGAAGCAGCTTCAGCAGGCTGTATCCATCCATCTCAGGCATATGCAGGTCGAGTATCACGAGCGAAAGCTTCAGCTTGTCCCTCTTTATGATGCTGAGCGCTATCACACCATTTTCGGCATAGCTGACTTCATACCGATCCTCCAGCATCCTTCCGAGTATCTCTCTTGCAATATAGTCATCATCAACGATCAATATGCTTCTGCGAAGCCCCTTCTTGCGTTCCAGCAATTCTTTCATACAGGATCCCTCCTTACATAATAGTCCAATCAAAACAACCCGCATGATAAGTAAACCGGCAATAGATGTAAATGCCGTCAGAATTTATAATTATTCATATTAATTTTAGCATAAAACGCAGATAAAGTCAACAGAGTATCGAAAAATACACTGAACTTCATTGACAGCGTAGGGATGCGTTCTCACGGTAGCAGATGTGACATAACCGGGAACATTTTGGGCAAGTGAACCGGAACCGTCCTGTTCCACTTTCATAGAAATTATATCCTCATCACAATTCTGCTGACTGCTGAATAGAAACAGATTGCAGAATCCCAAAGAATTTCTGAAAAATCAAACAGGAAGTCCCCTGACTTCAAAAGTGCATCTGCGGCCTTCGGATACATTTAGAACCTGTCTTCACAAGAAATGTGCGTGGATTTTCAGCGAGATTTAGTC